>CAIQVJ010000120.1 GCA_903875225.1 uncultured Pseudomonadota bacterium
GCCTCGAACCGCTACGTTGAGCAGCGATCCTGTTTAGCCCAGCCTTGCAGATCGCCCGTGGCCAGCACTCGAGAGGGTGGTGTTCCCTGGGCGCGGCTACTCCACGCCGGGGTCCCGCTCGAGCAGTTCGTGCAGCACGCTCGCGGCACTCCCTGCCCCGCTCGCGACGGCCCGAACGCCCTGGGTGATTGGCAGGTCCTTCACCCGGCGGAGCAGGGCATCGCAAAGCTCCACGAGCGCGGGGTCCCTCTCGCCGCGCGCCAACGCCAGGCCTCTGCGCAGGGACGGGTGGTCGGGCACACTGGCAGCGGCGATCAGCTCGCCGACACCTGCCAGCCCGGAGAACGTGCGCGCCTGTCCCCCCACGCGGGAGAAGAGCTGGCCCCCTTCGGCGATGCCCCGGGAGACCGCCAGCGCCTGCAAACCGACGCCCGACCCGAGCCCGCGCGCCGCGCCCAGGGCTGCGCAGAGCACCTCGACGAGCGCTTCGGCCAACTCGGTTCCGGTGAGATCATCGGTCCGGTAGACGGGGCACACGGGTGATCGCAGCGCAGCGTGCGCAGCGAGCGTGATGGAGGCATACGGGGAGGCGATGAGCACGGCGCATGGCGCCCCGCGCTGGATCTCCTGCAGGAGCATGGGGCCGGCCAGCGCGCCGACACGGATGCACGCTGTCTCCTGCTCCACGACCTCGGAGAGCCGCTGCCCCGTCGGGCCGTCGAGCCCCCGGGATGTGAGCACCACCTGATCCCGCGGGCCCGGCGCGAGGGTGCGGAGAACCCCGCGGAGCTCATGGGGCGCGACGTCGACGAACAGGAGGTCGGCGGCCAGCGATTCGGCGGACTGTCCGGGGCTCGCTCGCACGACCTCGGAACCCGCGGCGCGCAACAACGCATCCACGGCGACCAGCCTGTCCCCCGAGCCGATGATCGCGCAGCGGGTCACGGGGCCGCCCTGCTCGAGAGCCCGAAGACGTCGAGCCGGTTGCGATAGTAGTAGGTGAGCTCCCCGGACACCCTCACCTGTCCATCGGCTGCATATTCGAGAGCGCGGACCCGATGGAAGTTGGCGAAGAGCTTGACGGCCTCGTCGAGGATCCGTGCGGGCGTTGCCGGGCCGGTTCGGGGCTGGTCGGCGAGTTGGGTGAGCGCCGTCGCGATGCGGGCTTCGACTGCAGCGCGCGGAGCGGCCCGCTGCTCGGGTGCGAGCCGGACCAGTCGGTACACGTCGAGCCCCGGGTGCTGGGCCTTCAACGCCTCCCAGGCGGCCCAGGCGGCGAGGTGCGTGGACTGCACGACGAAGTCGGAGCGGTACGCGTCGCAGAGCTTCCGGGCCAGCCGCTCCGTGTACAGGAAGTCGCGCTGCTCGTCGGCCACCACCTTGCCTTCGCGATCGGTCACGTAGCCTCGCCGATCCACGGGGTTTCCATGCGGGTCGAGCGAGCGCATCTGCAGGTCGACGCGGTTCCCCACCACGTCGAGGGGCTGCCCGAAGGTCACGTGGACGCGGGCGTCGAGCCGCAGCAGTTGCTGCACGAACGCCGCGACCGTTCGCGGCTCGCTGAACTCGTCGTCCATGATGATGTACCGCTGCTTGCCTTCGTCTGCGAGGGCATCTGCGATCAGGCTCTCCGCCTCCAGCACCACGCCGATCGACAGCGTGCAGGGGACGACGAACACCTCACCGTTGGCCGAGCCCGCCTCGAGGTTCTCCTGCCACGCCGCGAGGCCGGTGCCCAGCAGGCCCTTCTTGAGACGCGACTCCAATCGCCCGCTACGCGACCGGGTGCCCCCGGGAAAGAACAACGAATGGCAGCGCCGCCGGAGCACCTCGATGGAGTAGTCCTTGAGCGTGTCCTTGTAGAGCGCGTTCCGCTTGCGCCGATCGACGGTGTACGCTCCGAGCCGCCGCATGAAGAACCCCATCGCGGGGTTTGAGAACAGGTTCAGGCCCGCCCCGTAGGCGAAGGGCGGTAGCCCCGCCGCGTAGAGAGCGTAGCCCATGAGCGGGGAGTCGAGGTTCGAGACGTGCGTCGGCGCGAGGATCACGGTGCCGCGCCGCGTGAGCTCCGCGATGTGCTCGAGCGGGCCAGCGATGGCGATGCGCGAGGCGGGATCGACGTGGGTTCGAGCGAGCGGGCCCAGCAGGATGTCCCGGCCACGCGAGGCAGACAGCAACCGGGTGAGCACCGGCGGCATGACCCGCGTGGCAAACGTGTAGGCGCGGGGCGAAAACGGGTTGTGGATCTCCCTCGCGTAGCTGTCCACGAGGTGGAGCAGGGCCGTCTGCATCTCATCCCGGGACATCGCGCGCAGGGACTGGGCCGCCTCGGCCACGCGGGAGGCGTAGGCCAACTCGGAGTCCGCTCGGCCCTCGTCGAGCCGCTTGCGCTCGTGAAAAACGGTGTCTGCGAGCAGCTCCGTCAGCGCGGCGTCCGTCGTGTTCGCGAGCCGCTTCCGGGCTCGGGTGACGAGCGCGCCGGCGATCACCTCAGCCGAAGGCGCCTCGAAGAGCGCCGACGCCTGCGACCCTGCGCCAGCCGAGGCCACGGCCTACTTGTGCCGGACGGTCAGCCGGTAGCTGGTGAATTGTGCGCGGCCAGCCTGTGAGAGCACGTCTGCCAACAGGCCGTACGGCGTGTCCTCGTCGGCGACCACCATCAGGATGCCGTCGAACCCGGGCCCGTGCGTACGCTGGGAGATCGCGCGGATGTCGTCCACGCGCTTCTGCAGCGCGCCAGACAGCGGGCCGTACTTGTTCTTCGGATCGGTGGGGACCACCTCACCGCCCTTCACCTGAAGGACGGTCTTGTCGTCGACAGAGATCGCTCCGGCCGAGATCATCACCCGCACAGCGGGGACGATGTTGTCCGGCGCCGTGGAGGCGGGAGGACGAAGGTCATCGTTCAATGTGATGTTCTGCGGGGCGTCGGAGAACACCTTGATCAGGTAGACGAGCAGGATCGTCATGACGTCCATCATGGCCGTCAGGTTCAAGCCAACGATGCCGGGATCACCATGCCGGCGCCGGCGGAGCATGAACTCGTCGTCGTTCGCGGAGATCTGGTCGAGTTCGGCCTGGGTGGGTTCGCTCATTACGGCAACGCCAGTGCGAGTTGAATACCGGGGAAGAGGGCGGTCTTCCCGTCTGTCCGGGCGGCATCCATGGTGGCTACGACCTCCGAGTACGGGATCGCAGGGTCAGCAAGCACCTGCAGAGTGTCCTCGACGGTCCCGGAGTCCTTGAACTGCCGCAGGACCTGGGTGAGGTCGCGGTAGGGGAGCACTCCACCCTTGCGCAACAGCTCCACGGGCGCGACGCCTTCCTTGCTGGAGGCGATGGAGAGCGCACGTTGCGTGACCACGACGCTGAGGTAGCCCTTCTTGTCCGGATCGACCGGGCCCGGCCCGTTGTCCCCGGTGAGCGTGGGCACCAGCACGGGGGCCTCCCTCAGCTCGACGATGTACGCTGTGACGACCAGCAGGAACATGATCAGGTTGAGCATGATGTCCAGGTACGGGACGAGGTTCAGCTCGCCCTCTCCGCCGCCGCCAGCCATTGGTTAGGCCTTCGCCGCGGGTTCGGCGCTGCGTGGGCCCTTCTTCCACTGGGCGTGCACGTTCATGAAGTGGAACAGCGCGTGCTCGGTCTTCTCGTTCAAACTGGCGGCCTTGCTGCTCACGACGAGGTGGCCGATGATGCAGATGACCGCGATCGAGAGGCCGAAGGCGGTGTTGTTCATCGCCTCCGAGATCGACTTGGCGAGGGCGTTCGCGCGCTGGTCGGCCGCGAGAGCGCCAACGGCGAGAAACGCCTTGATGAGGCCGGTGACCGTGCCGATGAGGCCGATCAGGGTCGCGATGTTGGCGATGGCCCAGAGCCAGGCGACGCGCGTCATGATGAGGCTCCGCACGTCCATCATCGCTTCTTCGACGGCGAGCATCGGGCTCTCGTAGCCGTTGCGCAGGAGTCCGAGCAGCGTGCGGGTGGCGCGGGAGAGGACCGGACGGGGTGCCACCTGGCAAGCCTTCGCGGCAGCCTCGATGTTCCCTGCCTTCAGGTACTTCTCCACCGAGGCGGTGAACGTCTTCTCATTGATGGGCAGCACGAAGAAGATGACGATGAATCGTTCCAGCACCACGCCCAGTCCCAACACCAGAAAGGCGATGTTGATGAACATGAACGTTCCGCCGTCTTGGAAGAACGCAACAATAGTAGCCATTTACTCTCCGGGGACCGCGTCAGGTGGTTGCAGAACGCAACGTCACCCGAATTCAGCTTAGCGACAACGTCTGCAGGGGTGGAATCTTCGGAAACCATTTCGAGCCGGGGTCAAACCGGCGCTCTTGCATGTGCAAGGTAGCACAGTCGTCCGCTCCCGTCCTCGCCCCGCCGACAGTTCGCGACAAAAACGAAGGTCACGTCGGCGATTTTGTTGATTGTGAAGGAGTGGTGAGGCCATGCAGCGTTGGTGCGCGAACCGCGGGCGGCGGCGCTCAAACGGTGCCCCACTTCCCCAGCCCGACGCTGGGGATGCTCTTCATCATCGTGCTCTTGACGATCTCGCTCAACACGGTGGCTCCGCCGAGCATCTCCATCAGCTCGGCGCGCCCCTCGGTCTTCGACAGCTTCCGCCGGATCAGGTCCGGTCGCATGTAGAAGTTGAGATACGCCTTCGTTCGGTACTGGCGCAGGCGCTCGGCGGTGAATGTCTCGGTCTCCAGCTGTGGGATCGGCCCACCCCCGTTGATCGTGTAGCGGCGCCAGAAGTCACCGTCCACGTAGCCGCGCTCCTGCGCGATCCGGTACAGGTCGGTGGCGGGTAGCGCCGTGGCCACCGAGTAGCTCGCCCAGTCCAGGCCGAGGCTCGCGGAGAACTTGATCATCTCCTCGACGTCCGACGGCGTGGTGTCGTAGTACCCGACCATGAAGTAGCCGCGTGTCTCGAGGCCCACTTCGCGGGCGATCCGGAAGGCCTCTACCGTCTGCTCCCGGGTGATCTGCTTGTTCATGATCTTCAGCACCCGATCGGTGCCGGCCTCCACTCCCATGTGGATCGAGCGGAGCCCGGCCTTCTTCAACCAGGTGAGCACCTCCCGGTCCACCGTGTCGACGCGGGCGCGGATGTTGAAGTTCACCTTGAGGTTGCGCCGCAGGATCTCGTCCGCAAGGGTGCGCATGCGCTTCTTGCCGATGGTGAACGTCTCGTCGAACATGACGATCTCGCGGACCCCGTAGGTCTTGACGAGGTACTCCATCTCGTCCACCACGAGCTGGGGAGCCCGGAATTTCAGCTTGTCGGAGTACACCTGCGAGCAGTAGCCGCAGTGCCAGGGGCAGCCGCGCGTCGTCACCATGGTGGCGAAGGGCTTGAGCAGCGTGAGGCAGTGGTATCGGTCGATGGGCAGCAGGTCCCATGCAGGGATCGGGTACTTGTCGATGTCCTTCGAGGCAGCGCGAGCCGGGTTCTGGTCGATCTCGCCGGTGGGCCGTCGGAACAGGGTGCCCGGAATGTCGTCGAGGTCGGAGCCGGACTCGACATGGTCGCAGATGTCGAGGAAGGTCTCCTCGCCGTCGCCCACCACGGCGAGATCGAAGCAGTCCCAGGTGAGGGACTCCCGCGGGTAGATCGACATGTGCGGCCCGCCGCACACGATCACCGCGTTCGGACACGCCTTGCGTACGACCTGCGCGATCTCGATGACGGCCGGCCAGCCGAGGGTCTTGGCCGTGAGGGCCACGATGTCCGGCTTCTCGTCTGCGAACCGGCTCTCGGCGTCCTTCGGCAGGAGGTTCTCGGCGTGCAGGTCGATGAGGCCCACCTTGTACCCGTGCTGACGAACCCACGCCGCGAGCTGCGCGAGGGCGAGGGATGGGAAGATACCGAGCTTCTCCGCCGCCTTCTGTGACAGCGGCTGCTGGTCTGCAGCTTCGTGGTACTTGATGAACAGGATCTTGGTCTTCTTCAAAGAAGGCCTCGGGGTGTGGCCGCGATCTTACCGCGGATCCCATCTGGGCTTCGCTCTTTGGTAGACGTGGGGCACATGGATGGGCTACAGATTCGGCGATTGATGGAGTTCTGGATGGATTCGCTGAAGTGGCTTCCCGTGTTCTTGCTCGTGGGTTGTAACGGTGCACCGGGCGATGACACCGGCGACACGAAGGTCGTCCAGCACGGGGACCCGCCGGTTGCGCCCTCGCTGGTGCTCAACGAGTTCCTCGGGAGCAACGATGCGACGAACCCCGACGAGGCGGGGGAGTTCGACGACTGGGTCGAGCTCTACAACACCGGAGACACCCTCGTGAACTTCGATGGCCTGTACCTCACCGACAACCTCGACAAGCCCACGAAGTGGCCGCTCCCCGCCGGTCTCGGGCTTCAGCCCGGCGAGTACTACCTGATCTGGTGCGATGGGCAGCCGGAGCAGGGGGTGGAGCACTCCTCGTTCAAGATCAACAGCGCCAGCGGCGTGCTGGCGGTCTACGTGGTGGCGGATGGCTACGATCCGCTGCGGGTGGACGGGATCAACTACACGCTCCAGCAGGCGGACCTCTCGGCGGCGCGTGTTCCGGATGGGTCCGACAACTGGGTTGCTGGCCAGGAGCCCACGCCCGCAGCGTCGAACGGGCAGTAGCTGCGAGGCCGCTCGGCGTGGTCGGCAGCGTTGACCTGTCAATAGATGGGTTACTCCGGCGGTCATGCCGGGTTCTGGTGCCATGCGTCTCTTGCCCCCCTTTTTTGGCGGGATCCTCGCGATCTCGAGCCTGCTCGCCCCCCGTGCCCTCGCCGACGACCCTGCTCCGCCAGCCGGCCCGCCGCCCGAGGCCTGGACAACGCTAGCGCCTACGGCGTTCTCGCCCACGCTTCCGTTTTCGCCTGAGCTCCTCGCGGCGCTCTCGGCGCGTGACCACGCTACCGCGCTCACCCTCCTCGCGGCGATCGACCCGAAGCAGGTGAGCGGAAACCAGGCCGCCGACCTGGCGTTCGTTCGTGCCTGGGAGCTGCAGCGGGCCCACCGGGGGGCGGAGGCGGTGCCGCTGCTCGACGCGCTCTCGAAGGCGGCCAACGCGCCACCGGCCTACGTCGATCTCGTGGTGGGGGAGGTGTTGCTCGACGACGGGCGACCGGCAGACGCGGTGGTCCCGCTCGAGCGCGTGCTCGGGGCCGGGCCGATCGAGGTTCGCGCGAGGCTGGCGCTGGCCGACGCGTACCAGAAGATCACACGCACGGCAGAGGCGCGGAAGGTGTGGACCGAGCTCGCTGCCCGCCCCGACCCGGCACCTGGTTCGGGCGAGGCGCTCTGGGCGCTCGCGGAGAAGGATGGACTGACGAGCGCCACCGGGCAGGCCGAGCTTCGCCGCATCTACAGGTACTACCCGGGTAGTCGCGAAGACGGGCTCGCCGCACCGAGCCTCGCGGCCCCGAGCCTCCAGGACCTGGCGATCCGCGCCGACGTGCTCCAGGAGCGGGGCAGCTACGCACAGGCAAAGGACCTGCTGGACGATCGCCTCGGCGAGGTCCCCGACAACACGGCGCTCGGCTGCATGTACCGGTACGCCTACGGACGAGCGCAACACAAGCTCAACAACATCACCGAGGCTGCTGCCGTGCTGGCGCCGCTCGGGAAGTCCTGCAAGGGCGTGGACGATGACCGGGGAGCGAAGGCGTTGTACCTCGCCGGGAAGTCGCTGGAGCGCAAGAAGGACTGGGCCGGGGCTGCAAGCGCCTACGCGTTGATCCCGAAGAACTACCCCACCCACAGCATGGCCGACGATGGCTACGCCCTCGGCGGGATCGGCAAGCAGCAGGCCGGTGACCTCGACGCCGCGAAGGCGCTCTGGGCGGCGGGCTTCGACGCCTACCCCGCCGGCGACCTCGCAGGGGAGACTGCCTGGCGGCTCGCCTGGGGAGCGTGGCTGACGGGTGACGTGCCGGGGGCGGTGCACTGGGCGGACGCCTGTGCGGAGAGGGTGCCGATCACGTCGAACCCGACGGATGTGCTCGGGTGTCGCTACTGGGCGGCTCGTTGGCGCGCGTTCCCCGATCGGGCAGACCCCACCGAGCGCAACCCGGATGCCGCCGCCATGGCGAAGGCCATCGAGGGCTTCGACCAGCTCGCACGGCAGGAGGGGTGGCACTACTACGCGATCCTCGCGGCGTCGCGCCTGGCGCAGCTCGCTCCGGAGCGGGCGAGCATCCCCAGGCCCCCGATGGACCCGGCGGACGCTCCATGGCAGGTGCGAGACCGGTGGCTGCATTCCCCGGCGGTGTTGAACGCGATGGGGCTGGTCCGGGTGGGCCTCATCGGGGACGCGCTCGTCGAGTTCGCGCAGTGGGACGACGAGGCGCTCAGCGGCGCCGAGATGGCGATCGTCACCGGCGCGGAGACGGACTCGGGCGACTTCCTGCTCGCACACGATCGGCTGCGCAGCTACCTGAAGACCCACCCCCCGAGCGCGCTCGGCCCCAACGCCTGGAAGGTGATGCGGCAGGCCTACCCCGAGGTCTGGTGGGCCGAGGTGCAGGCCGCGACGACCGGCTACTCCTGGGACGGGCGGCTCTTTCACGGCCTGGTGCGGGAGGAGTCGAACTTCAACCAGCATATCAAGTCCCACGCCGGCGCCTGCGGGCTCTCCCAGCTCATGCCTGCCACCGCCTCGGGCGTCGCGGCGAAGATGGGCCTGTCGTTCCACTCCTCGGACATCTGGAAGCCAGACGTGAACCTCAAGATCGGAGCCTTCTACCTGGATACACTGCACCAGCGCTACAACGACGACAGCGCGCTGACGCTGGCGGCGTACAACGCAGGCGAAGGCAACGTGGACAAGTGGCTCGCGCTCACCCCGAATGCCCCGGTGGACGAGATCGTGGAGGCGATCCCGTTCCGGGAGACCCGGAACTACGTCAAGCGCGTGAGCTCCTCGTGGCAGACCTACCGCATGGTGTACGGCACCGGGCCGCTTTTCGTGGACTGGTCCAGATTCCTGGTGGACGCGGTCCCGGGCTGACTGCCTCCACCCGGCCCCCCACAGCCGGGGCGCCACGCGATAGCAGCGGGGCGATGAACGTCCGCGCCTGCTTCGTCGACGCCGCTGGCACCCTGATCAAGCCGCGTGAGCCCGTCGGCATCACCTACGCCCGCGCCGCCCGTGCGCGGGGCATCGACGCAGACCCCGTCGTCGTCGAGCAGCGGTTTCGTCAGGCCTTCAAGCGGCATGCGGCGCTCGGGGAGCGCCAGCGGGGCGATGGTCGCGCGTTCTGGGGGCCCGTGGCGAAGGAAGCCATAGGGGCTGACGACGACGTGCTGGTGGAGCAGTTGTGGGCGCACTACAGCCTGCCGAGGGCCTGGTGGGTGGACGAGGGCGCCCTGAACGTGCTCGGGCACGTGGCGCGCACCGGCGTGAAGCTGGGTATCGTCTCGAACTGGGACACCCGACTTCGCACCTTGTACAACCGGTTCGCGCTGGACCGGATGTTCCCCGTGCTGATCTGCTCGGCGGAGCTGGAGGTGGACAAGCCGGACCCGGAGATCTTCCTGGCCGCGTGCACCGCGGCGGGCGTGCGGCCCTCGGAGGCCGTGCACATCGGCGACGATGCGGTCAACGACGTCGGGGGCGCGAATCGGGCCGGGCTGGTGGGCCTGCTGCACGACGAGGACACGGGCTGGGGCGAGCTACCCGAGCGGATCGGGCGCCTGCGCAGGTTCTGTTAGCTGCCGGTGGGCAGGCCTGCCGACAGGAACCGCACGGCGGTGCGCTTCTCCGAGGCCTCCCACAGCTTCTTCCACTCCTCGGGCGCCTGCGCCCGTGCAGCGGTCCCCTGCGGGGTCGGTGCCCCCCACGTCTGGAACACGCGCGGGCCGACGTACTCGCCTCCGACGATCGTCGGAGAGACCGCGGCGAACACCGTGGGCAGGGCCCCGGATGCCGCGGACTGGGCAAAGAGGGCGTTGCCCAGGCTCATGGTGAACGTTCCCACGGCGCTCTTCGTCTGGGCAGGGCCGACGAACTGTAGATTTGTCGACGCATATCCAGGGTGGCACGCGACGCTGCGCACGGTCGATCCGGTGGCTTTGAGCCGACGATCGAGATCGAGCGCGAAGAACAGATTGGCCAGCTTCGACCTTCCGTACGCGGGCCAGGCGCTGTAGCTCCGCTCCCAATTCAGGTCGGTCCAGTCGAAGGACCCGATCCGGTGAACGGCCGAGGAGACGGTCACCACCCGGCCCAGCGGCGGTATGGCGTCGAGCAGCAGCCCGGTGAGGGCGAAGTGCCCGAAGTGGTTGGTGCCGAGCTGCATCTCGAAACCCTGCGCGGTCTTGGCGTAGGGGATGGCCATGATGCCGGCATTGTTCACCAGCGCGTGGATCTGTGCATGCAGCCCACGCAGCCCGGAGGCGAACGCGCGGACGCTGTCGAGGTCGGCCAGGTCGAGCGCCATGACCTCCAGGTGGGCTCCAGGGGTCTTCTCACGGATGCGGGCTGCAGCCTCCTCACCCTTCGACACCGTGCGGCACGCCATCACCACCCGGGCGCCGTGCTCGGCGAACATCCTCGTCGCCTCCCACCCGATGCCGCTGTTGGCACCGGTGACGACGAAGATGCGGTCGGAGAGATCGGGGATGTCGGATTCGGACCAGGCCATACGTCGTTCTAACCCGAAGTGGGGGGAACGATCGGCTTGTGCGCTTCGGATCCGCCCCCACTCGCCGGCCCTCGCGTTACCTTCCGGCCAACCTCGAGGACCGGTATGGAAAAGTCACAGCCCTTCGTCATCCCAGCGGGTGTCACCTTCCAGGTGAGCGACGCGGGCCTCATCATCGAGAACGCTGGAGATGTCGTGCTGCACACGACCTTCGGGCGCACGCTGTCGCGGGTCGTCTCGCGCGCGGGGGACGTGGAGCTTCACGGTGCCATCGCTGCGGGTGCCCTGGTCGCTGCGGGTTCTGTGCGAGTGGAGGGTACGCTCGCGGCGGAGTCGGTGCAGGCCGGCGGAGCGGTGACCGTGACCGGGACGGCCGGCGTCGGTTCCATGCAGGCAGGCGGGGACGCCGCATTCGGAGGCGGGCTCACGTCCGAGCGCGTCGAGGCCGGGGGCGGACTCACCGTGCAGGGAGACCTGACCGCGTCTGAGCTCGTTGCCAGCGGTGACGTCGCGGTGCATGGCGCGTTCACGGTGCGTCGAGCGGATGTAGGCGGCAGTGTCACGGTGCATGGACCGCTCGGCACGGATCTCCTGCAGGCGGCGGGCCTCGTGTCTGTGGCAGGTCCCACCCAGGTGGGGACGATTCGCGCCGGTGACATCGAGCTCACCGGGCAGCCGATCACCGCTCGAGGACTCCAGGCCAGGAACGCCATCCACCTCGGTCCCGGCAAGATCCAGATCGACGCGATGATCGCCGGTGAAGTCCATGTGGACGCTCGCACGGCCGGGCGCGCGACCATCATCGAGAGCCAGAACGATCTTGGCACGAACGCCATCAAGGGGGGCTTCCGGCTGGCGGACTACGCCGAGATGTTCGGCGACCCGGCAGGGTATCTCCGCGAGCGTGGGCTTTCGGCTCCTGGCGAGGCCTGGAGCGGTCCAGAGGCGTCCGGCCGCCCTGCTCCCCCCGCACCGGTCGCGGCCCCTTTGCCGGTCGCGGCCCCCGCTGCGGTCGTCGTCCCGGTGGCCGCGCCTGTTGCTCCCCAGGTGGTCGAAGAGCCTGTCGCTGCGCCTGCAGCGGTGGTGGCTCCGGTCGAACCCCCACAAGTCGATGTCGCCGCGCCCGTCACCTCCGTGGAGGAGGATGCGCCCGACGAGATCGAGCCCGAGCCCATCGACGCGGACGAGCCGGCTGCCTCGGCGACCAGGGCGCCACACCCGCTGCATGATCAGCTTGTCGACGCGGTGGAGAAGATCGCCGAGCGCTACAACGAGGGCGACCTGCCCCCGGCCGTGAGCCACCTGCGCAGCCTCATCGAGAACCGTTCCTACGACGAGATCCGCGCGGAGATCACGTCCATCTGGTCGGACCTGGTCAAGTTCCACCAGAAGCACGGCCTGCGCATCCAGCACCAGGTCACCACGACGTTCAACACCATCAACTCGCTCGTAAAGAAGATGTGAGCCGGGCGCGTTCACCCGCGCCCGATCATTGCCGGCACCTCCCTTCCACCGGTACACTCCCGCCATGCGCATTTTCGCCCCTCCCCGTCCAGCGTCCGTACTGGTCCTGTCCTGCCTGGGGCTGGTTGGCCTACCGGGGTGCAACAGCTACGAGATGTTCCGGGTGACCGGCTTCGAGCAGGCCACGTTCAGCAACAACGCGGACATCCTGTTCGTCATCGACAACTCCGATTCGATGCAGGCCGAGGCAAGCGATCTCGCCCTGAACTTCACTGCGTTCATCGACAAGCTCACCTCGTCCGAGGGGGCAGAGACTGGCCGGGCCACCCTCACGGATGCCGTCGCGAACTACATCCGCGAGACCTCCGGCGACTCGTTGTTCATCGACTACCAGATCGGCATCACCACGACGTCCGTCCAGGCGAACGACCCGAACAACCTGCAGCCCGGCGACGAGGGCACCTTCGTCGGAGATCCCTACGTGATCAAGCGCGGCGACCCCGATGGCGCCCTGGAATTCCAGCGCAACCTGCTCTGCGGCGCCACGTGTTTCTCCGAGAACGACGTCCCGTCGAACGCCGACTTTGTGTGTGACGAAGCCGCGCCCGATGCCGGTGGCGAGATCACCAGCGAGTACCTGGACTGCCTCTGCGGAGGGAGCACCTGGATCGGGCACTGCGGATCCGGCAACGAGATGGGTCTCGAGGCCGGACTGCTCGCTCTGTGCCGCGCGGCCGACGCCCCCCCCGATCTGTGCTCCGAGTACGACACCCCGAACGGCTCGGGCACCAGCCCCACCGTGTTCGACGACTCCCAGATCGGCACCGGGGACGGGTTCTTGCGTGACGATGCGAACACCATCATCGTCATCGTGACGGACGAGGGCGACGGCTCCTACCGGCAGGCCACCGGCGACTCGGACCCCGGGGTGTACACCGACGCGTTCGCCTCGTTCCCCAACCCGGTCCGCGTGGCTGTCATCGGGCCGAACTACGATGGGACCGATGCTTCCTGCCTCGATGGCGCCCAACCGTGGGCCGTCGAGCGCTACCAGAACGTCGTGGGCTCGACGCTTGGCACCTACGTCGGCATCACCGATGGCCCCGCCGATGACTGTGTCGCCTCGGACTTCGCCACGAACCTCGACGAGATCGGGCAGCTGCTGGCCAACCTGCAGACGATGTTCCCGCTCCAGGCCGTACCGGATGTCGCCACCATCGACGTGTACGTCGACGACGTCAGCATCGTGACCTCCCCGCTCATCGGCGGCGCGGTCGAGACCAACGACGCCGAGTGGGGGGATGGCTGGACGTACGAGGCGGCCTCCAACGCCGTCGCGTTCCATGGCACCGCCATCCCTGGCTACAATTCCGACGTCCGGATCTACTATCGGCCGATTGGGGGCTTTCCCCGCGAGCTTCCCACCGGGTTCTAGTCCTCGCTGCAACGCCGCCGCTCGCTCTCCCCTCTCTCTTTCTGCACCCGCCGGAGCGCCCCCTTCATGCTGCTGCTCGCCATCACGTCGCAATTCCTGAGCCCAGCGGCTCACGCTGCCGACACCCCTCCCGAGACCGTCGACATCGGTGTCATCAAGAACTCCGACGTCAAGGTCGTGCAGCGCCGCCTGTACTCCAAGGACAGCACCTTCGAGGTCGGTGTGGCGCTCGGCGTTCTGCCGTTCGACGGCTTCACGGTGGCGCCGAAAGCGCAGTTCACCGGAACGCTCTTCCTGTCGGAGACGTTCGGCCTCGAGGCGCACGTCGGGGGCGGCTACGGGCTCCCGACCACGCGCTACCAGTACCTCGCGGGGCCGGACTACGGTGTGGCCGTCGAGGCCTACCGGTACCTCGCCGACCTCCAGGTGAACGCGCACCTGTCCCCGATCTACGCGAAGCTGAACTTCGGAAACAAGATCCTACACAACGACTGGTACGCGATCGCAGGCGCAGGGGCGACGCTGGAGCAGTCCGTGCTGCCTGCGGCCGACATCGCCGTCGCTCCCACCGTCGGGCTCGGGGTCGGCACCCAGGTCTGGTTGAAGAAGAACATGGCCTTGCGCGCCGAGCTTCGTGACGACCTGATGATCGAGTTCCGCAAGCAGTCGGGCACGGCCGGGTTCAAGCAGAACGCTGGCGTGATCGTGGGCCTCGGCTTCTTCTCCGGCGGGAAGAAGTGATGCTGCGACGCTCGTCAGCGCTGCTGATTGCAGGCGGGTTGGCGCTGTGCAGCCCTGCGTGGGCGGGCAAGGCCAAGGAGTCCAAGGCGGCACCGGTGGTCGAAGCCGCGCCCGCTGCTCCGGTCACGCCCGGCGCGCCCGATCAGAAGACGCACGACACCGTCTTTGCCGACTACGACAGCCAGATCGCCTCGGGCCAGAAGGCGCGCGCGGCGGACGCGCTCGTCGCGATCGTGGCGGATCCGCTCAAGACGCCGTTCTTCGGGGAGGCCTACGCCAAGCTGGGGGATCTGCTGGTGGACCTCGACCTGCCCTACGCAGCGACGCTGGCGTGGCGTCAGGCGTTCCTGGTCGCGGCCGATTGGGACGCTGAGGCCGTGGGTCGGCGGGTTCCGAAGTCGATCGAGACGGCGGACAAGGTGGGGGACCTCGCGGTGCTGCAGGGCCCGTTCTCCAAGAACGTCGGGATTGCGCGCACCGAGGATGTACGCGGGCAGATGGGCTACTACGCGGCCCGGGAGGCGTTCCGGCAGGGGAGCTATGGGCTCTCCCTCGGGCTGCTCAAGCTGGTGAAGCAGGGCGACCCGCTCTATGCCAAGGCCAAGATGCTCGAGGGCATCGTGCTCAACGCGCAGTCCAAGCCGGACACCGCGCTCACGAGCTTCGAGGCCGCGGCAAAGGCGGCGGGCAAGGCCAACGATGCCGACTCCGCGCGCTTTGGCGAGATGCTCAAGCTCAACACGGGCCGCAGCTACTACGCCTCCGGGAACTATCCGCGTGCCATCCAGGCGTTCGCCTCGGTGAGCCGCGGGAGCGAGTTCTGGCCCGAGGCGCAGTTCGAGCGCGCCTGGTCCCACTTCCGCATCGACGACGTGAACAGCACGCTCGGCCTGCTCATGTCGCTCGACACGCCGTTCTTCAAGACCTGGTACTACCCCGAGGCCGATCTGCTGCGGATCTACTCGATGTTCCTGATCTGCAAGTTCCCGCAGGCGAACATCGAGATCGACTCCTTCCGCGAGAAGTACGGCAAGCTCAACGACTCGCTCAAGGCGTGGAACGGCCACACGCCCGAGGAGAACTTCGACGCCGCGCGGAAGTACCGCGCCACCGGGGACGCAGGGGATGTCCCCGCCATGTTCTGGCGGCCCTACGCGACCGAAGAGAAGTTCGGCGACAGCATCAAGGCCGTGGCGAGCGCGACGGACGAGCTCAAGCGGCTCAAGAACGTGTCGGCGAACCCGTTTTCGGAGTGGGCGCGCACGGCCGTGACCGCCCGCCGCGACGAGCTCATCCAGGCCGAGGGTTCCCGGATCCGGGATCGGCTCGCCGCGCAGCAGGAACAGATGCAGGGCATGCTCAACGACTCGCAGATCTTCACCATCGACATCATGTCGATGAAGACGAAGCTCTACGAGCAGGCTGCCGCCGCCGGCAAGATGCCTGACGTCGCCCGCACCGCCGAGCGGGACGACCGCGTGAAGCGGCACTACGTGCAGTGGCCGTACGAGGGGGAGGCCTGGGCGGACGAGGTGGGGTACTACAAGGTGGAGACGACGCCCGAGTGCCCGGCGAGCCTGCGGCAGACCGTCCAGCCGAAGTAGGCGGAGCATCCAGCGGTGGGGTCTCACGACCCGGTCCGCGGGTTGGCCTCGAAAATCGTGTCCCCCCTTTGGTTCGCGCGGCGGTCCATACTGGCGTGATGACCCCCCAGCCCGCGCTCGCCGCCGCCCCGCTCCGGGAGGTTGCCACGCTCGATGGTGACGCGTTCGGCGCGGCGCTGGCGAGCGCGGAGCCCGCCCATCGCGCGCTCGCCGGGCGCATGCTGGGCAACGCCGAGGACGCCCACGACGCCCTCCAGGAGGCCTGGCTCCGGGCCTGGGAGCACCGGGGTTCGTTGCAGACCGCCGCTGCCCTGCACGGCTGGCTGCGGCAGATCGTGGCCCGGGAGTGCCTGCGGGCGTTGCGGATCCGGGCGGTGCGTAGCTGGCTCCCGTTCGCCGAGCCGCTCGACCCGGGGCCGGGGCCGGAACGCGCGGCAGGCGACGCCGAGACGTGGCGTCGGGCGCGGCGGATCGTCGAACGGCTCCCGCCCCAGCAGCGACTCCTGTGGGGCCTGCGGTTCGACGAAGGCTGGACCGTGCCGGAGATCGCGGCAGCGACGGGCCTTTCGGCCGAGACGGTGAAGACGCATCTTTCCAGGGCGCTCACGCAGGTGCAGCGCCGAATGGGAGTGAACCATGGACTGTGAAAAGCTTCATCGCGCCCTGATCGAGGGGGAGCCGGGCCCGGCCGAACGGGACCACGCGCTGGGCTGCCCCGCGTGTGCTCGCTTGCTCGTGATCACGGCGCCGGCGCCCGAACCGGCTAGCGCGCCCCTGCCGCTGCGTGTGGGGCTCCGTGCGCGTCGCGCACCGGTCCTGCTGGCGGTCGCCGCGGTCGTGTGCCTCGGCGTGCTCGGCGCCCGCGCTGCGTTCGAGGCTGCGAGCCCGACGCCGATGTCTGCGGCCCCCCCCGCCGGGCTCCAGGCCCGCGACGTTCCGCTCCTGGAGGGGCTCGCCCTCGACGACGCCCTCGACGACCCCTCCGGGGACGATCCCTTTGCCTCCCCTACCGACATCCTCTCGACCGCAGTCCTCCACAGGAGTCATCCATGATCAAACGTTTCCTGCCCATCCTCCTCTGCTTCGGCCTCACCGCCAGCTTCGCACCCATCGCGCACGCGGGGGACCGCTTCGACGAGATCGCCAGCACGCTCGGGCTGACCAGCGCGCAGAAGAAGGACGTCGCCGACATCGTGTACGAGTCGAAGGAGAAGCGCATCGGAATCAAGGCCCGGAGCGAGGCTGCCCGACTCGAGCTGGAACACCTGCTCGCCGAGACCACGGTGGACGAGCGTGCGGTGATGAAGTCGCTCGACGGGGTGAACGCCGCCAGCGCGGACCTGCGCAGGAACCGGGTCGAGCAGATCCTCGCCATCCGGAAGGTGCTCTCGCCCGAGCAATGGACCCAGCTCGCGGGCATCTGGAAGGAGAACCGCGAGGGGCGCCACGACCGTCACGGTGACGACGACGAGGGCGACGACGAATGACGGACGGGCCGCCCAGGGGGGGCCCCCAGCGCCGATCGCCGGGTTAGGCTGGCGCCCCCACCGAGGCCCCAATGTCTAAAATCAAAGTGAAGACCCCGCTCGTCGACATGGACGGCGATGAGATGACCCGGATCATCTGGCAGTTCATCAAGGACAAGCTGATCCTGCCGTACCTGGACATCGAGCTCGCCTACTACGATCTCGGAGTCGAGAACCGCGACGCGACCAACGACCAGGTCACCGTCGACTCGGCCAACGCCACGAAGAAGTACGGCGTGGCCGTGAAGTGCGCGACCATCACCCCCGACGAAGCCCGGGTGAAGGAGTTCAACCTCAAGGAGATGTGGAAGTCGCCGAACGGCACGATCCGCAACATCATCGGCGGCACGATCTTCCGCGAGCCGATCATCTGCAAGAACGTGCCCAGGCTCGTGCCCGGCTGGACCAGGCCGATCGTCATCGGCCGTCACGCGTTCGGCGACCAGTACCGCGCCACGGACTTCCTGATCCCCGGCGCCGGCACGCTCACGATGACCTTCACCCCCAAGGGCGGCGGCGCGCCGACCAACTACAAGGTGTTCGACTTCCCGGAGTCCGGCGTCGCGATGGGCATGTACAACCTGGATGACTCGATCATCGGGTTCGCGCGCTCGTCCATGACCTACGCGCTCAGCCGCGGCTGGCCGCTCTACCTGTCCACGAAGAACACGATCCTCAAGCGCTACGACGGCCGCTTCAAGGATCTCTTCCAGAAGGTCTTCGACGAGGAGTTCGCCACGGCGTTCGCAGCCAAGGGCATCGTGTACGAGCACCGCCTGATCGACGACATGGTCGCATCCGCGCTCAAGTGGGAAGGCGGCTTCGTGTGGGCCTGCAAGAACTACGACGGCGACGTGCAGTCCGACACCGTGGCCCAGGGCTTCGGCAGCCTCGGCCTGATGACCTCCGTGCTGCTCACGCCCGACGGCAAGACCGTCGAGGCCGAAGCCGCGCACGGCACCGTCACGCGGCACTACCGCGAGCACCAGAAGGGCCGTCCGACCTCCACGAACCCGATCGCCTCGATCTTTGCGTGGACCCAGGGGCTCAAGTACCGCGGCCAGTTCGACAACACGCCCGACGTCGTGAAGTTCGCCGAGGCGCTCGAGCGCGTGTGCGTCGAGACCGTCGAGTCCGGCAAGATGACCAAGGATCTGGCGAGCCTCATCGGCCCCGACCAGCCCTGGCTCACCACCGAGAAGTTCCTCGACGCGCTGGACCAGGGCCTCAAGGCCGAGATGGCGCGCTGGTAGGGGGGTAGGACCGAGGGCGGGTGCGGGCGGCCTCGCTCGCCCCGCCGCCTGGTCCAGATCGGGCGGTGAGACGGCCGTGAATCCCGGGCGGGCGATCACTCGCGCCGGGACAGCGGCAGCTGTGCTGAGCTGTGCGTCCGACTCAAGGCCGGGCCCGAGCGCATCCTGGAACTGGCGGAGCTTGTCTTCGAGTGCTGACTCGTGCTCGGCAGCCCGCTCGACCTCGTCCACACACGACAAAAGGCCGGCCCCCTCGCGAGGGCCGGCCTTCTGCTTGCGGTGAACCTACTCGCGGTTGACGTACGGCAGGAGCGCGAGGTGCCGCGCGCGCTTGATGGCGAGCGAGACAGAGCGCTGCTGCTTGGCGGACAGGCCCGTGATGCGGCGGGGGAGCACCTTGCCGCGCTCCGTGAGGAACCGCTTCAAACGGCTCGGGTCCTTGTAGTCAGCAACTTCTTCGATCTTCACTTTTTGGTCGGCCACGGAGTCTCCAGAATCAGGCCCCGCTGTCTATGCGGGAGGGAGGGAAAAGGCAAGGGTGCGGGGGCTGTGGAGTCACATGCCTTCGATCGTGTGCCGCTGGTGCGTGAGGATCACGCAGTCGGAGCGGGGGTGCGCGGAGCACAGGCAGGTGAGCCCTCGCGCGAGATCGTCCTCGCCGAGCACGAACTGTTCCTCGAGGTGCACCTGACCGGAGAGCACCTGGCCCACGCAGGTGCCGCAGGCCGCGCTGCGGCACGAGTACGGCAGGCCCAGGCCCTTTGACTCGGCAGCCTCGAGGATCGGCTGGTCATCGCGACAGGGCACCTCCATGTCGATGCCCTCCGCGGGGTTCTGCAGCCGGATCGTGTACACCCGGCTCATTTTGCGGCCTCTGCGCGGAACTCCACGTTGACGTCGACGGCGTAGGGGGTGCCGGTCTTTGCGAAGCGGGCGCTGCGAAGGGCGATCTCGCAGGCGTCGGCGAGGGCCTCGTAGCCCTTGTACACGCTGGCGGCGGTGACCTTGCCGTCCTTGTCCACCTCCACGCGGGCGGTGACCGAGGTCGTGGGCAGGCCAAGCTGCTTGCCAGCGACGGGCATCGCGGGGATGAAGAGCGGCTGCATGCCCAGGGTCGCGAAGTCGACCAGCGCGAGGCCCGTCGTGAGCTCGGGCGCAGGCAGGTCCCGCTTCGGCGCGCGGCTGGCCATCAACGAGATGGGGGCCGCACCATCGGGCAGGAAGCTGTCGACCATCTGCATCGCGGTGGACTGGTAGAACTCGATGTCGGTGTCGACGTCGTTGGAGGCCACGGTGAGGCGCCCGTCCACGGTCAGGCCCCGCCAGACGACGTGCCCGAGCGTGAGGTCGAACGCCGCCTGCGCGGCCAGCCGGGTGTCGATGATCCGCACGCCGCTCGCCGCGTCGGACGCGCTGCCGTACGAGAGCTTGCCCTGCCCGGAGGTGTTGATGGGCAGCAGGTTGTCGGAGACGGGGCCCGTGGTGTACTGCATCTCGTAGGCGCCGGTGGTGCCGGTGGTGGTGGGCAGCATCATGAGCGCCGACGTGGAGGTGAGCTTCCATCCTCGCTTGAAGTCGTCGATGGCGGTGGGGAGGGGGAGCTCGAACCCGCAGTACGCGCGCTGAAGCAGGATCCGCTCGAACTCGATGACCTCGCCGGACATCGCGTTGATGCGCTTGACTCCCTGCAGGTCGAAGGTGCGGATGCGACCGTCCGGGGAGAGCAGCATCTCCACCTTCGCGGTCTTGAGCTGCTCGCTGATCCCCGCATACACCTGGGGGAGCTTCTCATCGGCGGGCAGCGCCCACGGGTCGCCCGTGAACTTGACAAACGCGAACGTGCAGTCCAGCACGGTGTTCTTGCCCTCGGGGTTCGCCGTGCACTCGGTGTCGACCACGATCTTCGTCCGCATGGACGTGGCCTCGGTGTGGACGCCCTTGGGGTCGACGTACGCGAGCGCGAACCCGCGCGGGGTGTGCAGCTCCGTCTCCAGGTGCCAACGCGTGACCTCACCCGCCTTCCAGGACCACGTCGGGACGGTGGTGAGGTCTGCGGAGGAGGCCGCCAGGGCGGGCCCGGCATGGGCGAGGAGCAGGGCAAGAAGGGGCATGAAGACTCCAGGGTCTCAGATCGGGGGGTTCAGAGCAGGCGACCGAACCCGATCCGGAAGGCGCCAGCATAGTTTGCGCTGCCTTCCTGCGGCCACCCTGGTGACTGAACGGTACGAAATCCGTCGAGCGAGAGGCGCAGCCAGGTCTTGCCGTCGGTGATCGGCACCCCGAACGTCAGGTTGCCGCCGAACCCCGTGGAGCCGGGGAAGAACATGCCATAGTTCACTCCGAGGCTGAACAGCGGCACGCCCCTGGTGGGGCGCGGCAGGTACACGCCGATCCCGCCCCAGGCTCGCACGCCAGCGGGGGAGAGCGCGGGCGCTTCCGGTTCGCCGCCGTATGCAAAGCGCTTCACGGGCGTAAGCAGCATGGTGCCGCCGACGTTCACGAGGAAGTTGTAGATGCCGAGCTGTCCGCCGAGCTGCGGGCCGAACTGCGGGGTGGTCTGCACGGCGCCCGCCTGCTTCGCGAAGGCGGAGCTGTTCAGGAACCCGCCGCCGACATCGCCCGTGAGCATGAAGGTGACGGGCTTCGGGCGGATGATCACCGCCCCGGGGGTCCAGGGGACGATGTGACCGTGGCCCTTCTCGTCCACGGCAGCCAGGTAGACGCGGGGCACTTTTCCGTTCACCGGTGCGATGGCGGTGAGCGCCTTCGTCATGCCGTCGGGCAGTCCGTCGAGCTTTCCGGAGAGCACCAGTGCCTTCGCTGCGGTGAGGTCGGACTCGGTCAGCAGCGCCTGGATGTCGACCGTCTCGCCGCTCGCGATGTCGAAGTCTGCCCGGCCGGCGATGCGGGTGCCCGCCTGTGCGTGCGCGTAGTGATGTCCCGGGAGCACCGGCAGGTCCGACACGCCCGGGGCGAGCGCCCGACCGTCCACCACAAGCGAGACCCCTGGGGGCGCCGCGGTGAAGTGGATGATGCCCGGTGCGAGGGCCTTCGCTGCGGTGCGGTACTGCTCGATGCGCACGAGGATCTGCCCATCGCCGAGCTCGTCGCGGGTCCAGGCGCGGTCCGGGTCCAGCGCCAGCAGGTCCGTCAGCGGCTTCGATGCCACCATGTCGCCCACGACCACGCGAAACGGCCCGGCGTCCTCGATCGTCGCGAAGCGTGTGTCCTGGAACGCGCGCATGACGGCCGTGCTCTCGAGCACGAGCGCCTGCTCCAGCACGTTGCGGTCGGCGTCGTCCTTCACGAGCGTGACAGCGTCGACGGTCGTCCGCAGCGCCTGGGCGATGCCCAGCTCGACGTCGAACTCGTCCCAGCGCTTGCGTCCCGCGTCGTTCGCGGTCTGCACCGCGTCGACTCGCGTCCGGTCATCCGGGGTGCGGTCGCCGGGAGCGTACGCAACGTCCCCCCAGTCCAGCTGGGCACCTCCGGCCGTCAGCCGCGCCATCTTCTGCTGCACCTCGGCCGGCGGGAGCAGGCCCTCGGTCCACACGATCACGGCGGGCGCGAGCGGGGCGGCTTCAGGCGTGGCTGCTGCGGCGTTCAGGGAAAGGGTGAGGAGGAGGGGCAACATTCAGAACGTGACGCCGGCGCCAGCCGTGATTCCGAAGACGGGCATCGCGTTGATCCCGAGCTTGTTGTCGGTGTGCCAGACCGAATGGCCGAAGGGCCACATGACGCCCCCGCGCAGGTCTACGTCGATCAAGAGGTGCACCCGCCCGTTCTTCGTGGGCTTGAGGATCGGCGGCTGGAAGGTCCAGCCGGCGTGGGCGGTTGTCTGCAGCGCGTGTGGCAGGTTGTCCCAGCCCACGCGCCCGCCCAGGTGGGGGCCGAACCCGATGCCGGCGTCCCGGCCGAGCACTGCGGAGACGCCCATGTAGACGTTCCTGTTGATCAGCGCTTCGTTGTAGACGGGCGTGCCCACGTCCTTGACCTTGGCGGCATCGTCGGTCTCAGGGTCATAAGGTCGGTAGTCGCCGGTGGCCGGGTCCTTGACGACGGCGTTCGCGTTGATGATCGCGAGCCCGTCCTCGTTCCCGTGCATCCAGTAGCGCTCGGTGAACGTCCCGGCGGTGTTGAACCCGGGCTCGACGCCCACGTTCACCATCAGCCGGTTGTAGTGCCCGCGCAGCTCGAAGTTGAGCGGCACGTACCCGCTCGCGAGGCTCACCCCGGCGCGGCTCAAGGCCTCGGCCTTCGGGTCGAAGGTCGTGGGGTCGGAGGGGTTGGTGACCGTGGTGTCCACGTTCGGGGTCATGCCGCTGTACATGATGCCGACCGAGGCGAGGATCGCAAACCGCACGGGGAAGCCGTCGTCGCCGCCGCCGACCAGCTGCAGGGTCGCGCTCGGCCGGTCGTAGCGCCACACTTTGGTCTTGTTCGGGTTCCCGTCCTCCGGAACGGCGATGTAGATCTCTGCCTTTTCGTGGATCTTGGCGTAGATCGCGAGGTAGTTCAGGCTCGCGCCGTCGAGGGCGGGCGTGCACTCGTTGGGGTGCAGGAACAACTGGTCGATGAGCTCGTTGCCCATCTTCTTCCGGGCGGTCTCGACCACGTCGTAGATCTTGTTGTCGAGCTTGGTGACCTCCAGCCGCTCGGAGAGGCCGTGCCCGGAGTCCTTCCGCTTGAGGTAGATGTCGGTGCGCCCCATGAAGATCTCGTTCCGGCCGAGGTCCGAGGGCTCTGTCAGGATGCCGTTGAGGTACACCTCGTACAACTTGCTGAATTCTTCGGCGTTGAACGCGACGCCCTGTTCGGAGAAGTCGATCTGCAGGCTCGGGTACGCGCCCTGCTGGAGCTGCTGCAGGATGAAGCCGACGTTCGCGTTGAGCTCCTGGTCGGTCAGCTTGCTCATCAGCGCCGGGTCCTGGAACGCGAGCGTGGCGGCGAGGAAGTAGTAGTAGTTCACGGCCTGGGCGCCGATCTGCTCGTAGAACGGCGGGATGTTCTGGTTCTGGCTGTCTGCCGCGCGGCCGATCTGGGCATAGAGCAGGAACAGGGGCTCGCGCAGCTCCACGCGGTCCACGAACCAGAGTTGCTCGGTCAGATCCCGGAGCTCGCCGGCCTTCAGGCCCCACTGGTCGGGCTGGAGCGCGTTCCAGGGCACGCCCGAGATCTCGTCCACCGCGGCCCGCACCCGCGCGACGTTCTGCGGAGGGACCATGGCGGGCTGCATCGCCGGGACGACCGTCCGGTCCGGGACCGTGCGTCCGTTCTGGTACAGGTCGACATCGGGGTAGAACTGGGCGTCGGGCCGCGCGATGACCGAACGCACGATGCGTTGCACGGTCGTGTCGGTGTAGTCCGTGCCCTTCACGCCGTTCCACTTGAGCACCACGACTCGGGCGGTCTTCTCCTTCTTCTTCTTCTCCGCCTCCTTCTCGGCGTCGGTCATCTCCTTGGCCTGCTCCTGGCCTTTCTTGCTCTTGAGGTTGTCTTCGGCACCCTTGGTGTCGACCGCGTGTGCGGTGCCGAAAAGGCCGATCAGGCCCACCCAAACAGCAATGAACCAGCTCATGCGTAGTCTCCGCCGGGGGGAGCCCGGGAACGGCGAAGATTAATACGAAACGCGCCGTGGTGCCGGTTGATCGGCGGGTAGCGGCTCTGCGCGCTGCGCTGCGCGCCGGCCTACTTACAGCTGGTGGTCGTCCCGGTGATCGTGCAGGAGTAGTGGCTGCCCGCCTTGACCGGGTAGGCCGTCGCGGTCACGCCGCCCTTCGGGTACATCTTGCAGTCCGAGGCCGTCGGCACGCCGGCGATGCTGGCAGACCCGCCGCCGATAGAGGCGCGCCCGGCGAACCCGTCGGTGCAGCGGACCTCGATCTGCAACGGGGCCGGTGACGACGTGAAGGAAACGGAGACCGTGCCCTTGTCGGACTTGGGCACAGCGGGAGTCGCCGGTGTGGCGTTGCCGCTGGAGGTGCGTGGCGCCTTCGTTGGGGCCTTGACGGGGGCGACGACCGGAGGTGCGGCGGTGTCCTGGTTGTGCTTCTTCTTCGGCGGGGTGATCGGTGCTGCGACCGCGACGACCTCCTTGGGCTTCTCCTCGGTCTGGGAGAACTTCCACCAGCCGACGGCTACTACGGAGACGAGGAAGAACGCTGCGAGTCCGAGTACGGCCACGAGGATCGCGTACACACGCCACGACTGCACGCGCGAGTCCGAGTTGGCGGGCGGGGTGGGCTGGGGCCCGGCGGCCTGGAACGGGGTCTGCTGGTTGCCGTAGCTGCTCACCGGGCCCTGGATCCCCTGCATCGGGGCCGGCGCCATCGGGCTCTGGGCGGGCTGGAAGGCCTGCTGCGGGGGGGTGAACGGTCGCGGTCCGGCCGCGGCGGGGGTCATCGCCGGGGTCTGCGCGGCCGCGGCCTTCGCGCGCTCGGCCTTGGGGGCGGGGATGGCGAAGAACGCGGTGGCGCTGTGGTCTCCCTGGACCTCACGCTCGTCGGCGTTCTCGTGGAGCGGCATCATCGGGAGCATCCCGCTCTCGTCGGCGCTCCGTGCTCCCGTGGGCTTTTTCGCGGGCGGGGCCGCGGGCTTGCCCTTCACGCTCGGCGGGACGATCTCGGCGTCGTCCACCCTGGCTGCGGCAGACGCCGACCGGGGGACGATCTTCGGGGTGAGGCGAGGGGCGTCGGCCGGGCGCGGGGTGCCGGCTCGGGGTGTGAAATCCGGATCCGGATCCGGCGCCCGCGACACGCGGCGGACGGGTACGGGTGCCTTGCCCACGGGCTCGGCGGCGTTTTCCAGCGACTCCTTGAGGCGCTCTTCGATGCTCTTGCGGGGCGGGTTCGACATGGTGCCCTTCTGAGATAATGCGCTGGAGGCGCGCGGGTCGGGGGAGTCGGGCAGCGGGCGCACCGTGCCGAAGTAGAAGCTGCAGAACTCCTGCAGATATGCGCCGCGATCCTTGTAGAGTTGCCGACGCAGGTCGACGAGCAGCTCTTGACCTGTCTGGTAGCGGTTCCGCGGGCGGGCCTGCAGGAGCCGCGTCACGATGCTCCCGAGCCCTGGGAGCTTCACCTCGAGCTCCTTGCAGGGCTCGGCGAGCTCCCCGTTCTCGATCGCGCAGTAGATCGCGACCAGGGCGTCGGGGGCGTCCACCGGTACGCGGTAGGCCGGGCGGGCCATCAGCAGCTCGTACAGGATGAGCCCAAGGGCAAAAAGATCCGTCCGATGGTCGATCTCTTCGCCGCGGGCCTGCTCGGGCGCCATGTAGATGGGCGTGCCGCGGATCCGGCTCGAGTCCTCGCGGGCAAAGTCGGTGTTCTCCACTCGCGCCAGGCCGAAGTCGAGGATCTTCACGTCACCCTGGGGGGTGAGCATGATGTTCTCCGGCTTGAGATCGCGGTGCACCAGGTGCAGCGACTCCCCGTTGTCGGCTGGAGTGGTGCTCGCCTGGTAGAGGGCGTCTGCGATCTCGCAGCCCATCTCGACGGCGGCCTCGGTGAAGATCTGCTCCCGTTTCTGGGTGCAGGCGTCGAGCACCTCGCGCAAGGTCGTGCCGTGGACGTACTCCATCACGACCGCGCGCTCGTCCTCCAGGTACTCGAACACGCGGACCACGCTGCGGTGCTTCACCTGCTCGAGGAGCGCGAATTCCTGCAACAGCTGGCGCAGAGACTCGGCGTCCCGGGCGTTCTTGAGCCGCTTGATCGCCACGAGTCGGGCCTTGGCGGGCTGGGCGCCCCGCGCCGGGGTCTCGCCCCAGCACAGGCTCACGTGGCCAAAATGGCCGGAGCCCAGCTCCCGTAGAACTTCGTATTGGCGAATCATCTCAGACACGATCGATCGATCCTACGCGTGTGTGGTGGATCCGGCAACGAACGACGGAGGGCGGGGCTTACGATCGGGCGCTTCTTCGAGGGGTCGTGCTGCCCCCGGCGGCGACCGTAGGGGGGGATCCGCTACTCCAGGAAGCCGGCGATCCTCGCCGCGGCATCTTCGATCATCGTGCCATCGTTCTCCCGGCGGCCCAGCGCACGGAGCCCGCGCGCGAACCACGGGGCGTCTGCCGTCACCTCGTCGAGCGCTGCGTCCAGGTCGGCCTGCCCGCCCAGCTCGGCCTGGATCACACGTACGCGCCCGCGGGCGAGCGGTGCGCGTTCCAGCACCGCGAGCACGGCGCCCAGCCCGGACGGGTCGCGGGTCGCGATGGCCCACGAGACACGCAGGTCGGCGGCCAGCAGCGGCAGGCCACGCTCGTCGGCGCCCGCAGCCCAGTCCAGCAGCGGGGCGGCCAGCACGGAGTCGCCAGCGAGCACCCGGGCACGCAGGAGCCACCCTTCTGCACGGAGCGCCGGGCCCGATCGGCCCGCGGCGCGCCACCCTTCGAGGGCGCCTTCGAGGTGCGGCACGGCGTCGGCCGGGGCGCCGTGCCCGAGCGCCGCATAGAGCAGCGCCAGTTCGCCGCGCTCCGCCAGCGCTGCGGCCCTCGGACCCGCAGCGCCCGGCAGGTCGCCGAGCGCTTTCGCCGCGGCGCCGAAGCCCTGGTCCGCGCGTTCGAGCAGGCCGTCCAGCCGGTCGACCTGCGCCTGCCGGTACACCCGCGCGATCCCGGCCCCCGGGATCGAGAGCCCGTCCAACTCGGCCAGATCGTCCCGGGCCTGATCGAGCAACCCCAGCGCGACGCACAGCCCGAGCCGCACGTCGAGGAGCACGGCGCGGGCGCTCTCGTCGCTCGTCGCCGTCGTCCCGGCGACGATGTCCAGCGCCACATCCGCCTGTCCCGCGTCCAGCAGCACGGCCGCGAGCAGCGCAGCGTCCATCGGTCCGCGCCGCCCCGCGTCCCATGCGAGCTTCAGCGCTTTTGCCGCCATCAGGGGCCGGTCCTCGCGTCGCCAGGCGTCGCCCGCCCGGACCGCGGCGTCCCGGGTGCGCACGAGGTCGCGCTGCGCCCACGCGCGCTCGGCGATGTCCTGCCAGGCCACGCCTGCCGCAGCCCATGCCCGCCGATCCTCGAGGCCCTCCGCCTCCCGCCATGCTCTGCCTGACATCCCGACCCCCTGTTCAATCCGGTGCGACGTATCCGAGGAGCTTGAGCTGCTCCATCTCCTGGCTGCTCCCTGCGCTCGCCGGCAGGGCGGCCAGCGCCTGGGCCTCGGTGCGCGTGGGCTGCAGCATCACGCCGCGGCTCGCTGTCAGCTTCATCCCGCCCACGTCGACCTCTCCCTCGACGAGCGGCGCCGTGGCGCCGTCTGCCGCGGTGACCGTCCCGTCCGGGCAGCGCGAGGCACAGGCGAAGTACAGGGTCTGTCCCGAGGCTCGCGCGGGCCGGAAGGCCCACGCACTGCCTGCGGCGGCGGTGAGCTCACCGACGTCCTGGGGCAGGAGCCGCGGGTGCTCCCCCCATTCGAGGTTCGCGCGCGTCTCTTCTCCGGCCTCGGGGTCGATGATGCCGGCGCTCACGGCGGCGCCGGCGGGGAGCTCGACCCGGAAGCTGTCGAGCGCGCCGCGCATCTCCACCCGCCACACGTCGGTCAACGGCCAGGCCGTCGCCTTCGAGAGCGCAGCGCGCATCGCCTCGAGTCGGCCCGCAGGGGCGTCGCCGGTGCGGTTCCGGTGCTCGCCGGCGTCGGTCGTCAGATCGTAGAGCTCCTCGCGCCCGCTCTCCGTCTGCAGGATGTACTTCCAGTCCTCGAAGACGACGCCCCAGCGCTCCCTGTCGAACATCAGGTGCCCCAGCGCGAGCGGGCGCTCCTCCAGCGCTGCGGTGAGCGCGTCTGTCGCGCTCTCGCTGGCGGCGGCATCCACGAAGGGTCGCAGCGACCGGCCGTCGAACGGGGTGCCTGGACGGGATCCGACGAGGTCGAGCAGCGTCGGGACGATGTCGATCAGGCCGACCGGAGCGGTCACGTGGTGAGGCCCCCCGCCCCACCCGCCCGAAGGGCGGACGACGAGCAGGGTGTGCACCAGCTCGCTGTACAAGGTGTGGTTGTGCTCGTACCCGTCGTGGTCCCAGAACTCCTCCCCGTGGTCGGAGTGTACGAGGGTGACCGACTTGCCGGGCAGCGCATCGATGCCGTCGAACAGCGTCGCGAGCGAGGCGGAGAGGTAGGCCACCTCGCCGTCGTAGCGCCCGCGGATCAGCCGCTTGTCGCTGTCGGTGAGCTTCTTTCGCCGCATGAGCTGGACGATCTGCCAGCGGTCGAAGATGTCGGGCACCACCTTCGACGTGCGCCCCTCCGTGAACCGGCTGCCGTAGGGCTCGGGCGCGTTGTAGTAGGTGTGCGGGTCCATGAAGTGCACGAAGGTGAACGTGTCTTCGGACTGGTGCGCCTTCAGCCAGGCCAGCGCCTGGGAGATCTCGTCCGCCGCCCGGGCTCCGTTCTCGTAGTGCCACTCCTCGAACCCGTCGTTGAACCGGAACCGGGGCACGAGGTGCACGTTGGCGACGAACCCGGCGGTGCGGAAGCCTTCGGGGGCGAGGAGCTCGCCGATGGTGGGGGCTGAGATCGCGTCGTAGGGGTACCGGCCAGTGAGCGCCGTGCGGAAGCTCGGGCGGGTGCGCGGGGCCGGCCCCCAGGCGTCGTCGAACACGACGGCGGACTGTGCCCAAGCGTCGAATTCGGGGGACGTCGTCCTTCCGTCGACGGTCTGCCCGTTGAGCGAGAGGGCGTCCCACCGTAGCGTGTCGATCCCGACCACGATCACGTGCCGGGGGGTGCTGGCGGCGCCATGGATGACGGGCGCGCTGAAGAACACCGAGTCATACGCGGTGTCCCCGTTCGGATCGCTCACGAATGCGACGTGGACCGACTTTCCGGCCCAGCGCGAGAGGTCGGCCGTACCGTCCGCAAAGCCGTTTCCGGGGCCCACGTCGGCCCGCCACACCGACTCGCCCTCGACCTCCACCCGCGCGATGGCCCCGTTGCCCGCGTGCGCTCCGAGGAGCGGGTGGGCGAGCAGCGTGGCCCCCACGTCCAGGGTCGCACCCGGCGGGAGGGTGACGAGGAATTCGGCGCGGGCAGGGGCCGGGAGCAGGAGGCCGGGCCGGGTCTCCGACCCGATGGTCGCCTCGGAGTGGACGAACTCGGCGGCAGGGAGTCCGCTCTCGGAGAACACCCGACGCTTGAGCGTCTCGGCGAGCTCCGTCACCCGGAGCTCCGGCTTCACGGACCAGCTCGCCGGGTTCTCCAGCGAGATCAACTTGACCTGGTTGTCCTCCACGAACCAGCCGCCCCCGCTCGGCTTCACCATCCCGCCCACGAATGGGACGAGCGTGCCGGCCCGGTAGAGCTGCGCGCCGAGCGGCGCGTAGTTCGGTCGGGGCATGTCGCACTGGAACGGTAACGGGTGAGACCAGATCCGCATCCGGCCGAAGGTCTGGCCGGTGTTCTGCCACGTCTCGGTGAGCGGCATCACGCCGATGTCGGCCGCTGCAGCGTCTGCCTCGGGCTCTGCAGCGGCAGGCAGCGTGAGCGTCGCCTCGGCGAGATGATCGAGCGCACGCCACGGTTTGCTGCCGGAGGGCTGGTCCATGCCCAGCGTCGGCTTGGGTCCCGCGGGCATCGGAGGCCGCGGAGCTGGGGTTCGCTGGCAAGCGCCCAGCGCCAGCCCGGCGGCCATCGCGAGGAGGTTTCGAAGGCACCGGGCGGAGGACATCGCCGGGGCGGCTATCAAGAAACCGATTAATCGGCGGGATGCCTTCGCCCGACCGGTCGATCGACCGGCTGCTTGACCGCCGCATCATCGTCGTCACCGGCAAGGGAGGCGTCGGGAAGACATCGGTGAGCCTGGCGATTGGCGCGCTTGCCGCAAGCAGGGGGATGAACACGCTGGTGTGCGAGACCAACGGGGCCGACCAGATCTGCGGGAGCTGGGGGATGCACTCGGGCGGGTACGCCATCACCCCGCTCGCGCCGCACCTCAGCACGATGTCGATCCGGGCGGAGACGGCGATCGAGGAGTACCTGATGCGGGTGCTCAGGTTTCGCAAGCTCTACGAGATGGTGTTCAAGAACCGGGTGATGGGGCCGTTCCTCGATGCCGTGCCCGGACTGCATGACCTGATCCAGCTCGGCAAGGTCTTCGATCTCGAGCGGGAGCGGAGCTCGGTGCTCAGCGGTCGGACCCGCACCTGGGACCTCGTGGTGGTGGACGCTCCTGCGACGGGGCACGGCATCAGCATGCTCACCGCTCCGCGGGGGATGATGCGCCTCACGCGGAGCGGGCCCTTCCACGACAATGCACGCGATGTCGCGGGGCTGATCGAGGACCCCGCGCGGACCGCGATCGTGCTCGTCTCGCTGGCGGAGGAGCTGCCTGTGTTCGAGACCGTGGAGCTGTACGGGCGGTTGGGCAAGTTCCAGGAGCAGGTCGCTGCGGTGGTGTTGAACGCCGTGCGCACGCACGGGCTCCCCGCGAACTACCCGGACCTCCGGCCCGAGCTCCTCGCGCGGGCAAACCCTGCAGGCGTCGAGGCCATCGCGCTCGCCGACGCCGCGCTACGGCGCAGCGCGATGCAGGACCGTGCCCGCCAGAGCCTCGCCCGCCTCGGTGCGCCCGTCGTGGACCTCCCCGAGATCGCCGGCGTGGAGCTCGGTCCTCCAGCGTTCGACCAGCTGGCGGCAGTCCTGGGGCAGAGCCCATGACGCCCGTGCTCATCTGCTGTGGCGCCGGGGGCGTCGGCAAGACCACCTCCGCCGCGGGGCTGGCGATCGCTCAGGCCCAGGCCGGGTCGCGCGTCGTGCTCCTGACCATCGACCCCGCGCGGCGGCTCGCCGATGCGCTCGGGGTGCGCGTGGGCAGCGAGCCATGCGCGGTGACGCTCCCTGCCGGGCTCGAGGCGAAAGGCACCCTGCACGCGCTGATGCTCGACCCGAAGGAGACCTTCGATCGGGTCGTGGGGCGCTGGGCGCCGACGCCCGAGGCCCGGGATCGTATCTACCGGAACCACGTGTACCAGCACGTCTCGGCGAACCTCGCCGGGGCCCAGGAGTACATGGCGATGGAGCGGCTCTACGAGCTGTTCCGCGATGGTCGGTGGGACTGCATCGTGCTCGACACGCCGCCCACGCGCCACGCCCTCGACTTCCTCGCTGCGCCGGACCGCATGGCGAACCTGATGGACGAGGGCGTGATGCGCTGGCTCGTCCTGCCCGCGTCGCGGGGTGGGTGGCGGATGATCGAGCGCGGCAGCGAGGTGCTCGCCGGCGTGCTCGAGCGGATGGTCGGGAACTCCACCATCGCGGACATCGCCGAGTTCTTCGGGGCGTTCCAGGCGCTGTGGGACGGGTTCCGGGAGCGGTCGATCGAGGTCAGCGCCCTGCTGGGTGCGCCGAGCACCCGGTTCTACCTGGTCACCACCGCGGCTCCGGCTGCCCGTGCCGAGGCCCGCTTGTTCGTCGAGCAGCTCCGGTCCCACCAGCAACCGCTGGCCGGCTTCCTGGTCAACCGTTGCCTCGTGCCCGCGGGGTCTCCTGGAGCGCCCGAGTTCGCTCCCCGCGCCGACCTCCCCGAATGGGATGCGGCCGTGGGCGCCGTCGGTCAGCTGTACGAGCAGCACCTCGCGAAGGTCGCCCTGCAGGAGGCCAACATCGCAGAGCTGGCGGCGGGCACGACCGCCCCGGTGTGGCGGATCCCCGACCTCGGTGAGGCCGTGCACGACCTCGACGGGATCACGGCCCTGTCCCACTACCTGCGCGCAGCGGTGGCCTAGATGGCGGCGGCGTGCCCCCGATGCTCGAGGGCAAACGCGGAATTTCGTACGACCTGCCTGTACTGCGGCACGCCGATGCCCAATCCCACGGCGAGACCGGCGGAGACGCGCAGGACGCCCGACAACCTGGATGAGCTGGTGCGCGAGGCGATGCGCGGCGGCGGGACGGACAAGCTGCGCGCTGCCTTCGGCGAGGCGGCGAAGGCACCCCCGTCCCCACCGGTCGGGGGCCCAGCCAGCGTGCAGGGCGGAGAGCCGCCGCAGGGCGCCGCCAGGGTGCCGGGCGGGGAGCCGCTGCCAGACGCCGCAAGGGTGCGGGGCGTGGACCCGATGCCGAATACTGCCCGGGCGCTGGCCGTGGAGGCGGTGCCGGTTGCGCCGGGCCCCGGCGTTGGAAGACCGGCTCCGCCCCTCCGTTGGACGGACGCGCTCCAGCGTGCGGCGCAGCGCGTCGCCATGGTCGAGTCCGACCCCGAGGCGCTGCGTGAAGCGCTGCTCGACGCCGAGGATGCTCTCATGGTGGGCTTCTCCACGCTGTCCTCCCCGCCGCTGCTCCCCCCGATCCGTCAGCCGTGGCTCCTGGTGATCCCGCCGTGGGGCGATCCGGAGGAACTCTCCCGAGCCCTTGGGGTGGACATGGCGACCGCCCGGCTGCTCGTACAGGGCCGCTGGCCGCGCATCGGCCTCCGGGGAGACTCCCCGAACCTCGGCCGGGCGCCCAGCGCCGAGCATCTCCCGGTCTCGCGCGACGAGCTGCTGGCGATCGGCAGTGCGATCGGGGTGCTCGCGGCGGACGCGGGCGATGGCTGGCAGGTCACCGAGGAGGCGATCTGGCTCGCCGATCCGCAGGGCGGAGGCGTACCTGCACGGATCGACGACGTCTGGCTGGTCGTTCCGGGCGAAGTGGAGATGCGCGTGGTCCGCGAGTCCCCGACCGAGAACCGCTGGCTTCGAAAACGGCTCGCCGTCGCCGGCGCCGGAGGCGATCGCAGGGTGCGGGTGATCGACCTCCACACCGCGGGTGGGATCTACCGGCTGGTGGAGGGCGTGTCCCGCATGGAGGGCGTCCCGGGCCACGATCCCAACTCCGCCCGACGAACCTTCACGGCGGTCCTGAACCACCTCGCCGCCCGGTTTCCCGACTCCGTCGTGCTGGACGAGCGCATCTGCGCGATCGGCGCCGACGGAAAGTCTGCCTGGCCGCTCTGGGAGGAGCACACGCGCGTCGTGCGCGTCTACACTGGTCGGACGGCTCGCCCGGCCTGAGGGGCGCCTGCTCGCAACCCCATGAACCCCTGCCGCCGGACCCCTGCCATGCGCATCGTCATCGCGTCACTCCTCCTGCTCCCCGCCTGTACCGGGAAGCCCGATGACACCTTCGTGGACTCGGCGGACAGCGGTTCGGGGGACACGCACGACACGCAGAACACCGGGTCCGGGTGCACGCTGGCCGACCCGACGGGCCTCACGGCGCTGCAACTCCAGGGCGGCGGCGACTACGCGGTGCTCTACACCACCGACGACAGCCCGCTGATGGGTGACGGGTACGCTGTCGTGGTCTCGATCAAGGGCACCACGGGGTACGGCGGCGTGCCCGTCGTGGCCCCCTACGCCGCGACCGGGTTCGGCTACCTTCAAGTCTACGTGAACGTGCCCGACGACAACCGCGGGGCGGCGTCGCGCGCTGCGGTGGCGGACACCACGCGGTTCGCGGCCGGTCTGGAGCCCGATGCGGACGGCTGCTACCTCGCGGATCGGGTGTCGGTCCCGGTCACGGCGTCGGCTCCGTTGCTCTTCGGGAACTCCAACGGCGGGAACCTCGCGCTCGGCGCGCTCGCGGACACGTCGCTCGACATGCCCGACGTCTCCGGGATCGTGATGTTCGAGACGCCGATCTCCGCGCAGTTCATCGACGTCGAGCTCGGCGCGGTCGAGCAGGTCAACCCGCTCTACGTCCCCGGCAGCTGTGCCTGGGATCCCGCAACCGGGCTCGGGTGCGCCTATTCGAGCGTGCCGACGCTGGCCTGGGATCCGCTCTACCAGGACCGGACCGGGGGGCCGATCGGCGCGGTCTACATCGACGGCGACGGTGACGGCGTGAAGGGCGCGCGCGACTACCCGATGTTCGGGGTGGATGCCTCGGACTCGCAGATCGCGTTCTCTCCCCGGCTCACCGCCATGATCGTGGACCAGGGGCTGTCCGGGCCTCCGATGCTCTCGGCCACGGACGCCGACGCGTACTGGGCCGTGCGGGACGGCTCGCGGCTCGCCGCTGCAGCTCTCGACAACCACCCGGGCGTACCGCTCATCTCGGTGGGCACAGTGGACGACCACGTCGCGGGGGTGTCGGACCACTCGCACGTGACCGGCGCCGCGGAGATCTGGCACGACCTCGGGTCGCCCTTCGTGCGGGTGAACCCGGCCTCCGTGTACATGGAGCAGGTCGGGGGCGTGGGGCCCGCCTGGACCGACAACCCGCCCAACCTCGACGCCTTCCTCAACAACCCGGAGGTGCTGATGGAACCCGACGAGGCGGACACGGAGGTGGGTGCCGAGCGCTACAGCGCGGCCGCCCTCATCGAGCTTGCAACGCGCACGGCGAACGACGACTGGTCGGACTGACCCCGGGGGTGGGCTCGCTCAGGAGAAGAGCTTCACCCAGCGCACGCGCCGCGACGTGCGCGAGAGCTCGGCGAGCACGATGGACTCGAGCACCCGGGTGGCCATCTCCAGGTCGTCGTTCATGACGAGGTAGTCGTACTCGCCGCATGCCCCGAGCTGCTCCTCGGCTTCGCGGACGCGGCGGGCGATCACCTCGGCCGAGTCGGTGCCCCGCGCGTCCAGGCGCTGCCGGATGGTCTCGACCGAGGGGGGCAGGATGAACACGGTGACCGCTGCCGGGTGGCTGCGCTGCACCTGTCGCGCGCCCTGCACGTCGATGTCGAGCACGACGGAGAGGCCCTGCCTCAGGGCCTCCTCGACGGGCTCGCGAGGCGTCCCGTAGTAGCGGCCGTACACCTCGGCGTGTTCGAGGAGGTCGCCGTGGTCGCGCAGCTTCTGGAACGTGGGCACGTCCACATAGAGGTAGTCCACGCCCTCGGCCTCGCCTGCCCGCATGGCGCGGGTCGTCGCAGAGACGCTGAAGCGCAGGCCTGGCACCCGCTGGAAGACGCGCTTCAGCAGCGTCGTCTTGCCCGAGCCGCTCGCCCCGGAGATCACGAACAGCGCCCCGGACTGGGGCTTCTCCCACGTCGTACTCACTGCCTACTCCACGTTCTGCGCCTGCTCACGGAGCCGCTCGAGCACGGTCTTCAGCTCGACGACGCGCGCCGAGACCGCATGCTCCGCGGCCTTGGAGCCGATGGTGTTGACCTCGCGGTTCATCTCCTGGAGCAGGAAGTCCAGGCGTCGCCCGACCGGCTCGCTCGCCGAGAGCGCCTCTGCGAACTGGTCGATGTGGCTCCCGAACCGGGCGAGCTCCTCGGCGATGTCTGCCTTGTCCGCCAGGATCGCGGCCTCCTGGGCCAGCCGCGCCGGGTCGAGCCTGTCGGCCAGGAGCCGAAGCAGCCGCTCCTCGAGCCGGCCCCTCAGCCGCTCGGCCACTCCCTCCGCGTGGAAGCTCACCTCCGCGCGGAGCCGGAGCGCATCCCCGAGGTGGCGCTCCAGATCGGCGCGCAGCGCCTCGCCCTCTGCAACCCGCATACGGTCGAGATCCTCTGCGGCGCCCAGCAGCGCTGTCTCCAGGAGGTCCCACTCCGCCAGGGCGTCCGGCTCGGCATCGGCCGTCATCAACACGCCCGGTTGCGCGAGAACGAATTCGAGCGGGGGGATGGCTTCGACCTGCAGTCGGTTGGCGATCTCGAGCGCCGCCCGGCGGTACTGTTCGACGAGCGCCAGGTCGGGCACGATGCGGCTGTACCCATCCGTGGAGCTGCGCCGGACGGTCACGTCGAGCCGACCCCGGTGGATGGTCTCCCGCAGCAGGTTCTGGGCTCGTGGCTCCAGCACGTTGTACTCGCGCGGCAGGCGGAGCTGTACGTCGCGAAACCGGTTGTTGACGGACTTCATCTCCACGACGAGCGTGAGATTGCCGTTGGAGGCTTCAGCCCGTCCAAATCCTGTCATCGACTTCATGTCGGCTCCATCCCGGGTTCCCACCAGTCCGCCGATTGTCCCCGGGCCTGCAGCAGTTCGGCCGCCGCTGCCGCCCGCCAAGGCTCCGGAGCGGTCACCACCACGTGCGGCGCGCGTACGTCGGAGAGGCCGATCATGCCGACCTCGGCGAGGTCGAGGACCAGCGCGGTTCCCGGGTCCGCCACCGCCCGCGCCATCCGGGCCGGAACGTCCGCCGCCGGCTCGGGCGCTACCACAGGGGCTGCCGGTCGCGGCTGCGGGCGCAGCAGGGAGCGGATGCGGTCACGGAGCGCCATGTCGACCGATAACCCGGAGGGTCGGGCTGCCACGGGGTTATCGGGCGGTGTGTGGTTGCTCCTCGCGTGTACGGATCCTGGCCTGCAGGCCACCGTCGGCGACGTGGACCCGGGCACCGCCCACGTGGTGGAACTGGCGCTGGACCCGGGGCGCTTCGAGGACGGCGCCTGGGTCTCGGAGCCCGGTGGGGACACGATCGTCGAGCCCACGGTGGTGCAGATTGGTGAGCGCGCCGAGGCATCCCTGGAGGCAGGAGATCACGTCGCCATCGTTCGCAGGAGGTGCGGTCCCGTACGCGTGCCCTTCTCGGTGCTCCCCACCACGGCGATCGTCTCGCTACCCTACCCGCGGTGCGGCGAGGCCGGGCCCCGAGGGCTCATGGCCGCCGACGATGTCGCAGCGATGCACGGCATCGGCCTCTTCCTCGACTGGCCGGTCTCCGGCCCCGACGGGGTGTGGGCGACGTTCGAGGATGCGAGGGCGGCGTGCGCCTGGTACGGGCGGGGGCTGCCTGCCGGGGGGGCCGCCGATCCCGGCGGTCGCGACGGGATCGGCGTGTGGATGGCCGACGGCACCGTCAGCGGCGGGGTGGTCCCGGCCCCGGTGCCCCTGGAGGCCCGCGATCACACAATCGGCGTCGCATGCCGTTCAGAACCGCTTTGATCAACCCACAGGATCGGCTAAGGTGCCGCGCCCTGTCCAGCCCGCCTTCTGGAGCGCCGATGTCCCGTTCGACCCCCACCGCCCTGTTGATCGCCGTGGCCTTCGTCCTCCCCGGCTGCGCCACCTGGATCGACCAGGAGCCCGGCTGCACGTTCGACGTGTTTGACTGGTCGGACGACCTGCTCTCGAACATCATGAGCGGGGACGGCTCCGGTGCCTTCGACTATGACCCGGAGGACACCCCGCGGAACAACATCAAGGGGTCCTACGACGTGGACAGCGGGGACTACATGTGGTCCATCGACTACGCGGCCTCCTACTTCATCATCGATGGCAAGGTCTCCGGCTACGGCACGGCCTACCACAACGGCGATCTCGACATCCTGCAGGCCACCACCTCCACCGACGTGCTCGGTGCGCAGTTCGTGGTGAACGAGCGCACGCGGCGGGAGGGCTGCAAGATGACATCGGAGCTCTGGTCCCAGGACGACCAGAGCGACCTCCTCACCCAGGTCGGCACCTACAAGAGCGCGAGCGACTACGAGTGGTCGGCCGACGTGAGCGGCTACACCTACAAGGGTAGCTGGCACGCGAACCTCTCGCGCACCGAGACCCTCGTCGCCGACGATGGGAGCTACAGCTCGCAGATCACGACGAAGCCGGAGGGCACGGCCTCGGGCGACATCGCGTTCACACAGGGCGGCTACGATTTTTCGGGGACGTACAAGCGCCGCTTCGACGGGGGGGTCGAGGAGGCGCTCACCGAGACCAAGAACGGCGACGCTGTGGCGACGATCGCGACCGACTACAACTACGACGGTTCCGGGACCGAGACGCAGAGCTACGCCGACGGCACCCGCTGCGATTTCACGACGACTGCGGACCAGACCTGCAGCTACACCTGCTCGGACGGTAGCAGCGGGGGCTGCTGAGCGCTCGGGGAACAGGCGTCGGGGCCGGGCCCCGGGGCTACTTCGAGGCGCTGAACGTGTCGATCACGTTCCCGCTCATGTCGTACGCCGTGAGCGCCAGACTGCCGCCGTCGATCTCGACGAGCACCCAGTTGTTGTCGGCCACCGCCGCCGTGGTGAAGCTCTGCGACATGTCGTTGCCATACAGGTCGGCGCCCGCCCCTGCGCTGACCACGTAGGTCGTGCCGTTCGCGACGTCGGTCTGCTGCCCGCCGCGGAGCGGCACGCTGCGCTCGTAGTTGTGGTTGTGACCGGCGAGATCGAGGACGACGCCGTTCTCCTCCTCGATCGGTGACCACGCTGTCTGCAGCATGGTGTTCGAGCCATGGGTCGTGCAGGAGGAGTAGGCGGGCTGGTGGTGATCGACGATCTTCCACGTGGCGGTGGACGCCTTCAGGTCCTGGTCCATGAAGGTGGCCTGCGCATCGATGTCGCTGGGGGTGACCACGGTGTCGTTCAGGTAGACGAAATGCGTGTTCGCGTAGGTGAAGCTCCACCACTGCTCGTTGTCCGGCTGCGCGAAGAGGCCGAAGAAGGGCTGGGCCAGGAACTCGTGGTTGCCATGGGCCACGTAGATGGGGTGCCTGTCGATGAACCCGTGGCCCTCGTCGAGCCAGGCGCCCCACTCGTTCAGATCCGACCCGATGTCGATCGCGTCGCCGGAGAACAGGTAGAAGTCGGGGGCGAAGGCATCTGCGGCGGCGAGGATCTCGCCCCACACGCCTTCGTTGTCGCGGGAGTCGCCTGCCACCACGAAGCGGAACGGCCCCGTGGTGCCCGGCTCCGGTGCGGTCACGAACGTGAGGTCGTCCGACCAGTGGCCCTCCCCGCCGACCCGGTAGTGGTAGGTCGTGGCCGGGGTGAGCCCGCAGACGTGGACCTCGTGGACCCGGCCGAAGTCCTCGCCGTTCAGGAGCATGAAGCTGGCGCCCGCCGTGGTGAGCCCGTAGTTCGTGTCGACGCCGACCTGGACCTCGGAGGCGAAGGTGGCGGTGTCCGTCAGCCACACGAACGCCATCGTCGTGGAGGGCTCGCCGCTCCAGGAGAGGTGGACGCGGGTGGGGTCTGGGGCCGTCCCGAAGTCGGCGGCATCGACGTCTGCGGGCACGGGATCGCTGGTGTCGGTGCCCGACTTCGGGACGTAGATGGCCCCGCCACACTCGTCAGCCGGGGTGCCGCTGTCACCGGTCGACTTCTGGATGCTGTGGCAGCCGAGCAGCATCGCGGGGGCAAGCAGGAGGAGCGCGCGCTTCAAAATCGTGCCGTGGCTGCCGCAGTGAGCCTGTCGTTCAGAAAGTCCACACCTTCGAGCTCTTGAAAATGCGAGTACGCAAGCTGTAGCTTGACGTCGTGGAACGGACGGGGCGCGCCCATCCAGTAGAGGTTCGCACCACCGGTGATCTCCCGGGTGGCCGGTTGCACCTGGCCCGCGGGATCCCCCACCATCTGGTCGTCCGGCTCGGACTGGCCCAGCCGCGCGACCACCTGGACGTGGTCCTTCAGCCAGGGGGCAGGGATGTAGGTCGCGGCCGTTCCGTACCAGCCCACCTGCGTGTAGTCGGTCACCGAGGCATTGGCGAAGCCGTGCTGTCCGAGCAGGAGCTCACCCTGCAGCGAGACCACGTTCCAGGCGAACTGCAGCTCGCCCGCGTACTGGTTGATCTCCTCGGAGGAGTCGCCGTCCCCGAGCCAGTTGTACGTCCAGCCTCCCCCGACGCCCAGGTACAGGGTTCCGTCTGTGCCTTCGAAGGTGGTGCTGCGCGCCCCGAAGGGCGTGACCAGGCCGCGGACCGCGTAGAGGTACTTCTGGTTCACGTTCTGGAGCCGGTTGGCTCCCTCGCCGTTGAACGCGCCGAGCTGCACGCTGGCGTAGGTCTTCTCCCGGATGGGAAGCGCGCCGGTGAGCATGAAGCCGAGGTCGCGAGCGGTCATGTCCGTGTAGACCAGCGGGACGGACGGCAGCAGGTGGCGCGTGTCGGCGGCGAGGTAGCCCACTCCGTACGGCACCTTGAACTGGCCCATGTCCAGGCGGAGGAACGGGGCCGGCTTGTACCAGATCACCCCGTCCTTCAGGGATGGCTGTGGGGTGAGCTCCAGCTCCACGTGCGCGCCGAGCGGGGCAGCGCGAAAGCCCGCATCCACGCCGAGTCTGGCCGCCAGCTGAAAGCCGTCCTGCGCGCTGATCGCCGCCGGGTCGTCCTGGATCCAGCTGAAGGAGGGCACGACGTACCCGTAGGGCACGACCGTGAACGGCGGTCCGCTGGCGTCTGCGGAGGGGGCCTGGGCTTCTGCGAGGGTGGCCGAGAGCAGGGCGAACAGCATCGGTTCGAGGCTAACGCAGCCAACCGGCGCGGGACTGCGCCGGATACGCAGCCGGATGGTCCGTCGCCGCGATGTCGCCTCTGCACTGCTCGGCTGGGGGTGTGCCGTGGCGGTCCGCCTGCTCGCTTTCACCTGGCGCGTGGAGCGCGAGGCGTGGCCGGTGGGGGGTGCCAGCGTCGTCGCGTTCTGGCACGGCGAGCTCGTGCCCATGGTCGCGCTGCATCGGGATCCCTCGTTGACCGGCGGTGCGCCGCTGGTCGGCCTCGCGAGCCAGTCGAGCGATGGGGAGATCGTTGCGGCCGCGCTCCGAGCGCTCGGGTACCGGGTCATCCGGGGCTCGAGCTCGCGGGGCGGTGCGACGGCGTTGCGGGCCGCGGCCCGGGCGTTGGCGGACGGACAGAGCCCCGCGCTCGCGGTGGATGGTCCGCGGGGCCCTGCGGGCGTTGCCCAGCCCGGTGCCGAGGCCCTGGCCACACGGGCCGGGATGCCGATCGTGTGGGGTCGCGTGGAGGCGAACGGCTGGCGGGCGGGTAGCTGGGATCGGACGCTGCTGCCCTGGCCGTTTGCGAAGGTGCGGGTGCGGTACGGCGTGTGGCGGGCGGGTGAACACGTGGGGCTGACGGAGCGGTTGTCGGCGGGGGACGACCTCACCCCGTCTTGAGGATCCGGTCCGTGAGCCGCCGCATCGTGATGCCCAGGAACGCGCCGACGCTCCAGCCGGCGAGTATGTCCCCAGGCCAGTGTTGACCGTCCACCACGCGGCTGACCCCGATGAGCCCGGCGACCACCGCAAGGACCGGGCTCTGGATGGCCGCCGCGACGGCGCCGCTGTTGGAGGCGTGCGAACTGGGCATGCTCATGCCCGAGCCGCACGGCAGCGGAGGCGGGACCTCGGTCACACCGATCTGGCAGGGGCGCGGCTCCGCGAACAGGGGTTTGAGCACGCGGCTGCAGAGCGGATCCGAGATCGCGACCGCCAGTGCGGCCGCCAGCAGGGCGCTCGCTGCACGGCGCAGGATCCCGTCGAGGGTCGCGGCACGTCCCTTCGCCACCCGGACGCTGAGGTACACACGGGTGCAGATCACCAGGACGACCAGAACGCCCAGCCACGGCCCCGCCGCACTCGAGCCCAGCCACACCCAGAGCGGGGCCCAGGCCCCCTGCGACCACGCGTTCAGCCGCTCGGTCAGATCCCCCAAAGCAGCGCCACCTTCGCGTCGCGGCCGCAGCCGAGCCGGTAGCTCGTGTACCGGCCGGGGGTCGTCTCGTGGAAGTCCTGGTGGTAGTTCTCGGCCGCGTAGAACGGCGTGCCTACCGGGTAGATCTCGGTCACCACCGGTGCCGGTAGCCGGTGACCTGCATCGAGCGCGGCCTTCGCGGCTTTCGCCGTCGCCTCCTGCGCGGCGTCCAGGGGGAAGATCGCTGTCTGGTAGGGCTCGCCGCGGTCGCAGAACTGCCCGCCCGCGTCGGTCGGATCGACATGGTGCCAGAACCAGTCGAGCACCTGCGCGTAGTCGAGCTTCGTGGAATCGAACACCACGCGTACGGCTTCGTGGTGACCGGTGGTGTCGGAGCCCACCTGTTCGTACGTGGGGTCTTTCACGTGACCGCCGGCATACCCCGAGGTCGTGGCGACGACCCCGCCGAGCTTGTCGAAGTCGGACTCCATGCACCAGAAGCAGCCACCTGCGAAGACCGCGACCTGCTGGTTCGCGGCGGCCTGCGGAATCGGCGCCGGGGCGTTCGGATCCAGCGCGGGAGTGCCCGGGGACGCTGCGGGGGAGGACGAGCACGCAGCGGTGAACGCAACTACCGCGAGCAGGAGAATCCGTGGGAAACGCATGTCGCCAACCTAATCGCCGATCCGTCGGCACACGGTCGTGCGTACTGTGTGGACCATGTTCCAGTCCGACCCTCGCCCGGTCCTGAACCGGCGGCACTTCATCTCGGTCTTCGCGGCGTCCGTCACCGGGGTCGCGGCCCTGCTCTCCTGCGATCGCGTCGGCGCAGCGCCGTCCGGGCCGGAGCCCACGCCCGGAGTGTCGCTCGAGCCCGACCCGCTCCCCATCGTGCCGCTCGTGCTCACCGATGCCGAGTGGCGGAGCAAGCTGCCCGCCGGCACCTACGCGGTGCTCCGGCAGGCGGATACCGAGCGACCCTTCACCGGTCGGTATTGGGACAACCACCTGCCGGGCCGCTACCTGTGCTCGGGGTGCGGGCTCGCCTGCTACGACGCGAAGGACAAGTTCGACTCGGGTACCGGTTGGCCCAGCTTCACGCAGCCGATCAAGCCCGACCGCGTGGGGAGCCGCTCCGACACGTCGCTCGGGATGGACCGGGAGGAGGTGGTCTGCACTCGCTGCCAGGGGCACCAGGGGCACGTGTTCGACGATGGGCCGGCCCCCACGGGGAAGCGCTATTGCATCAACTCCGCGAGCCTGGTGTTCGTGAAGGCGTAGGACCTCCGGCAGCCAGCGCGCACGCCCTTCGCAGGAGGGAGGTTCTCATGCAGGCGGATCCCGGTTACCTTCCGCGCGCGGGAGATCTCGATGTCCGACAACGCCACCTCCATGACCTTTGCAACGACCCTCTTCTTGCTTCGGCGCGCTGGCGTGAAGGTCGAGGACCCCGAGCTGGAGGCGCTCGCTGCGCAGCTGCAGGAGTGCGCCGAGCAGCACGCGGCCCTCGATGCCGCGGCCCGGCTCGCTGCCGCGCTGGACTCGGACGCCGGCTTTCGCGCCGGGCTCGGGCGCGCCTTCCCGGGAATGAAGGTGCGCGTGGTGACCGGTGATCGGGACGAGCACATCCGGGCACTTCGCCATGCGCGGTTCGGGAACTCGCTGCCGATGTTGGCGGGCATCGCCGATCAGCACGACGGTGGCGTGGCGATCCGCTGGGCGCTCGTGCTGGACGTGGAGGAGGCGGTGCACCTCCTGGACCCGAACCCGTGGGACGACGTCGCAGAGGAGCGCCACATGCCGATCCAGGACTTCGCCGTGCGCTGGGAGCTCGCCGGTTCGGTGCTGATCTCCTTCTAGGTCCGGGTTCCCGCGCAAAACCGACGACAGCGCGGGCCGGACTACGAACCTCGCTGCAGTGCCTCATGCGATCGTCCGGATCGTGAGCTATCTACAGGCATGCGTGTACTTCTCGTTCAGGCGTTCACCGCCCTCGACATGGAGCTCGTGTATCCGCTTGGGCTTGCATATCTGGCTGCCCATCTGGAGAATCACGAGGTAGACATCTTCGACGTGAACCTCCACCGCGAGGCGCCGTACGAGGCGCTCGAGGCCCGGATTCGCAGCTTCGGGCCCGACGTGATCGGGATCTCGCTCCGCAACATGAAGGTCGGCATGCCGAACCTGCACGCGGACGACTTCGAGCCCCAGCAGAAGGCTGTCCAGCTCATCAAGCGACTCGTCCCCAACGTCAAGATCGTCGCGGGGGGCACGGCGTTTTCGCTGTACAGCGAAACGTTCATGAAGCGCATCCCCCAGATCGACATCGGGCTCTGGGGCGAGGGGGAGCACCGCTTCCGCGCTCTGCTCGACTCGCTCGATCACCCGGAGCGCATCAAGGGGATCTACTACCGCGACGTGCGCGGCGAGGTCCTGTACACCGGCACGCCCCCGGGGGAGGACTGGAAGGGCCTGAAGCACCCGCGGCGTGACCTCGTGCCCCACGAGCCCTACCTGAAGTCGAGCTTCGTCAGCGTAGGCGTGCAGGCCAAGCGTGGCTGTTCGCTGCACTGCATCCATTGCTCGGACACGTTCCTGCTCGGGCACCGGGTGCGCCAGCGTGATCCCAGCGACGTCGTCGACGAGATCGAGTCTCTCGTGAAGGACTACGGCGTTCGCCAGATGTTCATGTGTGACCAGATCTTCAACATCCCGCCTGGTCATGCGATCGCGATCTGCCAGGAGATCGTGCGCCGCAAGCTCGACGTGCGCTGGTCGGCGTGGTTCAACGAACACCGGAACACCCTGCCCGACGAGCTCATGGTGTGGCTCAAGAAGGCCGGCTGCGGCCTGCTCTCCTTCAGCCCCGACCACGTCGACGATCGCATGCTCAAGAACCTCGACAAGAACTTCCGGCACGAGGACATGCTCTACACGGTGCAGGTCGCGAAGAAGCACGGAATGGACGTGGAGTACAGCTTCTTCCTCAACAGCCCCGGCGAGGATCTCCGCAGCCTGTGGGCCGTCGTGAAGTTCCTGGCGCACGCCCGGGCCGAGCTTGGCCCCAACCTCCGGCTCTTCACCCTGCTCATGATGCAGCCCATCCGGATCTACCCGCACACCCGCCTGCACGAACTGGCGCGCGAGACAGGCCTCGTCGACCGGGACCACGAGCTCGTCGAGGGGCAGTTCTGGAACCCGGGCGCGTTGCAGTACGCGGTCGCAGGCATCCAGGCCGGCGCATCCACGGTCTACGGCGCCCGCAAGAAGTTCCGGGAGCTGCGCGGGACCACGTTCGACTCGGTGGTCAGGGAATAGGGGCGCCGGCTCCGGCGCCGGCGCAGCGGTCGGCAGTCGCTAGAACTGCGCGCCCATCGAGAGCGTGAACCCGACGGGCACGTGTGAGGTCTTGCCGCTGTCGTTCGTCGAGCTGCTCACACCCTGGACGTCGGAGATCTCGCCGATCTTGACACCGTCGGCATCCAGGACGTCGATCTTCCGGACGCCGAGGTCGTAGGCGATGCTGGCGTAGACGTTCGGGAGGAAGGCGTAGCCGCCCTCGAGGTTGAACGTGGTGTCGAACGGCGTGCTGCCGCCGGCGAGGTACTCGGTGAAGTCCGTGTGGAGGAACACCTTCGGCCCGATGTTCGCGCCGAGCTCCACGCCGAGGGCGAGGGAGCTGATGGGCACCTGCGTGAGGTCCACAGAGTTCGACTTCGACTGGATCGCCTGCACATCGGTCATGTCGTACCCGACCCGTGCGCCGACCCAGTACTGGCTCTTGCCGGTCTCGAACGGGTACCGCGCCACGGCGAGGCCGCGGATGTCGGTGATCCAGTCACCGACGCTGGCGGCATCCGCACACGGGCGACCGAGTGCAGCGCAGAGGGCGGTGGGATCGAGGCTGTAGCGGGTGGACTTGACCTGCACCTCGGCGCCTACGTACTTGACCATCGGGAGCCAGACGCGGCCGTTCACGTTGAAGCCCTGCGAAAGGGCGGAGAGCTGGATCGGCTTCGGGAACAGGCCGGTGGTCTGCTGCAGCGGCTGCTGATCGTAGGAGTAGCCCGAGATGAGGTAGCCCCCTCGCACGCGGAGCCACGGGAAGTCTCCCTCCGGCTGGGGGGTGTGCTCGGGCTTGACCTTCGGGACCTTTGCGACCTTCACGGCAGGGGCTGGCGTGATCGGCGCGGGCACAGGCGGCGTGGGGGTGAGGGCCGGCTGCTGCGCGTACGGGTCGCTCGAGACCGCGAACGGGTTGGTGGCGTTCCAGGCCACGTCCACGCCGCCGCCGACGGGCAGGTGGATGAACTGGGAGAGCAGGCCGTCCTTCGTGGCGACGGACACCTTGACCTCACCGGTCGTGCCCCCAGGCACCGAGAGCGTGGCCTGGTAGTTGCCGTTGCCGAGATCCGCGACCGGTCCGACCACGCCGGCAGACGTGAGGAAGTCGAGCGCTGCGCCGCCGACTCCACGGCCTTCCGCGTTCACGAGCTGCAGCTTGAGCGTGACGGTTCCGCCCGCAGACACGGTGGCCGGGTCCGAGCTGATGGACAGCTTCGTGGGGTGGTCGCCTGCGGAGGCGGGCAGGAGCGTGGGCGCCAGCACTGCACCGGTCATGCCCTCGCGCTCCAGGCGCAAGGGGGCGATCGCGGCTGCCCACTCGTCGATCATCGCGGCCACTTCCTTCGTTGCGACGGTCGGGAGTTCGGGGAGCACGACGCTGGTCGGGGTCTGCACCACGGTGACCGCTGCTGTCGCATCGTTGGCCGTGGCCTCGATCGCGATGCTCTGGGCCTTGCGACCGGCCGTGTAGTACACCTGCGCCGTTCCGTCGGCGCCGGTGGTCGCCGTGGCCGGAACGGTGCCGTCCCCGGAGAGCAACTTGAGGTTCACCGGCACGTTCGCGACGGGGTAGCCGTACTGGTCCACCGTGGCGACCGTGAGCAGCAGCGGCGAGAGGCCGTCGTTCGGTACGCGGTCCTTGCTGGGGATCAGCAGCACGCGGGCGAACGGGTTGCCGGTCGCGGCGGTCGCGACGGAGGCGGAGAGCTCCACCGGTCCGGTGCCCGTGGTGGAGAAGGTCGCCTGGTAGTCGCCATTGCGCAGGTCCTTCACCTCCTTGAGCTTGCCCCCGTTCACGTTGAACGAGACGGCGCGCGCGCCGAGGCCCTGGCCATCGGCGGCGGTGACCTTGGCGAAGACCTTGAACCCGTCCGCAGTGCCCGCCAGCGTGGCCGGTTCGGCGCTGAGCGCGACCCTGGCTGGGCGCACGGGCACGAGGTTGAGGGAGACAGCGTCGCTCTGCACCGACGAGCCGTTCGGCAGGCTGACCGTGATGCTGACCTGGGTGTTGGCGTTGCTCGTGGGGGGCGTGAACGTGGCCATGTACACGCCGCCACCCTCGTGCTTGGGCAGCGAGAGGCTGCCCGCCGTGGCGGTCATCGCCACGAGGGCGTTCTCGTCCGGGCGGCCGTCCGGCGTGACGACGAGCACGCGCACGGGCACGCCGACCCGGCCATCCGCGGGAACGGCCGTTGCCGTGGGGAACAGCGCCACCCGACGGGACTCGGGGATCTTCAGGTCCAGCGGCTCTTCCGTCACCTTGCCGTCGGTCGCGATCTGGGTCTTGGTGGCAGTCCCGGCGCCCGGCGGCACGATGATCGGCACGCGCGCGCGGCCCTGGGCGTCGGACTGGATTGGCCCGAACTCGCGGCCTGCCACCTTGATGATGACGCGGGAGTTGGGCTCCACTTGCACCGGGAAGTCGGCCTTGCCCTGGAGCGGGATCGCCGCGGAGCCGTACGTGTGCCCGGGGTCGCGCTTGTCGACCGCGGTGAGCAGCATGACCTGCGGGTACGGGGCCGTGGGCGTGGTGTAGAGCGCTGAGAACTGGCCGGCGCCCAGGTTGGTCAGGTTCTCGAGTGTCCCGGAGGTCACGTTGGTGCGCAGGTCGACGCCGGAGAGCGCCTGCCTGTCGCCGCCGGCGAGGTTGAACGACACGCTGGCCGTGCGGTCCTGCCCGAGGGTGATCGTGGGCGGGTTGACCGACACCGTGAGCTGATGGCTCACCGGCGGGGCGACCGTGACCGTCCAGGTGCGCGCGAGGGGCTCCTTGGACGGGAGCTTCGTCTTGACCGACAGCGTGACGGACTGCTTGGCGTCGGTCTTCGCGGGCGTGAAGGTGAACTTGTACAGGCCGCCACCGATCTCGGAGAAGTCGGTGCAGGTGCCCGCGGAGGCCGTCGGCCTCGCCTTGAGCGCGGGGATGGGCTTTCCGTCGGCGCCCAGCGCGAGGACGTAGAGGTCGACCGGCGACGCGCCGTCGCCCACGAGGGCCGTGGGCTGGAGCAGATCCACCACTCCGACGCCCTCGAACACGGGGTCCGCCCAGGCGACCCCGGGGGTGGTCTCCGGGGAGACGGTTGCGGCGAGCCCGAGAGCAAGCTGGACGACGAGGGAGGCAGCAACTACACGGCGCAACATGGGAACGCTCCTGCGGGGGGGTCGGAGTGCTGGTGCACTCCACCTGAGGGTCCGGTATGGTAAGGAGCGCCCTCTATCCGTGTCAACGAACGCGTGCCGAGCCAGCCAGCCTTATCCGAGACTTTGCACGCCTTTGACCGCCACGCGGCCGGGTATGACGCATGGGAGCGTCACCCCGGCGCCCAGAGCTGGCGGGCGCGGGTAATTGCCCACTGTATCGACAGAGTTTCGACAGGTGGGCGCATCCTCGACGTTGGCGGCGGCACAGGGGTGGACGCCGCGATCCTCACGGCGGTCGGGTTCGACGTCGTGGTCGTGGAACCCTCGGCCGGGATGGGCGCGGTGGCGCGGTCCCGGGGCGGTCATGTCGTGCAGGCGGGTGCGGCGGATCTCGCGAGCGTGGCGGGGCTCTTTGACGGCGCCCTGTCCAATTTCGGAGCCCTGAACTGCGTGGCGGACCTGACCGACTTCGCGACCGGGCTGCACGGCCGGCTGCGGCCCGGGGCGCCCGCGCTCCTGGTGGTGATGGGTCCCTTCGCGGTGGCCGAGTCGTGCCTGCTCGCCGCGCGGGGGCGCTTCGGGACCCTGGTCACGCGGCGTCGCGCGTCCCTCCCGCTCGGCGTGGGGCAGGTCGGCGTGACGTGGTGGACCGTGCCGGCGCTCGAGGCGGGCATGAAGGGGTTTGCGCTGGAGCACGTGGAGGCGCTGGGCGGGGTTCACCCCCCGCCTGACCTGTGCCCCGGCGGACCGCGCCTGCGGACATGGGACGCCCGGCTCGCCCGGCTGCCCCTCCTGCGTCACCTCGGTGACCACACGCTCTGCGTGTTCCGGAGGGTGCCGTGAACGTGGTGCTCTACAACCCTCGCGCGCAGCGATCCCATCGCCGGCTGCCCCTCTCCCTGCTCGCCCTCGCCCGGGTGGTCCCCGCCCCGCACACCTGGACGCTCGTGGACGACAACGTGGACCGCGAGGCGGCGCTCGCCCTGGACCGGGCCTGTGCGTTGCCCGACACCGTGCTGTTCGTGACCGTGATGCCGGGGCCGCAGCTACGTGTGGCAGTCCCGGTGTGCAGGGCCTTGAAGGCGCGGTTTCCGCACCTCCGCATCTGGTGGGGCGGGTACTTTCCCGGCATACACACAGACGCTTGTCTCGCCGAGTCCTGGCTCGACGGGGTGGTGACCGGCCTGGGCGAGCCGACCATCCCGGCGCTCCTGAGGGCCCTCGCTTCCGGTGGCGGGCTCTCGTCGGTGCCCGGCATCGCCTGGCGGGAGGGCGCCGACGTGCGGCGCACCCCGGGCGCCCCGATCGTGGCGTCGTCGTCGTACCCTGACTTTCCCTACGAACGCGTGGACATGCAGCGCTATGCGGCGAGGACGTTCCTCGGCGAACGAACCTACAATCATCACTCCAGCGTGGGGTGCCCCTACGTTTGCAACTTTTGCGCCGTGGTGAACGTGTATGCCGGGCGGTGGCTGCCAGACCCCGCCGAGCATGTGGTTCGCGTCGCCCGCCGTCTGGCGCGTGAGTACCGGGCGGACGCAATCGAGATGCACGACAACAACTTCTTCGCCTGGGAGAAGCGCACGCGCGAGGTCGCCGACGGCATCGTGGACCTGCACCTCTCCTGGTGGGGCGAGGGGCGCATCGACACCATGCTCGGGTTTTCGGGGGAGACGTGGGAGGCCATGGCGCGGTCGGGTCTCCGCATGGTGTTCTACGGCGCGGAGAGCGGTGACGACGAGGTCCTCGCGCGCATGGACAAAGGGGGGCTGCGTGTCGCCGACATCGGCAGCCTGAACCGGCTGGCCCGCAGGCACGGCATCCGCCCGGAGTTCAGCTTCGTGCTCGGCACTCCGGGCGATCCCGAGCAGGAGGCGGAGCGCACGTTCTCGCTCATCCGCACGTTGAAGAGGGAGAACCCCGACTGCGAGATCATCCTCTACCTCTACACGCCGGTCCCGCTGCCCGGGATGTTCGACACGGCGGCAGCGGGCGGCTTCGCCTTCCCGAAGACGCTCGACGACTGGTTGAACCCGCCCTGGTCGAGCTTTGCGCAGCGTCGGAACCCGCTCACACCCTGGATCACTCCGCGTCTGATACGCCGGGTCTCGGAGTTCGAGACGGTGCTCAACGCCCGGTATCCGACGTACACCGACGTCCGCCTGGGGAGGGCGCCTCGCAGGGTATTGCAGGCGCTGGGACGCCTGCGCTGGGAGGCGGGGGTGTACCGCGCTCCGCTCGAGCTGCGCCTGCTGCACAAGCTCCTGAAGTACAGGCAGCCGGAGGAGATGGGGTTCTGAACCCATCTCGCGAAAACCGTGTCGATCTACCTCGACTTGCTCGAAGTCGGGGGCACGCCCGGGGCCAGCGGGTCCTGCGCGTTGCGGAAGTGGGTCGGGAAGCAACCCAACTGGTACTGTCCGGGCCCCACGCGGGAGATCGTCCAGCGTCGCCAGGCATCGCCGTGGGGGTCCTTGCCCGAGAGCATCCAGGCGAGCGTGCTGGTCGGGGGGCCGTCGGTCCAGCCCACCACGGTGTCACCCAGGTAGGGGACGCAACGCGCTTCGATCGCGATGTCGAGCGCCTTCCCGTTCTCCTGCAGCCGCGCGAGGCTGGTGGCGAGGTCCTTGAGCACTTGTCCGTTTTTGAGGCTTGCGCCAATGACTGCGTTCATCGCGTGATCACCTTGAGACCGTCGTTGTGTTCGCCCCCGCGCATCGTCGTGCCCGGCGTGAGCATGGGGCCAACCTGGATGAAACCGTCCTGCACCCGGACGCTGTAGGTCTCCAGCCGGGAGTCCGTCTGCGTGGTGCATCTCCCGGTCGTGAAGTCGTATTCCCAGTTGTGGTACGGGCACTTCACGAGGCATCCGGTGATCTCGCCCTCGCCCACGGGACCGTCCTCGTGGCGACACTCGTTGTCGACCGCGTAGTACGTGCCGTCCTTCAGGAACACCGCGACCACGCGGTTGTTGCTGTGCCCATAGGTGCCCGCACCGCCTTCCTTGATGGCGCCGATGGGGGCGACGACGCGGTACCCATCGGGAGTGTCCTTGCCCACACCGACGATGGTCCTCGCGGCGCTCGTCCGGGAATCACCCCCGCCAATCACCTTCTTGACGGCACCCTTGAGCCTGTCTCGCAGTCCCATCACGCCTCTCCCTTCGCATCCCAGATCGGGGTGCGGGGCGCGCGCCAGGCAGCATCCAGAGCCTCGGTGGCGGCCCACAGCATGAGGAACACCAGCGCGGACTGGTCGGCGTCCATGTCGATCTCGCCCTCCTTGCGATCCTCGCGCTCGAACAGCGCGTGCAGCGCCTCGTCGAGGATGTGGGGCTGGGCGCGATCTTCGATGGTCCGCACGCGGGCCGCGAAGTCGGGGCCGGCGGGGATCAGGTTGGCCGACTTCACCGCCGCCTGGACCTTCGCCGTGGCGGCCTCGATCTCCCGGGCAGCCGCGCGGTCCAGCTTTCCACCGCTCTGCTCGAAGATCCGGACCACGACCGCGAGCAGGTACAGGGAGACCTCTCCAGGCTGATCGGCCATCACGGGGATGTTGCTCTTGAAGAACCGGACCACCCGGGACTGGTTCTCGAGGGCGCGTTTGGCCATCGTCTGGAACGACTGGCCTGCTTCGGCGCAGGCTTCGGAGAGACGATGTACCTGATCACGAGGGATGGCCGGATTGCTCACGCGGACTCTCTTTGGAACGGCCCGGGGTTTATCGCGGAGGAGGGCAGACGGCGAACGCTGAATCATCCCGTTCGCTCACTCGCGCGCGGCTGCCCTCGCGGCGGCTTCGCAGCGCGCCCGGTTTTCGAGCCACTGCGCGTGGGCGTGCGGGCCGACCTCGTTGGTGATCCCGAGCAGGCAGCTCCACGGCACCCCCGCACGCTCACAGGCGAGCGCGAAGCCGTAGGCCTCCATGTGCTCCACCTGCGCGGCTTCGGCGTAGCGCGCGGCCAGCGCGGGATCGGTCGTGATGGCGAGGTTCGTGATCACAACCACCTGCGTCACTCCGCCCCACGCCCGGCCGGCGAGGGCGCCGGGGTGTCGGGGGCTGTACCCGAGCCCGAGGGCGAGCGCGGCGTCCCCGAGACGCACCTCCCGCGTGCACACCACGTCGCCGATGCGCACGCCCGATCCCGGGAGTGCGCCGGCGGTGCCGACGAAGACGAGCGACGTCGGGCGGCGGGCGCGAATGAGCTCCGTGGTCCCGAGCATGGCGTCGCAGAGGCCGATCCCGACGGCCGCGCCGGGGAGGTCACCCAGCTCGGCGGTCACGGCCGATGCGTACGACCTCACGGGTCGATCTTCATCTTTTTCGGGTCATAGTTCGGTTTCGGATACCGCGGGTTCATCGCCTCCAGCGTCTCGACCAGCAGCCGCGCCACCGCCAGGTCCCGCGCCCACTTCCGGTCGGCGGGCACGATGTGCCAGGGCGCCACCTCGGTGCTCGTGCGTTCGAAAGCGTCCTCGTAGGCCTCCTGGAACGCGTCCCAGCGGGCGCGCATCTCCAGATCGCGGGGGTCGAACTTCCAGTTCTTCTCCGGCACGTCGAGACGCTCCTGGAGCCGCTGCTTCTGCTCCTCCTTGGAGATGTGCAGGAAGATCTTGAGCACCTGGGTGCCCTCGTCGTGCAGCATCTGCTCGAACGCGCTGATGTGCGCGTACCGGGCCGACCAGCGGGCCCTGGGGACGAGATCGAGGACCCGCACCACAAGCACATCCTCGTAGTGTGAGCGGTTGAAGAAGGTGACCTCGCCCTTGCGCGGGCACCGCTGATGCACGCGCCAAAGGTAGTCATGCCCGGCCTCCTCGCCTGCGGGTGCCTTGAAGCTGAACACCGAAACGCCCCGGGAGTCGAGCGGTCCGGCGACCTTGCGGAGCACGCCGTCCTTCCCGGCGGCGTCCATGGCCTGGAGCACGACCAGCAGCCCCCGCTGGCCCTCGGCCATCAGGGTTTCCTGCAGGGTGCACAGCCGCTCGAGGTCCCGCGCCAGATCGGCGACGGCCTTCGGGTCCTCCCGGCTGTCGTAGCCGCCCCGTTCGGCGGGATCGAGGTCTCGGAGGCGCACCCGCTGCCCAGGTTTCACTCGCGTGGTCACAGGATCTCCTCGAGAAGGACGGTGGCGTAGCTGCCCGCGGGCAGGGAGAATCGGACCCAGAAGCTGTCGGAGTCGATGACCTCGACCTGGGGGTCCACGGCCACCCAAAGCGCCCGGCGGGTGCCCTGGGTGAGCTTGGGGAAGCGGTGCCAGGCATCGTCGGGGAGCCGAGCCTCGGCCAGGACCGCGCGTTCGAGCTCTGCGGCCTCGCCGGTCGGCCAGTCCATCGTCGGACCGTACATCGGACCGGTCGGCACGCCGTCCACCTGGAGGTCGCCCTCGAGCCGGGCCCTGCCGCGGCGCGCGAGCACCCGGTTGAACAGCACGCTCTGGTAGGCCGACAGCGTGAACTTGAGCTGGTTGTAGTTGAGCCGCGGCCCGCCGCCGCGCAGGATCGCCTCGCCCTGCAAGGGAGCTTCCCCGCCCACGCGTTGCACGCCGTAGTAGTTCGGCATCGCCGAGGCCTTGAGCATCGCGCACCGCTCCGCGGCGACGCTCGCGCTGCCGTTCCGGATGCGCAGTTCGAACCGGTTGCCCGCCAGCTGCCCGACCCGAAGCCGCTTCCGGGTGCGGGAGGCCGCCAGGATCGTGTACCCCTCCAGCGCGGTGATCGGTTTTCCGAGCTGCACGGTGAAGTCCTGCGTGGTCCGGGCGTACCGGTCCTTCATCCCCGCGTAGCCGATGGCGTCGGGGCTCACTCCCGCCGCGCGGGCGAGGGCGTCCACCACGTCCAGCGTCGTCCGGCCGACCTTCTCGATGCGGAACCACTGGTGCTCGCCCTCGCCCGTGGGCTCGGCGAGCGGGTTCTCGACCACGACGAAGTCGTCTGGCGACTCCTTCCACATGCCACCCGCCCCCGGGCCGTCGGTCCAGCGAGGGAGCGCACCATCTGCGTGGTAGCCGGGTTGCCAGGGGATCACGTGCCTGCCTCCATGTCGATGACGATCTTGCCGAACGCCTCCCGGTTCTCCAGCATCGCGTGGCCCTCCGCCAGTCGGGAGAGGGGCAGGATCGCATGGACGACGGGCCGGATCCGCCCGGCCAGCACCTCGGACCAGGCGGCGACCATGTCGGCGCTCGTTCCCATGGTCGAACCGAGCAGGTCGAGCTGCTTGAAGAACAGGGCGCGCAGGTTGACCTTCGCGTCCACTCCGGCGGTGGCGCCGCTCGTCGTCCCACAGATCACCAGGCGCCCGCCCCACTTGAGCGCCCGCAGGCTGCCCTCCCAGGTCTGCACGCCCACCGTCTCGACCACCACGTCAAAATCGCGTGCCCCGCCGCGGCCACCGACCGCCGCGTAGTCCCAGGCGGTCACGCCCATCGCGGGGAGCCGGTCCCGCCGCTCGGGTGAACTTGCGGTGGCGTGCACGTCGCACCCCCAGAGCTTCGCGATCTGGATCGCCATCGTCCCCACCCCGCTCGCGCCCGCCTGGATCAGCACGCGCTCGCCGCGTTGGAGCCGTGCGCGCACGACCAGCATGTGCCAGGCCGTGAGCAGCGTGAGGGGCAACGCCGCGCCCTCCGCAGGGGTGAGGCCCGCAGGCAGGGGTAGGCACTGCCAGGCCGGGACCGAGAGCTCGCTGCGCATGCCACCATCGGTGCTCTCACCGCGCAGCGCGAACGTGGGGCAGCGGTTCTGCCGACCGGCGAGGCAGGCGGGACAGTGACCACACCCCCAGCTCGGGTGGAGAACGACGGGCGTGGGGCCGGTCTCCGTGTCGATCACCCCGGCGACGTCGCTGCCCGGGATGCGCGGCAACCCGAAGTCGTGACCGGGCACCCCGCGGCGGACCCAGGTGTCGAGGTGGTTCAGCGCAACGTGGGTGACCCGCACGCGGACCTCGCCGGGGCCGGGCTCGACCGGCGCGACCTCGCGCCGCTCCAGGACCTCTGGCCCACCGTGGCGGGCGACGACGATGGCAAAAGGCATGGGCCGGGGTCTATCCCGGCGGGGGCCGGCCTCGCTCGCCGGAGTGCCTGGCAGGTGGGGCTGGACCCTGACCGCTACTGCGCGGCCTTCGCACGTCTTTTCCGCCACCCGCGTGCGAGCCACCCGATCCCTGCACCCACTGCGAGCGTGAGCAGCGCGGGCCGCTGGTGTTCCAGCACGTGTTGGAGCAGGGACACGGCCTCCTCGCCGTGTCGGTAGCCGGCCCACAAGCACCCTGGCAACGTGATCATCATGCCCGCGAGGTCGAGCGCGAGGAACCGCCCCACCGCCACGTCGAGCAGCCCGGTCACGAAGAACAGCGGGGCCCGAGCCCCGACCGCGAACCGGGTGAGGAACACGATGCCCTCGCGCTGCCGGGGTGTACGCGCCTCCAGGTGCCCGATGGTGCGGGCGATCCGCGGTCGCCGCTCCACGAACGCGCGCAGGCGCGGCCCGGCGAGCCGTCCCGCCCCGAACACGACGACGTCGCGGCCGAGCGTGCCGAACCCACCCGCGAGGACCGCCATGGGGAGCGAGAGATCCCCGCGGGCGACAGCCAGACCCGCCAGCAGCAGGGGGATGTCCTCGGGCAGCGGAACGAGGATGCCGCTGATGAGGCAGCTCGTGAACAGCGCCAGCGCCGGGTTCACGGCTCGACTGGCGGGGGCAGCTCGCCCGACCCCGACCCGTTGATCATCTGGATCAGCTTGCTCTGCCCCACCAGGAGCTTGGCCCTCGCCACGCTCAGCCTCTTCAACACATGCTTTCGCGTTTCCGTCTGGGCGACCTGCTCGATGTGAGGGAGCGCCGAGGCCACGTTGAGCATCGCGAGCATCTCCGCGGCGGGGGCCACCGAGTTCGGCGAGTCCAACGCGATCTCGCACGCCTCGGGGAGGCGCTGCTCCAGCTCGTCCAGGTTGGCGAGCGCCTCGTCCCGTTGCAGGGAGCCTTCTTTGGCATGGTCGACGACGTGCTGGGCGTGCGTGAGCTGCTGTTTGAGCGCCCGCGCGGCGTAGAGGCGGTTGGCCTTGTTGTCACCGCCGAGGTCGGTCAGCAGCTGGGAGGTCGTCTTCTGCTGCTGGGTGCCCGTGGGCGTCGTCTCCCCGTCCGGGCCCGCAGGCTCGGCGCAGTGAGCCGGCGCAGGGCGCAGGGCCAGGACGCTGACGACGAGGAGCAGGGAGCGAACCAGGCGGGGGGTGTGCAAGACGGTCTCCTGTCAGGTCGAACGGCGCGTCCAGAGCATACCCGCGGACGCGAGGGCCCGGATAACCGCCTGCGGCAGACGCCCCTCGCGGGACACCCCACCGGTTGGGCGGGGTCAGCCCCGCTGGGTGGCGGCGCGGACCGTGTTGGTCATGAGCATGGCGATGGTCATCGGCCCGACCCCGCCGGGAACCGGCGTGATCCAGCTCGCCCGCTCGGCGGCCGGGCCGTACTCGACGTCACCGCCGAGCTTGCCGTCCGGGCGCCGGTTCACGCCCACGTCGATGACGATGGCGCCGGGCTTGATCCAGGCGCCCTTCACCATCTCCAGGACGCCGACCGCCGCGATCACGACGTCGGCGCGCCCGACCACCTCGGGGAGGTTCCTCGTGCGGCTGTGGGCGAGCGTGACGGTGCAGTCCATCTGCTCGAGCAGCGCCACCATCGGCTTTCCGACGATGTTGGAGCGCCCGATCACGACGGCGTCCATGCCGCGCAGGTCGACGCCTGTCCTCTTGAGGAGCTCGATGACGCCCGCGGGGGTGCAGGGCACAAAGGCGGCCCGGCGTTGCCACAGGCGCCCGGTGTTGACCGGGTGGAAGCCGTCGACGTCCTTCGAGGGCAGCACGCGGTCGAGCACCCGATCCTTGTCGATCCCCCGGGGCAGAGGCACCTGCACCAGGATCCCGTCGATCGCGGGGTCGGCGTTCAGTTCGTCGACGAGGGCGAGGAGCTCAGCTTCGCTGGTCGTCGCGGGCAGCGAGATCTGGCGGTGGGCCATGCCGAGGTCGTGGGCCCGCTGGCTCTTCAATCGCACGTAGACGGCGCTCGCGGGGTCGTCCCCCACGAGGATGACCGCGAGGCCCGGGGGGTGACCCGCTGCCGTGAGGGCCGCGATCTGGGGACGCAGGGCCTCGGTGATCTCGGCGGCGACGGCCTTGCCGTCGAGTACGCGGGCGGTCATGAGCTGCTCGACGACGAGCCGGACGGCGCGCTGGGCGCCGGGGTGCTCGGTGCGGCGGCTGGCGCCGGGGCGGCTGCGGCGGGCGCGGCGGGTGCGGGGGTGGAGCTCTCGGCGCTCGAGGACTCCGACGTGCTCTTGCCCTCGGCCCCTCCCGGCTTGAGCCCGTAGTGGTCCTTGTACCAGCCGCCTCCCTTCAGGATGAACGAGGTCTGGCTGATCAGCTTCTTCACGTTCTGCTTCGCGCACTTGGGGCAGACGGTGATCGGGTCGTCCGAGAACTTCTGGATCTCGTCGAACTTGTGCCCGCAGTCCGGGCAGGCGTATTCGTAGATGGGCATCAGGGCTCCGCTCGCGCCGATGGCTATGCGCCGGGGGCGCGAGTGTCCAGAGCCCGGAACGGACGGAGGCCCGCGCGGAGCCCGTGCGGCGTTCCCCGGACCCCGCCGGCGGCACGCGGTTCGTCCCGAGCCGCCCCCCCCCCAGCGAGCAGGACCCGGCCCCGGTGAACGCCTGCAGCCCGGGGCTCGGCGGGTGCTCGCGATCAAGCTCGACTTGACAGCGCGGCGCCCCGGCGCTAACCGCCGCTGCCCTTTTTCCCGGCAGGACTCCGTGCCGCTCCCGCTCATCCCTCTCGACAGCGTGCCCTCCTCCGGGTTGGACGTTCCCGTGGGTGCGTGGGCCAGATCGGCCGTGCTCGAGGCGTTCGGCGCCGACAGCGTGTCCGGCCACCTGCGCATCCTGCGATCCGGCGTCCACCTCGTGGTGACCGGGCAGTTGGACCTCGTCGCCCAGGTTCCCTGCGATCGCTGCACGGCGATCGTCCCGCTGCACCTGCATCCGGCCGTCGCCTGCGTCTATTCGCCGATCACGGCGGTGGCCGAGCGCGGCGAGGAAGACGACGCCACGGGCCCGGCGCTCCCCCCTGAGCTTCCTGCGCCGGTGGAGGACGCCTCCGAGTACGACGGCGTCACGCTCGATCTCGCCTCGGTCGTCGTGGAGTCGCTCGAGGTCGAGCGCCCCGTGCGATGGCGTTGCGCCGACGCCTTTCCGGATGACCCGCAGGCGGATAGCGCCTGTGAGGCCCGGTGGCGCGCGCTCGCCGGTACTGCTGGCGAGGCCTCCATGTCCCCGTTTGCCGCGCTGGCTGGCTGGAAGCCTGCAGTCAGTTAGTCCGCCCCCCTTTCGGAGTCTCTCATGCCCGTTCCCAAGAAGCGTTCCTCCCGCAGCGTCATCGGTATGCGTCGTTCGCACGACCACCTGAACGCCACGCACGCCACTGAAGTGTGCCCGTCCTGCGGAAACACCAAGCTGCGTCACCACGTGTGCAGCGGCTGCGGCACCTACCGCGGCAAGAAGATCTTTCCGGACAACCTGGAAACCCCGACCGTCGAGTAGCTCCGACACGTGATCGCGCTCGATGCGTTTGGCGGAGATCGCGCGCCGGACGAGATCCTGGCGGGAGCGCTGCTGGCGCACCGTCAGGGCGTGCCCGTGGTGTTGGTGGGGAACGGCGAGCGGCTGCGCGGCAGGGTGCCCCACGGCCTGACCGTGGTCCATTCGCCCGAGGTCGTCGAGATGGACGAGCCTGCGACCACGCCCCTGCGTCGCAAGCCCGACAGCTCGATCCGCAAGATCTTCGAGCTGGTCCGGGACGGGCAGGCTGAAGCCGCAGTCACCTGCGGGCACTCGGGGGCGGCCATGGCCTGTGCGCTCCACGTGCTCGGACCTGTCCCCGGAGTGACCCGTCCGCCGCTCGCGACGGTCGTGCCGCGCAGGGACGGCGGGCAACTGGTGCTGCTCGATCTCGGGGCGAACGTGGACTGCAAGGCGGATGTGCTCGCCCAGTTCGCGGTGCTCGGGGATGCGTACGCCCGGGCCGTGCTCCACATCGACCGGCCCCGCGTTGCGCTGCTGGCGAACGGGGAGGAGCGCGGAAAGGGGAACGAGCAGGTGAAGCAGGCGTGGCAGCTCATGGAGACCATGGCTGCGCGCGAGGCCGGGCTCCCCAATGGCCTGCACTTCGTCGGCAACATCGAGCCGCTCGCTGCGCTCCGGGGCGAGTGCGACGTGCTCGTGTGCGACGGGTTCGTCGGCAACGTCATGCTCAAGACCGTCGAGGGCACGGTGGAGGTCGTCGCGCGCATCCTGAAGGAGGAGATCCTGCGGCGGAGCAGTGACCGGTTCGCGGCGTGGCTCCTGAGTGGGGCCTGGAGGCGGTTCCGGCAGCGCACGACCTACGACAACGTGGGCGGGGCCCTGCTGCTGGGGGTGAACGGGGTGGCGGTGGTCGGGCACGGCCGGGCCGACGCACGTGCCGTCGCGAGCGCCCTGCGGTTCGCGCACGGGTGTGTCCAGGCGGGCCTGACGGCGCAGGTGAAGGCGCAGGTAGGCGGCCGGTTGGTGGGGGTCGTGAGCCCTGCGAAGTGAGGGAGCGCCCGCCGGGGCTGAATCGCCCTTCATTCAGAACCGGTCAACTCCTTATGGCCAACCGCGGCCTCCCCGGATACCCGGCGAGCGTTGTTTAGGAGCATCTCGATGGCCAACGAAGAGACCGTACGTCGCGTCAAAGACCTCATCGCCGACTCACTCGGCGTGAACGCCACGGAGGTCGTGCCTGCCGCGTCGTTCATCGACGACCTCGGTGCCGACTCGCTCGACATCGTCGAGCTGGTGATGCAGATCGAGAAGGAATTCTCGATCCAGATCCCGGACGAGGACGCCGAGAAGATCTCGACCGTTCAGGACGCGATCGACTACATCTCCAACAAAGCCCCGTAGGCTTTCCCGTGCGCCGGGTTGTCATCACCGGCCTCGGAGCGGTCACTCCCTGCGGAAACAACGTCGCCTCCACGTGGGAGGCGATGGTTTCTGCGCGGTCCGGGGTCCGCCGGGTCTCGCGTTTCGACGCGTCCGGCTTCCCCGTCCAGATTGCTGCGGAGGTCAAGGGCTTCGACGCCGAGGCGTTGATCGATCGAAAGATGCTCAAGCGTCTCGATCTCTTCGCGCAGTACGCGATGGTGGCCGCGCGCGAGGCGTTCGGGCACGCGGGCTTCACGCCCTTTGCCGATGGAAATCCGCGCTTCGGCATGTTCATCGGCACCGGCATCGGCGGCCTGAACGAGATCGTCGCCGGCGCCGAGGCCTTCCGTGAGCGGGGCTACAAGGGTCTCTCTCCGTTCTTCATCCCCCGCGCGCTCTCGAACCTCGCGGGCGGTCACCTGGCGATCGAGATGGGCGCCCAGGGCCCCAGCCTGTGCGTGGCCACCGCGTGCGCGACGGGGAACCATTCGATCGGCGAAGCCTTCCGGGCGATCCGCTACGACGACTGCGACGTCTGCCTCGCTGGCGGCTCCGAGGGCGCGATCACCGCGCTCGGCGTGGCTGGCTTCATGGTGATGAAGGCGCTCTCGAAACGGAACGACGATCCCGAGACGGCTTCCCGGCCGTTCGACGCCGAGCGGGACGGGTTCGTGATGGGGGAGGGAGCCGGCATCGTCGCGGTGGAGGAGCTGGAGCACGCCCGGGCCCGCGGGGCGACGATCTATGCGGAGATCGTGGGCTACGCGCACTCGAACGACGCATGGCACGAGACCGCCCCGCCGCCCGGTGGCGCCGGCGCCGCCCGGGCGATGCGTGGCGCCTTGAAGAGCGCGCAGCTCAACCCCGAGGACATCGACTACGTGAACGCGCACGGCACGAGCACGCCGATGAACGACGCCACGGAGACCGAGGCCATCAAGGCCGTCTTCGGGGACCACGCGCGCAAGCTCGCGGTGTCGAGCACCAAGAGCGTGACGGGGCACATGCTCGGCGCTGCGGGTGGGGTGGAGGCCATCGCCTCTGCGCTCGCGCTGTACCACGGCGTGCTGCCTCCCACGGCGAACCTGCAGAACCCCGATCCCGCGTGCGACCTCGACTACGTGCCGAACGTCGCGCGCAGGCTGCAGGCCCGTGCGGCGGTGTCCAACGCGTTCGGGTTCGGCGGCACGAACGCGACGCTGGTCTTCAAGCGGTTCGTCGGCTGAAACCCCAGGAGCTCGGATGGCCAGGTTCTTCGTAGCGAACGACCACGCGGGGCTCGGCCTCAAGGCGCCCGTGGTCCAGCATCTCCTCGCGAATCAGCACGAGGTGATCGACCTCGGCACCAACACCACGGCATCGTGCGACTACCCGGAATTCGCTCGCCAGGTTGCGGCGAAGGTGAGCGCCGGTGAGGGCCTCGGCATCCTGATCTGCGGGACCGGGCAGGGGATGGCGATGGCCGCGAACCGCGTGCCCGGCGTGCGCGCGGCGGTGTGCGCAGACACGTTCTCGGCAGCCGCCACCCGCCTGCACAACGACGCGAACGTGCTCTGCCTCGGGGAGCGGGTTGTCGGGGTGGGGCTCGCGCTCGCCATCGTCGATGCCTTCGTGAACGCCCGCTTCGAGGGCGGGCGCCACGCCCGTCGGATTGCACTCTTTGACCCTCCCCGGGAGCAGCATTGAACCCCATCGAAGCGCAAGACCCCGCGATCTGGAACCTGATCTGTGCCGAAGAAGCGCGGCAGCGGGACGATCTGGAGCTGATCGCCTCGGAGAACTACGCCTCCGCCGCCGTCATGGCGGCCGCCGGGTCGGTGTTGACGAACAAGTACGCCGAGGGGCTGCCCGGCAAGCGCTACTACGGTGGCTGCGTGATCGTGGACCAGGTCGAGGACATCGCGAGGGATCGCGCGCTGCAGTTGTTCGGCGCCGACGGCGTCAACGTCCAGCCCCACTCGGGCGCACAGGCGAACTCGGCGGTGTACTTCGCCTGCCTGAAGCCGGGGGACGTGCTGATGGGGCTCGACCTCTCGAACGGTGGGCACCTGACCCATGGGTCGCCCGCGAACTCGTCCGGCAAGCTGTACAAGGCGGTGCACTACCGCGTCGACCACTCTGGCCGCATCGACATGAACGTGGTTCGGGAGACCGCGATGCGCGAGCGGCCCACGATCATCGTCACCGGCGCGAGCGCCTACCCACGGCTTTGGGACTTTGCAGCGTTCCGGGCCATTGCGGACGAGGTCGGAGCGCTCCTGCTCGCGGACATCGCGCATGTCGCGGGGCTCGTCGCGGTCGGCCTGCACCCTTCGCCGGTCCCGCACTGCGACTTCGTGACGACGACCACGCACAAGACCCTGCGCGGGCCACGCGGCGGCATCGCCATGGCCCGGAACGTCCACATGAAGGCGCTGAACAGCGCGGTGTTCCCCGGCAGCCAGGGCGGGCCGCTCATGCACGTCATCGCGGCCAAGGCCGTCGCGTTCGGCGAGGCGCTGCGGCCCGAGTTCAAGACCTACCAGCAGCAGGTTCTCGACAACGCGCAGGCGATGGCCACGCGGCTCCAGGAGCGCGGGTTCTCGCTCGTGAGCGGCGGCACCGACAACCACCTGATGCTCCTCGATCTCTCCGACAAGCCCTACTCGGGGAAGGACGCCGAGGAGGTCCTCGGGCGCGCGGGCATCACCGTGAACAAGAACACGGTCCCCAACGAGAAGCGCAGCCCGTTCGTGACCAGCGGCATCCGGCTCGGCACGCCGGCGATGACCACGCGGGGCTGCCTCACGGCGGATGCGATCCGCGTGGCCGACCTCATCGCCGATGCCCTGGAATTCCGCGAGAACGTCGACCGGGTCGCCCGGATCCGCGGCGAGATCCACGCCCTCTGCGCCACGAGGCCGGTGCCGGGGCTGCGGTAGCTCCCGCCTGCGGGGCGCATCCGGTCTGCGGCGTTCGGCATGGTAGGCTCTCGGCAGAGGTTCGAGAATGGCCGAGATCGTGGGTGCCGAAGGCATGTCCGACGCGCAGGTGATCGCCCAGGTGCGCGCGGGTGGAAAGCTCGTGGTGTTCCAGTACACCATCTCCCTGCTCGTGATCACGTTCAAACGGGCGTCGGAGGTGCACCTGATCAAGGTCGGCGAGAGCGGGCTCGTGAAGGGCCTGCCGTACACGCTGCTCACGCTGCTGCTGGGCTGGTGGGGCTTCCCGTTCGGTCCGATCTACTCGCTCATGTGCCTGTACACGAACTTGCGCGGCGGGAAGGACGTGACGGAGCAGATTGTCCGGCCGCGAGTGTAGCGTTCACTCCTCGGGGTAGATGCACTCGACGTGAACGCTCGCGGGGACGAAGTCGGGGAACGTGTCACTCACCGGCGACCCGTCCGGAAAGAGCAGGTCTGCTGTGATGGTGAGGGTTCCGGAGGCGACGTTGACCTCCACCTCGCGGGTCGTGTCGGTCGTGTCGAGCGTTCCGCTCGTCGTGCCGTCGGTCCAGGTGAGATGCAGGTAGCCCTCCGGCTCGTCCACGACCTGCTTTGCCGGCGGCGACAGCAGGAAGTCCGTGACGGCGATCCAGACGTACACAGTGTGGCACTCGCCGCTCCGGCCCTCCGCGGGGCTCAGGAACGAGACCCGGGGCGTTGGAGGGGCGACCGAGTCAGCGTGCCCGGTGCAGGCGACGAGCAGGGCGAGCAGCATGCGATCAGTGTACCCTGTCGCCGGGGATGGGGTATGTTCCAGCCGTGAGGTGGTCTTTTGTGGATCCTGCTCGGCGCTTGTGCGTCCGGCTCCGAGAGTTTCACGATCTCTCCAGAGCCCGTGGCCTTCGGGGAGATCGATTTCGCCCAGCGCCGGCCAGAGGAGGGATTCAACCCCATCGCGGTCACCTTGACGAACACCGGCGAAAGCGACGTGCCGCTCCGGCTCGCGGCGTTCGACGACTCCGGAATCTGTGTCGAGGGCTACTCCCACGATCTACTGCCCGCCGTGCTGGGCACGGTGGCGCCCGGCTCGCCCTTCGTGCTCACCCTGTCGATCTGCGGCTGCGTGCAGGGTGGGTGCGAGGAGGGGGTGGAGGCCTCCACAGAGGTGACGATCTCGACCGACGGGAGCGACTTCGTGCAGGAGTACCCGGACGGTGCGCCGGGAGCCTTCACGATCCCGATCACATACACCCCGGTCTGGAACTATCCGGATACCGCGCGGTAGGCGCCCGGATCAGGCGCTCACGGCTTCCAGCGCGATTCGATCAGCCGGTTGAACGCCTGGATCAGCGCGCCGGTCTCGGGGTCTACGCGGCGGGTCTCGCGCCCGGCGAGGTCGTGGAACCCGCCCGCCTCCAGGGCCGCAGCGAGCGCGGGGCTCTCCCGGATGGCCTGCTGCACCGCGCGAAACTGGTTCACCTCGAGGTCGGCGTCGGCTTCGATCCCTGCCAACCGGTGCGCGAGCCGACGCCGGGAGATCGTGTCCCACGCTGTCGCGCCGTCGAAGATCGCCTGGAGGTGCTCCGCGGTCCGCTCCTCGCTCATGTGCCGGCCACCAGGGTGAAGCCAAAACACATCTCGTCGGTGGTACCTTCGCCGAAGCGGACGTCCTGGGGCGGATCGTTCACCTGGTTGGGGTTGTCCGCGCTGTTGTCGTAGGTGCACTGGACGTGCAGGTGGTCACCGGGCGCAAGCTCGGCGGGGGCGAGGAAGTTCGCGGTCACCTGGTTGTGGAAGTCCCAGGCGTCCATGCGCATCAGGCACTCCTCGGAGCCGTCGGCGTGCGTGATGGACTCCTCGAAGCCGCTGCCGAGCAGGTGCATGTGGGGCCACACAGCGAGCACCTCGGAGTCCTGGTCCCACCGGTAGTTCTTCTTCGTGGTGTACGCCGGATCGCCGGCCGGGATAGTGAAGCTGGTGGGCCCGGCGGCGAGGTTGCTCGCCTCCCGGTCGACCGAGTCGGTGAGCTGCAGCCCGTACCCGGACTGGTCGGTCTCGTGATCCGCACCGTCGAAGCTGTTGTAGTAGTGCATCTGCAGGATGACCTGGGCCTGCGCGGGCAGGGGGATCCCGATCCCTTCGGGCAGGACCGTGGGGTTCGCGCCAGGGGCCCACGCGCCGAGCGTGCTCCAGTTGCCCTGCCCGAGGCCGCTGCACGAGAACCCGTCGTGTGGCTCGACGCCGTTCGCATAGAGGTCCTCGACGCCGTCGGGCAGGAAGAGCACGACGTGGTGCACGATCCGGGTGTTGTCCACCTCGGCTTGCAGCGCGGTGATCCACTCGGGGGCAGGGTTGTCCAGATCGAGGAGGAAACAACGGTAATCGTTTACGTTGCCCGGGGTGAAGCTCGGCGTGTAGGGTTGGGAGGCCCAGAGCTCGACATCGTAGTGGTCGAGATCCTCCAGCGTGGTGTCCCGGTCGCTGGCGGCGACGTCTCCCAGCGGGGCGCCCGCGTCCGACCAGTCGGAGAGCGTCTGTTTGTCGGCGTCGGAGAGGGTGAACCGGTCCGACGACTGGTAGTCGCGACAGTCGGCGGCGGGCGCGGGGGGAGGCATGTACCCGCTCTGTGTGTAGGCCTTCATCGTGGCCGCGAGCCCCTGCACGACCGCCGGATCGTCGAAGGAGGTCGCGATGCCCTCCGCGTTGTGGCAACGTGCGCAGGTGCGGTCGAGGATGGGCCGGACGTCGGCGTAGTAGGTGGGGCCGGCGGTGGTGGCGGAGTCGTCGACAGCGGGCTTGCCACAGCCGAGGAGGGAGAGCGCGACAATCATGGAGGTCCTATCGATGAGTGCGCACCGTACTAGAATCTGCCGCTGATGGCGAGCCCGTTCGCATGGAGCTCCACGGTTGTCACCTCGGGCCCTCGTCGGGACACGCTCCACCGCGCGCTCTCGACGACGAAGGGGATGCCCCAGGCCGCCCAGCCGGTACAAGCGCTCGCCACGTTCAGCGCGCGCAGCGTGATGAACTGCTTCTCCTCCTGGCTGCCGTGCTCGATCGCGCTCTCCCCGGTCTTCTTGTCATCCACCCTCTGGGCCATCTCGACCCGCGTCACGATGCTGGTGACGATCCCGCCGACCTGCAGCGTGCCGAACACGACGCCGGGGATGGGCTTGCCCTCGACGAAGTACCCGACGCCGAACGGGATGCCGAGCTGCCAGGGGTAGGGGTTCTTCGGCCGGGCCAGGGGCGCTGTCCGGACCTCCGAGCGGAGGTGCTCGAACGCATCGCAGAACTCCGGCGGATGCAGGAGCGGGTCCATGGCGTAGTCGGGGTTCTCTGCGAGGAGCGTCGCGAGCACGGACGTCGCCGCCGCGAGCCCCTGCTCCGCGTACTGGATGTCGCCGAGCCAGGCGTACGCATCCTGCCTGTCCTTCGCGGTGAGCGTGTCGCTGTCGACGAGCACAGCCTGCAGGAGGCGGCGTGCCTGGGTGGTCTCGCCCGCGAGGTAGAGCGCAACCGCGGCGTCGATGCGACGGCTCGCGAAGGAGCCGGTTGCCGGGGGCGGCATGGGGAGCGGTTGTTCCGGCGTGGCAGCGCCTTCGGGCATGAGCCCCGGCTGGGTCGGGGGCTCGGTCGATGGCACGACCGCGGGCTCGGTCGATGGCACGACCACGGGCTCGGGCGCATCCGGAGCGCCGGGCTCCGCCGAATACGCGAGTGCGACAAGCCAAGCCAACATCGGAGGCGCCTTATCGCCGTATCGCGAGGAGTGCGGATCCCCTGCGCACTGGGCTAAGCTATATGCATATGCGCCCCAGAGGGGTGAAAGACTGTGATCGGAAGCGTCATCGACAAATATGAGGTCCTACAAAAGCTCGGCGAAGGGGCTACTGCGACCGTGTATCGGGGGCGCCACCTCGCGATCGGGAACGACGTCGCGATCAAGATCCTTCACCCGCACCTGTCGGCCTCGCCGCGCTACCGCGAGCGGTTCAACCGCGAGGCGCGGGCCGTCGGTCGGCTGTCCCACCAGAACATCGTCTCCATCCTCGACTACTCCGGAAAAGCCGCGGGCGACTGCTACATCGTCACCGAGCTGGTCGATGGCGTCACGCTGCTGGGGCTCCTTCAGGAGCATGGCACGTTGCCCTCGGAGATCGCCGCGGTGATCGGGATGGAGCTGTGCGGAGCGCTCGGCTTTGCGCACACGGCCCACGTGATCCACCGCGACATCAAGCCCGAGAACGTGATGGTCCGGCGCGACGGCAAGGTCAAGCTGATGGACTTCGGAGTGGCCCGGGTGCTCGACGAGGGGTCGATCACGCTGGACGGTTCGCTCCTCGGCTCGCCCGCGTACATGAGCCCGCAGCAGGCCCAGGATCAACCGCTGGACGGGCGGAGCGACCTCTTCAGCCTGGGCACGGTGCTGTTCCACGCCGTGACCGGTCACGTGCCTTACAGCGGCGGAAACGCCAGCGTCATCCTGAAGAACATCATCGACGGGAACCGTCCGGACGTGCTGGAGCTCGCGCCTTCGGCCTCGCCGGGGTTCGCCGCCGTGGTGGACAAGCTGCTCCAGAGTCGGCCGGAAGACAGGTTCGCGGACGCAGAAGAGACGCGCGTCGCGCTGCTGGCCTCGCTCACCGAGGTGGAGCTCACGCTCGACCACCCGAGCCTGCAGGTGGCGAACTACCTGCTCAACCCGGAGGGGTGTGCCCTGCAGCTACGGCAGCACCTCGAGCCCGTGCTGCTCCGCAAGGGCAGGCAGCGGCTCGACGCGGGAGACCATCTCGGGGCGCTGCAGTTGTTCAATCGGCTGCTCGCGCTCGACGAGAACAACGCGGAGGTGCTCGCTCTCATCCAGGCGCTCCACCAGCCGGCATCCCGGGACCAGGCGCCCCGCAAGTGGGTCGCGCTGCTGGCCTGCACGCTCGGGCTCGTCGGGGCGCTCGGGGTGTGGTGGCTGCGGGCCTCCTCGCCGATCGAGCTCCCCGGTCCGAACACGCCCGCAGCCGCGCAGCTCGCTGCGGCATCCGGGAGCGCGCTCCCCACGGCCGCGCGGGTCGACGTGGTCTCGCCCCCGGTCTCCCCCGTCGAACCTGCGCCGACTGCCGGGCACCCCACACGCACGATCTCGCTGCCGCTCGCCCCCCGGCGGGTGACCGAACCGACCGCCTCGGTCACGCCCGTGTCTGCGCCTCCCTCCACCCCCGTCGCTCCTGTGAGCGCGTCCTTGATCGTCATCTCGGTCACCGGCGCCGACGTCTGGCTCGATGGCAAGCTGATCGGCAAGACCCGCACCGGCCCGAGCGCCGACTGGGTGGCCTCGAAGCTCTCGCCGCTCCCGGTCCCTGTGGGCCACCACACCGTCACGCTGAAGTACCGCAACGCGGAGGACTGGGTGGCGGACTTCGACGCCACGCCCGGGCAGGAGGTCCAGCTCACGGCCGACCCGAAGCGGCGCCCGGTGAACGTGTTGATCAACCGCGACATCCCGGCGGATTGCACGTTCACGGTGGGCGGGTTGAGGTACGGCGCCGCGCGGGCGTTCGATCTCGCCGATCCCAGCCCGGACACCGAGGTCGTGTTCACCTGCGGAGACAAGACGTTCACCGCGATGCCCTGCCGCAATGGGCAGTGCAACGGGGGCAACACGGTGATCGTGCCCGTTTCGGTGGACCTGTGACCGCCGGGCTCTCGCGTACTGGTGCGCCACGACAGTGTTGTCGCGGGCGGCTCACCCCGCCGCCTCGCCGGGGCCTGGAGATCCGTCGATGAGATCGACGCTGCGTACATCGTCGAGGGTCTGGCACCTCGCTTGCATCATGGTGGGTGTGCTCGCCCTCCTCCCCCTCTCCGGCTGCTTCTACGTGGTCCCAGTGCCCTGGGCCGATCCCCATCCTTCCCCCCAGAAGAAATCCGTGAGCCCTGATCCCGACACCGCTGCGCTCCTCACTGCCACGTCGCAGAACGCCTTCGTGGTCGTTGTGGACGACGACGACACGGTGAGCTTCATCTGGACCCTCTCCAGCGATGGCTACGTGGGGACCGCCACGCCGGTCGCGAACGAGGGCACCATCCAGGGGAGCCAGGTCAAGCTCCCCTACGACCCGAACCTCGACGGGCAGACCCTCACCTGCGTCGTCTCCGACGGTCTCTCCGACGACATCACCTACCGCTGGCAACTGGAGGTGCTGTGATGATCTCCGCGCTGTTGATCCTCGCCCTCGCGGGCTGCTCGTCCATGAAGGGCAGCTTCGGCCCCACCGCCGACTCCGAAGCCCAGATGGTCCCCGGCACGCTCCTCGCCCACGTGTACCCGGGCTCGGACTCCGGGCTCCTCCCCCAGACCTTCACGATCGTGCCGACGAGCTCCAGCGGCTACGGTGACGTCGCGCTCGAGCTCGCCCAGACCGTCACCGTGAGCGGGACGCTCACCTCGTTGGTGGCCCACCCCTGGAGCGCCGTCCAGGCGCCCACGACACCCGAGCCCTTCGCCGGCACCGTCGAGGTGAGCCTCGCCCACAGCGTGCAGAACGCCGCCGTCCAGACCGACGAGCTCGGCCTCTTCAGCTTCCAGATCCCCGCGGACTCGGGCTACGACCTCTTCATCCTGCCCAACGACGCGACCGCCGTCCCGGCCACCGGGCTCGGCCACCAGACCTTCGCCCAGGACACGGATCTCAGCGAGGAGCTTCCGGAAGGCGCGCCGATCTTCGGCCGGGTCACGGCTGGCGGCGTTCCGGTGGCGAAAGCCCCGCTCGTGCTCACCCGGCAGCAGCCCCTGCCCGTGACGTCGTCGCAGGTGTTCTACACCGACTCCGAGGGCTGGTACTCGGTCCGCGCTCCAAGCTCGGGCACCTACAGCCTCGCCGTCCAGCAGGGGCTCTCGGGCGCGGGCGTGGTGCTGCCTGCCGCCAGACGCAACCTCGTCGTCAACGACGACGGTGGAACGCTGGACATCGACGTCGGCACCTTGTCCGCGGCGGTGGTGACAGGCACGGTGACCAGCGAGTCCGGCGCCCCGGTCGCCGAGGCCGAGATCCGGCTCACCTCCACGGCGCTCGACGGCGTGGACGGGACCCTGGAGGTCGAGACCACGACCGACACCAACGGGAGCTTTGTCGCCCGGCTGATTCCCGGTCAGTTCACCGCCGAGATCCTCCCGGCCTACCTTGCGCCCTACTCGCCGGTGGCCGTGCCGGTCAACGTGACCATCGGGTCGACCGACGTCGGCATCATCGCCCTTCGCGGCGTGAACACGCTCGAGGGCGTCGTGAACCTCCCGGACGGGGGCGGGCTGGCCGCGGGCGTCTCGGTCACCGCCACGCAGGTGGGGTGGTCCGGGTACGTGTACACCGCCACCACCGACGAGTCCGGGAACTACACGATCGAGGACCTCCCGACCACTGACTTCGTGCTCCTGTGCACTCCTCCCACCAGCAGCGGCGCGGCTGCCACCCGCGTGGATCTGCCAATCGCGGGCGACCCCTCGGTCCTGCTCGTCGAGGGGACTCCGCTCCACGGCGTCGTTCAGAGCGCAGCCGGCGTTTCGCCCTACGCGATGGTCGAGGTGCACGATGCGGCGACCGACCTCGTGCTCGGCACTGCGCTGACGGACGAGAACGGGTCATTCGCGATGGTCATCGACATGCCGATGGTCCAGACCGACTCGGGGAGCGGCGATGACACCGGTGCGGACACCGGCGGCCACGACACCTCCGACACCGGCGGCACCGACACTTCGGACACCGGGGGCAAGGACACCTCGACCACCGACACGGGCGCTACGGACACCGGCGCCACGGACACCGGCGCGACCGGCGGGGTCTGATCCGGCGCCCCTACGGCAGCGCGATGACGTACACCTTCATGTAGTCCCGCTGCTGGTTCGCCACGCCGGCGAGGCCCTGGGCGGCGACGGCGAGCCAGAGCGAGCCGTCGGTCTTCCGCACCACGTCGAGGTCGCCGTTGCCCACGGTGCCCGTGTTGAGCGTGGTGACCTTCGTCGGGTCGGCCCAGGGCGCCTCGCGCACGGGGTCGAAGTGGTCGGGATCGTGCTGGACGTACACGATGGCCTGGCCATCGGGCGTCCAGGTCGGGCCGCGCGCGTTCATCACCACGTCACTCGCGACCAGCGTGGGGGTACCGCCCGGCGACATCACGTAGAGATCGAACCGGTCCGGGGTGACGTGGTCCGAGTAGAACGCGATGTGCTTGCCGTCCGGGCTGAACGTGGGGCGGGTCTGGACGTGGGGCCAGGCCGTGAGCGCGCGCGGTGCGGGGAACTGCAGGTTGTCGAGGAGGTAGAGGTTGTCGCCCTTCGGCGTGTGCCCCACGAACACGACGCTGCTGCTGTCGGGTGACCAGGCGGCGTAGACCTCGCTCGCCGTGGGGTCTCCCGTGAGCTTGAGGGGCGCGGAGTCGAGCGTCGCGGCATCGAGCAGGTAGAGGTCGCCCTGGCCGGTGCGGGCAGAGGTGAAGGCGATGTGCCGTCCGTCGGGCGACCACGCCGGGTTCCCATCCGCGCCGGCGGCGGACGCAAGGCGCGTGCCGGTGTCGAGGTAGAGGTCGTAGTCCCCCGTCGAGCCCGAGGCGCTGTACACGAACCGGTTCTGGCCGGGCGCGAAGCTGGCTTCGTGAGCGACGCGCTCGCTCCCGGAGGTGGAGAACCCCGCTGTCACGCTGGAGCTCCCCGACGACGAGCCGGGGATCACGACGCGGCGGGAGCTGCGGCTGGACGGCGAGTACACGTACAGGTCCACGTTCTTCTTGACGTGGTCGTTCGTCTCGTAGACGAGCTGGGTCCCATCGCCCGACCAGCGGGGAGCCTGGCAGTTTGCCTCGATCGGCACTGAGATGACGACGGCGGGCACGTTCTAGCTGCCCTCTGTCGGGTCGACGCCCACGCGCGTGGCCCACTCGGTACGCAGCACCCGGTTGGGATCAGCGCGGTTTCGCAGCGCACGGAACGCGGAGATCCGCTGCTGACCCCAGGCGCGCTGGAAGTCCTGCGGTCGCAGCACCGAGTCCTTTGCTGGGTAGAACCTGCCCCCGGCCGCCAGCACGATCTCGTTCATCTCGTGGCACATCTTCCACAGTTCGGCGCGGTTGGAGGCTGTCACCGGAAAGTCCATCGCGATGGAGTAGCCGTCGAGCGCGTGCGAGAGGAGGAAGTTGTCGGGCCGGTACCGCTTGATCACGCCGAGGTAGCTCACGATGCCACGCGCCTGGTTGAGCCGGAAGATGTCGGTGAACGCCTGCTTTGCCGTCTCCTTCGGGATGAACGGCTGGTACTGGATGAACCCGCCCGGCTGGTAGGCCGAGCGCCACGTCGGGACGTAGTCGAGCAGGAAGTGGAACGCGACGTGCGCCTGCTTGTAGGGGGCACGGGGCGAGAGCACGCCTGCGTAGTACTTGCCGAAGTTCACCAGCTTCATGCCGAGGTTGAAGTTGAACAACCCCAGCAGGCTGCCGACCAGTCCCCGCGGGACACCGAGGATCGTACCGGGCAGATCCTGCTTGCTCGGCTCCAGCAGGGCGACACCCTCCGGGTCGTCGCTCGCATGCAGGTACTTTCCGCGGTGGATCTGTCCCCGACCGAGCCCGGAGCCCGAGGCGATGCAGTCCACCCAGCTCACGAGGTAGTCGCTGTCGGTGCGGTGCTCCTCGAAGTAGGCGAACTGCTCGTCGAAGTTCCGGACGGGGATCTGCTCCACGGAGAGCCGTCCGCTCTCGATGCGTTTGAGCTGGAGGCGGATGCGGGTGAACGTGCCGAGCATGCCGAATCCGGAGATCGCGGCGTGGAAGAAGTCGGAGTTCTCCGTCCGGGAGAGCAGCAGGTGCTCGCCGGCTGGGGTGAGGAAGTCGCACTCGACGATGTGGTCGCCCGTGCCGCCGAGCGCAAAATGGTTCTTCCCGTGGATGTTCATGGCGGCGCAGCCGCCGATCGTCGGGAACATCGTGCCGGGGACCACCGCGGGCCACCACCCGTCGCGCAGGCACAGGCGCCACAGGTCTTCGATCGTGACGCCGGGCTCTACGTCGATGAGGCCTGTCGCCGGGTCCCAGGCCAGCACGCGGCGCATGCCCGTCATGTCGATGACGAGGTTCCCACCGTTCATCGCGGCGTCGCCATAGCTGCGACCGCTCCCGCGCAAGGCGACAGTGAAGCCCTCGGCGGCCGCCTGCTTCATCACGTGCTCGACCTCGTCGGCGCTCCTCGGGCATGCAAACATGGAGACGGAGCGCGAGGAGAAGCCGAATCCGTCGAACACCCGACGCGGGAGTTGGACAATTGGGGTCGGAGCGATTGGATCTGCGAGGGTGCCGGACATGGCCGCACTATAGCCGCGCGGGCTGGCTCTGGCCCGGCGGGGGCGACGGGCTGCACCTGACCTGCACCGGCGCTCTCGACAGGCCTGTCGCAACGTCGGTCGCGTGGGCCTGGGATCCGAGTCGGAGCGACCGGCCCGCGGAGTGCACCCGTGCAGGGGCCGGATAGACCTCGCGGGCATGAACCCCGTCAGCGCCCTTGGACACTCGATCATCGCCTGGGTCGAGGCGTTTGGGGGGTACCTCCAGTTCGTCGGTCGAGCCGGGGTCTCGGGTCTGCTCCCCCCCTACCGCACGCGCCTCCTGCTCAAGCACATGCATTTTGTCGGGGTGCAGTCGCTCACCATCGTGATCATCACCGGGTTGTTCACCGGCATGGTGTTCGCGATCCAGGCGGAGATCGGCTTCTCGCAATTCGGCGCCAACGGGCTGATCGGCGGGATTGTGGCGCTCTCGCTCACGCGCGAGCTCTCGCCCGTGCTCACGGCGCTCATGGTCAACGGTCGGGTGGGAAGCTCCATGGCTGCAGAGCTCGGCACCATGCGGGTGACCGAGCAGATCGACGCGCTGGAGAGCATGGCCATCGACCCGCTGCAGTACCTCGTGGCACCCCGTCTGCTGGCTGCCGTGATCATGGTCCCCGCGCTCAACATGATCTTCAACCTGATCGGGCTCGCCGGGTGCTGGTACGTCGCCGTGAAGCAACTGCGGGTGCCCGAAGGCGGGTTCTGGGACCGCATCTGGTGGTACGTCGACGCAGACGACATCGTCGGCGGGTGCATCAAGGCCGCGGTGTTCGGCTTCATCCTCGCCTCCGTGGGCTGCTACCAGGGGTTCACGACCCGCGGCGGGGCCGAGGGCGTCGGCCGGGCGACCACGACCGCGGTGGTGGTCGCAGGCGTGCTGATCCTCACCGGCGACTACTTCCTCACGCGCATCCTGGCGCCCTTGAGCGTGGGCTGATGCGCGCGACGGACGAGGTCGCCGCTGCGCCTGGGATCCACGTCCAGGGGATCAAGAAGTCGTTCGGCACCCAGGTGGTGCTGGACGGCGTGGACCTGGAGGTGCCGCGGGGGCACATCACCGTGGTGATCGGCCGATCCGGCACCGGCAAGAGCGTGCTGCTCAAGCACGTGATGGGGCTCCTGCGACCGGATGCCGGGACCATCCGCGTGGGAGACGACGACCTCGCGACGCTCGGCCCGCGAGCGCTCCGGCAGGTGCGGTTCCGGTTCGGCATGGTGTTCCAGCACGCGGCGCTGTTCGATTCGATGGACGTCTACGAGAACGTCGCCTTCCCGCTGCGTGAACACGGGTTCAAGACCGCGGCGGGCCAGCGCAAGATGCGGGAGCCCGAGATCAAGGCGCGTGTCGAGGAGATGCTCGGCGCAGTCGGGCTGACCGGTGTGGGCGCCAAGGGGGTGTCCGAGCTCTCGGGCGGGATGCGAAAGCGCGTAGGGCTCGCCCGTGCGCTCGTACGCGACCCGGAGTTCCTCCTGTACGACGAGCCCACCACCGGCCTCGACCCCATCATGACCGCGCAGATCGACAACCTGATCCGCGGCACCCAGGACAGGAACCCGGGCATCACCTCGCTCGTCATCAGCCACGACATGGCGGCGACCTTCCGGATCGCCGATCACGTCGCGATGCTCTACGAGGGCCGCGTGAGGTTGTACGGCACGCCCGAGGAGTTCCGGCACACCGACGATCCCGTGGTCCGCCAATTCGTGGAGGGACGGCTGGACGGGCCGATCACGGTCTGATCATCGCCCGGAAACCAGACCGGTGTGCGGGCCCCCCCCCCGCGTCCGATCTCAACCTGCGGGCCGGCGGATTGCGCCGCAGGCCGGTACTCCGGCCAAGGCCAATCCGCAGGCAAACGGAGTTTTCGGCGGTACTCCGCGGAAAGCTCCGTTTGCCGTCCGGCCCCGGGGGGCCTGGGGGGCTCCGCCCCCCAGACAGACAGGGCCGGTGAGCGTTCGCCCCCCCCCGCGTCCGATCTCGACCTGCGGGCCGGCGGATTGCGCCGCAGGCCGGTACTCCGGCCAAGGCCAATCCGCAGGCAAACGGAGTTTTCGGCGGTACTCCGCCGAAAGCTCCGTTTGCCGTCCGGCCCCGGGGGGCCTGGGGGGCCCCGCCCCCCAGACAGACAGGTCCGCCCCCCAGACAGACAACAATCAACAATTCCGAAGATTTGAAAAGAAGCGGGAGCGCCCGATCCCCACGGAACCCCGATCCCGGGGCCCCCCGAATCGCCGGACCTGCGCCCGGGGTGTTGCAGTCAGGCGCTTGCCCCGATAATCACGCCGAGCGCGCGGTTAGCTCAGCTGGATAGAGCGTCAGCCTCCGGAGCTGAAGGCCACAGGTTCGAATCCTGTACCGCGCACCCCCATCCCCAACCACGCATGCTCCCGCAGACGGGGTACATGAGCGCATGACTGCCGCAGCGAGCGCAATGACAGTCCGCCTTTGGGGCGTTCGGGGTTCGTTCCCCGTCCCGGGGACGGAGACAGCGAAGTATGGCGGGAACACGTCATGTATAGAAGTAACGGCAAGTGGGCTTCCTACCGTTGTTTTTGACTGTGGCACCGGTGCCAGGAAGCTCGGGCCGACGCTGTTTGGCCGTGCGCAGCGTGAGCTGCACATCGTCTTCACGCACTTTCACATGGATCACCTTTTTGGTTTTCCATTTTTCGCGCCCGTGTTCGCACCCTCCTTTGAGATCACGGTCACGGCTCCGGCGTTCAACCCGGACGGCACGCGCGATCGGATCGCGAGGTTCCTCAACGGGATCTTCCACCCCGTGCGTATGTCGGAGGTTCCCGCGAAGGTTCAGTTCGCGGCGGTGCGCCCGGGCAACTCGTTCTCGTGCGGGCCGTGGGAGCTCAAGGCCGCCGCCCTCAACCACCCCGGCGGCTCCTGCGCGTATCGCATCGAGCGGGGCGGTCACTCGCTCGTCTACATCACCGACACGGCGCCGCTCTCCCGCCCCGGTGAAGGCCTCGCGGGCGGGCAGGAGCCGGTCGGGCGCGAGCTCCAGCTCGTCGAGTTGTGCCGGGACGCCGACATCGTCATCTTCGACACGATGTTCTCCCTGAACGAGTACCTCGAGAAGATGACGTGGGGGCACAGCTACCCGGAGTACGCCTACGCCCTGTGCAAGGCCGCGGGCGTGAGGAAGCTGCTCCTGTTCCATCACGCGCCGGACGCGACGGACACGGATCTGGACATCCTCGCCGAGCACTGGTCCACTGCGAGCGCGCCACTGGTGGAGCTTGCACGTGAGGGCATGGAGATCGTTCTCGGGGGGCCGGACGCGTGATCTACGTGGACGACACGATCGCGAGCAGCGAGCTGGCCGGGATCCTCGTCCTCGTGGCGATGCTGTGGGCGTTCTGGGCGTCGAGCTGGATCGTGCGGGTGGAGGTCCACGCGCTGGCGGCGCCGATCGTCGGCCGCCTCGGGCTGCGATGGTCGAGGGAGGGTCTCGGAACACGCGTGCATGCGTCCGGAACGATCGACGGCGAGCCGGTGCAGCTGCGATTCGGGCGAGACGTCGTTCCGGGCGGCGTTCGGGTCTGGCGGCGAGACGGCAGGCAGTGGGTGCGAGTCGGGGCGGACGAGCTCTGAGCGCGCCGGTGCGGGTGTTGCAGGTCGTCCACGGCTTTCCGCCCCGCGAGAACGCAGGCACCGAGCAGTACGCAGCCCGGTTGTCCGATGCGCTGCGGCGCAAGGGGCACGTGGTGCACACGTTCGCCCCTACCATCAACCCGGCCCTGCCCATGTACGCGGTCGTCGAGGAGGACGGGCTCACCCGCGTCGTGAACAACCTGCCGGGCCGGGAGTCGAGGCACGCGGGCGGTGACGCCGGGATCGACAGGATCTTCGAGGGGTTGCGACGGCGCTTCCGGCCCGACGTGATCCACGTGCAGCACGTGATGGGCCTGTCGCTCACGCTTCCACGCGCAGGGGTACCGACCGTGTGGACGCTGCACGACGCCTGGGGGTGGTGCCCTGCCGGCGGCACGCTCCTGCCTCCACGGGCGACCGCGGCCTGCACCGGGCCGAACCCCGGGTGCGCTAGCTGTGCATCGGCGTGGATGCGGGATTCGTCGCGGGTGGACGGCGCCCTCGGGCTGGCGGCGCGGCTGGGTCGGGTGATCGATCCCGACCGGCTCCACAGGATCTGGAAGCGGGTCCCATCGCGGGCGCGGGCCCTCACGACCGCCGGGAGGCCGGATCCGCTCACTGCCGGTCAGGTCGAGGCGCGCCTGCGGGCGTTCACGACCTTTGCGCGGTCCTGCTCCGTCGTCGCCCCGAGCCGGTGGCTCGCCGAGGCGGCCGAGGCCCAGGGGTTCGGCTCGGTCGCGGTGGTGCCGCACGGCGTCACGGTCGAACCCGGCCGGCGCGGGGTCGACGGACCCCTGGTGTTCCTGGGCACGCTGGCGCGCCACAAGGGGCCGGACGTCGTGCGCGCGGCGTGGGTCCGCTCCGGGGTTGCAGTGCCACTCCGGGTGCACGGGCCTCCGGGGCCCGACCCTGCGTTCGAGGTCGAGAACGATGGTCCCCTCGATCACGAGGGTGTTTTGCGGCTGCTGCGCTCGGCGCGTGCGCTGGTCCTCGGCTCGATCTGGCCCGAGAACGCCCCCCTCGTGATCCTCGAGGCCCGGGCGGTGGGCTGCCCGGTGATCGCGCCCGCCACGGGGGGCATCCCCGAGCTCGTGCAGGACGGCGTGGACGGCTGGCTCTACCGCCCTGGCGACGTCGACCAGCTCGCGACGGTGCTGCGCCGGCCGCTTCCGCCCACGATCCGCCCCCCGCCCACCTTCGATACCCACCTCGAGGCGCTCTTCGCGGTGTACGACCGCGCGATGGTCGGCGCTCCGCCAACTCCGACGACCTAGGAGCCTGCCCCCGCAACGTCAAAAGCGGTCACGCGACGCGCCTTGGCGGCCCTCGCGGTTGCCCTGCTCCCCGGGTTGGAATAGGCCCCGCGGCGTTGGAGTCTTCATGCGCTCATTTGCTGGTTCTCTGGTTCTCCTGGCTCTCCTTGGTCCCGTGGCTGGTTGTGACGGCGGCGGTACCGCCAAGCCTGCCGCTTCGACGGCAGCTTCCGAAGACATCGGCGAGGTGATCGCCACGGTCAACGGCGTGCAGATCGGCGCGAAGGAGTTCGAGCAGGCAGCCGCCCGGAAGACTCCCGCGAGCGGGGATTCCTTGTCGATCGAGGAGAAGAAGGAAGTCCTGCAGACGATCGTCGAGGAGAAGCTCCTCTACGCCGAGGCCATCCGCAAGGGTGTCGACAAGGACCCGAAGGTTCAGAAGGTCATGGTCAACACGCTCGTTCGCGAGGACGTGTTCAACCAGATCAAGAACTCCGACTTCTCCGACGAGGTACTGCAGGCGTACTACGATGCGCACAAGGACGAGTTCATCGTGCCCGAGAAGGTTCAGATCAAGCGCATCCTGATCAAGACCGCCCCGGACAAGACCGAGGATCAGGCCAAGAAGCAGGCCGAGGACATCCGTGGCCAGGTGGAGAAGAACCCGGACAGCTTCAAGGACCTCGCCTCCAAGTTCTCCGAGGATCCCTACAAGCACCGTGGCGGCGACGTCGGGTTCGTGTCGAAGGACGGCAAGCCCGGGCTCGACCAGGCGGTCGTGGACAAGGCGTTCACGGTCGAGGTGGGCAAGGTCTCCGACGTGTTCAAGACCGACGACGGCTACAACGTGCTCCTCGTCGCCGCCAAGCGCGAGCAGCTCGAGCGTACCTTCCAGCAGATGAAGGGGACGGTGCTCCGCAAGGCCAAGAACGCCAAGCAGGAGGATGCCTACAAGGCCTACGTGGACGCGCTCAAGACCAACGCCAAGATCGACATCGACGAGGCCAAGCTCGGCGCCATCGAGGTCAAGAGCCAGCACCGGCCGTTCGCGCCCGGCATGGGTGAAGGCGACGACCTCGACGAAGGCGCTGGCGAGCTCGCCCCGCCCGACGCCGCGGGCGGGGTGCCTCCTGGCGCGATGCCCCAGCCGCTCACCCCCGGCGGTCCCCGCCCCGTGCTGCCTGGCCCCGGTGCCGCAGGCGGGCGCCCCATGCCCGGCCGCCCGCTCCCGGCTGCGCCTGGCGGCAAGTAGGGGATCGTGCTGAGCACTCCGTCCCGAGTCGGGTGGCTCGTCCTCGGGCTCGCGCTCGCAGGGCCGGCACTCGCCGAACCATCGGGGGCGGCTGACACCACCGTGGTGCTGCCTCCCAGGCCCTCGCCCACGTCTGGGGTGCTGGTCGATCGCGTCGTTGCCGTCGTCAATGACGACGTCGTCCTGCTCTCCGAGCTCTACGCGTTCGACACGTACATCAACGAGCAGGTCGCCGCGAGCCCGGACCCCGTGGCCGCCCGGGCGAAGGCCGAGCGCGAGGTGGTCGACCGCATCCTGCAGCAACGGCTGGTCTCGCAGGAGGTCCTTCGCCTCAAGATCGAGGTCACCGACCAGGACGTCGACCGGAACATCGACGACATCGCCCAGCGCAACGGGCTCGATCGCGACCAGCTCCGCGCCGAGGTCGAGAAGGAGATGACCTGGGCGGCGTACCGCGCCGAGCTCAGCAAGGGCCTGCAGGAGATGAAGTTTGCGCAGTCCGTGCTCCGGCCGCGCATCAACATCACCGAGGACGAGCTCAAGGACGCGTTCATCCGCATGACGCAGGACTCTCCGCAGACCGCGCACGTCCAGGCGATCTTCCTCTCCTGGCCGGTGGGGGGTGACGATGCGGCGCGGGCTGCGGTGCGCGCCAGGGCGGCAAAGGTGGCAGGCGAGGCTGTCGTTGGCGACTTTGCCGCATTGTCCAAGCAATATGACGAGGGGCCGTTCGGCGCGGCAGGCGGCGAGATGGGCACCTTCAAGCCGGGCGAGTTGGTCGGGCCACTCGATACTGCCGTGCAGAAGACCGCCACGGGGGCCGTGAGTACCCCGGTGGAGACGGAGCAGGGCATCTTCCTGTTGAAGGTTGCGGAGCGGACTGCTGGCGACGCCGACTTCGAGTCGATGCGCCCGAAGCTGGAGGAGGCTGTATTCCAGAGCCGCATGGCGGATGAGGAAGAGCGCTGGTACCAGCAGGCAAAGCGGGCTGCAGCGATCCGGATCCTGCTCTGACGGATCACGGCCCGCTGGTCGTCACGCCGGGCGACGCGCTCGGCATCGGGCCGGAGGTCGCCGTCCGGGGGTTGCAGGAGACCGGGCTGGACGCCGTGATGATCGGGGATGTCGACGCGGTGAGGCGGTACGCGCCTGGCGTGCGGATCGTCGGCGGGATCGCGCCGGGCGTCGGCCTGCGGGTGATGGAGCCACCGGCGGGGTCGGAGCCGGTGGAGGTGCGCGCGATCCGGGTCGCGGTGGCTGCATGTCGTTCTGGCGAGGCGCGGGCGCTCGTGACCGGCCCGATCCACAAGGGCCGGCTCGCCGCCCGGGGCTTCCTGCATCACGGGCACACGGAGTTCCTGGCGGAGCTGTGCGGCGTGACCCGCCCGGTGATGGCCTTTGTAGGCGGAGAGTTTCGCGTTGCCCTGGTGACCGTGCACCTGCCGCTGCGGGAGGTGGCGGAGGCTGTCACGGTCGATCTCGTGCTCCACACGCTTCGAACGGCGGACCAGGCGCTCCGGCTGCAACGCGGCGTGGCGAGGCCGAGGCTGCTCGTGTGCGGGCTCAACCCGCACGCAGGGGACGGCGGGGTGCTCGGGCGCGAGGAGATCGAGGTGATCGGCCCTGCGATCGGCCTGGCCCGGGCGCAAGGCGTCGACGCCCGCGGGCCGGTGAGCGCCGAGACGGCGTTCGCCGACGCATCGGCCAGCGACATGGTGATCGCGATGTACCACGACCAGGGGTTGGCGCCGCTCAAACGCGGGGATTTCGGGCGCTCGGTGAACTGGACGCTCGGCCTCCCGATCGTGCGGACGAGCGTGGATCACGGAACAGCAGACGCTCTGGTCGGGACCGGGACGGCGCGCGCGGACAGCATGGTCGCGGCGTTGAGGTTGGCGGTGGAGCTGACGGGGTAGGGGGCTGCAAGCAGCCCCCGATCACCGCGGCGCCTTCATGATCCCCGGGAATTGCACGCCGGCGCGCGGGTCCACACCCTGGTACTGCATCTGCGCGTGGCCGACGTTCACGGTGAAGTCGAAGTCCGGCAGGTAGACCCGCCCATCCTTGGCGATGAGCTCTGCAGGTGGGTTCGGGAAGGGGCCGGCGATCTTGAAGGCGTTCACCACGCACTCGTCCACCGGGCCGTTGCCGGAGTCGCGGCTGATGATGATGTTGTCGAGGGCGCCGTTCCCGTCGAGCGTGACCTTCACGTCGGTCTCGTACACCGGGGCCGAGAGCCGGACCGAGGGAGGCAGGTTGTCGATGTTCTGGCTCCAGTAGAAGTTCACCTGGCGACGGATCCGGTTGAGGTATTGCGCGCCGATGAGCTCGATCGTGTTGAGCGACACGGCATCGCCGACGCGCTCCTTCAGCAGGTCGTTCTGCGGGGCGCCCGAGAGCGACTGCAGCCCTGAGCTGGCCATCGTGGGATCCTCGAGCCCCGCCTTGTTCGTCAGCTGCCACTGGCTGGGGAGCGGCGAGCGCGGCGCACCGCTGTCACCGACCCCCGGGTCCTGCTGCAGGCTGCCGACTGTCGCGCCGCTCGACTTCTTCGTCGCGCCCACGTCCGGTGCATCCTCGAGCGCGTACTTGGACTCGTCCGAGTACATGTTCGACAGGACTTCCGGGTTGATCTTGTATCTCTCGGTGCGTGTCTCCTCGGCGACCGCGTTGTTGTGCTCCGCCAGGTAGTCCGCCTTGAGCGGGATCTTCTCCTGCTCGGGGGCCGGGGTCTCCACGATCTGGCCGTCGGGCGGCTTCGGCGGTTCGGGGTCGGGCGGCTTCTCGGCATCCGGGGTGTTCTGGTCCCGCACGATCGTGTTGTCCGCGGCGATCTTCCGAAGGCTGTCCATCGAGGGCGTGTCGAGGCTGTCTGCGTCGACCACCTGCACTCCGGTGGGCAGGCTGTACAAGCCGGACTCCCACTCACGCACCCAGCTGTCGGCCACGGGGGCGAGCGCAATGTGCGCCCCCACGGACAGCATCAGGAAGAGCGCGACCCACAGCCCGGACTTCACGCGACTGCGCGGTGCGGGGTCGGGGGGGAGCTCGGGATCCATCACGACGACACTGTAAAGTAGGTAAGCACTCAGCGACAAGGGGGTGCCAGCAGCCGTGACAACACGGGCCGGGGTTCAGCTCCCGGCTGCGAGCCGGTACCGGTAGGTGTACCGGATCTGGACGTCACCCCAGCCGAGCGGCGGGGGCTTCACCCGCGCGGGCACGGAGCCTGTGGCAGCGTTCACCAGCTCCGGCGGTGCATCGGCGCGGGTGACCACCACGTCCGTGACCCGACCCGAGGCGAGCACGGTGAACTGCACGTCCACCGTGCCGTCGACGCCTAGCGCGCGAGCCTCCAGGGGGTAGTCCCATCCGCGGCGAAGCGCCTCGTCGATGCCGTTCATCCAGGCTGCGAGCGGATGGCCACTCACGGAAAACGCCGTGACAGCGCCCTCCAGGACGGTGTCGGGGAGCACGGAGACGGTGGCGTCCGGGTCTGGAGGGGTGAGCATCGGCTCGTCGGGCTCCTTGCTGGGCTCCACGGGTTCGCGGGGACTGGCGTCGGCGGTCGCCTTCCTTTCGCCCGGGGTGGCGGGACGGTACGAGCTCGGCTTTTCGGGCTCGTCGTCGAACAGGGTGAGCACGAACCCATCGAAGGCCGGTCCATCGGAGCGCAGGGGCGCGAGGGGAGCGACACCGGCGCAGGCGCTCGAGGCCGACGCGTCGGAGGGCGAGGGGGCCCGGGGCAGGTGAGAGTCGATGGGTGTGACGCTCGTGGGGGCGCGGCTCGTGAACGGGGCCACGATCTGGGCGGTGCCGATGAACCGCGCCATCGGATCCCAGGCACCGGAGGCGTCGCCTGCGGTGCGGATGAAGGTGAGGGGGGTGTCCACGACGGCGGGCGCCGGGTCTGGTGGCCTCGGACCCGGCGCGGGCGAGCGCGCAGGTCCGCCGCTGTCGGCCAGGGTCGGGTGCGGTTCGACGCTCGCCTGCGGTCCGACGCTCGCCTGCGGCAACGGCGGAGCAGCAGGCAGCTTCACCCAGACAGCCGGATCCGGCTTCGCGGCCACCTCGGCTTCCCGTAGCTGGCGCTCTGCTGCGGCGACGCGTGCCAGCGAGGTCGCCAGGGCCTCTCGCGCTTCGGCGAGGTGGGTCGCAGCCCGCTCCCGGGCCTCGACCGCGTTCGCCACCAGCCGCTCGCTCGCCTCTGCTGCCGCCTTCCGGGGGGTGAGCACGAGCGCGGCGGCCGCCGCCTGCTGTCGCGCCATGTCGGTGCGAGCCGCGGCCGACTCTGCTTGTCGATCAGCAGCGTCGGCTCGGGCTCGCTGGGCGTTCACGACCGCGTCCGCCGGCGCCTCCGGGACCTGCTCGGCCGGTTGGGCGGTTGGATGCCCCAGGCCGTGCCTGCGCCTCGGCTCCGCTGTTGCCTGGGGCGCTGACTGCGCCTCGTCGGCCCGCGCTCGAGCGACCTCCGCCTCCGTCCTCGCCCGCGCTTCGTCGGCTTTGGCCCTGTCCACCTGCTCCACGGCGTCCTCGAAGGGCGCCTCGGCCTCACGCAGCTGCCCCCGACGCGTACGAAGCGTGTCCTGTTCCCGATCGATCCCCACCTCCGCCCCCGCAACCTCGCTCTCCAGGCGGGTCACCTGCCGCGCATCATGGGCCGCCTGTCGCCGGGCCCTCGCCATCTCCCTGCGCCGGTTCGCCAGGGCATTCGCAGCTTCTCCGCGCATTTCATTCAGGCCGGCCACCCGCCCGTCGCTCGCCTTCGGGGCCTGCGCCTCGGCCGCGGTGTCGGCCTGAACACTGGTCTCGTCGTCGCTCCCGACCACATCGACGATGCGTACGAACAACGTGCTCTCATCGGTGCTTGCGACGACGTTCCAGCACATCCACGCCGTCCCCGCGTGGACACCGAGGGAGATCGCAACGGCGAGAGGGATCTGGCGCACTCCAGTACTGTAAACGGGCGGAGCCGGTGTCGCGCGCCCTTCTGCGCCTTTGCCCGATCCCCCTGCGCAATCACCACGGATTGGTCTGTTCTCATACCGTGCCTGCGCTGAGCGCCCGGCAACGCTTGCCGAACCGGTCGTGGCTGGCGAGACTCCCTGTCATGGCTGCCTCCACTCCGCTCCGCGCCCTCCCGTTCCGTGCGCTGCGGTTCGGACTTCGGGCCGTGAGCCGGGCTGGCGGCGGCGTGGTGGAGCGGGTGCTCCGAGGCGGCGGAGCCCCGCCGTTCACGCCACGGGAGCGCCCGACCGTCTCCGACCCGCGGGAGCCGGTGCAGATCACGATCGGCGGGAAAGGGGTCCGCGCCTCCCGCGGAGCCACGGTGCTGGAGGTCGCCAACGCCGCCGGTGTCGACCTGCGGTCGTACTGTGGGGGAAACTGCTCCTGCGGCACCTGCCGCATAGAGGTTCGTGGGGCCGGGAAGGGGCTCTCACGGCGTGGCAGCATGGAGGAGTTGGTGCTGGGGGCCGAGGCGGCGGCGCGCGGCGACCGCCTGGCGTGTCAGGCGCAGGTGATGGGACCAGTGGACATCGTGGTCCCCGAGTTTTTTTGACAAGCCGGTGATCGCGCCGTCTCGCGCTTCGACCCGATGGGGTCCGCATCGCGATCCGGGAGCGGACCCACCCCCCGGTTTTCGGCTTCGCCTGTGCGGGGCGAGGACTCCTCTGGCGGTCGACAATGGTAGACTCGCAGAATCCGAGGCTCCTGGATGAAGTTCTTGACCGTCGTGTTGATCCTCGCCGCTGCGGCGGGAGCGGGCTGGTGCTACTACTTCGGCCCCTACTACATCGATGAGTACAAGATGCAGGACGTCGTCGGCTCTGCGGTGCTCACCTGGTCGGCGTACGACGAGGCCAAGGCGCACATCGAACTCAAGGACCAGATGCGGCTTCGCACCGTGGGAGACTACCTGACTCCGGAGCAGTGCACCTTCTACGAAGACGTGGGCGAGACCAAGGTCGTCGACTGTGACTGGTACGTGGACGTGTACCTGCCGTTCGAGAACGGGCGGAGGGTCAAGTTCAAGGTCGCCTATGCGGCGGAGCCGAACGCCAAGAAGGCCACGAAGAGATGACCGTCGTGGCGGATCGGGTCGGGATGGCGGCGGCTATCGACCGGCTCGCGGAGGCGCTGTGCGCTTGCGTCGCGTCGAGCAGGGCGCCCGTCGCGCTGGTCGGCATCCGCACCGGGGGCGTGGAGCTGGCGGAACGGCTTCGAGCACGGCTCGTGGCTGCCGGGTTCCCGGCGCCTGCCCGGGGGGATCTCGACATCACGCTCTACCGCGACGACCTGTACACGGGCCTCGAGAAGCCGCTGCTCGGCGACACCGACCTGCCATTCGAGGTCTCCGGCTGTGGGGTCGTGCTGGTGGACGACGTGCTGTTCACCGGTCGCACGGTGCGCGCGGCGTTGGGGGAGCTTCACGATTTCGGGCGCCCGGCGTGGATCCGGCTGTGCGTGCTCGTGGACCGCGGGCATCGGGAGCTCCCGATCCAGCCCGATTTCGTGGGCATGAAGGTGGATACCCTGCTCTGTGATCGGGTCACGGTCGACTGGGCGACCGACGAGGTCCGGATCGCATGATCGGAAAAGACCTCCTCCAGCTGCGGGGCATGCCGCGCGAGACCATCACCGAGATCCTCGACACCGCCGAGCAGATGCGAGAGGTCGGGCGTCGCAAGGTCAAGAAGGTCCCCCCGCTCCGCGGGCGCCTGGTGGTCACGCTGTTCTTCGAGAACTCGACACGTACGAAGACCAGTTTCGAGCTCGCGGCGAAGCGCCTCTCGGCCGACACGCTGTCGTTCAACGTCAACACGTCGTCCACGACCAAGGGCGAAACGTTGATGGACACGGCCCGCACCATCTACGCGATGCAGCCCGACGCAGTCGTGGTCCGCCACGCGTGCGCGGGCGCACCGCACCTCCTCGCGCGGAACTTTCCGTGGCGCGTGCTCAACGCGGGCGACGGCATCCACGAGCATCCCTCGCAAGGCCTCCTGGACATGCTCACCATCCGGGACAAGTTCGGGTCGCTCGAGGGCCGCACCGTCGCGATCGTGGGCGACGTCCAGCACTCGCGGGTCGCCCGGTCCAACATCTGGGGGCTGACGACGATGGGCGCTCGCGTCATCGTCGCCGGGCCGGGGACGATGTGCCGCGCCGAGCTCAGTGGGCTTCCGGTCGAGATGCGCCACACCATCGACGAGGTGGTGCGCGATGCCGACGTCATCATGCTCCTGCGGATCCAGCACGAGCGGCTGGGGCGGGGGGTGTTGCCCAGTGCTCGGGAGTATGCGACGTTCTACGGTCTGGATCTGGCGCGGCTGCGGATGGCGGGCCCGGACGTGATGGTCATGCACCCCGGGCCGATCAACCGGGGGGTGGAGATTGGCGCCGACGTCGCCGACTCCGCGCAGAGCGTGATCCTCGATCAGGTCACCAATGGCATCGCCGTCCGGATGGCGCTGCTCTACCTGCTGCTCGGCAGTGACTCGCCGGGCGCTGGAGCGCTGCATGCCGCGGATTGAAAATGTGCGGGTGTGGGGAGAAAAAGCCCCGCGCGCCGTGGATCTCGGCTTCGGCGCTGCCGAGGGGTGCACCGACGGCACCGGGATGGTCCTGGTGCCCTCGTTCGTGGACCTCGGGTGCGACCCCGGCTTTCCGGGCTTTCCCGTGCGCGAGACCCCCACGAGCCTCGGAAACGCCGCGCTGGCCGGTGGTTTCGCCGATCTGGTCACGAGGCCGTGCGTCGACCCCGTTCCGGATCAGCCGGAGCACCTCGCCGATCTGCGCCGCACGCTGCCCGGGGGCGTTCGGGTGTGGCCGACGCCAGCGATGACGCGAGGGCTCGCCGGACAGGCGCTCAGCGAGCTTGGACTGCTCTCGCGGTTCTCGATCCCCGGGGTCTCGGACGGCGGGCTCGTGACAGCCGACACCGTGATCCTTCGAAACGCCATGGAGTACGCGCGGCATTTTTCCCTGCGGCTGTGGCTCCGCCCCGCCGACCCCATGCTCGACGCGCTGGGGGTCGTGCACGACAGCCCGTTCGCGAGCGTTCTCGGGCTTCGAGGCAACCCGGTCGCCAACGAGGAGATCGGCTTGGCGCGGATCATCGCGCTGGTGCGCGCCACGGGCGCGCGCGTCGTGGTCGGGCCGATCAGCTCCCGTGTGGGCGTGGACATGTTGCGCCGCTCGGCTGCCGAGGGGCTCCCCGTGAGCGGGTACGTCGCTGCGCGGAGCCTCCTGCTCGATGAACACGTCGTCGAGGGCGCCGGGCATCATCCGTACGACACGCGGGTGCGGTTGCATCCGCCGCTCCGCTCGGTCGAGGATCGGGAGGCCCTGGTCGACGCAGTGCGACAGCGCCTCGTGGTGGTCTCCGCCGACCATGCGCCCCGTGCCCCCGAGGAGAAGGAGCTTGAATTCGAGCGCGCGGTCCCCGGGGCGACCGGTCTGGAGTCTGCGTTCGCGGCCACGTTGACGGCGCTCGGAGGGGACCTGTCGGCCACCGTGCATGCGCTCTCGGTCGGCCCACGTGCGTTCCTGCCCGAGCCCACCGGAGGGTGGACGCTCGTGGATCCCCGCGCCGAAACCCTGGTGGACGCCAGCTCCCACCAGTCCCTCGCACGCAACGATGCGCTGGACGGAAAGCGGCTGACAGGGCGTGTCGTGGCGTCATTCCCCGCGGCGGGCGGCATTTCGGGGGCCCGACCCGGGGCGGGTGTGTTAGGTCAAACGGATGAGTGAACGAATTCCCATGACCCCGGCTGGCTACCAGAAAATGCTGGCCGAGTTCAAACACCACCGCGAGGTGCTGCGTCCGCAGGTGGTGCGCGACATTGAAGAGGCCAGAGAGCACGGCGACATCAGCGAGAATGCAGAGTTCGAGGATGCCAAGGAGAGGCAGGCCCACATCGAGGGCCGCGTGCGTGAGCTGGAGTACCGGCTCGCGCTCTCCGAAGTGGTGGACGTCTCGAAGATGACGCCATCGGACATCGTGGTGTTCGGCACCACCGTCCAGCTCGAAGACGAAGATACGGAAGAGAAGTTCGTCTACCGGATCGTCGGTTTGGAAGAGGCCAATGTGCGCGAGGGGCAAATCTCCTATTCCTCCCCCATCGCCCGGGCTCTGCTCGGGCGCAAGGTGGGCGATTCGGTTCGATTTGAGACTCCGAAGGGAACACGCAGCGTCACTATCAACGCGGTGCTCTACCGCTGACGCAGCAGGTATTTCATGTCTACCGATTCCGTTGTGGGCGCACCCGTCCACGCTGCGCTCGATGTGCTCGATCGCACCCTCGGCTGGTTGCTTCGCTCCGAGGGTGCTCTCCGATCCTCAGGCCACCTCGAACTGCTGCTCACGCGCTGGACGGCGAGTGGGGCCGCGGACGCCGACCATGGCGCCCGCTTCGAGATGTTCAGTGCGCTGCTCTCCGGTATCGACACGCTCGACGAAGCGGAGCGCCTGGAGCGCGCGGAGGTCCTCCATCAGGGCGTGAAGGCGCTGCGGGAGACCATCGGGTCGGGTGAGCTCCTGCGTTCCCCCCGCGCGCGGCTCCTGCCGGAGGACGTTGCCTCGCAGCAGCCGTTGCTCGCTCCGGCGCCGCCCGTGCGGGTGGAGCCCGCGGTCACCGCGGAGATCCGCGAGTCGGTGCGCGCACTGCGGGAGGAGAGCAACCGGGAAGAGGGGCCGCGTGAGCCGGACGCCGGGGGGGAGCGCCCGCGGGAGGAGCGTCGTGATCGACGGCCCGAGCGCGGCGCCAACCGCAACGAGCGCAACCGGGAGGACCGCCCGGCGCAGGAGGAGGCGCGCCCGCGTGATGACCGGCAGCGTGGGGAGAGGAACCGCGAGGAGCGGCCGGCCGAGGAGCAGAACCAGGAGGAGCGCCCGGGCCGCAGCGATCGTCGGCCAGCCGGACGCCGCCCGGAGGAGGCCCCGCCCGCGCGGGTGGAGGAGCCTCGCGAGCCGGAGATCCGAGCGTGGGCGCTCGGGCATCCGGACCACACCGGCGCGCCGGTCGCGGAGCTCGGGGTGTTCACCGAGGAGGAGCTTGCTGCGCTCGCCGTCGCCGACATCGAGGACATCGCGGCGCTCCTGTTGCGGGCGCCCACGGCGACCGAGCGAGCGGGCGATCGCCTGGTCAGCGGGGTACCCCCGACCGGACCGGTCATCGCCAGGGGCCTCGTCCGTGCGCGGTGTACCCGCTTCGCGGCGGGCACTCGTCGGTACGAGGTCCGCTTGCAGAGTGAGCGCAGCAGCGTCGTCTGTCGCTGGTCCGACGCGCCCGCCGACCTCCGCGCCCTGCCTGCGGGGTTCGAGCTCGGCCTCGCGGGCCGCTGGGAGCCGGGCGAGGGGGAGGAGTCCGAGGGCGGTGTCGCGCCGGGGGTGATCCATGATCCCGAGCTGCTCGGTATCGACGGGCGCGGCGGGGACTGGTTCCCTCGCTATGACATCCCGGGGGTGGGCGATGCCCGCGTCCGGCAGGGCATTCGCGTGGCGCTCAAGCGCTTCGCCGACGCGTTGACGGACCATCTGCCGCCTGAGCTCATGGAACGCCACAAGCTGATCGGGCTGGCGGCGGCGCTCCGGGATGCGCACTTCCCCTCCAACGTCTCCCGGAAGGGGAGGGCCCGGCTCGCGTTCGACGAGCTGCTCCAGGTGCAGCTCGGAGTCGCCTTGATGCGCCAGCGACAGGGGCGGGAGCGCGGCACCGCCAACGCGGCGCTGCATGGTCTGCTCGCCCAGGCGCTCGCCATGGCCGGTTGGGAGCTGACCGATTCGCAGGAGAGCGCGATGGACGAGATCCGACGCGATCTGCGTCGGAGCCAACCAATGGCTCGCCTGTTGCAGGCCGATGCCGGCGCCGGCGCTCACGACGTGCTCGCCGCCGCGTTGATCACCGTGGCCGAGGGCAAGCACCAGGCGCTGTTTCTCTGCCCGGATGCGCTTACTGCCGAGCATCGCTACTTCTTCGCCGAGGCGCTGCTGCGCAACGCGGGGCTGGAGCCGCTGCTGCTCACGGGCCCGGCTCGGGGAGCCACGGCCGAAGCCATCAAGAAGGGCGAGACGCTGGTGGTGTTCGGCACCCACGCGCTCGCGGCCGAGCCCCCTGTGTTCCGCAAGCTCGGGCTGGTGATCCTTGAGGAGCACGCAAACTTCGGGGGGGTAGACCTCTCGAAGCTCGAGGAGGCCGGTCGGCCCGACCTGCTGGTCTACACGCCCACCCCGGTGCCGGCGGCCGTCGCGCTCTCGGTATACGGGCACCTGGCCCTGACCACCCTCCCTGCACCGGTGCCGCAGGTCGAGACCACGGTGTTCAGCAGCGAGCAGCGCACCGAGGCCTACGCCATCGCGCGCGACGCGATCGAGCGGCACAACCAGGTGCTCCTCGTGTTCCCGCTGCTCCGTGGCACGGACCTGCTGGCCTCGTCGGAGGCCCGACGCATGGCAGACACCCTGCGTGAGACCGCGTTCCCGGGCGCCCGGATCAGCATCTTCCACGGCGCGCTCTCCAAGGAGGAGCGTTTTCGGGCGTTCGACGACTTCCAGCATCGCCGGGCCGATGTGCTGCTGGCGACGACCTATGTGGAGAGCGGGCCGGTGATCCCGAACGCCTCGGTCGTCATCATCGAGCATGCCCAGGAGTACGACCTGGTGCGTCTGCACGAGCTCCGGGCGCTCGTAGGACAGGGCGCACGGGCAGGGCGCGTGCTCCTGATCCTCGGCAGCGAGCCCGATCCCCAGGTGAAGGCGCGCGTCGAAGCGTTCTGCCGGGAGACGGATGGTTGGCAGATCGCGGAGCTGCAGGGTGCTTCGGAGGGCTCCGAGGAGTTGCCCGGGTTCACCTGGGCGGAGCCGGCGCGGGACCGGGAGTTGCTCCTGCGAACCCGGCAGGACGCAGTGCGCCTGCTGGCGGTGGACCCCGGGCTGAAACGTCGGGTACACCGGGCGCTGCTGGCGCAGGTGCGCACCCGGCTCGGCGAGGAGGTCTCGCTGGATGGCGACGTCGAGCGCCCGGTGGCTGCCGCGCCCGGGACACCCGCCGCCGCTGTCGCGGCTGCCCAGAACGCGCGTCGCAAGCGCCGTCGGCGCCGCTGATGCCAGGCGCGCACGCCACCGTGGTGATCGGGGCTTCGCCAGCGGACGTGTGCGCCGTGATCACCGACTTTGCCAACTACCCGGAGTTCGTGCCGGACGTGGCACAGGCGGTCGTGCTCCGGACGGTTCCGGGTGACGCTCCGGAGTGGACGGTCCGGTTCAGCCTCAGGGTGGTGCGCCCGATCGGCTACACGCTCCGGCTCTGGGCGGAGCCGGTGCACCCTGACGGCACCCGGGTCGTGCGGTGGTCCCTCGTCGAAGGCAGCGTACTGCGGGCCAACGAGGGGAGTTGGACCCTCAGTCCGTGCGCAGAGGGGACGACCGTCCTGTACGAGGTGTCGGTCGAACTGGCGTTGTACGTGCCAAGCTCGCTTACGAGGCTGCTCGCGGGCACGAACCTGCCGCTGATGCTGACAGCGTTCAAGGACAGGCTCGAGGCGTGAGGGGGCGTGGGCCGGCTGGGATCCACGACAATTCGCGACATCTGCTGACAATCGGATAACAGGGAGGGGACCCCGGAGGTCCCCTTGGCCGAAGCGTACGTCGCCCCTGAATGGTCGCCCATGGACATGTTGCAGCGTGCATGGGACCGCGCGCTCCCCCACCTGCTGCTTCTCGGCGGGATCACGCTGGCGATCTTCGTCGTACAGTTCGGCATCGGCCTCGTGTTCGGGATCCTCGAAGGCGTGGTCGCGGGAGTGGCCTCGGCGGTCGCCCAGGATCGGGGGGGTGATGCCGCCCAGGTTGTCGCCGCGCTGGTGAGGCTGGTCATGTCGCTGGGGCGCCTGTGCATCACGCTCCCCATCACGATGATCACGACGGGAGCGCTCGCCCGCCTCGCGCTCACGACGGCCCGGGGTGACACGCCCGATCTCGGCGCGTTCAACCTTGCGTTGTCGAAGTTCTTCCGGATCCTTCTCGCCTCGTTCGTGGTCGGGTTCGCCACGATGGTCGGCATGTGCTTCTGCTTCATCCCCGGCCTCATCGTGGCGCTCGCCCTGCAGTTCTTCATCTTCGCGCTCATGGACACCGAGCTCGGTGTCATCGCCTCGGTGCAGTACTCCTGGAACCTCACCCGGGATCACCTGCTCAACCTCGGGGTCCTGGCGCTCATCATGGCGGGAATCGCGTTGGTGGCGGTCTGCGGCACATGCGGGCTCGGGCTCGTGGCCGTCCAGCCGATCGCGCTGGTTGCGCAGGCGCTGGTCTACGTGCACCTCTCGGGGCGTACGCAGGACTTCCTGCCCGACCCCGAGGTCGTGTAGTCGGCCCCCGGCCCCCCGATGCGTGTCGTCTGTGTCTCCGATCTGCACATCGCCGGGCCCGGGTGTCCCCGCCAGGCGGCGTTCCTCACCTTCCTCACCGAGCTCTCCTGCGACAGGCTCTGCCTCGTCGGAGACGTGTTCCAACACTGGTGGCACTGGGGGGCCCGACCCTTCGACCAGTACCTGCCGGTCGTCGAGGCGCTCGCTCGCTTCCAGCTCACCGTCCTTCCCGGAAACCACGACTTCCGCGCGCCGGCCTTCTTCGCGGCGCTCGGTGCCGAAGTCCCGGGACCCGACGGCGTGGTGCGCACCCGTTGGGACGGGTGTGACGTCGTGCTGGCCCACGGTGACCAGGCAGACCGCAACCTCCGCTACCGGCTGGCGTGCGGCGTGTTGCGGGGAAGAGCCTTCTCTGCGCTCGTCGACCGCATGGAAGCCGACACGGCCTGGGCGTTCCTCGGCAGGCTGACGGGGCATGGCGAGGTACGCCCCGACCCGCGGCTGATCGAGCTGCAGCGGGCCTGGGCGCTCGACCAGGCAGGGGAGATCGTGATCTTCGGTCACACACACGCGCCCCTCGTCACCCGGATCGGCGCGCGCACACTCGTGAACATTGGCGACGGCGTCAGCCACCACACCTATGTCGAGTTCGATTCGTCCTCCCTCGGCGGGGTGCAGCTCCGAGAATTCGCCAGTCCTTTGCAGGACCGCGCTTGACGAGGCTGCCCCGTCGCCGGTAGAAAGGCCCGGTCTATGGAGTGTACGTGTCCACCAAGGTCTGTCCGAACTGTGGAGCCGAAGTCCCTCAGCTCGCGAACTTGTGCAAGCACTGCTTCCACGACTTCAAGGCGCCGATCATCAAGCGCAAGTCGCCGCTGTTCTCGATCCTGCTGCTCGCCCTCGGGTGCGCCATCGTGAGCGCGATCGCGTTCGGGTACATGCAGGACCAGAACAAGACGTTCAAGATCTCCATCGATCGCGAGACCCAGTCGATCGTGTTCACGACGCGGTACGCCGATCGCACCGAGGCTGACCGCGTCTACTTCAAGGACGTCGCGTCGGTGGAGTACGTGAAGAACACGCGCCCCCGGCCGTTCGAGGTCGCCATCCTGACCACGAAGGGTGAGCGCTACGTGTACAAGCAGGGCGACGAGCCCCTCGACTATCAGGCCCACCAGCTCTCCGAGCTGATCGAGCGCCCCTACGTGGAGCGCGACGAGTCTGGCGCGCCGAAGCCCAGCGATCTTCTGCATTAGCCTCCCCGGCTCGTGGCAGGAAGGGCGGTCGGCGCTGGGGTTCGCCCCTGCGCGAGCGGGTCGTCGCTTCGGGCCAGAGTGGTGCTGCCGGGGCGGGCCGCACGCGGCTGAACGCGATACCGAGCATTGCACCCGCTGCGCGCCCGTCCGGGCTTTGGAGGACTGCGGTGTTTGAGCAGGCCTTCGGGTTCCTAAGCAACGACCTCGCCATCGACCTTGGCACTGCAAACACGCTCGTCTACGCGACCGGGCGGGGCATCGTCGTGGAGGAGCCGAGCGTGGTGGCGGTGCATCGGGGGCCCGGCGGGCACCTCGGCAAGGTGATGGCGGTGGGCACCGAGGCCAAGCGCATGGTGGGCCGCACGCCGGGCAACATCGTAGCGGTGCGGCCGCTCAAGGACGGCGTGATCGCGGACTTCGCGATCGCCGAGCAGATGCTGCGCTGGTTCATCCAGGCCGCCCTGGGGCGGCGCACCCTCCTGCATCCGCGGATGGTGGTGTGCATCCCCTTCGGCGTGACCGAGGTCGAAAAGCGCGCCGTGCAGGAGTCGGCCAGGTCGGCGGGGGCCCGCGAGGTGTTCCTCGTGCCCGAGCCGATCGCCGCAGCGATGGGCGCGCAGTTGCCCGTCCACGAGGCGGTCGGCAGCCTGATCGTCGACATCGGGGGGGGCACCACCGAGGTGGCGGTCACGACGCTCGGCGGCATCGCGCAGAGCCAGACGTTGCGCGTGGCCGGGGATGCCATGGACGAGGCGATCACGGCCTACTTCCGCCGCCGGTACAATTGCCTCATCGGCGAGCGCACGGCCGAGGATGTGAAGCTCGCGGTCGGCTGCGCCGCGCCGATCAGCCCGATCCGCGCCATCGTGGTCAAGGGCAGGGACCTCACCTCCGGTGTGCCCCGCCAGATCGAGTTCACCAGCGATGACGCTGCGGATGCCCTCTCTGACTGCGTCGCGCAGATCATCGAGGCCGTACGCGTGACGCTCGCCACCACGCCGCCGGAGCTCGCGGCCGACATCATGGACCAGGGCATCGTGATGTGCGGCGGCGGCTCGCTGCTCACCGCCCTCGACCAGGTGTTGAGCGACGCCACGGGCCTGCCCGTGCTTATCGCCGAGGAGCCTCTCCGCTGCGTCGCGCTCGGGGCCGGGATGATCCTGGAGAACCCCGAGTTCCTGAAGCGGGTCGCGCTGTAGGAGGGGGAGGGGCGGCCTCGCTGCCACCGGCGTGCGGTCAGGATTGGGCTGTGGAACGGCCGTTCAGCTCGGCGGGGGTCTACAACAGCGCCAGGATCTGCTCCGCGTGTCCGTTCGCCTTCACCGGGTCGATCGCGTGCGCCACGACCCCGTTCTCGTCGATCACCACGGTGATCCGGGCGATCCCCATGTACTCGCGCCCGTAGAGCTTCTTGGTGCGCCAGGCGCCGTACTTCTCGCACAGGGTGCCGTCGTCTGCCACCAGCGAGAAGGGGAGGCATTCCTTCGCCTTCCAGGAGCCATGCTTCTTCAGCGTGTCCTTGCTCACGCCGAGCACCACCGCGTTCCTGGCGACGAACTCGTCGTGGTGGTCGCGAAAGCCGCGCGCCTCGAGGGTGCAGCCGGGCGTGTCGTCCTTCGGATAGAAGTAGAGAACCAGCTTCTTCCCGCGGAAATCGGAGAGGGAAACGGTGCCGGACTCGGTCTCGGCGGTGAAGTCGGGCGCGGGCTTGCCGATCATGGTGCTCCTGGGGTCGGGATGAACTGGATGGCCTCGGACGTGGCGACGAGCAGCCCGGGCGTCGTAACGACGGGGATGCTGCGGCGCAGGCGGCCGGGCAGGGCGGCGGCCACGGACTTCGCGGCGAGGTCGATGACGAACGTGGCGGTGGCGGGCGGGGCATCGCGGTTGCGGAGGACGGTGTCGTCTGTCGACCCATCGGGCTCGGGCCAGGGGGCGAGCCGGTTGAGCGAGGCCGCGGGTGGGTCTGCGTCGTCCGCGGAGTCTGCGTCGAGATCGGTGAGTTCGCCGAGCAGGTAGCGTCCGCTGGGGTCGATGTAGAGCCCATACGCCGGGTTTTCGAGGGAAAGGGTCCAGTGGGGCTCGAACGTGGCGGGGTCGAGCGCGCGCAGCACACCATCGGGCCAGGCGAGGACGTACAGCTCCCGTCCGGTCGGGTGGAGCGCCACGGTGGCAGGCCACGGCTGCTGGGCTTCCTGCAGGCCCAGGCGGACCGCCTTGATGCCGTGCCCGGTGTGCATCAGCGTGGACCCGTTGCCGGGCAGCAGGGCGATCCGCCCGCCGTCCGGCGCCACCACGAGGCGGTAGAAGCCGACCCGGCCGGAGTCATGGGTGGCCGCGGAGAGTTGGCGGGCGAACATCGCAGCCTGGCCGTCCTGATCGAGCTCCTCCGGTGCCGCGTCGGGGGCTGCCGCGGGGGCGCCGAGTCCGGGCAGATCGGCAGGGTCCGTCCAGGCCGTGCGCTGGCCGGGCATGGTCGCGGCGAAGGACCACCGGCCCGACGCGTCGATCGCCTCGCATCGGGCATCCGGCGCACAGACCGCGTCGACGAGCCCGACCCACGGCGACCAGGGTTGCTTCGCGCCGGAGGCGGTGGTGGTGGGGTGGGGCGTATGCCTGCACCCGACGAGGAGCAGCAGCAGCGGGAAGGTGGAGCGCACGGCGCGAAGTAACCGACGGGCCCCCCGATCCTTGATAGGCCCTCCCCGAGAGGTGTTTCTTGCAGGACAAGCGTGGGTCGCGCGGGAAACCGGGGCGACCGAACCATCCAGGAAAGCCGGCGGCGAGCCCGGAGCAGACCGCGCGGAAGCGCAAGGTGGCCGACCTGCAGAAGCAGGGGCTGACGCTGGCGCTCGCACAGGCCGTGGCGAACGGTCAACTCACGCTGAACGATGCCGTGGTGCGCCTGCAGCGGGACGACGAGGCCAGCCGCCTCGTGCGGCTGCATGGGCTGGAGCGTGCTCTGGCGATGCAGATCGCGATGGGCCACGCCGACCTGGCGGCAACTCTCACGTCGCGCAGGGTGGAGGCCCAGCTCGCGGAGAACGGGTTCCGATCGGTGTTCGACAGCTCGGGTCCGACCTGGTCGGTGGGGTTCTACGGGCAGAAGACGCGTCCGCTCGTGTTCCTGCACAACGAGCAGTACGAGGTCGAGGCGAGGGATGCCGACGCCCCGGGCGCGCAGCCGGAACGCGTCCACAAGACTACGGTGAAGTACGCCTACCTGGCGAGTGACTACAAGGCCGTACGCAAGCACCTGGACTACGACAAGGAGCTGCGCGCACAACCCGCCGAGCCGCATCTGCGCCCGCAGGACCGCTACGCCTGCTCCAACCGCAAGATCGGCGCCTGGTGGGACGCGAAGACCCAGGTGCGGTTCACGACCGTGGAGGGGGAGGTGTTCACGGGGGAGATCACCTGGTTCTCCCGGTTCGAGGTCGGGCTCAAGACCCGTGCAGGTGTCGAGGTGATCCTCTTCCGCCATGCGCTGGCCGATGCCTCGGAAGTCCGCCGCGAGGAGAAGCACTGATGGGCGCTCTCAAGGGGGCGATCTCGGCCCGGCGGTACCAGGTGCTGGGCGAGATCCCCGAGAATTTCACCGGCTTGTACATCGACAAGTTGAACGACAACGCCTTCCGCGACGCGCTCTCGGCGGCGCACAAGGAAGAGCGGCAGGGATGGGTGCAGGTGCACAACCTGCTCGACACCGAATTCGACGATTCGAACCTGTGGCTCTACCAGCAATACGCCGTCTTCGCGATGCGCGTGGACAAGAAGGTGCTCCCCGCCACGCTGTTCCGGGCGATGTTGCAGAAGCGGCAGCAGACGTGGTGCAAGGCGAACAATCGCGAGAAGGTCCCGTTCTCGGTGAAGGCGGAGCTGCGCGAGACGCTGGAGACCGAGATGCTCGCACAGACCCTGCCACGGGTCACCATCGCCGAGGTCGTGTGGAACACCCGGGAGGGCTGGGTCCTGTTCCACAGCCACGCCGAGGCGCAGAACGACCGTTTTCGCAAGCTTTTTCACCGAACCTTCGGGTTCATACTCCGCCCGTTCGCGCCGCTCGACTACCTCTCCGACATGCCCGAGGTCGCGGATCGATTGATGGCTTCGGGCGGCACGGACCTCCGCTCGGTGCACACAGAGGGTGATGTATGACCCAGAATGAAGCGGCAGATTTTGGCGATGCAGGTGAGGGTGTGCCGGGTGGCGCGGACGACGAGACGCCGCCCCACATCGCGAGCGACTTCTACCTGTGGCTCTGGTTCACGAGCGAGGTGGGCCGCGGGCAGATCGACGTGCCGGACGAGTCGCCGTTCACGTGGTGGGTGGACGACCGGCTCTCGTTCCGCTCCGCGGGAGAGGACAAGGTCAACGCCGTGCTCACCGGGGAGAACCCCTCCACGACTCCCGAGGCGCGCGCCGCGCTCGCGGGCGGGAAGGTGCTGCGCGACGTGCGGCTGGCCATCCGGCGCGACGATCGCGAATACGCGGTGACCCTGCGTGGCGCCAACATCGCCATCGCAGGAGCCAAGCTGCCGGCGCTGTTGAAGACCGGCGACCCCGCGGAGATCATCCTGGAGCGCATGTTCCTGTACGAGGAACTCCACTGGATCGTCGGCACGCTCTTCCGCGCGTTCGGGGAGGCCCGAGCGGGCGACGGCTGGTCGCCCTTCGCGGACCGGATGCGGGAGTGGGCCGCGGGTCGGGTGGGGTAGATGCCGAAGCCGACGCTCCGCGTGCTCGTCGTCGACGACGAGGAGAGCCTGCGCCACGTGCTCGGCCTGATGCTGGGGCGCGTGGGGTACGAGGTCTCGAGCGCGCGCAACGGCCGCGAGGCGCTCGGCAGGCTCGGCGGCGCGGATGTCGTGCTGTGTGACATCCGGATGCCGGAGATGGACGGTCTCCAGTTCCTCGACGCCCTGCCCGAGGGCGCCCCTCCCGTGGTGATGATGAGCGCCTACGGCACGGTGGACACCGCGCTGGAGGCGATGCGGCGGGGCGCGTACGACTATGTCGCGAAGCCGTTCAAGCAGGACGAGATCGTGCTCACGCTGCGAAAGCTGGAGGAGCGGGAGCGGCTGCTCGCGGACCGTGGTGCGCTGGCTGTCGAGAACGCGCGGCTTGCGGCCCGGGTGGGCGAACCCGTCGAGGGGTTCATCTCCCATGCTCCGGCGATGCGGGAGGTGCTGCGGATCGCGAGCCGGGTCGCCCCGCACGACACCACCGTGCTCATCACGGGCGAGAGCGGGACGGGGAAGGAGGTGTTGGCCCGCGCCGTGCACCGGTTGTCGGCCCGCTCCGCGAGGCCGTGGGTCGCCGTGAACTGTGCTGCGATCCCCGACAACCTGCTGGAGAGCGAGCTTTTCGGCTACGTGCGCGGCGCCTTCACGGGTGCGGATCGGTCCCATCCCGGCCTGTTCGAACAGGCAGATGGCGGAACGCTCTTCCTCGACGAGATCGGGGATCTTCCGCTGGCGCTGCAGGGAAAACTGCTGCGAGCCCTGCAGGAGGGCACGGTGCGGCGGCTTGGCGCCCGCGCGGACGAGAAGGTGGACGTGCGTGTGCTCGCCGCTTCGGCCCGGGCGCTCACGCCCCCCGGGTTCCGCGAGGACTTGTACTACCGCCTCGCCGTCGTGCACCTGCACCTGCCGCCGCTGCGGGAGCGTCCCGAGGACGTTCCGCTCCTGCTCGAACACCTCCTGGATGGGCTTGCCGCGCGCCTTCGGCTCCCCCGACCCGCGGTGGACGACGAGGCGCGCCGGGTGATCCTGCATCACAGTTGGCCGGGCAACGTACGTCAGCTCGAGAATGCGCTCGAGCGTGCGATGGTCGTTTGCGACGGCAAGGTGCTCGCCTGCGAGGATCTGCCACGGGAGGTCGCCCGGCCTGCGGCATCGACCCCCACTCCGGGCGACCTGTCGATCCCCCGCCAGACCGAGGCGCTCGAACGGCGGCTCATCGAGCAGGCCCTCAAGGAGAGCAACGGCAACAAAGCCGCCGCTGCGCGCGTGCTGGAGATCTCGTACAAGGCCCTGCTCTACAAGGTGCGCGAGTTCGGGTTGGACTCATGAACGCCCGGGTTCTGGCGGGGTCCGTCCTGGCCGTGCTCGGGCTCGCCCTCGGAGTCTGGTGGCTCGAGTCGAACAGCCTGGGGTCCGACCTTCGCGCAGGGCAGGCGGCCGTGGACGCCGGCCGACCGGACCTCGCGGAGGCCGCGTTCCGCCGAGCGCTCACGAGGGACCCCGACAACGAACAGGCGATGTACGGCATCGGATGGGCCTGGCACATGGCGGGACAGGAGGATCAGGCCCGTGAGGCGTTCAAGCTCCTCCAGGAGGTGCATCCGGAGAGCCCGCTCGGGTACAAGGGCATCGGCAGCGTTTGGATGGCCCAGGGCAACGTGAAGGAGGCAAAGGTGGCCTTCGAGCGCGCGTTGAAGGCCGCGGGCCCGGTGCCTGCGGCCGGCCAGGGGGGGTGTGGAGGGGAGAGTCCGGGCTCGGACCCCTCGGCGATCGAGAACAGCCTCGCGCTGCTGGCCCTCTCCCAGCGGGACGGCGCGGCGGCGCTCGCCAGCTACGAGGCGCTGCTCCAGCGCGAGCCGGAGCGCGCGGAGTTCCTTCAAGGGCGCGCCGAGGCGCTGCTCCTGCTGGGCAGGGACGACGATGCGCTGGCCGCCTCCGTCGAGGCGGTGCAGCGATCCGCCGGGCTCTCGGGTGCGGGCGGGACCCGCGTGATGGCGATGGCGCTGCTGACACACGCCCGCGCGCTCATCGCGGTGAGCGGGGGCCGCGTGGACACCACCCGGTGCTCGGAGACCGCCACGCCCGTCTACGCCTGGCTCGACGAGGCGGATCGCGATCTCGACAAGGCGGAGGCTCTCGGAATGTCCGTCCCCTCGATCCAGGGCGTCCGTCGGACCGTGCTCGACCGCCGCGCTCGCGTGGACGACGATTGCCCGGGGCAACGCGCCGTGGCGATGCCACCGAGGGACAAATAGTTCCCAGATGGGAAAATATTTCTCACGCTGGCGAACTTCGGTTTGCGGGGATTGGAGCTTGCATGGAAGCCCCACCCGGAGCCTCCTGGGGTATGATTCTTGCATGGACCCCGGCCATGCGCAGCTCCGCAAATCCAGCCTCCGCATCCGCTCCGGGCACTCGCTCGTCGAGCTTGCGGTGGTCATCGCGCTGCTCTCGGTGCTTGCGTTGATCGGGTGGTCGAGCGCGAGGGACCAGGTGGGCGCCTTCCGCCTGATGGGCGCTGCCCGCTTGTTCCAGTCCGACGTACAGGGCCTCCGCGCGCTCGCGATTGCAGAGAATCGTGAGGCCCGCCTGCTCCTCGTCGAGGCGGACACCGACATGAACCCGGAGGAGCCGCAGATCGGCATGTGGCTCCTGCAGGTAGGCAATCGCTCCAGCGGCAGCACGGAGTGGGACACGCTCCCGGTCGATGTCGACGGCGTGGCCGACGGCGGGCAGGGCGAGCGCAGTCTCGATGTCGGCGGCGCTGAGGAGCGGCCCGGCATCAGCGTCGCCGCGTGGGTGCCGCTCGCGGGTCCGGGACTCGGGAACGCAGACGGCATCGTGTTTTCACCCCGTGGCTTCGTCGCCAATCCTGCTTCGGACTTCGTGGACGGCTACATCACCGTCCAGGTGGTCAACAAGCGGGGAAACCGCGCTGACGACGGCACGTTCCCGCATGTCAGCCTCCGCATCGCTCGCGGTGGCCTGGCGCACATGGAAACTTCAGAAGGCACCGCGCTCGCCGATGGCAGCGTGGGGGCCGGAGGCACCACCACCCAATGACGTCCGCCCTTCGGACCCGCGTGCGCACCCGGTCGGGCTTCACGCTCATCGAGATCATGATCGCATCCGCGATCCTGGGTCTCTCGCTGGTCGTGATGTTCGGCCTGCACAGCCAGGCCGTGCGCTCGAACATGAACGCGCACCGCATGACCGATTGCACGTATCTGGCGCAATCCCAGCTGGAGCACCTGCTCGCCGAGGACTGGAGCCGCAGCACGGCGGCGACGGATCTCGTCGACCTCGGCGGTACCGACCCTGCGACCATGGAGACCTGGGACCTGCTCGAGCACACGCCGCCCGATCCCAGCGTGAACGCGGCGAACGACATCGATCCGCTGCACGGACCGCTGATCTACCAGATCTCGTGGGATGTCCAGGGGATGGGCGGAACCACATCGGCGGGGGACGACTGGCTCCGGCTTCGGGTTCGCTGCACCTACCCCGATTCCCAGTTCAATACCCGCCACGCCGCGACGGTTTCAAGCTATCGTTTCAGGGACTCCTGATGTTGCGCCTCCCCGCCACCTCCCGACCTCTGCGGCTTGCGGGCCGTGGCGGCTTCACGCTCATCGAGCTGATGATCGCGTCTGCGATCGGCGCCTTCGTCGTGGCCGCCCTGTACGCCCTGTTCATCGGGCAGATGCGGCAGTTCATGTACCAGGACGCCCAGATGGAGATGCACCAGAACATGCGTCTGGGCATGGACATCCTCACGCGCACGACCCGCATGGCGGGCTACGGCACCGGGAGCCTGACCCGTGGGGCGTTCGGTGACGGGGGCGACCCGGATGCCACACTCTCCGCGGTCATCTCCTACGATGGTGCTGGCCCGAACGGGTCGGATGCCATCACCGTCGTCTCGATGGACCCCTCGCTGGTGTTCAACACGTACGAGACCTCGCCCCCGCCATGCTCCTCGACGACGCTGAACGTGGTGCCGTCGGTGAACGACAACGCCGCGAAGCTCGGGCAGTTCCAGGGCGGCGAGATGATCCTGTGCGTCGACTACGCGGGCATCGGGCAGTTCTCGAGCTACCTCTGGAGCCTCACCAGCGCCCCGGACGCGTCCTCGGGTGTGCTGAGCATCTCCGACGGCACCGCCTTCGCAGACTACCTGAACACCTGCGGCGGCACTGACAACCTTCCGATGATCATGACGTGCTCCCGAGCGGAGGTGGCCACCTTCTACATCGACGCGGATGACACCGACGGTGTCGGCGCCGGCAGCGCGGACCACCCCGTGCTGATGATGGACCTCGACTTCGAGTCTCCGGACAACGACGACATCCCTGTGGTGGACAACGTCGAGGACTTCCAGGTCGCGTACTGCGTGCGCCCCACGTCGGGTCACACGACCTGCGACGAGTCCCTCCCCGCGGACGCGGTCGGCTCGGACTGGTACAGCACCATCTCGGCGGCCCAGGTTCCCAATCTCTACATGGTCCGCATGACGCTCGTGGTGCGCTCCGCGAGACCTGACCTCGCCCATGTCTTCGAGGGCGCGCGGCTCTCCGTGGAGGACAACCACCCCGCGGCGACCTCGGACCACTACTACCGGCAGATCATGACGACCCGCATCGCGGTTCGTAACCTTCGTCTCCAGGCGAACCTGTGATGCGTACGCTCCAACCCGCCCTGCTTCGGTCCCGCCGCGGTCGTCGCGGCTACGCCATGCTCATCGCGATGATCCTGATGGCGGTGCTCGCCGTGATCGGTGCGACCTCGCTGTCGATCGCGGGCGTCGACCAGCGCATCGCGGTCCACAACATGCGCCACATGACGATCAGCGATTCCGCAGACGCCGGAACGGGCCACTCCCGCTACTCCTTGATGTTCGCCGACCCCGCCAATGAGGGCTGGGACCCGTCCACGGCCCAGACATTCGTGACGAAGGACGACGCCGACCCGATGTACCAGGGCATCACGTTCCCGACCACGCTCGGAAACTACTGGGTAGACGCCGCCTATCTGAAGTGCTCCAACCCGCCCCCGGGCTACAGCACCGAAAACGGCAACACAGCGTTCCGTTCGGACTACTGGAACATGACAGCGCAGGCCGAGTACATGGCCGAGGACTGGACGGATATGAACCCCACCCGCGCCACCGTGGTCGCCACCTTGAGAAAGGTGGTGTCCGGTGGCTGCAAGATCCGCTGAGGTGACCATGCGTCGCACCCGCCTGTTGAGCCTCCTTCCCCCGGCACTCCTGCTCTGTGGCCTCTCCGGCCTGTCCCGGCCCGCGTACGCGACGGACGGGACGGACGAGCTGCTCTCCGACCAGGTCCGGGTGCCGCCCGTCGTCATCTTCGTGCTCGACATGTCGGGCGACATGAACAACTCTTGTGATGGCATCAGCACGAACTCCTGCTGGACCGATGCGATCACCGCGATCGAGAACCTCTCGCGGCACTACGAGTTCGCGCGATTCGGCGTGGTCGGCACCGCGCCCTCCGCCGGCGTGGACACCTTCACCGAGATCGCGCCGGTGGGCAGCTCCTTTGCGGACATCTCGGCGGCCCTGAGCGCCTTGCCCGTGCCCAACCCCGCCAATGCCACCCGCAACGTCGCAGAGACCCTCGAGTCCGTCGCGCTCGACTACCTCTCGAATCCGACCCGGGATGGCGATGGGGTCACCGCGTGGGGGGACTCGCCGATCGGGTACTCGTGCGTCGACACCCACATCATCGTCCTCTCGCGCGACCGCCCCGTCGACGACTCTCAGCTCGAGTTCTCGACCTCTCACGCGACGATCAGCCCCGACATCACCTGCGATGCCTCGACCTCGCCCTTCACTCCGGACACGGAGTGCCTGTACGACCAGGCCGTCACGCACCTGTACAACTCGGACTGGTCCTCGCTAACGGGGACGCAGCGCGCGATCGTGCACACCGTCGGGCTGGGCTACTCTTCCGGGTCGCTGGCCGATCAGCTCTATGACAACGCGGAGGTCAACACCGCCGGCGAGGGCACCTACACGTTGGTCACGTCGGGCAGCGAAATCCTCGCCGCCATCCTGTCGATCGCCTCGGAGATCGAGGCCGGTAGCTACACGCGCTCCACGCCCGTCGTCACGGTCGATGGCGCGTACATGATCTACGACTACTACGAGATGACCGGCGCAAACCCTCTCGCACAGGGCCACGTGCGGGCCTACTCGCTGGTGAACGATCCGGCGGACCCGTACTACGGTCAGGTGGACTACTCCGCGGGCGACGTCGACTACGGCTACGCGGTCTGGGACGGCGGAAACCTCCTGGTGAGCCGCATCGTCGAGCACGCCGACCACGACGAGTACGACAACGACGGTATCCGGCACCGGGACATCTACTTCTGGGACGACACCATCGCGAGCGCCTACATGCCGGCCGCTGCGGCGGACAGGCGCCTGCCGTTCGATGCGGATTTCGTCAGCGCCGTCGGTACGAGCCCGGTGCTCGGCAACTTCCTGGACACCACGCGCACCGGCACGGGATGGTCCACGTGTATTGCTGGCACATCCTCTCCCGAGGCTTTCGACCTCGACAAGGACTGTGACGTCGACGATGACGACATGCAGGCTTTCGTGGACTTTTCGCGAGGGCTGCCCACCTCCACGTTCCGATACCTCGACCTCGAGCACGGCACCTGGAAGCTGCAGGACTCGCCGTACGCGGTGCCGGTCGTCGTGTCGGCCCGTGACGGCATGTACTCGATGGACACCACGTACCAGGCCTTCCTCGCTGGTCTCGAGGGCGACGAGACCAACGTCCCGACCATCGTGCTCGTGCCTGCCAACGATGGCATGCTGCACGCCTTCCGCCTCGAGGACGACCCCACCACGGTGAACGACGAGAAGGGCCAGGAGCTCTGGGGCTGGATCCCGGGCTACCTGCTCCAGCGCGAGCACGACACCGAGTGGGCGAACCACCTCATCGACCAGATGTTCTACGGTCGGTCGTTCATGTTCGATGCCACCCCGACGGTGGAAGACGTGTGGATCGACACCGACGGCAATGGGTCGAAGGCCGCTGATGGCAGCGAGTGGCATCGCATCGTGGTCGTCTCGCAAGGCATGGGCGGGCCGGTCACGATGGCCCTCGACATCACCAGCACCCGCTACCCCACCTTCCTGTGGGAGCAGACCAACACCACTGACCACACCGCGATGGGCTACACGACGAGCCGCCCGGTGGTTTTCAACGTGTACGATGGCGCGCGCACCCACGACCAATGGGTCGCCATGTGGGGCGGCGGTCGGGCAGCAGGGTTCACGAGCACGTCGAGCGGCACTGCCTACTACGAGTCGGCCGAGGCCAACCTCTACATGTGGAACTCGGGTGACACGCCCTTCTCCGACTCGGAGGGCGTCGGCTACGACGAAGCGGGGGACAACATCGGGGACCAGCACCCGGACATCCTCGCGGGGCGTGAGAGCGCGAGCGACCTGAACTACGACACCGACTCGAACCTGGAGAACTCCTACATCTCGGCCGCGCTCGCGGTCGTGGACGTGGACGGCGACGGTGACGGCGACGTGATGTACTTCCCGGTCACCACGGCCTACACCCCGACCGACCTCAACAACGAGGACGGCTCCGTCGGCACGGGCCCCGGCGACCCCACGGTGCCCGGCGCCTCGTGGATGTACAAGGCCCTCATCGATCCGTCCGCGTCCGGCGGTGTCGACGACCTGACCTGGTGCGAATGGTATGACCCGAAGAACGGCACGGACGGCACCAACGGTGTCGGCACGCGTCCGGAGGTGTACTACGCGGCTACGACATCCTGGCTCGCGGATGGCTCGCTCGGCGTCTACTGGGGCTCGGGCACCCCGTTCGACCGCGACGGCACCGCTACGGGCTACTTCTTCACGATGTACGACGCGGATCCCACCAGTTGCACCTCCACGGCGCAGCCGATCACCTGCAACGGGGCGCCAGGCTACATGAGCCTCGATTCAGGCGAGGGTCTGACCTCCGATCCGATCGTCTATGCAGGGGTCGTGTACTTCACGACCTACACGCCCGATGCGGACCGCTGCAACGCGGGCGCGGGGCGGGTGTATGGGGTGCGGTTCGATGACTGCTCGCCGGGCATCGACACCAACCACGACGGTACGGTCGACACCACGGACACGGCCTCGATCGAGACCGAGGGCTACACCTCTGGCGTGACCGTGGGCAACGGGACGATCTACTACGGCACCGCCACGCCCAATCCGGACGGCAGCGAGGCCGTCGTCGAGACGATCACCGCCACCAACGCGATCTTCATGAACACGGCGACGGTCGCCTGGATGGAGATGTTCTAGTCCGGTCGGGTCTCGCGAGTTCCGCAAGGCCGGCGTCCGCCGCTGCGCTGGCGGTCCGGCCGGCGGGCTACTCCTTCCCCTGCGCCGCGAGCCGATCGAGGTTCTGCCGGGCAGCGGCGTTCTGCGGGTCGGTCTGAAGGACCGCCTTGAACGACGTGACCGCGCCGTCGAAGTCACCCTTCGCCAGCTGCACCTCGGCGAGGCCGCCGCGTGCCAGCACGGAGTCTGCCTCCATCTTGAGCGCCTCCCGGAAGTCGTTCTCCGCAAGATCGAGCTGGTTGAGGCTGAACCGTGCCATCCCTCGAACCGCGAGCGCATCGGGATCCGCCTTCCTGCTCACGACCTGCTGGGCCTCGCCGAGAGCCAGAGCGGGCCGATCCGTCGCCAGGTACAGGTGGGCGAGCGCCAGATGCGGTTCACTGGGCGGGTCCGTGTCCTTCGATGAGCCCGCCACGGCCTCCTTGAGCAGCGGCTCCGCAGCGTCCAACCGACCCAGCGCCAGGTAGAGCACGCCAAGTTGAAGGTGGGGCTTCCAGGATTCGGGATGGCGATCCACCGCGTTGCGCAGGGACTCCTCGGCTCCCGTCAGGTTCCCACGAGCGCGGCGGGTCCTCGCCAGCCCCTGCAGCGCCTCGAGGCTGTCGGGGTCCTTTCCGGAGCACGTCGAATACGCTTCTTCGGCGCGGGGAAGTTGGCCACGCGCCTCGTCCATCAGCCCCTCGACGCACCAGGCCTCCGCGAGGTCCGGGTAGAGCAGCCGCACGTTGCCGAGCGCTGTCTCCGCTGCACCCCATTCCTTCGAGTCCGGCCCCTGCCGTGAGGCTGCTGCGATGTGTGCGCGCGCGGCATCCAGGTAGCCCCGCACGAGCGACTCGATCGAGCGGCCGCCACCCGGTGCGGAGCTCAAGCTCCGCGCGGCCTCGATGGCACCGTGCATGTCGCCGGTGGAGGCCTGCTCGATCACGGACTGGAACCGGAGGAGCGATGCGTGGCGGGCTCGCAGATCGTCAACGGGAGCGTCGGAGCTCCACGCCGCTGCTGGATCCCAGTGCTCCGCCTGGATCAGGGTCAACGGGTTCCTGTCCCCCGCAGCGAGGCGTTCTGGCAGGCGGAAGCCCGTGGGGGCCCGGGCAGCGGGGATCGTCGTGGCATCGCCGAGCAGCAGGCTGGCGACGTCGGCGGGGATGCGGACCGCATCCCGACGAAGCCGTTGACGATCATTGTCGATGCAGGCCTGCAGACCGGACCAGACGAGCGGGTCCGTGCTCGACCGGGCGACGAGCATCGCCGAATCGACGCCGACCGGGGGCAGCCAGACAGTCACCGCAGGAAACTCGCCGGTCAGCGCGTGGGCGAGACCCACGAAGGCGTCCGGGTCGATGCGGGTCGTCGAAACCGAGAGCACGTACGCTCCCCCGGGCTTCAGGGAGCGCCGGCTGCTCGCCATGCTCGCGGGCGAGGGGAGCCCGCCCCGTGCGTCGGTCCAGCCGTTGCGCACGATCTGCACGACGACATCTGCAGGATCGCCGGACTCCGCCACGAACGACCCGGGCAGGGTGAGGATCCGCGTGCCGGGGTGCACCCACGCCGCCTGGGCGACAGGGTCGAGGTCCGACCAGGTATGCATCCAGTTGGTGTCGGGCAGGGCGGTGTCCACCGTCTGGAACCCCTGCGCGAGCAGCGAGGAGAGCGCCCCGCCTGTATCGTCGCCCCCTACGCGTGCGTGGCTGCGCGCGGAGGTGAGGCAGCCGCCGAGGGTGCCTGCGAAGCGGTCGCTGGCCGCCGAGCGACTGCCCGGATCCACCACGGATCCGTCGATCTCGGCGAGCAGTTGCCCGGAGCGCCCGCGGATCAAGGCGCCGCCGAATGCCCCGAGCTGCGCGTACTGGAGGGGCAGCTCGGCCCGAGCGGAGTCGAGCCGGGCCCGCAGTGCGACGTCTGCTCCGACGGTGGCAAGCGCGGAGCTGGCGTGTTCGCTGAGCGTCGTGTCGAGCAGCGGTGCGACCAGTGGCGCCGCGGCGGCGGCGAGCAGAGCGCCCACCGCCTTTTCCCCCCGCCTGGCCCTGGCCAGTCCGGCGAGCAACCCGAGCGCAAGCCCCGAGGTCGCGAGTACGACGAGGGCGGGCCGGTCCGCCTCGGCCAGCGCGGCCGAGCGGTGACCGAGCGCGGCCGTGAGCGTCGCCATGCGGGCAGGCAGTTGCTGGGCGAGGAGGCCGACGGCAGCGGCCCCGGCGGCGCCAGTGGCCGCGGTGCCCCACCCGGGCCGCACACACAGGCCGAGCACCATCGCGCAGCCGAACGCGGCCACGCCGGCGGGCGCGGGGGAAAGCGGTCCGCGCAATGCGGCGAGCGTCAAAAGCGCCCCGAGCGTGGAAATGAAGAAAATGGACGTGCGCGCTCCAACATTTGTGAAGCTTACCTCTGGAGGGGCGGGAAACGACCGGGTGCCGAGCCCGCCGAGCGCTGCGACCAGGGCCCCGCAACCCAGCGCGAGCAACGCTCCACCCCCCGACGGCAACGAGCACGCCACCGCGCCACCGCTGAACAAGATCGTTGTGGAAAGCGCGTTCAAGCTAAGGGATTGACACGCCAAGACAAGTGAGGCGCCGAGCGAGGTCAGTGCACCCAGCACGACCGCGCCGAGCAGGACGCTGCCTGGCGGCAATGCGCCGATCAACGGACGCGCACCGATCAGCGCCGCTCCACCGAGTGCCAGGGGGAGCAGCCTCCACATCCCCATCCGCGAGCTTCGGAAAATGCCAAAACCGAAAGCGACGGCGCCCACCAGCGCGGAGACGATTCCCGGTCCGTCGCCAAACATTCCAAAGTATGTACGGCATAACTCCGCGATCCACGCGCCAATTCCGACCCAGCTCAGGGCGCCGAACACGACGTTTCGCGCGGGTGGGGCGGTGCTCGCAGGCGTCATGGTCATGCCCATCTCCCGTATCGCGCATGAACGACCGTTGACTGCAGGGGGTACTTCTTGGTACAACGGCCTGCCGGGAAGGATCCACCGTTGGCTCTCATCGCTCGCACCAAGAACGCTGTCGCCCTCGATATCGGTTCCAGCCACGTCAAGTTGCTGGAACTCGAGCAGGAGCGCTCGGGGAAGTACCGCCTCAAGCACTTCGGAGTCGCGCCGCTCCCCCCAGAAGCCATCGTCGATGGCGCCTTCATGAACACGAGCGCGATCGTGGGTACGATCCGCGACTTGATCGGGCGTCAGAAGGTGAAGACGCGGGACGCCGTCGTGGGGGTCTCCGGGAACTCCGTCATCATCAAGCGCATCTCACTCCCGGTGATGACGCAGGATGAGCTGGACGAGTCGATCACCTGGGAGGCGGAGCAGTACATCCCCTTCGATGTGAACGACGTCTACATCGACGCGTTCATCCTCCAGGGGCAGGCCGATGAGGCCGGGCAGATGGAGGTCCTGCTGGTGGCGGCGCGCAAGGAGCTGGTGAACGAGTACCAGAGCGTGCTCCTCGAGGCGGGGCTCAAGCCGGTGTGCGTGGACGTCGCAGCCTTTGCGATGGAGAACATGTACACGCTCAACTACGAGACGAGCGCGGAGCCTGTCGCGCTGGTCAACGTGGGCGCGAGCACCGTGAACATCAACGTCCTGCGTCGGGGGGTGAGCGCGTTCACGCGCGACCTGCAGATCGGCGGCCGGAACTACACGGAGGAGATCCAGCGGTCGCTGAACGTGTCGTTCGAGGAGGCCGAGGCGTTCAAGGTCGGCGGCGCCGAACGAGACCGCAGCGCGGTGGTGCCGGAAGAGGTGGAGCGGGTGCTTTCGAACGTGTCCGAGAACATTGCCGGCGAGGTCCATCGATCGCTGGACTTCTACCTGTCGACGGCAGGAGGGGGGGCACTTGGCCGCGTGGTGCTCACGGGTGGGGCCTGCGTCACGCCGGGGCTGCGTCCCAGCCTCGAGGCGCGGTGCGCGTGTGTGGTCGAAATCGCTGACCCCTTCAAGCGCATCCAGGTGGACGAGCGCTCGATAAACCCGAACTTCCTCCAGAACATGGCGCCGCAGGCCGCGATCGCCGTCGGCCTGGGGCTTCGGAGGGCGGAAGACAAATGATCAGGATAAACCTACTTCCTGTACGCACCTCCAAGAAGCAGGAGGCGGTACGACGCGAGGCGCTGCTGGCTCTCGCTGGTGGTGCCGTCGCGCTCTTCGCCGGGCTAGCCCTCTGGGGCGTCACGCAGATCGAACTCTCGGGCGTGGCAGCGGAGAACCTCGCGCTGCAGAACGAGATCGACAAGCTCTCGGCCGACGCGAAGCGCGTGGACGAGATGGAGAAGTTCGAGAAGGATCTCCAGCGCAAGCTCGACGTCATCGGCGACCTGCGAGCCAAGAAGGCCGGGCCGGTCCACATGTTGGACGACATGTCCACGGCCGCTCCGGACAGGCTCACCCTCACCCGGCTCACGCAGAAGGGCGACAACCTGGAGATCGAGGGCATCGCCGTGAGCAACACGGTCATCTCGGAGTACCTACGGGCGTTGGACGCCTCGCCGTACTTCGACGCGGTGTTCCTGAAGGATATCGAGGCTTTGGCCCCTGACAAGACCATCTCGGTCACGTTGAAGAAGTTCATGCTCACCGCCCGGCTCACGCCCGTGAAGGCTGCGCCAACCCCCGTCAAGCCCGCTGCACCGGCTGCGCCTGAGGCCCCAGCGGGCGCGCCGGCAGCACCCGCCGGTACTGGCGAGGCTGCGCCTGCCGGCACACCCGCGGCAGCACCCGTAGGAGGTGGCGCTTGAACCGGTTCATCGAGCAGTTCCAGAAGTTGCCGCGCTCGCAGCGCTGGCTGTTGTCTGGGCTGACCTACCTGTGCATCCTCATCGCGATCTGGTTTTCACTGATTTCGCCCACTCTCGACGATATCGACTCGGGGAATGCCCAGAAGGCTGACCTCGTCGGGAAACGCGATGCGGTGCGGGCTCGTGCGTCGAACCGGGCGGCGTTTGAAGCGCGGCTGGAGGATCTCGCGGGGAAGCTCAAGCAGGCCCTGAAGGAGCTGCCGAACGACCGCGAGATCCCGGGGTTGTTGAGCGAGATCGACGGGCTTGCGCGGAAGAGCGGACTTGACGTGCGCAAGTTCCAGCCCCTGCCCGAGGTCGTGCACGAGTACTACGCCGAGGTCCCAGTCCAGATCGTGATGGACGGCGGATACCACGAGGTCGGGATCTTCTTCGACCGGGTGAGCAAGATGAGCCGCATCGTGTCGGTTGCCGACATCGACATGGGTTCTCCGAACCTCTCCGGTGAGGAAATCAGCCTCACCGTCAGCGGAAAGGTCGTTACCTACCGGTTCCTCTCCGATGACGAGATTCAGCAGAACGGCAGCCGGGCGAAGCCCGGGGCTCCCGCGGGAGGCGGTGGTGAATAGACAACCCGTCCGTGTGCTCTGCCTCGCGGCCGCGCTCGCCGTGGGCTGCGGCGAGCCGATCCCGACCGACAACGCGCCTGCACCGGCAGTCGTAGCTCGCAAGCCCGCGCAGGAAGAGGCCGTCGCGGCCGCGCCGGTCGAGGAGTACTTCTACAACCCGGCTGGCAAGAGGGATCCCTTCAAGCCGTTCTACGATACGCGTTCGAACAACCGTTCGGCGGTGGACGAGAACGCGGTGCCCCTGCAGCGCTGGGACGTTGACAAGTTCAAGCTCTCCGGCGTGATCTGGAACACCAACATCCCCCGGGCGCTCTTGATCGACCCTGAGGGCACTGGCCATGTCGTTCAGATGGGCACCTACGTGGGTCGGAATTGGGGCAAGGTGACCTCGATCTCGGACCAGGCCATCGTGGTGACCGAAGAATACCAGACCATCGATGGCGAGCTCGTCGTCAATCCGGTCACCGTCCATTTCCCCGGCACGGACGAAAAGAAGTGATGTCAGAACGCGGAGTCTCCATGAAGTTCCCTGCCTTGAGGTTCTCGCCCATGCCGTTCGTTCTGGCGCTCGCTCTCTGCGTCGCCGCGCCCGCGTTGGCTGGCGAGCCGGTCACAGTCTCTGGGGCCCAGATCGGCACAGCGGCAGATCTGACCGTGGTGCGCATCTCGTTGACCACGCCGAGCGGCGCGGCGCCGACGGTCAGCCCGTTTCGCCAGTCGAACCCAGAGCGACTCGTGCTGGACATCGCCGGCGCAACCCTGGCTCCTGGCAGTACTGCGCCTGTGGGTGGTGTGGTCGCGAGGTCGGAATTCTCCTCCTTCAATGACGGTTCCGACAACGTACGGCTCACCCTGTACCTTGATCGTGCGGTGACATGGGACGTCAAGTCCGAAGCCGGCGCCGTGGTGCTCACGCTCACTCCGGGCCAGGCTGCGGATCCCCTCGGCGCGGCTCTGGCAGCGAGCACGATCGGGCCGGATGCGCCTCGCCTCTCCGGACCGGCAGCTCCGATCAACGGTCCGGCGTTGCGCACCCTGGACTTCCAGCAGCGTGAGCGGGTCAGCCGCATCCTCATCGGTTCGCAGCAGGTCGAGCCGCAGATCTCCCAGCCGGAAAAGAGCCTGATCACCGTGGACCTGGCCGGGGCGACCATGCCCGAGAGTCTGACACGGGAGCTCAACAGCGCCTATTTCTACAGCGCGGTGGACTCCGTGAAGGCGTACACCACTCGCTCCGGCGTTCGGATCGCGATCCGGCTTCGTGAGGGTGCAGAGTACTCGGTCGCCAGAGAGGGGGATCTGCAGGTCATCTCCATCCAGATCCCCCAGGATCAGGTGGCGGCGCGCGATGCGGCGCTGGACCGTGGTTCTGCGGTCGCGCCGTCGACGCCTGCGACCAACGGCGGGGAGGGGCTCTCGAACTCGAGCGGTGGGGAGATGCTCCTCAACGGAAAGGGCAACGCGATCGACGCACAGTCGTCGATGGGCAGCGGTGGCACCGGCGGCGCTTCTGACCTCTCATTCGCCACGGACGTCGGCGATCCCTCCACGCACTTCGTCGGTCGGCGGATGAGCATCGATCTGCAGAACGCAGACATCCATGCGGTCTTCCGGTTCATCGCAGAGTTCGCCGACGTGAACATCGTCGCCTCCGACGAGGTCAAGGGCAGCGTGACCGTCAAGCTGAAGGACGTTCCGTGGGACGAGGCGCTCTCAGCGGTGCTTCAGGCCAAGGGCCTCGCTGCGCAGCGCCTCGGTCATGTGATTCGGGTTGCTTCGATCGAGACCATCAAGTCCGAGCAGCAGTCGGCCCTGGAGGCCAAGAAGGCTTCCGTCGAGCTTCAGGACATGCAACTGTTCGTCGCGCCGCTGAACTACGCGCAGGCGGACGAGATGAAGGCCCAGATCGCCTCCGTTCTGAGTGACCGGGGTTCGGTCGAGGTCGATGTGCGAGGGAACCAGCTGATCATCCAGGACCTGGCCGACCGCGTCGCCCAGGCGAGGGCGTTGTTGCGCCGCCTGGACACGCCCACCCGCGAGGTCCGCATCGAGTCGCGCTTCGTGGAGGCGAGCTCGAACTTCACCCGCTCGCTCGGCATCCAGTGGGGGACGGACGTGAACGCCTCTGCTGCGACCGGCTACCCGACCGGGGCGTTTTTTCCGAACACTGTGGGAGTCGATGGCGGCCTGGCCAAGGGCGTCAGCACAGGCGTGGGGGACCACTTCTATACTGCGGAATCCAGCGACAGCCTGTTGATGGACCTCGGCGCGAACGGCGAGACGAGCGCCATCAACTTTGCGCTCGGGTCGATCCCCGGGCTCCTGAACATCGACGCGCGGCTCTCTGCAGCCGAGGCCGAAGGCTGGGGCAAGATCGTCTCCAGCCCCAGCGTCACGGCCCTCGACAACGAGGAAGCGGTGGTCAAGCAGGGTGCCCGGGTGCCCTACCTGTCCTCCAGTCAGAACGGGACCAGCGTGCAATTCGTCGAGGCTGCCCTGACCTTGACGGTCACGCCGCACATCACCTCCGACGAGATGATCTTCCTGGACATCGAGGTCAAGAACAACCGCCCGGACTTCGGAAACTCGGTGCAGGGTCAGCCGGCGATCTCCGAGAAGGAGATCACGACGCGGGTTCTCGTTCCCGATGGGGACACGGCGGTCCTGGGCGGCGTCTACTCCACGTCCGAGTCCATGTCGATCAGCCGCGTTCCCGGGCTCGGGAGCATCCCGATCATCGGGTACCTGTTCAAGAGCTCCAACAAGGAGCACGCGCAGAACGAGATGCTGGTGTTCATCACGCCGCACATCGTCCCGGTCACCGGCAATGGCAGCGTCGCTGCGAGCGGCAAGTAGTCCGACCGTAGCGTGCGCATCGTCGTCGCCGGACCCAGCGGGGTCGGGAAGTCTACGGTCGGGCGGATACTGGCGGATCGCCGCGGCCTTGCGTTCGTGGATCTTGACGAACGGGTTGGGGATGTTGCCGGGATCTTCGAGTCGGAGGGCGAGTCCGGGTTTCGGCGCCGGGAGCGCGCTGCGATCGAGGCGCTCGCGATGAAGGACGATGTGGTGCTCGCGCTGGGTGGTGGGTCGGTGGAGCAGGGAGCAACAGTGCTCCAGGAGTGGCCACGCGTGGTGCTCATGGCAGAGGTCGGCACCCTGGTTTCTCGGCTGGGGTCCGCCAAAGGTCGCCCATTGCTGGAGGGGAATCTGGAGGAGCGAGTCAGCGCCTTGCGAGACCGCCGAATGGCAGGCTGGGCCGCGTTCGGTCCCCGTGTCCACACCGATTCGCTGACCGCCGAGGCCGTCGCCCGGAGGGTGGAGGCCATGTGGTGACCTTCGGCTCGGTCACGGTGGAGGTCGACGGGAGTCGATACCGGGTGGAGCTGGCGCCCGGGGTCGTTGGGCTTGCGGCGTCGATGGCAGCTGTACTACCGCGGGGTCGGGCGGTGCTGGTCACCAACGACCTCGTGGGGCCGCTGCACGGGGATGCGGTCGAGGCCGAGCTGAGTGGCGGCGGTTGGGAGGTGTCCAGGGTGACACTCCCGGACGGTGAGGCGAACAAGACGCTTGACACGTGGACCTGGTTGGCGGACCGGATCCTGGACACGATGCCCGACCGGCGCACCCCCGTCATCGCGCTCGGTGGTGGTGTGACCGGGGACATCGTGGGCTTTGCTGCCGCAAGTGTGCTTCGCGGCCTTCCGTTCGTGCAGGTGCCCACCACGCTTCTTGCCATGGTCGACGCGAGCGTGGGCGGCAAGGTGGGGGTGAACACGCCGCACGGCAAGAACCTGGTCGGGGCGTTCTGGCAACCGCGGTTGGTGTTCGCCCCTTTCGACACCCTGCACACCCTGCCCGACGACGAGCTTCGGTGCGGGCTCGGCGAGGTGGTGAAGCACGCGATCCTCTCCGGGGAGGCTGCTCTGGCCTCGCTCGAGGCCGACGCTCCGGCGCTCCGGCGGCGCGACGCCCCGGCGCTCGCGCGCGCGGTCAGGGCCTCGGTCGAGTGCAAGGCTGCCGTCGTGGCCGCCGACCCGAGGGAGGTGGGCGTGCGCGCAACGCTCAACCTGGGGCACACGCTCGGTCACGCGGTGGAGCGGGTCGCAGGCTACGGCCGGGTGCGACACGGCGAGGCGGTGGCGATCGGTCTGATCGGTGTCCTGCGCTACTGTGAGGCGCGCGGTTGGGCCGCGCCGGGCCTCACGCGCCGCGTCGAGGCCATCTGTACATTGCTCGAGTTGCCTGTGATCACCCCCCAGGATCTCGACCCCGCCGCACTCGTCCACGCGATCACGTTCGACAAGAAGCGGGACCGTGCTACAATCACGCTCGTTGTGCCAACCGCTCCAGGGCGGGTGGATCTTCGGCCGCTGCCCCTCGCTGAGGTGCCCGGCCTCGTTGACGCTCTCTTCGGTTCCCCGCACGCGACGGCCCCAGCGCCGAAGTCCGACCCCCCCTCGGAGGCATGAATGGTCAAGATCCTCACTCCCGCGCTCCTTCCGTTCGCAGCGTTGCTCGCGGGCTGCGCGCCGGGCCCGATCGCAGCGCCGTATGGCTCCTCGCTCGTCATGCCGGAGGACATCGAGTTCGGCGACGACATGGCATACGCGCAGGCCGGCGATCTCACAGGTGGTTTGTTCTATACCTACATCGGTGTGCTCGGGCCGGACGGCCTGCCCCTCAACGGCATCCAGGTCGAGATCACCTCCGGCTGGACAGGCGCCTACCTGATCGCCGAAAAGGCCGTCCGGGTCGTGGACACCTACGAGCAGGACTGCAACCCGCTTCCGGAAGATACGACCGACCCCTGCTACGCCTGGTTCGACACCGAGGGCCAGGAGTTCGTGGAGTTCGCAGGAGATTACACCGAGCTTGGGGGCTTCGGTCCCACCTACATGTCGGCGCCGACGGACAATCGTGGGTTGCTGCCGGTCTATGTTTTCGTCGACTCCATCGCGCTCGACAGCACGGGTGAGGCGGTGAACATCCCCATCTTCGCCAGCATCGGCCTCGAGACGCAGTCCTTCCAGCTCTCGCCGATCCTGTAGCCCCCGATGGCCGATCTGGAGCGGCTCGCCCAGAAGGTACGGGAGGAGCCGCGTTCGATCGCGTTCGTGGCGTACGCTGATGGCCTGCGCAGGGAAGGGCGCGAAGCCGAGGCCTGGGAGGTGCTGCGGGAAGGGATGAGGTACCACCCGGACCTGTCATCTGCTCGCCTTGTCGCCGCCCGGCTCCATGTGTGGGAGGGCCGCGGGGTGTTGGCAGCAGACATCCTCGCCGAGGTCGTCCAGCACGACCCGGCCAATGACGCTGCGCGCGTTCTGCTGGCTCGCCTGCTCCTCCAACAGGGGCGTGTGGCGGATGCACGAGCGCACGCGACAGCCCTCGAGATGAGCGGTGTCAACGAGTCCATCGGGGTCATGCCCCACCTGCCGCCGTTCGAGCCGCCGCCTGCTGCGCCCGATCCCTTCGAGTCCCCCTGGCTCGCAGCGCGGCTCCTTGCGGCCGGGGACTACGCTCGGGCCATCGGAGTCTGGGAGCGCATCGCCGCCGTCACCGATGCACCGGGCGCCCGCGAGCGGCTCGCCGAGGTGCGTCGAGCGGCTGCTGGCCAGGGCATCGCCTGGATCGAGGCCCTGGAGACCCGGCCCGGGCGCGCCTTGCCGGCTCGCCGCGAACTGGAGGTGGCGCTCGCGGAAGAGGCGGCGGAGCGGCCTCCCGCTTCGGCTCGCGTGTCGCTGGCGACCGCTTTCTGGGCCCACGCGGAGTCGGTGGGATGAGGATCCTGGTGATGTCCGGCCCGAACCTGCAGCTCCTCGGCACGAGGGAGCCCGAGCGGTATGGCTCCGTGACCCTCGAGGAGGTGCATGCCAGGCTTGTCGCCCTCGGCGCCGAGCTCGGCGTGGGGGTGGACTGCATCCAGACGAACCACGAGGGTGTGCTACTCGACAAGATTGCCTCGGCGCGAGGTCACTATTCTGGGATCGTCATCAATGCCGGAGCGTGGACGCACACGTCGATCGCCGTCCGGGACGCGCTCCTGGGGGTCGCGATCCCGTTCGTGGAGGTCCACCTCTCGAATGTCGCGGCGCGGGAGCCGTTCCGGCACTCGTCGTATCTGTCGGACGTCGCCGCAGGCGTCGTCTTCGGGTTCGGGGCCGAGAGCTACGCGCTGGGACTTCGAGGGCTGGTCGCGCGGCTCACCTGACAGCGGTCGGAACCTCCCGCAGCTACTCGAACAGAAAGGTGAACTGCTCCTCGCGGTCCCCGACCTCGATCCCGAGCGTGAGCTGGAGCGCGACAGCAAACAATTGTGCCGCCGGCGCTGGAAAGACGATGAGGCCTGCAGCTTCCGCGCCGGGCGTGGTGGAGAGGTACGCCGCCCTGTAGGCGTCGGAGCTCTTGAGGCGCAGCTCCGAGTCCGGGGCGAGGCCGGCACGTGCCTCGTCGCGTGCGAGCCAGAGCAGGTGCAGCAACGTCTCGGCGGCGGAGGGCGCGGGGGGAAAGACCTGGTCGGTGGTGTTCACGGCCAGCTGCGTGTGCGCTGCATCCCAGCGCACGTCGGCCCCGCGGATGTCCACCTCGATGCCGAACGCCACAGCATCGTTGAACAAGCGGGCGGTGCCGTCGGGCCACGAGTTCCAGGGCTCCGCCTCGAGCCGCACCGGGCGAGCGCTCACTTCGATGCCGTCCCGGGTCTGGGTCTGCTGCTCCAGTCGTACCACGGGCCCGAAGGCGACGTCGTGCTGCAGCACGAACTTCCGGGTTCGCGTGATCTCGTCGACCACACTGGCGGTGGCGGGGCTCCTGGGGGCGCCACTGCTGCCTGTGGGATGGTGTGCGCACCCCGAAGCGAGCCACAAGGCGAACATGGGCATGAGCTTGCTCAAGGAGAGGGGTTGCATCTTCACGGGGGCAGAATATAAGCCGCGGCGGCTACGGTGGATGTAGCTCAGTTGGTAGAGCACTGGATTGTGATTCCAGGTGTCGCGGGTTCAAGCCCCGTCTTCCACCCCACTCTCCCGTCCGTTTTCGGGCTCCTAGCTCAATTGGCAGAGCATCGGACTCTTAATCCGCAGGTTCCGGGTTCGATTCCCGGGGGGCCCACCATCCACGCGGGGAGGCGCTACGGCGCCTCCCCGCTTTTCGCGAGAATGGCGGAATTGGCAGACGCACCAGACTTAGGATCTGGCGGGGTAACTCGTGGGGGTTCAAGTCCCCCTTCTCGCACCCTCAACGTCGCACCAGCCGCACTTTTTCACATCTCCGAGGAATCCATGTCCATCCAGGTCGACCAGGTCTCCGCCACGCAGAAGCGCATCGCCATCACCGTGCCGCAGGCTGAAGTGAAGAAGAAGGTGGACGATGCGTTCAAGCGCTACGCCGGCAAGATCAACCTGCCCGGCTTCCGCAGGGGCCACATCCCGCGCAACATCATCGAGGCGAAGTTCGGCAAGCAGATCCGGTCGGAGGTCGCCTCTGACCTGATGAACTTCAAGTTCCGCGAAGCCGCGGTGGACGTCGAGTACCTCGGGCAGCCGGAGGTCGAGGCGGCGGCGGACCTCGTCGACAGCGCCGACTTCTCGTTCTCGATCAAGGTCCAGGTCAAGCCGTCGGTGCAGGTCTCCGACTACACGGGCGTCAAGGTCGATTTCCCGCTGGTCGCCGTGAGCGACGAGCAGGTCGAGGCACAGGTCCGCTCTCGCCTCGGCGGGGCGGCCAAGGTCGTGGCGGTCGAGGAGGATCGCGCGGTGACGCGTGGCGACCTCGTCCTGACCGAGATCGCGGTGGGCGACTCCGTGATCGAGTCCGGCACGATGGTGAACACCGTCGGCGACCGCTACTACCCGGGCGTGGACGCGCTCGTGCTCGGCTTGAAGAAGGGGGAGAGCGCGACCGGCAAGGTCACGTTCGGCGACAGCGCGCCGGCCCAGGCCCTGCGCGGTCAGGCCCACGATGTGCGCGTGACCGTGCACGGAATCCAGGTATCGAAGGTTCCGGACCTCTCGGACGAGGTCGCCGCCGAGCTCGGCTACGAAGGCGGAGTCGAGGCCATGCGGGCCGCCCTGCGCATGCAGGAGGAGTCCGCGGCGAACGAGGCCGCGCGCAACCAGGCCCGCGTCAACCTGCTCCAGGTGCTCCTGGGTCGCCATACGATCGACGTCCCCCCCGCGATGGTGGACAGCCACCTCCAGCTCCTCCTCGAGGAGCTCCGGATCCAGGCGGCGTACCGCGGACGTGACCCCCGCAACCTGCGCTACAGCGAGGCGCAGATGGCAGACCTCCGTGAGCGCGCGGCGTTCGCGGCCCGCAGCTCGATGCTGCTCGATGCCGTCGCGAAGGCCGAAGGCATCGTCATCACCGACGACGATCTCGAGGCCAAGTACCAGGAGATCGCCGACATGCGCGGCCAGCGCAAGGAGGCCATCAAGGGCTACTTTGCGAAGGACAACGCGGTGGAAGAACTCCGCAAGCGCCTGTCGGAGGAGCGCACGCTGGACTGGCTGCTGGAGCGCGCCGAGCTCACGACCATCGAGCAGAAGGTCGAGGCGCCCGCTGCGGCTGAGCCGCTGACCGTCCAGGTCGCGCCCGAGGCGCCCGCTGCGGCTGCCGAGCCCCCGCCCAAGAAGAAGAAGGCTGCGAAGAAGAAGGCGGCCGAAGAGACCCCCGCGGAGTAGTCGCCGGCGGGCCCGTGCCAGGCGTCCAGTGGCGGCCTGCGCAAGCGGGGATCGTGTTTCGTCGAGGCCATGGAACGGCCGGTTGCTCCCCAGTTGTGCTCCAGATGACCGTGGTGAGAGGCCGCGCTCGGCCGATTGGCATTTCGCGGGTATAGTGTAGTGATGACTACTCGCTCCACCGCCGCCGTCGCGTTCCTCACGGCCGCCCTGAGCGGTTTCGCGGCATTCCGAGCAATCCCTTTGGCGCGCGCGTGCATGGTCGCCACGCCCTGGGACACAGGCGGGACGTTCGACGTGGATCTGGGGACGGTCTGGGAGTCCAGCGGTTCGGGGGCATCGGTGCCCGAGGAGAAGGCCGCGTGGGCGGCCAGCGCTACGCTGTCCATGCCCGAACGCCGGCTGGATTTCGCCGACGGTACGCACCTGGACTGGCAGGGAGCCGGCCAGTGACCCGCGCCATCGTGATCGCGGCCGCGATCGGCGCTGGACTGGCCACCGGGGTCGGCTGCAGCGTGTTCTGCGCGGATTGCAACTGCGGGCCCGGTACCGCGGAGGTCAGGGGAACGGTCACCGCGGCCGATCGCGCCGAGCTGGTGGGGGCGATCATCACCATCAACGGCCAGGGGCTCACGCTGGACTACACCCGCTCCGATGGCACGACCTGGACCGTCACCTACAGTCCGGCCCCGTAGGCCAACCTGCCCGCGGGCGCGGTCCCGGGCTTCCGGCCCACCACCCTAGACCAACTTCTCACGAGTCCGCGGCCGACCCCCGGGGTCCGCGCGTTGGAGAAGCCGTGCATTCGTGCTACGCTGGGGCCGCTTACGCGCGTCAGCGCGGCCCACCGGAATTTCCCGCACCTGCTGAGGTTTCTCCATGTTCATGCTGTCTCTCGCCCTGCTGCAGTCCCCGGTGCCCGCGTACGCCAGCAGCGACGACGACGAACCCACCGACCTCGAAGAGTCGGATGCGGACAAGGGCCGCAAGAGCCACAAGTCCTCCAAGAAGCAGCAAGCGGTTCGGGAGATCGTCCGGGGGTTCTACGCCAAGGCGAACGCCGGCGTGGCGGCCTACGTGCTCCCGCCGTTCTCCCAGGCGGTGAGCTCCGGCACGCTCGTCTCCCTGGGCGTTGGACAGGACTTCGTGGACAACGAGCGTTCGTCGATGGCCTGGGAGATCGATCTCCAGCAGGGGCTCCACAACGGCGCGGACTTCTACACGCAGTCCCAGGCGGGCTGCGGGGTCGGCGCGCCGTGCACCGAGGGCGACCTTCGCACCTACGCGCTCACCCTGAACTACGAGTACTCGGCGTACGTCAGCCGGCGCCTCGGCCTCGGCGTCCGGGTCGGCGGAGGCGTGCTGTACAGCCCGCTGCTGATGAACCCGACGTTCTACCAGTCCGACGTCCTCACCGAGTTCGGCGGGGATCCGGGGCTGCACAACAGCCCGAAGCCGGTCGTCTTCGGCGGGCCGACCATCGAGTACTACACCAAGCTCTCCCACTTCTCGATCGGACTCGACGTCGATGTCTCCTACGGCATCGGCTGGAGCCTCGCGGTGAACGCCACCGGTGCCCTCAAGTACACGTTCTAATGGGGTCTGCGATGCGTGCTTCCGCCTCCATGCTGCTGCTCGCACCGCTCCTCCTGTCGGGATGCTTCGGGCTCGACACCACCCCGAAGCAGGATCCGACGAGCCACGACAGCGTCGACACGGGTCCCGTGACCGTCGGCTCGTTGTCCGTCGATCGCACGCTCATCGATTTCGGCTCGGTGGCGCCCGGCTCCAGTACCAGCGAGGCGGTCGTGCTCAGCAACGGGTCTGACAGCACGCTCCGCGTCGCGGCCTCGATGGTGGGAGACGCCGTGTTCGAGATCTCGGACTCGGACATCGCGATGGCGGCGGGCGGCGAGAGCACGCTCACGGTCACCTTTGCCCCCTCCGGAGAGATGACCTACGGCGGGACGGTCCGGCTCGCCCTGGAAGACGGCACATCGGTCGACATCGACCTCGCAGGCATCGGAGGCACTGGCGGGGGGCCGGACGACACCGGCACCGGCACCGGCGCCGTATCCGTCAGCCCGGGAACGCAGGACCTTGGCACCCTGAATGTCGGAACGACCTCGTCTGCATACACCTTCACCGTCAAGAACACCGGCTCCGACGATGTGTTGGTGAGCGACGTGCACACGTCCGACACGGTCTTCACGATCACGGGCGGCACACTGGCCGCGCCTCAGGTGCTCTCCGCCGGGTCCAGCCGGACGGTGGAGGTGAAGTTCTCCCCGACCGCCGAGACCGCCTACTCTGGCGACCTCGTGGTCGTGACCGACCTCACCCCGGCCAACTACACCGCGAGCCTCTCCGGAACTGGAGGGAACTCGTGCACCATCTGCTCGCCGCTGATCAGCGTGGACACGGCGGGGGGCGACCCGTACTCCGTCACCGACTTCTTCAGCCTGGGTGGCTCGCCCGACAGCCGGGTATGGTCCGTCCAGAACGTCGGCGACATGGACCTCACCGTCACCTCGGTGACCGTGAACAACGACATCTTCGCCACCTGCGGAACGTTCATCGTCTCCGGGTTCACGGGCCCCAAGACCGTCGCCCCACGCGCCAGCACGCCGTTCACCATCGCGTACACCGCGTCGGGCACGTGCATCGACGTGGCGCAGGCGAGCATCAACGCGAACGTGGTGCACATCCTCTCCAACGATCCGTCCCAGGGCGACTATGTCATCGAGGTCGGCGGGATCGGGCTCTGACGCCACGCGCGGGAACGAGCCGCTTTCGGTCGCCGCTGCACACACGCGGACTTCCTAGGCATGCTTGACCCGTCCGACTTCGAGAACCCCCCGGTGCCGTTCGCCCGCATCGTGACCTTCCTCTGCGCGCTCGGCGCCGCGACCGGCCTGGCGGTGGGTGGACTCGAGTGCATTTCCCTGGCGCGCAGCCTCCCACTCCAGATGAGCGCGGTGGACATGGCCGCGCTCTGTGTGGCAGTGCTCTGCATGGACGCATTCGTGGGCGGGCTCGCGGCCTTCCTGCCGGCGCTCTGGGCGAAGTTCGCGGACCGCCTGCCCCGTCTGCTCGGCGGCGACGCCCGGCTGGCGCGGCGCTACCAGGTCGGGTTCTCAGCAGGCGTGCTGCTCCTGGCCGGGTTCTTCCTGCTGCCGCTGGCCCGGGAGTTGTGGCGCACCCAACGCCAGCAGGGCGCGCTCGGGATGTGCTTCCTCGTCGTCCTGATGGGGGCGATGGGGTGGTTCAACAGCGGCTATTGGTTCCGTCGCTGGCTCGTCGGCGCAGGCCCGGCGCTCGGCTACAGGATGCTGATGAGTGGCCTCGCCTCGCTGCTGGCGCTGCTCGCGGTGGTCAATCGCGGTCCGGAGGGTCCGACGTTGCCGGTGCTGGGCCCGAGCCAGCCCAACCTCATCCTGATCACCATCGACACGCTGCGCCGCGACCACGTCGGGATCTACGGGAGCTTGGTCCCCACGCCCACGATCGACGCACTGGGGCGCGCCGGGCTCACCTTCGACGATGCGATCACCACCGTTCCCGAGACGCTGCCGTCGCACTCCGCGATGCTCACGGGCGATCAGCCGGCCCGAACGCGCGTCGTCTCCAATGGGGACCTGCTCTCGCGGGGGTTCATCACCGTACCCGAGCAGCTCGAGGCGGCCGGTTACCGCACGGCGGCGTTCGTCTCCAGCTTCGCAGTCGACGGGGACACCGGGCTCAACCAGGGCTTCCAGGTCTACGACGATGACTTCTTCCCGTTCCTGCGCGGGTTCTCGTCTACGCGCGTGGCCCGGGTCGCGCTCCCGCTGCTGATGCGGTTCGCGAATCCGACGGACTTCCCCTTCCTCCTGGAGCGCAAGTCCCCCGAAACCATCCGCCGTGCACTGGACTGGAGCGCGAGCGACATCGAGCCGGACAGCACGGTCCGGCCCACCTTCCTGTGGGTGCACTTTTTCGACCCGCACGCCCCCTACGAGCCGCGGGATGGCTTTCCGGTCTCGGACGAAGCCCGCGCCATCGACCACCGGGCGATCCTTGCGCAGGAGCCGGGCTACCTCTACAAGCCCGAGGAGGTCGCGGGTCTCCAGGAGCTCTACCGCCAGGAGTGCGCGTACGTCGACACACAGGTCAAGTCGCTGCTCGACGGGCTCAAGGCCCAGGGCCTGCTCGAGCACGCGATGGTCGTCGTCATCGGGGATCACGGCGAGAGCCTCGGGCAGCACAACATCTACTTCAATCACCACGGGGTCTATGACGACGTGCTGCGAGTGCCGTTCGTGGTGTGGACTACCGACATGGGCGGGTTTGACGGTGCGCCGGCGAACCCTGACCTGGGAGGCAAGCGCTTTGCGCGGACCGTGACCACTGCGGATGTCGCAAACACCCTGCTCGGGTACAGCGGCATCAGCCTGTTGACGGGCACGCAGTCCAACAACCTGTTGAGCTTTGTCCAGGGGGGCGAGAACACCGACACCTCGCTCACCGTCCAGGGGCGGGACGGCGCCTCGCTCGCTTCTGGCCAGCTGTGTGGCGTTCGCAGCCCGAATGCGAAGTACATCCGGCGGCAGGACGGCACGGAGCAACTGTTCGACCTCGTGAACGACCCCAGCGAGCTGCACGACATCGGGCCGGAGCACCCCGAGGCGCTGGCGCTCGGGCGGGCGGGCACGGTGATCTGCTCCGGCAAGGCGAGCGAGCCTCGCGCCACTGCGCCGAACGCCGACGAGTGCGCGCGGCTCAAGGCGCTGGGCTACCTCGACGACGCCTGCGCTCCCGCGCAGGTGCCCTGATGCCCCGTTCCGTCACGCGCGTGGATCAGGGCGGGCGCTCGCCGGACCTGACCGTCATCACGCTCACCAGCGACAAGCGGAAGCCCGGTACGCGCGACCCGGTGGTCGTGGTCACGTCGAACGTGCATGGTGACGAGTGCACGGGCGTGGGCACATGCCTGCGGCTGGCGAACGAGCTCGACGGCCTGCTCAGTCGCGGCTCCGTCCACCTCTATCCGTCGCTCAACCCCGAGGCGCTCGAGCGACGAACGCGACGGCACCCCGACGAGGACGTCGATCTCAACCGGCTCTTCCCCGGTGACGCCGGCGGCAGCCCCGCCGAGCGGCTCGTTTTCGCGACGTGGACCGATCTGGCCTCGCGTCGCCCCAACCTCGTCGTCGACATCCACGCCGACGCGCCCGGCGCGATCCCCTACGTGTTGACGGACCGGGCGATCTCGCTGCGGGGCACGGACCGGACGCGGCTCGAGGCCGAGTGCGCAGAGCTGGCAGAGGCCACCGGTCTCACGGTGCTCCAGGAGTACCCGGACGACAGGTATGCGAGGTATCGCCTGGACCGCTCGCTCACGGGCGCCGTGCTGAACCGTCTGCACGTCCCCGCCGTCACGGTCGAGGCAGGGCCGCGGCTCGTGCTGGACGCGCGGGCCATCGAGACCGCGGCCCATGCTGTCCGAGGCATGCTCGCCTCGCTCGACATGCTCCAGGGCGCACCGGGTCCGCATCCCTCGCGGCTCTCTGGCGCATGGCGCCGCGACAGCGGGCCTCGGGCAAGCGTGGCGGGCGTGCTCGTTGCCGTTGCAGAGCCAGGGGTGCCGATGCGTCGGGGAGACGTGCTGGCCGAGGTCCGGTCGCTCGGTGGGGCGGTGCTCGAGCGGATCCGGGCCGAGGGGGACGGCTTCGTGGTCTCGTTCGTGGAGCGCGCGCACGTCGTCAGCGGAGTGCCGGTGTGCACCTACGGGTTTGCGGTGCCGGGGCGGCCCGCCCAGGCCGGGGGCGGCCCCCCGCTCGGCTCCCGACCGGCCTGAACGTCCCGGCGTGTTCGCCGGCTCGACGCGGGGGAGGATGGCCGTGTGGCTGACCGCGATGTCGCGGCTGCCTACCAGCCGAGCGCGCGCGCGTTCTGTTCGAGTTGCCTCTCCAGCTCGTCGCGTCCTGTCCGCCTCGACGCCGCTGCCGCGTGGAGCAGCGCGGGTACCATCGCGGGCTCGCTCTGGGGTCCCCATGTGTCGTGCTCGAACCACGGGCGCTGGTCCGGGCCATCGGACTCCAGGAGCAGCCGGTCGGCGCTCACCCTGCGCAGGGCCTCCAGCGGCTTGCGAGCCCCGCGCCAGGTGATCGCGCCCCCGAAGGAGAGGTGCAGTCCGAGCGCTTCGTAGACGGGTACCAGTTCCGGCCCGCCGCCGTAGCTGTGGAGCACGCCCCGGATCGGGCAGCCGAAATGCCTGAGCACGCGCGGCAGTTCGTCATGCGCGCGGACGCAGTGCAGGATGACCGGCAGGCGTGCATCGCGAGCGATCGCGAGGTGCCCGCACAGCACTTCGATCTGGCGTGCCATCGGCACGGCCGAGGGTCTGTGCAGCCCGCACTCGCCGATCGCAACCGCGCCGAGCAGATCGTGCGGGAGAGGGTCGGCCAGTCCATCGAGCCGCTCCGGATGTGTGCCGAGGGCGAACATCCAGCCATGGCGCCCAGCCAGACTCCGCAGGGTGGCCCAGCCGTCCGGGTGCACCGCGGGCACGAGCACCCGCACACCTGCCGCCTGCCGGCGAGCCTCTACCGCTGGCAGGTCTGTGAAGCGGGCGTCGTCGAGGTGGCAGTGGCTGTCGAGCACCGGATGGGGCTCGCTCAGTTCCCGGACGTGCCCTGGACCGGAGCGCCCGCGCCGTAGGTGATCACGAACTCGGCGCGCCGGTTCTGGGCGTAGGCGGTTTCACTGTCGCCGGTCGCGGCAGGGCGCTCCTCCCCGTAGGAGACCACCTTCACGCGGCTGGAGGAGATGCCTCGCGCCAGCAGGTACTTCAGCACGGCGTCCGCTCGCTTCTGGCCGAGCGCGAGGTTGTAGTCGGTGGTGCCGCGCTCATCGGCGTTGCCCTGCACCTCCACCTTCACGTCCGCGTATTGACTCATGATCGCGGCGTTTGCGTCCAGGGCGGTCTTGCTGTCGGCATTCAGGAGGGAGGCGTCAAAATCGAAGTACACCTTCGAAAAATTGGCCACCATCTGCTGCACGTGATCCGGGACCACCTTCGGGAGCTCCTGCTTGGGCTCCGCCGCCACGGGTGCATCGGGAATGTCGGTCGGAGGGGCTTTTTTCTTGCAGCCAGCGGCGGGGAGGACCAGGAGGAGTGCGAGGGGGAGGAGGGCGAGACGCATGGTTGGGCTCCGGGTGGGATTCAAGGGCGGTGGTGCCGACCTATACGCATGTCAAGAGCTGGGCAAGCAGAATGCGGCAATTACTCGCCGGAAAGGCCCCGGAGGGAACAACTGGACGCCCTGCGGAGAAACACCGCCGGTGGCCGATGGATTCCGTTGCAGATTCTTGCGGGAAATGGCAATTTCTTCGGCGTCGGGGTAGCCTTGCCCACCCGCGGGCGCGGTTTCCGCCGCGCTGTCCGCGAACCTTTCCAGGGGGTGCTCCCTGCACCCCTCGCCCCTCGCTCCCGGAGTGCTCTCGTGAAAATCGCCGCTGGTTGTTTCGGTTGTCTCGCCTTCATCTTCCTCATCATGATGTTCGCCACGGGCCCGATCGTCGCTATCATCGCGAATTCGGATCCGGATCTGGGCATGACGCTCGCGCCGCTCACCGCGACGATCAGCTACATCAACAGCGGCTGCTGCTGCCTCTCCGGCGTGCTCGCCATCGTCTTCCTCGCCGTCGGCATGATGGGCGGTAACAAGGACGCTGACGCGTGATCCCGGCCGCGTGGGCGGCCCTCTCCGGGCTGCCCATCGGCGAAACGGCAGACGCCGGGCTCATCAACCGCACGCTCCTCGCCGGCGATCCGCCGCGGTTCGTGGTGCAGCGGGTGAGTCCGATCTTTGCGCCCTCCGTTCACGACGACATCGAGGCTGTCACCGGACACCTCGAGTCGGTGGGCATGGTGACTCCCCGGCTGGTCCGCACGGACTCCGGGGACCTGTGGGCGGCTGACCCCGACGGCGGTGTCTGGCGGGTGCTGACGTTCGTGCCGGGGCGCACGGTGCACCGGTTGAGCGATCCCGTGGTCGCCCGCGAGGCGGGTGCGCTCGTTGCGCGCTTCCACGTCGCGACCGAATCGCTCGAGTGGAGCTACCACCACGTTCGGCCCGGCGCCCACGACACTGCCCTGCACATGCGTCGGCTGGAGGAGACCTATGCCCTCGCCGGTCAGGATCAGTCCGCCAGGGTCGCGGACGACATCCTCGAGTGTTGGCGCACGTGGTCGGGACCGCTGGACCTCCCGCTCCGCCACGCGCATGGCGACCTCAAGATCTCCAACCTCCGCTTCGATTCCGGAGGCCGGGGCGTTTGCCTGCTCGACCTGGACACGCTTTCGTTGCAGCCCATGGACGTCGAGCTGGGCGACGCGCTGCGGTCGTGGTGCAACCCCGTGGGCGAGGACAGCCCGCAGACCCGGTTCGACCTCGCGTTGTTCACCGCGGCGATGCGTGGCTACCAGTCGGTGCGCCCGCTTTCGGAGGCCGAGCGCGGCGGGGTGGTGAGCGGGGCCGAGCGGATCGCGCTGGAGCTGGCGAGCCGGTTCTGCCGGGACATCCGCGAGGACTGCTACTTCGGCTGGAATCCCGAACGCTTTGCGTCCCGCAGGGAGCACAATCTCTTTCGTGCACAGGGGCAGCTCCGGCTGGCCCGCTCCGCCCGTGAGCAACGCGCCGCGATGGAGAAGGTGTTGCGGGGCTGACGCCACGGCGCCACCCAACCGCCGGGGTGCACGGCCGTCCCGCGGCCGGTCGCGAACCCCGCCGCCAGGGGAGCGAGGCCGCCCGTCGCCCGACGATGATAGTACCGCCCGGTGATCTCCCTCCTCCTCCTCCTGATCGCTGGACCCGGCTTCGCCGCGGAGCCCGATCCCGCCGCCGTCGACGACGGTGCCGAGCCCGGCGTGACCGTCGACGTCTTCGCCGACCCCGCAGTCGCGCGTGCGCGCGCGCAGCTGTTCCAGGACCTGCGCGATCAGGGCTACCGCAAGGGGGAGCACTCGAACGACCGCACCGTGTTCAAGAGCTACGTGCCCTACCACCCCCGCGTGATCGTGCACGATGACGGCTGGGTGTACCTGCAGCGCGAGCCGCCACGGGTCCACATCCCGGGCAGGACGTTCGCCGACCAGGGCGCTCCGGCGAACTATCTCTGGTGCATCCTCGCGCCGACCGCGTGCATCTCGATCGGTGGCTGGATGGTCGGACCGCGCAAGTACCAGGCGATGGAGGGCGACATCCTCGACGCCGTGCACCAGGACGTGAACAAGCTCAATGACGCTGTCGCGCGCAAGCAGCTGGAGCAGCGCGTCAACAACGACATCCCCGCCGACTGCGACGCGATCTGGGCACAGAGGGTTCCGGTGGAGACCCGCCGACGCCTGCTCTACACCTACTGGGACACGCGCACGGACACCCCGGAGGGCGACGTTGCGCGCGCCGCGATCATGCGCTTCATCAAGGGCGTGGTGATGCAGTCCGGGGAGCCGTTCACCGAGGACGAGATCTCCGAGATGAACACCCACCGCCATTGCCAGATGATCTTCGACCCCCACTTCGAGCACTGAACGCGGTGCGCGTAGATACCCTCCACATCCGTGAGTTCGGCTGCAACGGCTGACCGGGGAGAAGCATGTCGATCTACTTTCGCCAACTGTACGCTGGTCGCGATTTCGGAGCATCGAACATCGTGTGTTGCCAGATGCAGAACTTCGTCTACCTGATCGGGGATCGGGAGACCCGGGAATGCGTCGTCGTGGACCCCGCGTGGGCGGTGGACGAGATCGTGGACATCGCAGCGGCCGACGGCATGAAGATCGTGGCCGGACTCGGAACGCACTACCACCCGGATCACGTGGGCGGGTCGATGATGGGGTTCAACGTGGAGGGCGCCGCGCGACTCACGTCGCGTTGCGGGTGCAAGCTCCACGTCCACAAGCTGGAGACGCAGTGGGTCCGGGGGGTCACCGGGCTGTCGATCAGCGATCTTGTCGAGCACCAGTCGGGCGACCATGTTGAGGTCGGTGGCGTCCGGATCGAGTGGCTGCACACGCCGGGGCATACGCCGGGCTCGAGCTGCTTTCGTGTGGGCGATGCGTTGGTGGCTGGCGACACGCTCTTTCTCGAGGGCTGCGGTCGGGTGGACCTCCCCGGGGGGGACCCCGATGAGATGTTCCGGAGCCTGCACGAGCGGCTCGCTACGCTTCCCGGCAACATGGAGCTCTGGCCAGGGCACGCCTATGGTGGCGACCACGCCTCTCTCGCCCGGGTCCGGGCCACCAACACGATGCTTCGCGTCAGCGATCTGATGAGCTGGCGCCGGATGCGGGGGGCCTGAGCCCGTGTATTGCCTGCCCGTCCTTGCGCTGGGCCTCTCCGTCGGTCCCACGCTCGCCAGCCCGCTGGCCCGCTCTGCCCATGCGCCCCTGGCGGTGACCGAGGTCGAGCGCCCCCTGATCCTGGGGCGAGGCTGGCTGGAGTTGGACCTCGGCGCGGAGGTCAAGAGCACGACGGGCTACTGGGGAGCGGAGGGGGAGAAGGTCACATTCGTCGACGAAAACGGCGAGGGTGGCAGGTGGCTGTACACCACGGAGCGCCTGGGCGTACGCTACGGCCTCACCCGGCACGCCGAGGTGTACGCCGAGATCCCCGTGCACTACGTGCGCTGGACGTCGTTGGACATCGACTATCGAGCGCCTGGACTCGCCGGTCCGCGCGTGGGCGGGAAGGTGGAGTGGTTCCGAAAGCACGCGCCCACCGTGTCGATCGTCACGGATGCGTACGTGCGCCTGCCGGTTGGCACGGAGTCCGCGGGCAGCACGGTTGGCTGGCCGAACGCAGTGAGCGGCCTGCCGCTCACCACGGGAACGATGGAGACCGGGATCGACCTCGCCGGCAAACAGCAGTTCGGCCCGCTCGCGCTGACGGCCAGCGTAGGGTACGTCCACCGCTTCTCCAGCGTCGCCCTGTACAGGATTGAGGTTCAAGGTGAGAACATGGCCGACCGCTTCAAGCCCGGCGACGAGGTCCGGCTGGCACTGGAGCCCGTCGTGCAGCTGGGGCCGTTGGCGTTGAGCGCGCGGTTCCTCTATGTGCAGCGGGCAGTCGCCGCCGTGGGCGCCTCTTCGGCTGGACTCGTCCCCGATCACGACCTGAAGCCCATCGGCGACTCGGACGGCTGGTCGCTGGAGGTCACTCCGGGACTCACCGTCAACGTCTCGCGGGGGCTCGATCTGCAGGCCGCGCTGGGGATCCCGGTTCGAGGGGAGGACGTGGTGTTCTTTCCCTTCGAGGAGCTCACCCCGACCAGGGGCCTCACCTGGGCAGGGGGCGTGGAGGTGAGGTATTGAGGGTGCTCGCGGCGATTGCGCGCCCCGGACATGACGGCAGGCCTTTAGGGGGCCGGGAAATGTTCCAGAAAGCTTGGACCCGGCCCGCCGAGTGCGCGGAAGTGGCTTGACGCCGCGCGGTGCCTGCAGTAAACGGCAGACACCGCAGTGCTGAACACACGCCGGCGCCGAAATGAGAAACGAAAAACTTCTCGACACGACGCGAGCGAGCAGATAGTAGGCGGGGCGGTCGGACGGCGGGTCTCTCGGGACCTTCTGAACGGCAGCGAGCCGGTTCTTTGAAAAATTGGTAGCAGATATTCGTAACGTTCAATAGAGTTTTAAGACGTGTGCTCCGTTAGCCCGGAGACATACGCAGAGGATTACAAACTGGA
>CAIQVJ010000121.1 GCA_903875225.1 uncultured Pseudomonadota bacterium
CCGTCGAGTCGATGATGCGAGCGTCGAGATCCACAATCGACACTCGGAAGTCGAGACTCGAACATCGAGACTCGATGCTCGAAAGTCGATTTCCGATCCGAGCCTGTCGGACCGCTACGATGAGCGGCGATCCTGTTTAGTTCGTCGCGAGCTTGACCTGGAACTCGCTCAGCGCGGCAACCGCGGCGAGGAGCTTGTCCGGGTTTGCCTTCGCGGCGTCGTAGGCCACCTGCACGACACCGGTCTTGAGGTCGACCTGGGCGCCGGTGACACCCTCCACGCCCATGAGCGCGGCGTGCACCGAGTTCGCGCACCCGCCGCAGGTCATCCCCGAGACGTTCAGCGCCACGTGGGTGCCGGCGGTGGGAACGGGCGCGGTGGTCTCGGCCGAAGGCAGGGCGCAGGACTTCTTCTCGCCGCCCGCAGCGGCCTCGGCGGCCTCCTTGGCCGGGTCACATGCAAACGCAGAAGCGGAGAGATGCAGGGCGAGGGCGAAGGCGATCATGGGGACTCCTGTGCGGGGGAAGCGGCTGGACGGGCCGAGCCGTCGTCACATGCGCTAATTGGCGGAAGCAATGTGCGCACGAAGGGCGCGCTGGCGAGTGCGGCCACGGCGTGTCCCCTCGCGGTCCAGTGCCCGTCCTGGGCGAGGTAGAGCGGCGCAGGATCAGCCGTTTCGGCCGCGCGCAGGGCAGGGGCGAGGTCCAGAACAGGTGCAATTGGTGACAGGAGCTCCCGGGCGCGGGCGTGCGCCTGGGCTGGGTCCCACGACGCCGTCAGGGGCCAGTCGTGGTGCATCCGGGCCTCCCCGGCCGTCGTACCGCCCACAGCATCCGGAAAAAGCACGACGCCGAACTTCACCCCGGCGTGGTCGCATACACGCGCCATCTCGGCCACGAGGGCACCCGAGACCATCCAGGCGTGCTCCCATGCGGGGTCGGTCGCCGGCTGGTAGACGCGAAAGTCGATCGGGACGCCGGCTCCGCGGGTGACCTTGTCGACGGCCGCCTCGTACCGGGCCCATTGCTGCCAGCCGAGCCGCCAGAGAGCGCTCGCCCGCCAGAGCCCGGGCAGCGGCCCCTCCCGCGAGGCGAGCAACGCCGCGTTGGTGAGCACGAGGCCACCGTCCGGCGCCAGGTCGTAGAACGGCTTGTCCCCCTTGCTGTCGAGCGCCGGCGAGTTGTTCAGGACGTCGTTCCCCACCAGGAACCCGAGCAGCACGAGGTGCGGCCGGCGCGGGAGCGCATAGGTCTTCAGCACGCCCAACGCTGTCGCAGTCCCGGCACCGGGCACGCCCATCGACTCCACGCGCAGCCCGGTCTCCTGGGCGAGCTTTCGCCCGTACCCGGCGTTGAGCGGCACCTGCGCGGCCTGCACGAAGGAATCCCCGATCACGACCACGTCCGGCTGGGTGTCGGGCCACTCCGTGTCCACGAAACCGTGCGCGTTCACGTGGACGGTCACGCTGTACTCGGGCGCGTGGTTCGGGTGGTCACCCGGCTGGCTGAAGCCCCCCCGCAGCAGCGCCGGTTGCCGCGGGGTCTCCGGGACCGGCGCGTACACGCGAGCAGCCCCCTCCAGCCCCACCACGCAGAGCGCCGTCGAGGTGAGCACGAGGGCGAGTCGTCGCAGGATCACGTTCATTCGATGGCGTGGCTCTATCGCAACGGGCCCGTGCGAAGCCCGGCCCTGAAGATCCGTTTCAGGTTCCACCCGTTCGTGACCGCCCGCCCCGGGGCACAAAGACATGGCCTTGACGGTGGGGATCCCCCCCGGGGAGTGCCTGGGAACCACAACCCGCGGCCAGCCTGAATAGGAGGCACGGTGCCCCATCGCCTCGCGCAGCTTGCACGAACCTACAACTGGCCAGAGGCCTGCTTGCACGAGGTGGCGGCGTTGCTCGCCGAGGCCGACAGCACACGCCCGGGGCCCGGGGCAGCCGCAGATGCCGGCCCTGCCGAGGCCACGGACAGCGTGGAGAGTGTGCCGTACCACGACATCGGGGAGCTGGGGAAGGGCGGCATGGGCGAGGTCCGGCGCGTATGGGACCGGAAGCTGCGCCGCGAGGTGGCGATGAAGCTCCTGCGCAGCGAGTACATGGCCGACCCCTCGATGCTCGCACGCTTCGTCGAGGAGGCCCAGGCGACAGCCCAGTTGGAGCACCCGGGCATCGTGCCCGTGCACGCGATCGGCCACACCGCCGACGGGCGACCGTACTTCACGATGAAGGAGGTGCGCGGGCAGACGCTCACGGAGCTGATCAACGAGGTCCACGACCACGTGACGGACGGGCAGTGGCTCGCCACGCCTTCCGGATGGTCGTTCCACAGGCTGCTTCAGGCTTTTCACCGCGTGTGCGAGGCGGTGGGGTTCGCGCACGCCCGGGGGGTGATCCACCGGGACCTGAAGCCCGACAACATCATGCTGGGCGGCTTCGGCGAGGTACTCGTCCTCGACTGGGGGCTGGCGAAGATCCTGAACGATCCCGAGCACGCCTCGCCCGACCGCACGACGGTGCAGACCGACCGATCCGTGGGGGGTGCGCCATCCACGCGGATGGGCATCGTCGCCGGGACGCCCGCGTACATGCCGCCGGAGCAGGCACGGGGCCAGTCCTGCGACCCGAGGGTGGACGTGTATGCGCTCGGCGCCATCCTCTACGAGATCCTCTCGGGCGAGCGCCCCTACGAAGGGACCGACGCGGACGCCGTACTGGCCCAGGTGCGGACCGGTCCCCCCAAGCGGCTGCAGCGGGCGAACCGGACGTGGACCCCGGGGCCGCGCACCCTCACGAACTCCCCGCTCCCGCCCGAGCACCTCGTGAACGTGTGTGAACGCGCGATGATGCGGGAGCCGACGGACCGGTACGCCAACGCCGGGGAGCTGGCCGCGGCGATGCTCGACTTCCTCGAGGGCGCCCTCGCCCGCGGCCACGCGCTCGCCCTGGTCACCGAAGCCGACACCCTGGCCCCCCGCATCGCCGCGCTCACCGAGCGGGCGAAGGACCTTCGTGAGCAGGCCCACGCGCTCTCCTCCACCGTGCCTGGACACGCGCCGATCGAGCAGAAGCGCGCCTTCTGGGAGATGGAGGACGAGGCCCGGGAGCTCGAACAGCAGGCCGCCGTGGAGGCGGTGAAGCGGATCCAGCTCCTGCGCGGGGCGCTCTCCCTGGACAACGACCTGACCGAGGCCCATGCGCGCCTCGCGGAGAACTACCGCAACCGGATGGCCACCGCCGAGGCCGCCGGCGACATCCTGGGCATGCGCCGGTCGGAGTGGTACCTGCGTGCCCACGACGATGGTCGCCACGGCGCCTGGCTGCGCGGCGACGGTGCGCTGACCGTGATCACCGACCCGCCCGGCGCCCGTGTCGAGGTGTACCGCTACGTCGAGCGGGACCGGCACCTCTGCCTGCAGCCGGTGCGAAACCCGGGGCGCACGCCGCTGAAGGCCTGGCACCTGCCGATGGGCAGCTACGTGGTCGTCCTGCACAAGGAGGGCTACGCGCCCACCCGGTACCCGGTGCGGATCGAGCGCCAGGCCCACTGGGACGGCGTGCCACCCGGCGGTTCCGAGCCCCTTCCGATCCGCCTGCTGCCGGAGGCCGAGGTCGGGCCAGACGACTGCTACGTCCCGGCCGGCTGGTTCCTCTCGGGCGGCGACCCGGAGGCCACCGGAGGGATGCCGCGCCGACGCCTGTGGCTCGATCCCTTCGTCATCCACCGCTTTCCCGCCACCAACAGGCAGTGGATCGAATTCCTGGACGCACGGGTACGCGCAGGGCGGGACGAGGAAGCCCTCCTGTACGCCCCCCGGGAGCGGCCCGGGGCGGCCGGCGAGTCCGGGAACCTCGTCTACGGGCGAAACCTGGACGGCACCTTCTACTGCCGCCCCGACGCAGAGGGAGACCAGTGGGACCCCGACTGGCCCGTCTGGCTGATCGACTGGAAGTGCGCCCACGCCTACGCGAACTGGCGGGCCGAGCAGGCCGGCCTCGCCTGGCGCCTTCCCTGGGAGTTCGAGTGGGAGAAGGCCGCACGCGGGGTGGACGGGCGGGCGTTCCCGTGGGGCAACCACCTCGACCCGACGTTCACCAACATGCGCGACAGCCGCCCCGACCGCCCCATGCCCGCAGTGGTCGACAGCTTCCCCATCGACGAGAGCCCCTACGGCGTTCGGGGCATGGCCGGCAATGTGCGGGACTGGTGCATGGACCTTTTCCGGGCCGAGGGGCCGAGGGTGTTGGACGGGCGCGTCGCGCCCCCGGTGTTCGAGGAGGGGGCGAAACGCACGCTGCGCGGCGGCGCGTTCGTGGGCCACCAGCGGAGCGGTGGCGTCGCGTTCCGGCTCGGGGACTCCGGGGAGAGCCGGATCCCGCTCGTGGGCGCGAGGTTGTGCCGGGCGGTGTGACCCCAACCGGGCTAGCTTGCCTGCATGCGATTTGGCGTAGTCTGCGAGCTGACCCCCCAGGAGCGGCGTGTGCCCGTCACGCCCGATGGCGTGCGGTCGCTCGTCGCCGCCGGCCATGAGATGAACATCGAGATGGGCGTAGGCGCCGGTTCGGGGTTCTCCGACACCGAGTACCTCGCGGCAGGCGCGAAGGTGCTGTGCGCCGCCCGGGAGGTTGCGGCGACCTGCGACATCCTCCTGAAGGTCCACGCGCCAACCGAACCCGAAGACGATCTGGTGCGCGAGGGAGCGACCCTGGTCGGTTTTCTCCACCTCGCGTCGTTGGACGCAAGCTGGCACGCACGCTTTGCAGCGCGCCACGTGACGACGCTCTCCCTGGAGATGGTGCGGGAGGGTCAGGACGAGTACCCGATCCTCGAGCCGCTCTCTGCCCTCGGCGGACGGGTCGCCATCGCGCTCGCGGCCTACCACCTCACGATTCCCGGCGGCGGGCCCGGCATCCTGCTCGGCGGGTGCAGCGGCGTGCCACCCGCCATGGTCCTGGTGATCGGCGGCGGTACGGCCGGGCAGGCGGCTGCGGCAGAGGCCGCCGCGCTCGGCGCCCAGGTCGTGGTGCTGGACCGGGACCCGCGCAGGCTGCAGCGCCTGGAGCGGACCGTGGGGCGCGTGGCGATCACCGCCACCGCGAGCGAGTACCACCTGACCCGCTACGTGGAGATGGCAGACGTCGTGATCGGAGCCGTCGCGGTCCGCGGCGAACCATCCCCCAAGGTGCTGCGCCGCCAGCACATCCGGATGATGCGGGAGGGCAGCATGTTCATCGACATGTCCATCGACGAAGGCGGGTGCGCCGACACCAGCCGGCCCACAACCCCGGAGGCGCCGGTCTACGAGGTGGAGGGTGTGCGCCACATCTGCATCCCGAACCTGCCGAGCGAGGTGGCCAACACGGCCTCGCGCGCGCTCGGCGCGAGCCTGCTGCCCTACCTCTTCGAGCTTGGGAACGGCGTGCGCCCCGCGCTCTCGCGATCCGACGCACTGCGGCACGCCTGCGGGTTCGTCGAGGGACACCTCGTGAGTCGTTCCCTGCTCAAGTTCGTGAAGGCGCCGCTCGTCGACCTCGATCGGCTCATCCCGAGGGCCGAATGACCGATCGCCCATGCATCGAAGCCTGGGGTGGGTACACCCCTGTCGTGCCGGCGAGCGCCTGGGTGCACCCCAGCGCCGTGCTGATCGGCGACGTCACGCTCGGCGAGCGGGTGAGCATCTGGGCGGGCGTGGTCCTGCGCGGGGACCAGGGCGGCATCGTGATCGGCGACGAGACCAACATCCAGGATGGCACCGTCGCGCACGCCACGGGAGGGGTCTCGACCGTGCGGGTCGGCGCAGGCTGCACGATCGGCCACCGCGCGATCCTTCACGGCTGCAGGGTGGAGGACGACTGCCTCGTCGGCATGGGAAGCATCCTGCTCGACAACGTGGTGATCGGCGCAGGCAGCGTGGTCGGGGCCGGCGCGCTGGTGCCCGTGGGCATGAAGGTCCCGCCCGGTGTGCTGTTGCTCGGGATGCCCGCGCGGGTCGTCCGCACCGTCACCGACGTCGACCGGGAGCGCGTGGCCAACGGGCGGCGCACCTACCTCGGGCTCCTGCAGAGCCAACGCTCGGGCGGATGATCCCCACGCCCGGCGCCCCCCCGCGCCTCTGGTCGTGTGCACTGCCGTCCCCGACCCTGCCGAGCGACCGCATCCGCTGGGTGGTCGAGTCCATCTGGTCGAAGATGCTGGCAAATCCGCGACATGCCGGTCCGCGGATGTCGTCGGAGCTGCGGGCCGCCCGAACACTCGGCAGCAAGGAGCGCCCGGTGGCCGGCGACATGCTGTCCGGCCTGATCCGGCACCACCGCGCGCTCGAGCGGATGGACAAGGACCTCGTCCAGGCGTGGTACGGCCTGTGCGAGCGGGGTGTGCCCGACCTCGACGACCCGCCCAACGCCTATGCCATCGCGGTCTCCATGCCCGATGAGGTCGGCGCCGAGTGGTGGGCGCGGCTCGGGCCGGTCGCCGCAGTCGCCCTCGCCCGGACGCTCGCAGGGCGCGCCCCGGTGGCGCTCCGGGTGCTGCGCGAGGGGTTCACGCTCTCCGTGCCCTTCCATCGCGTGGGGGCCCACGGGCTCGTGCTCGAGGCGCGCTGCAACCTCGACGTGGAGGCCGCCTACAAGGAGGGCCACGTGGAGATCCAGGATCTCGGCAGCCAGGCCATCGTGGACGCCGCAGGCGTGGTGCCCGGGATGCGCGTGATGGACCTCTGCGCAGGCGCGGGCGGGAAGTCGCTGTCCCTCGCGGCCCTCGGCGCAGACGTCCAGGCCTGGGACATCCGACCCCAGGCGCTCGACGCGCTGGCCGACCGGGCGCGCCGGGCGCGCCTCCCGGTGCGCATCGCCCCGCCGCAGGGGCGCTACGATCTCGTGCTGGTGGACGCCCCCTGCTCGGGCACCGGCGTGCTGCGGCGGCATCCCGAGAACCGCTGGAAGTTCACCCTGCCCACGCAGACGCAGCGCGAATTGCTCGACCGCGCGGAGCGGATGGCGCCGACCGTGCTCTACGCGACGTGCTCGCTCCTGCGCTGCGAGAACGACGACCTCGTGCGCCAGGTCGCCGAACCCGTGGAGGAGCAGACGATCTGGCCCCAGGTGGACGGCCCGGACGGGTTCTACTGGGCGAGGCTGGGGGGCTCGGCGTAGTCCGGGAAGGCGGAGCGTACCGCTCGCCAGCCCCCGCCGGGGCGGCTCAGTTGGCTGGAGCCGGCGTGACAGGCTGCGGCCCCACCGGCTCCACAGCCTGGTCCTGCTGCACCTTCTCCTGCGCCTTCTTCATCATCTCCTCCATCGACATCACGTGCGGGGCCGCGGGAGGCGCATTCGGGTCCGCAGCAGGCGCGTTCGCGGCATCCTGCGCCTTCCTCATCATCTCCTCCATCGACATCACGTGCGGGGCCGCGCTCGGATCCACCACGACCGGCGCCGGAGCCTCCCCGGGAGGAGCCGCAACGACGGCCTTGCCTTCCCACGGGAACGCAACCCAGAGGTCACCGCCATCACGCCAGTGCAGCGGGGCGAGCGAGATGCTCGGGACGTACATCAGCACGACCAACGCACCGCAGATGATCCCCAGCGTCGGCATGACGGCCTTCGCCACCTCGACGAACGGCTGACGGAACACGGCCGCAGCCACGAAGAGGTTGGTGGCGACCGGCGGCGCGAGGTACCCGATCTCCATGTTCACGACGAACACGATGCCAAAGTGGATGGGATCGATGCCGTAGTGTTGGATCGCGACGGGGGCGAGGATCGGCGCGAAGACCAGCGTGGCGGAGATGCTGTCCATCAGGGCGCCGAGCACGATCAGGATGACGTTCACGAGCAGCATGAACTGCCACGCCGACAGGTCCGCGGTCTCCACCCAGTGCCGGATCACACCGGGCGCATCGACCTCCGCCAGAAAATCATTCAGCCCGAACGCGAGCACGATGATCAGGATGAGCGAGCCGATCAGCGTCGTCGCATCGACCAGGAGACCGGGGAGCTCCCGCCACTTCACGTCCCCGTGGATCGCGCAGGCAACGACGATGCTCGCCGCGAACGCCACGGCACCCGCCTCGGTGGGGGTGAAGATGCCGCCATAGATGCCGCCGAGCACGATGAACGGCAGCGTGAGCGCCCAGGCGGCGCCCTTGAAGGTCTCCCAGAGCCGGGAGCCCGAGAACGGCTCCTTGCTGCCCGGCACCGAGAACCCCACCCAGATCGCGTACACCGCCAGCAGCCCGGCGATGAACAACGCGGGCACCAGCCCCGCGAAGAACAGATCCGACGGGTCCACGGCGGACGACCCCTGCACGCTGATGGCGTAGATCAGCATGGAGATCGCCGGCGGGATCATGCAGCCGAGGCTGCCCGCCGAGGTGATGAGCCCGATCGAGAAGCGTTTGGGGTAGCCGGACTCCAGCAGCGCTGGGAACATCACCGACCCGACGGCGACCAGCGTGACCGGGGAGCTCCCCGAGATCGCCGCAAACACGATGCAGGCGATGATGCTCGCGACCGCGAGGCCGCCCGGCATCCAGCCCACCAGCGCACGCGCCAGATCGGTCAACCGCCGGGCGATCCCGCCCTTCGTCATGATCGCACCCGCCGCGATGAAGAACGGGATCGACAAGAACACGTTCTTCGACGTCAGCCCCTCCATCTTGGTGACGATGCGGTCGAGCTGGAGCAGCTCGTCGGTGTGCTCGGTGAACAGGGTGAAGCAGAGCGCGGTCGCGACACCGACGATCACGAACAGGCGCGAGCCGAGCAGGACCAGCGTGACGATCGCGGCGAGGAGCAGGAGCAGGCTCATTCCACACCCCCGGAGATGCCGAGCTGCTTGAGCGTGTCATCGCCCCCAACCTCCAGCTCGCCCCGCCAGGTGCGCACGCCCTCCAGCAGGAACCGGAACGTGAGCGCGAGAGCGCCGTAGGGTATCGCCATCGCCGCGAACCACTTCGGGATCGCGGTCCCCGAGAGCGTGCCGCCCGCATGGCCGGTCTGCTGCCAGAGCTCGATGTGAAAGGTCGTGGACCGCACGCCGAGCACGAGGATCAGCAGACAGAAGCCGGCCGTGACGAAGTGCCCCACCGCCACGACCTTGTGGACGATGCTCGCCGGCCAGAGCTTCGCGCCGACGTCGAGCGCCAGATGCCGACCATCGTGCGCGGCCAGGGAGGCCCCGATGAGGCCGAGCCAGAGCGTGAGCGCCAGCGCGAGCGTCTGGGACCACACGAGGCCGTTGGGAAGCGCCCGGATGAAGGTGAACTGCGCGAGCGCGAACGCCACGCCGATGCCGATGCCCTTGCCGATGCCGGCGCCCGAGGTGTCGCCCCGGGTGCGCATCGCCAGCACCCCCAGCACTGCGGCCACCCCGCCGGTGTAGAGCGGGTTCGCCAGGAAGGAGTCCGTGCGGGTGCTCACCCTGTAGAACACGTCGAGGAACACGACGCTGCCCATCAACGCGAGCATGACCGCGACGACGGTCCGCTCCACGCGGAAGAGCATCTCGTCAAATTTGAGCAGGATGGTCAACATCGCCGCGTTCTACCACAGCCCGCGGCGCGCTACTGCTCGAATCGCCCCATGAGGGTGCCCGAAGCGAGCACGTGCCCCTTCATGGCGGCGTCCACCGCCTCGCGCGTGGCGCCCGCCTGCAGGTCGAGCAGCGTGTCGAGCGCGTACAGCCGGAAGAAGTAACGATGCGCTCCCTTCCCTGCCGGCGGACACGGGCCGCCCCAGGCGGCCTTTCCAAACCCGTTGATGCCCTGGAGAACGCGCTTGTCGTCCCCGCGTACGTCGCGGTCGAGGCCGATCTCCTTTGGCGCGATGTTGAACACGACCCAGTGCACGAAGGTACCCCCTGGGGCGTCGGGGTCATCCACGACGAAGGCGAAGCTCTGCGTGCCAGCGGGCGCGCTCGCCCAGGCCACCTGCGGGGAGACGCCGTTCCCGTCTCCCGCCTTGCAGGTGTACTCCGAAGGGATGGTCGCCCCCTGCGTCACAGCGGGGAGGCGGACGATGAGCGAAGCAGCCAGGGCGGTGGTGATCCAGAGCAACATGCAGGGATTCTACGCTACTGTGACCTCTCCGCAACGGTACACGTCCTGGATCGCGTGGAGGAGCTCGATGCCCTGCACGCGCGGCTTCTGGAACGCCTTGCGGCCGGAGATGAGCCCCATGCCGCCACCGCGCTTGTTGATGACCGCTGTGCGCACGGCGTCGGCGAGATCGTTCGTACCGCTCGCGCCGCCGGAGTTGATCAACCCGGCCTTGCCCATGTACCCGTTGGCGACCTGGTAGCGCACGAGGTCGATGGGGTGGTCCGTGCACAGGTCGGTGTACATGCGCTTGTCCAGCTTCCCGTAGCTCGATCCCTGGAAGTTCAGCGCGTTGAAGCCCCCGTTGTTCTCCGGCAGCTTCTGCTTGAGGATGTCGGCCTGGATGGTGGCGCCGAGGTGGTTCGCCTGGCCCGTGAGGTCGGCGGCCGCGTGGTAGTCGACGCCGTCGCGCTTGAAGCTGTTGTTGCGCAGGTAGCACCACAGCACCGTCGCGAGGCCGAGCTCGTGGGCCGCCTGGAACATCTGGGAGATCTCGACGATCTGGCGGCCGGATTCGTTCGAGCCGAAGTAGATCGTGGCGCCGATCGCGACAGCCCCCATGTCCCGTGCCTGCTTTGCAGACGCGAACAGGATCTGGTCGAACTTGTTGGGGTAGGTCATCAGCTCGTTGTGGTTCACCTTCACGATGAACGGGATGCGGTGCGCGTACCGGCGGGAGCACTGGCCCAGCACCCCGAGCGTGGAGGCCACGGCGTTGCAGCCGCCCTCGATCGCGAGCTCCACGATGTTCGCCGGATCGAAATAGTCAGGGTTCTTCGCGAAGGAGGCGCCTGCCGAGTGCTCGATGCCCTGGTCGACGGGCAGGATGCTGACGTAGCCGGTTCCGCCGAGGCGCCCGTGGTCGAAGATCCGTTGGATGCTGCCGAGCACGCTGGGCGAGCGATCCGAGTCCAGCCAGACGCGCTCCACGAAGTCCGGGCCGGGCAGGGCCAGACGGGACTTGGGGATGCCGGTGCAGGTGTGACCGAGCAGGGAGGCGCTGTCGTCGCCGAGCAGCTCCTGGATCGTCTCAAAGCTCAAGGGGACTCCGGGGGGGATGCCCCGGGGTCTAACACACCTACTTCTTGTGCAGCGACGCTACGCGCTCCTCGAACGCATCGAGGAGATCCGGGATCGTCTGGCTGACGGCATAGCGCTGGATTCCCGTGGGGATCTTGCCGGACTCGGCCCACCACTGGTAGCTCACCAGGCTCCCCCCGCCGGGCCGGTTGGTCACCTCCCAGCGCCCCATCATCTTGCGCTCCCAGGTCGCGTCGGTCACCCACTGCGTGATGCTCGCCATGTAGGGGGCGGGGTCCACCATCCACCAGCAGCTGTCGAAGTGATCGCCATGGTCCACGTTCTGCACCTGGGCGACCAGCTGCCGCTTGATGTGCACGGCGTCGAACATGAAACCGATGTCGAACGAGAGGTACATGTGGGAGCTGTCGATGTTCTCGCTCTTGTCGTAGCCGAACCGGTCGGGCACCCAGTCGTCCTGGCTGCCCGCGTCCTTGAGCACCGGCTCCCAGTCGGCCACGGAGTAGGCGCTGTACCGGGTGAAGTTCCCCCCCACCACGTCCATGCCGTCCACCGTCGCCGTGCCCGTGGTCACGCCGTGCCCGGAGTCGTCCGGCAGGGGGGAGGCGATGGTCTGAAAGACCTGCTGGTCGCACGCATGGGCGGCAGCAACGAGGAGCACAAGCGGAAGCATGACCCACCTCCCTGGTGAAGGGGCTTTACATAGTATAGCGCCCGGATCCGGGATCGGGAACGTGGAACCCCGCGGGAGGCGATCTGGGGATCCCGACTTCGGTGCGTCGTCATACGTGGGCCGGATGTCCTTCGATCCCGACGCACCCGCCCAGCCGGGCCACCTCTATGGCCTCCCCTTCACCCCAGAGAACGCGCGCGTGGTGCTGCTGCCCGTGCCCTGGCAAGCGACCACGTCCTACCGGCGGGGGACCCGCGACGGCGCCCGGGCCATCCTCGACGCCTCGCTGCAGGTCGACCTGCACGACCTCGAGGTCGGCGACGCGTGGAAGGAGGGCTACGCAATGATGGCGGAGGACGACCGCGTGCGGGCCTGGGACGACGCCGCCGAGGGCGACGCGCTCGCCGTGATCGCCGCGGAGACGGATGGTGGCGTCGACCCGGCAGACCTCCTCCTGGAGGGTGCGCTGCAGCGCGTGAACGCGCTCTCGGAGCAGCTCAACGAGTTCGTCCATGGCGAGGTCACGCGCCTCCTGGCCAGCGGGCACCTGCCCGGCGTGGTGGGCGGCGACCACTCGGTGCCCTTCGGCGCGATCCGGGCCGCCGCCGAGCGCTACCCGGGCGTCGGCATCCTGCACATCGACGCGCACGCCGATCTGCGGGACAGCTACGAGGGCTTCACCTGGTCCCACGCGAGCATCCTGCGGAACGTGCTCACCCGCATCCCCGGGATCGGCGGCGTAGCGCAGGTCGGGCTTCGGGATGTCGGGGCCGCCGAGGCGGAGTTCGCGCAGGCCGAGCCGCGGGTGAGCTGGTTCACCGACCCGCAGATGCAGCGCGCCCTGGGCGAGGGCACGCCCTGGCTCACGCTCGTCCACAGCATCATCGCCGTCCTGCCGGAGACGATCTGGATCACGCTCGACATCGACGGCCTCGAACCCGCGCTGTGCCCGGGCACGGGCACCCCCGTACCGGGCGGCCTCACATGGGGCCAGGTCTGCCTGCTGCTGGCCGAGGTCGCCGAGCGTCGCACCATCGTGGGCTTCGATCTCAACGAGGTGGGCCCCGGGGAGTGGGACGGAAACGTGGGCGCCAGGCTCCTGTACAAGCTCTGCGGGCACGCCGTGCGCTCCCATTCGAGGGGGTAGGGGCGGGAAGGAATCCGGCGCCTCCGGGGATACACTGGGTGCATGTTCCTCCGCAGCGCTCTCTCCGCCTCGTGCAGCGTCGTCGCGCACGCGAGCGTGTTGCTGCTCCTCTGGTGGCATCCCTGGCCGAGCTTTCAGCCCCCACCCCCGCCCGACGGCAGCCCCGTGAGCCTCGCGGCGTTCGACTACGACGATGCACCCGAGGTCTCCTCCACCCCCACGCCGGCCAGCGTCGCGACCCCGCCGGACGAGGCGCCGCCCGCCCCGGTGCATGTCACGGCAACGGCCGAGCCGCTGCCGGACCCGATGGGGATGGACGCCGCTCCCGATGCCCCCACAGCCAAGGCGACGGAGACCGGGCAGGGCGAAAAGGCGGCGGACGAGACGAAGAAGGGCGACACCATCTCCCACGGCGCCAAGTCCAAGAACCCGCGCAAGACGCCGAAGCCCTGCCCCGAGCCGGTCGCGGACATCGAGCAACTCGGGCCGATGGAGTGGTTCGTGCAGCGTGAGCTGGTCGAGTACTACGCCGCGCACATCGCCGAGATCGAGAACCTCGCCTCCGTGTGGACGCACGTGAACCCCGCGGGCGACGCCGACGGCTTCCGCCTCGGCCTGCCGCGCTGCACCGTGCTGCGCGACGGGGGGTTGAGATCGGGCGACATCGTGCACGACATCAACGGCATCCACATCAACAACGTGCTCCAGGCCGTCTCCGCGTACCTCAGGCTGCGCAAGGAGCCGATCCTCCGCCTGCACCTCACGCGCAAGAAGGAGGACGTCACGCTCTCCTACCACCTGGAGCAGAAGGACCGGAAGAAGAAGAAGGACAAGGCGAACAAGTGACCATCCTGCTGTTCACCCTCGGCTGCGGTGGCGTGGAGGACTCCGGCGTGCCGGACCGGACGCTCCCGGGGGACGATCCCATGGACACGGGCATCACCACGATCACCCCCACCGTTGTGCCGGCCGTGTGGCTCAACGAGGTGATGCCCCAGAACGACTCGACCTGGCAGACTGCCGACGGCCGACTGCCTGCCTGGGCGGAGATCCGCAACGCGTCGGAGCAGACGGTGAGCCGGGACGCCCTGACGCTCAACGACGCGCCCCTCACGTGGGTCGATGACGGCGACCAGCTCGCGCCCGGAGAGATCGCGATGGTGGAGCTCGCGGACGGAGACGCGAACGACCCGCTCACGCTGGCCTGGCACGGCACCGCCATCGACAGCCTTGACCCCGGGGACCCCGGTCCCGACTACACGTGGGCCCGCTTCGACGCCCTCTACCCGGGCGACGCCTCTGGCTTCGCGCTCACCGGGCAGCCCACCCCCGGGTACGACAACGGCAGCGCCCCCCCTTCCGGCTCGCCCGACGAGCTGTTCTTCGAAGACTACTCGCGCTTCGACATCACGCTGCCGCAGGCCTCGTGGGACGCGCTGCAGATCGACCCCTACACCCCGATGCCTGCCACACTCGGGTACGAGCGCGTGTTCCTGCCCGTGACCGTTCACCTCAAGGGCGTGCTCGGATCGCTTCGGACGCTGGACGGGAAGTCCTCCTTCTCGATCGACCTGAACGCCGCGCGCCCCGGAGGGACCCTGCGGGGCCAGAAGAAGGTGAAGCTCAACAACATGGTGCAGGATCCAAGCGGCGTACACGAGTCGCTCACCTACGGCCTCTTCCGCGCAGCCGGCCTCTGGGCGCCCCGGGTGGGGTACGCACAGGTGTACGTGAACGGGGAGTACTGGGGGGTGTACACCAACATCGAGGCCGAAGACGACGTGTTCCTGGACCGGAACTTCGGCGAGCACGGCGGCAACCTGTACGAAGGTGCCTACGGCGTGGACTTCTACGTGGGGGAGGAGACCTCCTTCGAATGCGACGAGTGCGCGTTCCCGGACGACCGCAGCGACATCACCGCGGTCGCCACCGTGCTCGACGGCGAGCCCACGGACGAGGCGCTCGCCGTGCTGGACACGCTCGTCGACATGGACGGCTTTCGGACCGTGATGGCCGTGGAGGCCGTGGCCCTGCACTGGGATGGGTACACGACCGCCAACAACTACCGGATCTACGACGATCCGGGCCAGGGCCGCTTCGAGATCATCCCGTGGGGGACGGACCAGACCTGGATCGACGAGTACTACTCCCCGTGGTCGGGCTACGGCCGCCTGCTCACCTTCTGCATCGCCAACCCGACCTGCGAGGCCGCCTACGAGGACCGCCTGGTCGAGGTCGCAGACCTGGCCGAGAGCCTCGACCTGCCTGCGCGGATGCGCCACCTCCTCGCGCTCTACGACGATGACATCGTAGCCGACCCACGCGTCGAGTGGCAGCTCTCCACGCACCAGAGCTACCTCTCGACCACGCTCGCGAACCTACAAGCCGGCCCCCAGCGCGTGCGGGACGAGGTCGCCGCGCACTGATACCGCCGGATCAGCGGCCGGCTGTATGAGGCGGCGGCTACGCCGGCTGCCAGGCACAGCGGACCGGCGAGACCGCCCGGCCCCACCCCGGACGAGTCCCCGATCGCTACGGCGTGCAGGCCGTCCCGGAGCAGGTGAACGTGGCGTCGTTCCCGTACAGCACGACGGTCCCGTCGTGCAGCGAGATGTCGTTGCTCGACCCGTCCGCGAAATTCTCGTGCACGGCGGCTGCCGGGGGCGAGACGACGGCAGCGGTGCCGAAGTCGCACAGCGTGGACGCGAACGACGACGCGCCCGTGCTCATCTTGACGCCACCTCCATCGCTCACCGCCAGGTTGTCGTAGATGCCGTACAGGAACAGGGAGCTGCCCGTGCAGGTGAGGTCGCCGATGTTGAACACCCCGGCCCCCACGCTCGCGGTGTTCGACTCGATGGAGCTGGTACCCATCGCCAGCGCACCCGAGTTGTCGATCGCCACCCCGCCGCCGTAGTCGGCGTCGTTGCCAGAGACCGTGGTGCCCGACAGCGTGGTGGTGCCGCCGCCGACGTAGAGTCCGCCGCCATCCAGGGCCGTGTTCCCGCTGATCGTGCCTGCGATGGCCGCGGCCGCTCCGAGCCAGGCGCCGCCGCCGTCTCCGGTGGCGGCGTTGTTCGAGAGCGTGAGCCCGGTGGCGCTGATGGTGCCCGCATTGGAGTAGATGCCGCCGCCATCGACCGTCGCGGTGTTGTTCGAGAACGTCGCGTTCGTGGCCGTGAGCGAGCCCGCGTCGATCAGGAGGCCACCGCCGCTGTCTGCGAGGCCCGAGGTCACGCTCGTGGACGTGAGCGTGACCGCACCGCCGTAGATGGCGAAGTTGCCGCCGTTCAGCGCCGCAGTACCGCCGGTGACCGTCGTCCCCACGCTGCTGGAGGTGGTGAACAACGCGGTCGTCGTCGTGTCGATGTACACGTTGCCGCCGTACCCCGCCGCCCCGTTCCCGCTGAGCGTTCCGCCCGAGACGGTGAGGGCGCCGGTGCCCTCCACGAAGATGCCGCCACCGTCGCCGCCGGTGGCGTCGTTCATGGAGATCGACGGTGTGGTGAGCGAGACGTTCGCGTTGGTGATGCCGATGCCGCCGCCGCCCGTCGTCCCGGTCGTCGCGTTGCCGGAGATCACGGTCCCGGCGCTGAACGTGGCCGTCCCGCCCCGGAATGCGGCGCCGCCCCCGATGCCCCCGGCGTCGTTGTTCGAGATCGTGTGGCTGGTGCCGATGTTGAGCGTGCCCCCGGACTGGTAGTAGCCGCCGCCGTCGTCGCCCGCGACGTTGGTGCTCACCGTGGAGGTGGAGCTCAAGCTCGCGGTGCCGCCGGCGATCGCGACGGCGCCGCCGTCACCCCCGGCGGAGTTGCCGGTGATGGCGTTGTAGTACGAGGTCCAGGTCCCACCCGCGATGTAGAGGGCGCCGCCGTTCGTGGACGTCGCCACATCCCCGGTGAACGTGTTCCCCGCGCTCACCGACGAGCCCGTGAGCGTGGCCGTACCGCCCGCCATGTACACGCCACCGCCGCTGGTGGCCGCCGTGTTGGACGTGAACGCGATCGATCCCGACGTGCTCAGGGTCCCGCCCGCCATGTACAGGCCGCCGCCGTTCGTGCCCGCCACGTTCTGCGTCACCACCGCAGTCACCGCCTCCAGCCGCGCGTTGGTGTCCATCCAGATCCCGCCGCCCTGCTGCGTTGCGGTGTTTGCCTGGATCGTGGCGCCGGACAACTTCACACTCGCGTAGTCGTCCACGGCGATGCCCCCGCCGTAGCTCGCTGCACCCGCCCACACGGTCGTGGACGTGAGCGACACCGTGTAGGTGCTCGCGCTCGGGGCGGTGCTCGCGACCGCGTAGACGGCGCCGCCATAGCCGGCCGTTCCGCCGCCGTGGCGGAGCGTGAGGTTGGAGACGGAGACGTGCCCGCCGTTCACGCTGAGCGCGCTCGCCGAAGACCCGCCGTCGAGTGTGGGGCTGCCGTTCATCGCCGTGATCGAGGCGTCCACCCCGGTGGCGCTGACCCTGCCGTACGTCGTGGTCGAGCCGCACAGGTACAACGTGTCGCCCGAGGCGAGCGTGCGGCTGCCCGGCGACGAGGACGTGCCCGAGAAGGTGGACGTGATGTCGGTCCAGGTCGACCCGTTGTTGACCGACACCTTGCCCGACTCGCTGGCCGTGGTCCAACTCCCGCTGCCGGTGCAGTTGTTGTATTGGTTGTCGCAGATCTCGGGTGCCCCGGTGTACACGTACCGATCGGCGTCGTCGCAGTCGGTGGAGGTCGTGATGCCCGACGAGATCGAGCAACTCCCGGTGCCAGCGCCGTTCCCGTCGCCGTCGCCGTCGGTGTAGTAGAGCGTCAGCCCGTCGTCGATCGAGCTGTTGCAGTTGTCGTCGACTCCGTTGCAGGTCTCGGTCGCTCCCGGGTGGGTGGTCGCGACCGTGTCGGCGCAGTCCGTCGTGGGATCGGAGGTGGTCCCCTCGTAGCTGTCGGCGCAGTCGGTGTCGGCGGAGACCCGGGTGTCTCCGGTGGTGTCCAGGTAGCCGTCGTTGTCGTCGTCGTCGAAGCAGACCTCGCCACCGTCGCAGTTCTCGTCGATGCTGTCGCCGGTGATCTCGGAGGCGCCGGGGTGGGCGGCGGCATTGGTGTCGTCGCAGTCCGTCGTGACGTCGGTGTTGGTGCCCTCGTAGCTGTCCGCACAGTCGGTGTCCGCAGAGATGCGGGTGTCCGCTGTGGCGTCGAGGTAGCCGTCGTTGTCGTCGTCGTCGTAGCAGATCTCCCCGCCGTTGCAGTCCTCGTCGATGCTGTCGCCGGTGATCTCGGAGGCGCCGGGATGGATGCCGGCATTGGCGTCGTCGCAGTCGGTCGTGAGGTCCGTGTTGGTCCCCTCGTAGGAGTCGATGCAGTCCGCGTCGGACGAGACGATGGTGTCCCCGGTGGCGTCGAGGTAGTTGTCGTTGTCGTCGTCGTTGTAGCAGATCTCGCCGCCGTCGCAGCTCTCGTCGATCTGGTCGCCCACGATCTCGCTCGCCCCCGGATGCGCGGCGGCGTTGGTGTCGTCGCAGTCGGTGGTCACGTCGGTGTTGGTGCCCTCGTAGCTGTCCGCACAGTCAGCGTCCGAGGAGACCCGCGTGTCCGCGGTGGTGTCGAGGTAGCCGTCGTTGTCGTCGTCGTCGAAGCAGATCTCGCCGCCGTTGCAGTCCTCGTCGATGCCGTCGCCCGTGACCTCCGTGGCGCCGGGATGGGCACTCGCGTTGGAGTCGTCACAGTCGGTGGTGGCATCCGTGTTGGTGCCCTCGTTCGCATCGGCACAGTCGGCGTCGGCGGAGATGCGGACGTCGGCCGTGGTGTCCAGGTAGCCGTCGTTGTCGTCGTCGTCGTAGCAGATCTCGCCGCCGTCGCAGCTCTCGTCGATGCCGTCGCCGACGACCTCGAACGCGCCGGGGTAGGCGGCGGAGTTCGCGTCGTCACAGTCGGTCGTGGCGTCGGCGTTGGTGCCCTCGTACGCGTCGGCGCAGTCGGCGTCGACCGAGACGATGGTGTCCGCGGAGGTGTCCAGGTACCCGTCGTTGTCGTCGTCGTTGTAGCAGACCTCGCCCCCGTCGCAGCTCTCGTCGATCTGGTCGCCGACGACCTCGGTCGCTCCGGGGTACGCAGCAGGGTTCGCGTCGTCGCAGTCCGTGGTGGGATCGGTGTTCGTGCCCTCATAGGCGTCGCCGCAGCTCGTGTTGGCCGAGACGATGGTGTCGCCCGAGGTGTCGAGGTAGCCGTCGTTGTCGTCGTCGTTGTAGCAGATCTCGTCGCTGTCGCAATCCTCGTCGACGCCGTCCCCGACGACCTCGAACGCGCCGGGGTGCGCGCTGATGTTGGCATCGTCACAGTCCGTGGTGGGATCGGTGTTGGTGCCTTCGTTTGCGTCGGCGCAATCGGCATCGGCGGAGACCCGCGTGTCCCCGGTGGTGTCGAGGTAGCCGTCGTTGTCGTCGTCGTCGTAGCAGATCTCGCCGCTGTTGCAGTCCTCGTCGATGCCGTCCCCGGTGACCTCGGTCGCGCCGGGGTGGGCGCTCGGGTTGGTGTCGTCACAGTCGGTGGTCGGATCGGTGTTGGTGCCCTCGTTGGCGTCGGCGCAGTCGGTGTCGGCCGAGACGCGGGTCCTGCCCGACCCGTCGAGATAGCCGTCGTTGTCGGTGTCGTCGAAGCAGATCTCCCCGCCGTTGCAGTCCTCGTCGTCCTGGTTGCCGACCGTCTCGGTGGCGCCGGGGTGATCGGTGCTGGATGCGTCGTCGCAGTCCGTCGCCACGCTGGAGTCGAAGTCGCCCGCGGCAGCGCATCGGCACTCGCTGCTCGTCGTGCCGTAGGTGTCGCGATCCCCGTCGTAGTACCGCACCGTGCAGCTCACGGCGTTGAGATCGTTGGTGTCGCCGTCGCAGTCGTCGTCGTAGGCCGTGGCGCAGGTCTCCGTGCCTGCCGGGCTCACGAGGCGGTCCGTGTCGTCGCAGTCGACGCCCAGGCCCGAGCCGTTCTGCCCGTAGCCGTCGCCATCCTGGTCGAAGTCGTTGTTGCCCGCGCAGTCGGCGTCGATGCCGTCATACCAGGCGTCCACCGCGCCGGGGTTGGTGTCGCCCGCCAGATCGTCGCAGTCGTCGCCATACTGGCCGCTCGCGTTCCGATAGGTGTCCACGTCGTACCCGTCGGCGTCCTGGTCGAAGTCGTCGTTCCCCGCGCAGTCCTGGTCGAGGCCGTCATACCAGGTCTCGTCGGCGCCGGGGTTGACCTCGTCGGCGCTCAGCACCGGGAAGCCGTTGACAGGTACCCAATCCGGGATCTCTGCCGGATCGTCCCAACAGTCGCCGACCGAATAGTAGCTCATGTCATGCGACCAACCCCCGGCGTACCCCGCGTCGAGGTACGTGTCCCCGTCCTGATCCGCGTCGTTGCCGTCACAATTCTCGTCGTAGCCGTTGTACCAGATCTCCGGGATGTCGGGGTTCGGGTAGATGTCGGGGTCGGTATCGTCGCACTCCTCGTACGAGGCGAACCCGTCGTTGTCCTGGTCGAAGTCGTTGTTGCCCCCGCAATCCTGATCCGTGCCGTCGTACCACGTGTCCGCGGCGGTGGGGTGGATGTCGTAGGGATCGATCGGGTCGCCCTGCAACGGTCCGGAGACGGGGTAGCTGCAGTCGGCCTCGGTGCCGTCGTACGTCACACAACCGGAGTCCGCCACGTCGTAGCAATCGTCGCCGAACACGCCGTCGCTGTTGGGCCAGAGCTCCGAGTCGAAGCCGTCCCCATCCTGATCGAAGTCGGAGGCTCCGTCGCAGTTCGCATCGATGTCGTCGTACCAGATGTCGTCCGCACCCGGGTGGACGTCCACCGCTCCCAGTTGGCCCATCCCGGCCGAAGCCGTGAAGTCGGCGGGCACGCTGTCCGGGTCGTCCCAACAGTCGGTGCCCTCCACCCCCTCCTCGTCGGTGAACCCGACGGCGCCGAATCCGTCTCCGTCGCGGTCGAAGTCCGAGCCGCCCGAGCAGTCGGAGTCGACGCCGTCGTACCAGGCCTCCGTCGCCCCCGGAAAGATGCTGCCATCCCCATCGTTGCAGTCGCCCTGCGAGAGCGTGACGCCGTCGCCGTCGCCGTCTACAGCCGTCCACTTCGAGGAGCAGCCTTCAAGCAGGATCGGGGCCGCGAACACCGCGATGGACGCTGCGGGCGCGAGGCGGGAGACGAGGGCGAAAGAATGGAGACGCATCCTTACATCGTACCCCGGAACGGGGGCGAGCGCTGCGCGGAGGTGGGGGTGGGCAGTGCCCCTTTTCTACCAGGTCCCCACGATCGAGAGCCCGGTCGGCAGCGGCGACACGGACAGCGACACGGTGGCCCCCCGCCTGTGCCGGGCGTCGAGCACGTTCACCTCGCCGATGCCGAGGAGGAGCACGGCAGGGACTGCGCCGGCGGCCGCCAGCAAGGTGATGCCGGCGCCGGAAACGAAGGCAGGGTCGTCGCACCGCCCGGGGCAGTTCCCCACCCCCACCGCCAACACGATGCCAAGCGTAGCGGTTCCAGCGGTCGAAAGGAGCGCAAACTCGCCCGTGCGGACCTCGATCATACCCTCGTGCTCCTGTTCCTCGGGCGCGCGGCGTTCCCGGGAGCCCGCCTCCGGCATGCCGAGCACGGCGTGGTCCGATCCGAAGGCAAGGGCGACGAAAGCGAGCATTCCCGGAAGGTAGTCCGCCGAAGCGCCGCCGACACCCTACCCCAACCCCTCCCGCACCACGTCCTCCCAACCCCGGACGCTCCTCCCGGCGCGCCTTCCGCGCCACGCCGCGATCCCGTCCTCCAGGTCCGGGCCACAATACCCGCCCTCCCCGGTGAGGAGCGCGCAGTCCCCGATGTCCGTGGCGACGACGGGCGTGCCCTGCGCCCGGTAGGCGAGGATCTTCAACGGGCAGAACCAGGGCGGGGCATCGGAACGGTAGGGTGCCAACCCGATGTCCATGGCCGCCACGTGGTCGGCGACCGCCCGCTCCGGCACCTGCCCGACGTTCAGCAACCGCGGATGCGTGATCCGGACAGGCCCCTCCCCCACGCAGAGCCCGACAGCGTCCGGAAACCGATCGAGCACCGTGGGGAGGCGCTCGATGCCGTGCCAGGGCTTCATGGACCCGAGGAACCCGATCACGAATCTGCCGTCGACCCCGAGTCGGGCCCTGGTACCGTCGCGGTCGCCCACCTGCGGGGTCATGCCGTTCGGCACGTGACGGACGTCCCGCGCGCCCCGGCTGCGCGCCCAGTCGGCGAGCCACGCGCTGACGGTGAGCACGCGTGGGGCGGCGAGCAGGGCCTCGTCCTCGTACAGGGAGGCGAGCCAGGGGAGCGTGAGCGACTCGAACCGCGCGCGCTCGACCGCGAGGGGGGCGTTCACCTCGAGGATCCAGGGGATGCCTTCGCGGTGGATGCGCAGCCCGGCGTCGGAGTAGAGCGTGTGGCGCTGCCAGAGCAGCGTGGGGGCGTAGGCGAGCGCGGGTTCGACGAGCGCGCGGCTGAACCGCAGCTCGTTGAGCTCCCGGAACCGGTTGAGAGCGCGAGGCCAGGCGGGCTCGGCCGCGGGGCACAGCACGGAGATGCCCTCGCCGTCGTGCTCTCCGCGCGCGTCGGAGCGGCGGGCGCAGAGGATCGGCGCCCCGAGCGCCCGGGCAATCCCACGCAGGTGGGCGGATGCGCCCGAGGGGCCGAGCGCGGGGATGCCCGGCGCAGCGCAGAGCACCAGCGGGCGCGTGCCGGCGATCATGGGCGGGACACGGCTACGATCCCGCTGTGGTCAGGAGGCTCGCGATCACGCCATCGCCGAGCGACCGTCGGCCGGAGCAGGTGCCCGGTGCATCACAGGCGGGGGGCAACAGGTAGCCGGCGCGCGTGCGCAGGCCATCGTGCTCGACCACGCGCTCGATGATCACCCAGGGCTCCTCGGCATTGTCGACGACGATGCGGACGGCGTCCCCCTCGGCCGACACGGTGGCCGCGCCCCGCAACCAGTCGCCCCACAGCGCCCGCTCGCGCTCCGCCAGGGGCGTATCGCCCTCCCCTCGCGCGACGAACGTGCCCGCGAACACCGGGTACCTGTCGCCCGACGACCACGCGTGCATGCCCCAGAACCGCCCCGTGTGCTCCAACCAGCGCGACGGCAACGTGATCGTCGCCTGCTCGGACACCTCCGTCCGGCTCCACAGACCGGACCACAGCGTCACCGGGGTGAGCGGCAGGAGGCCCGTGGCGACCAGGGCTGCGGCTGTCAACCAACGCCCGCGGCTCGGCGCGAGGGGATTGCACGACACGCCCGCGAGCGCTCCGCCGACGAGCCCGCCCGCGTGCCCGACGAGCGAGACGCCCGGACCATCGAACAGGCTCATGAACGCGAGCGGGAGGAAGAGCACGAGATTGCCGATGCCATACCGGCTCTGGAGCTCATGGGGCACGAGGGGCCCGAACCGGAACCCGATGGCGATCTGTGCGCCCCAGAGCCCGTACGCGAGCGTGCTGGCGCCCACCACGGGGAGATCGCTCCACAGGAGGATGGCGACGGTGCTGCCGAGCAGCGCCCCGGCGAGCACCGACGCCGCGCCCCAGGCCCCGAGCACCCGCTCGGTGCGGTAGCCGCAATAGGCCAGCAGCGGCAGGTTCACCCCGAGGTGCCCCAGGCCCACGTGGGTGAACGCGGCGGTGAACGGGGTCCACCACGCGCCGTCGAGGACGGTGTGCTCGAAGCCCACGGCGCTCCAGGCGAGCAGCCGGTCGTTCCAGCCGATCACCGCCCCCACGCCCTGGACGATGCCGACGATGCCGATCACTGCGCACAGGGCGCCTGTCACCCACGTCATCGTGGGGCGCCGCAGCCGGGCACACATCCGCGCCTCGTCGGAAGCGAGCACGTCGCGCAGGGCAGCGATCTCCCGCGCGGGGGCGAAGCCCTCGCCCGTCCACTCCGGATGCTGCACGTGAACGCTGTCCGGAAGACGACCCCTGCGCAGCTCTTCTTCGAGCTCCGCAGGAGGCATCAACAGGGTTTCGGAGGCGTGGCGGACCTGCGCTGGAGGCACGTCCGTAGCTTACCGCCTACTTCGTCTCTTTGTGCGCCGTGACCTTGCGCTCGTAGCGGCAGTACTTCTTCAGCTCCATCCGCGCTGCGGTGTTCTTCTTGTTCTTCTGCGTCACGTACCGGCTCACGCCGGGAACGCCGCTTTCGCGGCAGGTGGTGCACTCGAGGTGGATGACCTGACGGCCCTGTGCCTTCTTCTTCGCCATGTTCGACTCCGTTCGGAAAAGTACCGGGGCGGCTATGTCGCAGGAGCCGGTACGTCAAGGGATGGCCGCCCGGGGATCCCGGGCGCGGAGCGTGCGTCGACCGGCGAGCCAGCAAGCCGGCAAAGCTGCGACCGCCCCACCAACAGGAATTTCACGGGACCCCGGGCGCGCTGCGGCGCGCCCGGGGTTAACGGCGCGCCATGAAGATCTTCATCGACACCGCCAACCTCGCCGAGATCCGCGAAGCCCACAGCTGGGGTGTGATCGACGGCGTCACCACGAACCCGTCGCTGATCGCCAAGGAGGGGCGCGACTTCATCGCGACCATCCACGAGATCGCGGAGCTGGTGGACGGCCCGGTCTCGGCGGAGGTCGTCGCGCAGGATGCTCCGACGATGATCAAGGAGGGCCTCCTGCTCGCAAAGGTGCACCGGAACGTGGTCGTCAAGATCCCGCTCACCTACGAAGGGCTCAAGGCCTGCTCGGCGCTCTCGAAGGAGGGCATCCGCACGAACGTGACGCTGTGCTTCCAGGCAGCCCAGGCGCTGATGGCCGCAAAGGCAGGCGCGACCTACATCTCGCCCTTCATCGGGCGGCTGGACGATCTGGGCGTGGACGGCCTCCAGCTCATCCAGAGCATCGTGAAGATCTACGCGAACGATCCTGCGCTCAAGACGAACGTGCTCGCCGCGAGCATCCGCGACCCGCTGCACGTCGTGCAGGTCGCCGAGGCTGGCGCACACGTGGCGACGATCCCGTTCAAGGTGCTGAAGCAGATGGTCCTGCACCCGATGACGGACCGGGGGAACGAGCAGTTCCTCAAGGACTGGAAGACCGTGCCGGACCAGGACATCATCGGCCAGACGACCCGGTGGTTGGCGAGCCGGGCGTAGCAGCCCGCCCCGCGACGCAGCGCGGGGCGTCGGCGACCTGGTCGCAGCGCCTGCGGCCGTCTGGCGGCTACTGGCCCAGCTGGCTGCGGGGGTCTGCCGCGAACACCGTGAACATCCCCGGCGCGCCCTCGCTCCACGTGGCCTTCCCGATCTCGAGGAGGCCGTCCACGACGGGGAGATCAGCGGTAGCGGGTGGCACGACCTTGTTCTGCATCACCACACCGGCCCGGTAGGTCACCACGCCCTCCGGCTTCCCGAGCATGCGCGTGAGGTACCGGTCCTGCACGATCACGCCGGTGGGCCAGCGATCACCTGGCAACAGCCAGTCGCCGGGTACGTGGTCGTCGATCGCATCGGGCGAGTTGTCCGTCGTGCCGATGCGCACGCGCAGCTCGACGGGCAGCGGCTTGTCTGCGCGGAAGTACAGCCGCACGATGTTGCCGGCCTTGGGGATCTTCAGCTCGTCGAGCATGAGCTCGTACCCGATCAGGTGCAACCCGAGGTCGGGCCACTCCACCACCGCCGGATGGGCCGTCGCAGGGAGTGCGTCCAGCACGGTCTCGCTCGGGGCGAGGCGCACGCTGGTCGGAGTCGGGCGAGCCGGCGGGTCCACCACCTCCGCGGGGCCCTCGATCCCGCCGGGGCGGCAATCGAGATGGCCGACCCCGTTCACCACCGAGACCGTGGTACCCAGCGCCTCGCTGCGGGCGACCCAGTTGTCCAGGACCGTGCTCGCCACCTTGCCGCTCGCGGGGGTGGTCTTGTCCGTCGCCAGGAACAGCGGGTGGGCCTCCAGCGAGACCGCCCCTGCCCGGGTGAAGGCAAGGTCGTAGAGCACCGCGCGTTGGGCCTCGTCTGCGGCGGGGTAGTCGTTCACGAGGTCGCCGGCGTCGTAGGCGATCGGGCTGCCGTGGTAGAGCTCCACCCCCTGCATCACGTGCGCAGAGTGGCCGAGGATCGCGTCGTAGCCGCCATCGATCAGCGCGTGGGCGATCGCGCGGGTGAGGTCGGTGGGCGCCGTGAGGAAGTTCTCCCCCCAGTGGGGGGAGAGCACCACGATCTGCGCGTGCCGACGGGCCTCCGCCTCGATGCCGAGGAGGCCCTTCACCACCGCATCCTGCTGCTTCGGCTCCATGCCCTCGAAGTGCAGGATCCCCGCGCGATTCGCCGTCGCCGCATGCCGGCCCGCCACCGTGAGGTCGGCGCCGATGATCGCGACCACGACGTCGCCCACGCGCCGGTACACGGGAGTCCGCGCCTCGGCGAGGTCCTGGCCGGCCCCGGAGATGTCGATCCCGGCCATCAGGAGGCGGTCGCGCGCCTCGATCAGCGCGGCTGGCCCATAGTCCCCTGCGTGGTTGTTCCCCATGGTCACGACGTCCACACCGGCGGACTGCAGCATGGCGACCGCCTCGGGCAGGGCATGGTGCTGGTGCGGGCGCGGCTCGCCCTTGTCGGAGTAGGTGCCGCCGAGCGCGATCACACCCTCGCCGTTCACCAGCGTGATGTCCCCCGATCGCATGGTCTGGCTGATCGCAGCGAGGATGTCCGGGGACTTCTCCGGGTCGGCCAGGGCGACGTTGATCGCGCGTCCGAGCATCACGTCGCCGCCCATGACGAGGTGGTGGACCGGGAGATCGGGCGGTGGCGCGCAGCCGGCCAGCACGGAGAGGAGACCGACGGAGAGCAGGGGCCTGGGCATGGCGCCGGGTGTAACCAAGGAGTCGGGCGGTGCGCTTGCCCCCAGCCGCGGCGCGAGCGCCCCCGGACCCATCGGGCCCGCCCCACCAAACGGCCGTTCCATGGCGACAGTCGACCGCGATCCCGACCGGCGAGGCCGCCCTCCCCCTGCCCGGGTTAGCCGGCTCGTATGTCCGATCCTGCAAACCCTACCGCCGATCTGACGCTCGACATCGGCGGCATGGTGCTCGAGCCCGGCGCTCGCATCGGGCCGTACGTGTTCCGTCGGGTTGCGGGCAAGGGCGGCATGGCTCATGTCGTGCTCGCGTCCGACCCGGACGGGAACCCGGTGGCTGTCAAGGTGCTGAAGGCAAACCGCGTCAGCACCGGTCTGTTGCGGTTCAAGCGGGAATTCCGCGCGCTCGCCCGGCTTCGGCACCCGAACATCATCCGGGTGGACGCGTACGGCGACCTGTGGGGCCACCCCTACATCGCGATGGAGTTCGTCGAGGGCACGGATCTCCACCAGTTGATCCATGCCTTTCGCGGCTACCTGCCCGCGGACCGCTGGCGCCGGTGCGAGGAGATCCTCGTGGACCTGTGCCGGGCGCTCGCCTACATCCACCGGCGCGGGCTCGTCCACCGCGACCTCAAGCCGTCGAACATCCTGATCGACAACGAAGGGCGGTGCAAGCTCACCGACTTCGGGATCGTCAAGGACCTGGACCCCTCCGCCGACCTCCAGCAGTCCACCACGCTGGTCGGCACCTGGGCGTACGCCAGCCCCGAGCAGATCCAGGGCCAGCCGATCGACCACCGGTCGGACCTCTACTCGCTCGGGATCATCCTCTTTGCGATGTTGACGGGGCGACGCCCCTTCGTCGCCAAGGACCTGGCCGGCTACCTCGAGCTCCACCGCCAGCACACGGTCCCGAGCCCGCGCGAGGTGGACCCCGCCGTGCCCGAGCACCTCGACGAGATCTGCATGCGGCTGCTCAAGAAGCTCCCGCGGGATCGCTACCGCTCGGCGCAGGAGATCCTCTTCCGGCTGGAGCTCGACTTCGAGACCGACCCGGGCGAGATGGCCGGCGCGTGGCAGCCGCCGCTGGTCGGCCGGGACACCGAGGAGGCCACGATCCATGACCGGGTGGCCGCGCTCTCGGATGGCCGGGGCCGGATGCTGCTGCTCGAAGGACCGGAAGGCGCGGGAAAGACGAGGCTGCTCGACGCGGTGTCCCAGCACGCCGGGCTGCTCGGGCTCCCCTGCCTGCGGGAGCGGGTGGCCCCCCGCGACGGCGTCGTCGACGCGCTGCTCCGCATCGGCACCATGCTGCTGCGGGAGCTCGGCAACCGGGCCTCCCGCGAGCTCACCGTCGCCCTGCACGGCTTCGACGGGGGCGGGAGCAACGTCGAGTCCCCGGCGATGAACGCGCGGGAGCGGCTCCAGGACGCGCTCGCCGAGGGCTTTCGCAGGCTCTCGGACGATGGCCCTGTCGTCGTGCTGATCGACGACCTCCACTACGCGCCCCTGCCCACGCTCGATGGGCTCGTGCACCTAGCGCGTGTGCTGACGGACCGGCCGGTGTTGTTCATCGGGACGCTGCGGCCCGACCGTGCCTCGCCCCGCCTGCAGTCGATGCGGAAGGGCGCGCTCCAGGGCGTGGTCCCGGAGTCCCTGGAGCTGGCCCCGCTGGGTCGGCCCGCGATCTCCGCGCTCGTCGACTCCCTGCTCGGCCCAGGCCGCCCGGCGCAGGCGCTCACCGAGCGGCTCTTCCAGGAGACCGAGGGTTCTCCCCTGTTCCTCACGCTGTTCCTGCAACACCTGATGGGTCAGGGGGTGCTGGAGCGGCAGGGGCCTCGCTGGCGGCTCGTCTCCGATGTCGAGGAGGTCGTGTCCGGCCACCTGGAGATCCCGCCCGGCGTGCGCCAGGTGGTCCGCGCGCGGCTCGAGCCGCTCGACCCCGCCGAGCGTGAGCTGGCCGAGGCCATGGCCGTCTGCGGACGCGAGGTGGAGCTCGACGTGCTGCTCGACGTGCTGGATCTCGACGAGGACGAGGCCGGCAGCCTGCTCGACGATCTCGAGGACTTCGGCATCGTCCGCCAGCGTCGGGTCGGCGACCAGGTGTGGTTGGACCTGACGCACTCGAAATTCGGCGACGTGCTGTACCGGGAGCTCGACATCGAACGCCGCTCGTTCCTGCACCGGCGCATCGCCGCGACGCTGGAGCTGCGGCACCGCCACGACGTGCAGGCGGCCGAGGCGATCGGAGACCACTACCGCCGCGCAGGGGAGGCCGGGAAGGCGTGGCACTACCTGATCGCAGCCGCGTCCCGGCTTCGGGATCGCAGCCTCGTGAACGAGGCCATGGAGCTCTGCGACCGCGCCCAGGATGTCGAGGATGCTGCCCGGGTGGACCTCGCGGCGGATGAGTTCGCCTCCACGCGCCAGGAGTTGCTCGCGGTTCGCGCCGGCGTGTACTACATCCGGGGCGACTGGCAGGATGCGCGCGAGGCGGCCACCAACGCCCTCGCCGCGCCCTCGGGCGACGAACGCTCGACCCTCAAGCTGCGCGTGCTCCTCGGTCGGGTGCTGCGCGGGCTCGGGGATCTGGAGGGCGCCGAGCAGGAGGTGCAGGGGGTGCTGACGCGCGCACGCGAGCAGCACCACCGCGACATCCTCGCCGACGCCCTGATCGTGCTCGCGGGTGTGGCCTGGAGCCGGGGCGACCTCGACACGTGCGAGGCGCGCGCGCAGGAGGGCCTGGTGCTCGCGACCGGCCCGAGCCTGATGGACGCTCGCGCAAACCTCCTGCTGGCGTTCACCTCGGTGCAGGCCAGCCGGGGGCTGCTCGCCAGCGCTGCCAGCGGCCTCGCCGAAGCGCAGACCCTCCTGAAGGAGCTGCGGAACAAGCCCCAGCGGGCGCTGGCGCTGTGCAACCTCGGCGAGGTGCTGCTCGGCCAGGGTGACCTGGTCGGGGCCTGGCGGGCGCTCGGCGAGGCGTTGACCGAGGCGCAGCAGGCCGGGCACAAGCTCGGGGAGATGGCCGCGCGGTGCCTGCGCGGGTCGACTGCGTTCCTCGCCGGGGACCTCGACGTGGCACAGGAGGAGCTGCAGCAGTCCGTCGTGCTCGCCCGCAGCATCCCGACCCCGGGGGAGGAGCTCGTCCCGGCCTGGATGCTCTCGCGACTCGCGGCAGAGCGCGGGGACTTCGAAGCCGCGGGCAAGTTCATCGAAGAGGCCGCCCGGGCCGCCGCGGTGTCCGACCCGGAGAAGTACAGCGGCGCGGTGGACGCGATGCGCGCCCGCCTGGCCGCGCGCTCCGGCCAGACGGAACGGGCGGCCCTGATGCTGTCCAAGGCGATGGCGGCGTTGCCCACGCTCCCCGTGTACCGGCGCGTGCTCGTGCAACTGCAGGTCGCGCGCGCGATCTTCGCGATGGGTGACCGCGCCACGGCCCTGGCCCACTGCAAGGCCGGGACGCACCTCGCCAGCATGCGCGGGTTCCGGCTCCTGGTGACGGAGGGGCTCGCACTGACGGCGAGCTATTCACCCGCGGAGGAGCAAACGCGCGCGTTGGAGGAGCTCAAGGAGTGGTGCGGCGAGCTGATGATCGCCGTGCCGCCGCACTGGCAGGCGTCGCTGCGGCGTCGGCTGGGGTGCTAGACCCGACCGAAGCGGACACACCGGAGAATCGCCGCGTGTTCCGGCGGTTCCTCACAGGGCTCGCCTTGAGGCCGAGGGTCACCTGGGGCGTGCTCGGATTCCTGGTGGCCGTCCATCTGGCAACGGGGTTCTGGGACGTGGGCCACCACCAGGCGAGCTGGCTCGGGTTCCTCTTCGGCGCCCGCAGCGACTCCACGCTCACGACCTGGGGCGGCCGGACCAGCTGGGCCCTGCACCGGCACCAGGCCTGGCGCCTGCTCTCCTACGGCGCGCTCCACAGCGGCCTCCTGCACCTCGGCATGAACGCGCTCGCCCTGCTCGGACTCGGGAGGATCACGGAGGCGGTGTACGGGGGAAGAAGGTTCCTCTACCTGCTGATGCTCTGCACGCTCGGCGGCGGCCTCCTCTCCCAGCTCAGCGGCGTCGCGCTCTCCGTCGGCATCTCAGGCGGCGTGTTCGGGCTGATGGGCGCCCTGGTGGCCTACGGTCTGTGGCACCGCGCCGTCCTGCCCCCGGCGCTACGCGAGATGTTCGGGCGGCGGCTGGCGCCATGGATCGCGGTCAACCTCGCCCTGGGCCTGCCGCTCTCGGGCGTGGTGGACAACGGCTGCCACCTGGGCGGGCTGGTCACGGGCGCGCTGCTGGGGCCCTTCCTGGCGGACCACATCCTCGACAACCGCAGGCCCTCCTCCCGCGGGGACAGGCTGGTGCTCGGGATGAACCTGCTGCTCGTCGGCTGGGTCCTGGTGGGGGAGCTCTGGAGGTAGGCGGCCCGGTCAGATGCAGACACCGAACCAGGGAACCCCTGGCGCGCTCTCCTGCTCCACGCAGCGGCGCGCCCCGGGACAGGTATCCGCCGCCGCGGGATCACAGAGGGCGTAGCATCGGGAATCGAGCAACGAACAGTACAGCCCCACCCCACAGGCGAGGTCTGCATCGTCCCACGAACACGTCTGCCCGACGGCGCGGGGGCCCGAGGTCCAGCACCCGTTGGTGTCGCCGTCGAACGGCACGCAGGCCTGCTGGTAGGCGGAGGGCCGACAGTCCTGCATGTACAGGTCGCAATCCCCGCTGGCGGTGAGCCCGGGCGCGGGGTGGCACACCCCCTCCGGGCTCGAGAGCGCGTCGATGGGCAGACAGTAGGCGCTCCCGCCACACGTGTTCGCGGCGGCGCCGGGCGAGGGGCACGCCGAGCCACAAACGTGCGCCAGCCCGTCACAGGCCTCATCCGCGGCGCAGTCTGCGCTGGTCAGGCAGAATCCGGAGACGCTGGACGTGACGAGAGGGAGCGTACGCAGCTCCACTCGGGGGTGAACGACGCCGCCGAGCACGATGCGGTCGATGTCGTCCAGGGCCGCGACGTCGATCGAGGGGTCGCTCCCGAGCACCAGCAGATCCGCAGGCTGTCCCGCGGCGATGCGCCCTCCCGGAAACCCGAGCGCGTCGCTCGCGGTGGCCGTGGCGGCGGCGAGCGCCTCGAGCGGGGTCCACCCGGCATCGACCAGGCCCGCCAGCTCCCGCTGCAGGCCGGTGCCGTGCGGCACGAAGTAGTACCCGGCATCCGAGCCGGGGATCACGATGGCTCCTGCGTCACGCAGGCTCGGCAGGTTGTCCCGGGCATCGAGGGCCCAGTCTGCGGAGGCGTCCGCCCAGCCCTCCGCGAGGACTTCGGGATTTGCCCGCACGTAGATCCAGTTGTCGAGCACGCCGGGCCCGAGGATCAGGCCGTCATCGGAGAGATCCGTGGCGCCGTCCAGCACCTCGCCCACCGCCGCGAACGCGCCCACCGTCGACTCCACGGGCACGCCGCCGACCATCCCGAGCGCGACGTCGGACATCGGGCCGGCGAACACCGGGTGCGCCAGCACGCTCACACCGGCCCCGATCGCATCGATGACATCTGCGTTCTCATCCACGTGGGCGATCGTGGGGCCCCCCGCCGTGATCTCCGCCAGCGCCTGCAGATCGAGCCGAGTGGTCGGCCACGCCGTGAAGTCGGCGTCTGCGAGCGCGACCTTGACGGCGTCCGCGCCCGCAGCCCTGCGCGCGGCCGCGGCCGTGGATGCTGCCTCGATCTGCTCGCCGGGATCGGCGTCGACTGCGACGAAGGTGCACAGGTCCGCGTTGGGCGCGCTCTCGCAGGGGTGGGAGCCCACCGCCGTGAGGAAGGGCCCGGTGGCGAGGATGTGCGGCCCCAGCAGTTCGCCGGCCTCGACCGCGTCGCGCACCGCGAAGAGCATCTCCGGCCCGCCCAGATCGTACACCTCGAGGACCCCATGGTACAGGTCGGCGCGCAGGTTCTGCTCCAGCGGGTCTCCCGTCCACACGGTGGCGCCCGAGTGCGCGAGGTGGACGTGCGCATCGACGAGCCCGGGCGTGAGGAACCCGCCGCGCACATCGATCACCTCCGATCCGGACGGGGGCGGATCCGTCGTCACCGCCCAGATCGTCGCACCGTCCACCCACACGTCCGCGACGCGCACACCGTCGACGTCCACGACCGTGCCACCGTGGAGCACCAGCAGGCCCTCGGGCGGCGAGACCGCGCTGTCGCCCGTGTCGACCGGCGAGTCGTCGGCCGGGGAATCGCGGTGCACCGGCTTGCTGTCGGGCGCCGGCGGGTGGCAGGCCAGCAGGAGCGTGAGAAGCGTCGGCACCGACCCTGGGTAACGCGAAAGCAGCCCTGCTCCTCCGGGCTGCGTGGACCGACGCCGCCCGACGTTGGCCGGGAGACCCCCGCCTACGGGCAGGTCCTGTGCAGACGCCCGAGCGCGCCGTCCAGCTCACGGCGGATGTCCTCGCTCACGGCGGACTTCTTCGCATCGCAATAGTCGGCGGCAGCGCTGACGTCGTCACCCAACTTCTCGTTGGCGTAGCCCCGGCCGTAGAGCAGGTCGCCGTTGCCCCGGTTCTTCTGGAGGGCCTTGGAGAACACGTCGAAGGCGTCGCTGTACTTCCCCTTGTTGGCGAATGCCCATCCTTTCTTGATGGCGTCGCTGGTCGAGAGGGTGCCCGTCGACGTGGGCGGCGGGGCCGCCACGGGCGTGGCCGTGGGCCGGGTGGCCTCCGCGACAGGTTTCGCCGCCGGCGGGCGCGCAGCGACGGCCGCGGGCTGCGCGTTGTTAACGACGGCAGCGACTGGAGGCGCAGCAGCGGGCGTGACGGCAGCAGGCGTCGCCACAGTGGGCGTGACCGCAGCAGGCGTCGCCGCAGTGGGCGTGACCGCAGTCGGCGTGACCGCAGCAGGCGCGACGTCGACGGGCGGCGCCCGTTGGGCGACCGTGGACGGGGTGTGGGCCTCGGAAGCCACGGTGGACGGCGTGTGGGAGAAGTGCCACCCGAGGGCGGCGATGATCCCGATGAGGGTCACACCACCGACAAGAGCGAGGATCCCCATCACGCGGTTGTCGGTGGGCGGGGGCGGCTCATCGTCGAAATCGTCGGCCTCCGGTGATCGTTCCACCAGGCGGGGTCCAGGCGCCTCGAACTCGGCGACCATGTCCTGGAAGGACTGGAGCGTGGGGGCGGGCGGAGGGTGCTGGCCCGGCGGCGGCAGGCTCTGTCCCGACAGGGTCGTGTACCCACGCCGAACGGGCACAGGCCCCTTGCGGATCTCCTCGGTGCGCTCCTGCAGGACCGACAACATGGTCGACTCCTGCGTGTCGGGCTCGGCGTACATCCCGCTCACGCGCGTGACCTCGTCCGGCTCGATGCGCGGCAAGTCTTCGGCCGGGGGCTCCGGGAGCGGCTGCGTGCGATCCGCCCAGGCGTCCTCCACGGCATCGACCACCGAGTCGTGCTCGAACTCCGCGGGGCCGCCGCCCAGGGTGGTGACGATGTCGGCGTCGTCCCGGCTCGGCTGGGCATCCGCGTTCGACGGATCTGCAGCGAGCAGATCGACCGGTGCCGGCGCGGGGGGAAGGGGCGTGAGCGAGGGATGCCGGACCGGCAGATGCAAACGCTCCGCCGCAGCGAAGAACAGCTCGAGATCGGGCCGATCGCCGGCGCGCTCCCAGCGCTCGCCGTCGATCGAGAGCTGATCGTCCGGCTTCACCCGGCACTCGAGGATCCAGCGCTGGAGCGTGGCCAGGTCGGTGGTCGGGTAGACCTCGCCTTCGGCGCGCACGGTGTACCCGGTGGGGGTAGCGGGTGCTGGGGGCGACGGCTGCTCCTCCCGGGGGAGCGGGGCCAGCGTCGCGGTGGGAGACGGCGTCGGCGCCGGGAATTCCACCTTGAACGTGTGGCCGCAGTGCGTGCAGCGAAAGCGCACCGCACCGCGCGCACGGAGCGAGCTAGGGGGCTCCGCGCGGTGGTGCGTCGAGCATTTTGGACAAACGACGTCCATCTACCCTCCCAACGCGGTGATTTTGGCAAGGATGTCGGCCGAGTCCTTCGGGTTGGTCTTGAGGTAGGCCTGCCAGGCCGCGCTCGCTCCCGTGGTGTCCCCTTGTTCCTTGCAGATGTCGCCGATCATCTTGTAGGCGGACGCCTGCCCCTTCTGGGCGGCCTTCGTGAGGGAGACCCGCGCGCCGTCGAGATCACCGCTCTTGTACTGCGCCTCGCCCAGCTTGCGGAGGTACGTGGCGTTGCCGGGCTCGGCGCTCGATGCCGCCTGGTAGCCCGCTGCGGCCTGCTTCCAATCGCCCGACTTCGCCGAGGAGTCCGCCGCCGCAGCGAGGTCTGCCGGGGTGATGTCGGAGGGACCGGACGACGTTTGCGTCGGCGGTGCAGCAGGGAGGGGCGGCGGGAGGTTCGGCTGCGTCTGCGGCTGGACCGCGACTGCGCCCGGAGGCGGCCCGTGGGGCTTCACCGCCGTGAGTCCGTCCGGACGGCCGTCGCCATCGGCGTCCTCGTTGGGGTCTGTCGGGGCCGCTACGACGGGCGCCTCGGCCTGGGGGGCGACCGGCTGGAGGTGCTTGATGATGTCGTCCTTGACCGCCTGAGTGCTCGGTCCCACGCTGGCAGGCGCGGCCTTGGGCACGGCCACCGTGGGCTCGATCGCCCCGGGGCCCGCCGTGAAGTACCAGCCCACGGCCACCACGCCCAGCAGGACCAGGGCGCCCAGTGCGTAGGTGGGCGTGTTGTTCGCAGCCTCCGCCTTCTTCTTCGCGGGTGCGGCCGCCTTCTTGGCCGCGGGCTTCTGGGCGAACGGATCCCGAAATGGCGTAGTGGACGGCGCCGCCGGCGCGGGGCGCACCGGCACGACCTCTTCGACGATCGGCTTCCGCGAGACGGGCGGGATGTACTCCCCGGTCGCAGAGTCCTTCGGCAACGAACGGTTGAGCTCCTCCCAGGTCTGCACGAAGAACATGTCGAGGTCCACGATCTCGCCGAGGGGCTTCCACAGCTTTCCGTCGTAGGAGATCACGTCCGCCGCGGTGACGCGGCCGTCCTGGATGTACTTGCGCAGCGTCTTGATGTCGCTGAAGTCGTAGATGAGACCGATCTTGATCTTCACCTTCCACGTAGACACGCCGACTTTTTTGAAATCCAGCGTCGGGGAGCGCGCGGCGGCCTCCTCCGCCGAGATCTGGAAGGTCTCCGGTGGTTCGAAGGGCACTGCCAGCGTCGGGTTCGCCGGCCGGCGCAGATCCGGGGGCTTCTGCATCCCGATCCGGGTGGGCTCCTCGTCCCACTCGTTGTCCGCCGGCGCACCGTTCTGGAGCGCCGCGGCCATGCCGGAGGCGAGGTTCGGGGCGGCGGCGCGTGTTTCCTCGATCTTGGCGATCGACTCGGGCAGCGGCCCGGTCGTACCGCCGGGGTAGACGACGAACACGTGCTTGCACTTCGGACACGTGATCTTGGCACCACGTCCGGTGACTTTGGATTCGTCCAGCTTGTAGCGAGACGAGCAAGCGGGGCAGGTGACGATCAACGAGGCTCCTTGTAGCGGACTGGGCGCAGGAAACGAACGGGGAGGCGGGCTCCTAGGGGAGCAGGATGTCCATCCGGGCGCTGACAGCGAACACGGTTCTCGGTCCGTGCTTTCGAAAGTGTATCGTAAGACGCGGATTCGAGGGGATGCCATCGCGCGAGGAGACGGTTCCCTCCCCCAGCAACGGGTGGAAGACCTCCGCTCCGGGGTGAAAAGCGTCCAATGAATCGGGAGTCATCCGGCGCCGATCGCTCGGCGGCGCGGCAGCCACGAATTGTGCGGGACGACTTGCAGCCGCCGGCAGGGCTGGTGCGGCCATCGGCCGCCCGGTGCGCGTGGGGGGGCTCGAAGTCCAGGCGGGCCGGGCCTCGAAACGCGATCGTCCCGATGCCGCCTGGGTGGCTGCGTGGCCGGGCGGGTTGTCGCCGAAGGCAGGCAACGGCACCTCGAGCACGAACCGGGAGAGCGTGGTGGGCATGATGCCGCCATCCATCTGACGGCGAATTCGCGGCGCAGTCAGGTAGAGCCGCTCGCGGGCGCGTGTGTAGGCGACATATGCGAGTCGTCGTTCCTCCTCGATCTCGGCTTCAGACTCAGAACGCGCGTGGGGGAAGCAACCTTCCGTAAGTCCGACCACGAAGACCACCGGATACTCGAGTCCCTTGGCGAGATGCACGGTGAGCAGGGTGACTTTTCCATCTTCGCTCGGGAGCTCGTCGGCCTGGCCGGACAGCGCCGCGCGGTCGAGGAAGCTCGCGAGCCGCTCGTACGCGTCCGCTTCGGGATTCGTGGCGTCGAACTCCCGCGAGCTCTCGGCCACGGCGCGCGCCAGTTCGTGGATGTTCTCGAGCCTGCCGCGGCTCTCGTCGGTGTTCTCGGCCTCCAACTCCGCGATGTACCCGGTTATCTTGGCGGTGTAGAGCACGAGATCGCCCGGCTGCATGGTCATCACCGCAGCGGAGAGCCCGTCGACGATACTGCAGAAGGCGGTCAGTCCTTTTGACGCGCGCCCCTCGCCGCCGGTGAGCCGCGCGGCGCGGTAGAGCGAGACGCCATGGCGGGCCGCCTCGAACTTCAGTCCTTCGAGCGCCTTTTCACCGACGCCCCGCGTGGGCACGTTCACGACGCGCAAAAAGCTCATGTCGTCGGAGGGGTTGAGCACCACGCGCAGGTACCCGAGCAGGTCCCGAACCTCGCGCCGCTCATAGAACTTGCGCCCGCCCACCAGGGTGAACGGGATCTTCGCATCCGTGAGCACTCGCTCGAAGGCGCGGCTCTGCGCGTTGGTCCGGTAGATGATCGCGATGTCGCCGGGCTTGTAGACCTTCGGCGCCGCAACGGCGCTCCGGTTGAACGGCCCGACGGGCGGAGCGCCCCGCATCAAGCGTCGGATCTCGGTGACGACCATGTCGGCTTCGGAGAGCTCGTCGGGAGCGTGGAACAGCCGCAGGGGCTCCCCCGCATCTGCACTGGTGCGAAGCGTCTTTTCCTTGCGTCCGAGGTTGTTTCGCACCACGCCCGACGCCGCGTTGAGGATGAGCGCAGTGGAGCGGTAGTTCTGCTCCAACCGGATGACCTTGGCATCCGGAAAATCCTTCTCGAAATCCAGGATGTTTCGGATGTCCGCGCCCCGGAAGCTGTAGATGGACTGGTCGTCGTCACCCACCACCGCCAGGTTGCGACGCGCCTCGGCGAGCAGGCGGATCATCCTGTACTGGGCGGCGTTGGTGTCCTGGTACTCGTCCACCATCAGGTAGTGGAACTTGTCGGTCCATTTCTGGAGGATCTCCGGAAAGGCGGTCCAGAGCTCGACCACCTTGCCGATGAGGTCGTTGAAGTCCAGCGCGTTCGCCTTCTTGAGCCGCGCCTCGTAGGCGGAGTACACGGCCGGGAGCCTGTCGTGCCAGCCCGACAGCGGACCGTTCGCGCGGATCTGGCCGACGATCGCCTCGGGCCCGTACAGCCTGTTCTTCGCGCGGTCGATCTGGGAGCGGAAGCTTGCGGGCGGGATGCGTTTGGGGTCGATGCCGAGCTCGGTCCCGACCTGCTTGAGCGCCCGCATCTGGTCATCGTCGTCCCAGATCGCGAAGTTGCGCCCGTAGCCGAGCGGCTCGATGTCGCGGCGCAGGATGCGCACGCAGGAGCTGTGGAAGGTGCTGACCCAGACATCGTCGGCCGTGGTGCCCACGAGAGCCCTCACCCGCTCCTTCATCTCGCCGGCGGCCTTGTTGGTGAACGTGACCGCGAAGATGTTCCAGGGTCGAACGCCCGACTCCAGGAGATACCCGACGCGGCGGGTGAGCACGCGCGTCTTGCCGGATCCAGCGCCCGCGAGGATCAGCAGCGGCCCCTCGGTCGTCTGGACGGCCTCGGCCTGCTCGGGGTTCAGATCGTCGACGAGGCTCACCGGGTCTGTCGCGCGCGCAGCTGGGAGGCGCGACCCTCGTGGTTCTTCTGCATGCCACGGGCGATCGCGATGGCATCGGCCGGCACGTCCTGGGTGATCGTGCTCCCCGCGCCGACGATGGCGCCCTCACCGATGCTCACGGGGGCCACGAGCGCCGTGTTGGAGCCGATGAACGCTCCCTTTGCGATGTGCGTCTTGTGCTTGTGCACGCCGTCGTAGTTGCAGGTGATGGTCCCTGCACCCACGTTGACGCCCTCGCCGATGTCGGCATCGCCGATGTACGACAGGTGATTGGCCTTGGCGCCCCGCCGGATCACGGCGTTCTTGATCTCCACGTAGTTGCCCACGTGCGTGTCCTCTTCGAGCACGGCGCCCGGCCGCAGCCGCGCCATGGGCCCGACGAGCGCGCCCGAAGCCACGTTGGCACCGTCACATACCGAGCCTGCATGGATCACCGCGCCGGGTCCGACCGACGAGTTGCGGACGACGCAGTGGGGACCGACCGTGCCCGCGATCGTGCAGCGCCCCTCGATCACCGCCCCGAACCCGACACTGGCCCCGGGGAGGAGCACCGCGGCGGCATCTACGGAGGCGTAGTCGAGATCTGCGAAATCGACCCCGATCTCGGCCCACGCCCGGTTGACCCGGCGGCGCAGCACAGCCCGTGCGTCCGCCAGCTGCGCCTTGTCGTTCACGCCTGCGAACGCGGATGCAGGGAAGCCGCTCGCTACACCCGTGATCCCGCCATCCAGCCGGCCCGCGAGATCGGTCACGTAGTACTCCCCCTTCGGCGGGTGTGCCGCGAGGTTTCGAACCTCGGCGTGCAGGTACTCGGCCTCAAAAGCGTACAGACCGCTGTTGACCTCCTGGATGGCGAGCTGCGCGGGCGAACACTCGGCGTGCTCCACGATGCCGGCGCCCCGGTCGATGCGACCGTAGCCCGCAGGGTCCTGGGCGTGAAAACTCGCCACTGTCGCCAGCCTCCCGGGAGACGCTGCGTGCGCATCGAGCAGCCTCCGGATGTCGCTCGCCTGGAGGAGGGGCGTGTCCCCCGCTGTCACCAGCACGGGGCCGCGGGCCGGAAGCTGGGCCAGCGCGCATCGCAAGGCATCCCCCGTGCCCTTCGGGGACTCCTGGCGCACGAAACGGACCCCACCGTCCCGGAGCGCCGACATCACCGCCTCCTCCTGGTGGTGCACGACGACGACGATGTCATCGACACCGGCCTCGCGCAACGCCGCCACGATCCACCCCACCATCGGGCGACCGAGCAGGGGGTGAAGGACCTTCGCAAGGGGGGACCGCATCCGGGTTCCCAACCCCGCGGCGAGCACCACAGCAGTTGACATCGGACCAATCTATCAAGGAACGGCCGAGCCCGGGGCATGCCGCACGATATGATGCGTGCCCATCCGGAGTCGGAGTGTTGTTCTCGTTCCCCACGATCCTGGCGCTCGGCGCGCTCACGGGATGCGCTGCCCCCGGCGATGACTCCGGTGCCATCAGCGACTCCGGCGACCCGGTGGACACCCAGGACCACTTTGAGTGCCCCACTCCGGAGATCCGCGTGTCGGGCGACGATCCGCCCGTGGTCGACGACTACTGGGAGGTGTTCCTGTGGTGCGACAACACGCTGATGACGGGTGCCATGCACATGGGCATCGATCCGCCGTCGATGGCGACGATCGAGGACTACCACCTGACCTTCAACGAGGCGGGCGTGGGAACGCTCTCCGTGCAGGTGGGCACGATCAAGGGCGAGCGCGAAGTGGACGTCGGGAGCGCTCCGTAGTGTCGCGAGGGCCCTCGCTCACGCAAATCCTGGACATCCTGGTAGCAGGCGGGCACCTGCACGCCGGCCAGAAGCAGGACGTGCTGAACCGGGGAAAGGAGCAGTCGCGGCACCTTTTGCTGGATCGACGCGCGGAGCTGCGCCGCCTGCTGGGGCGGCAGCGGGTGAGCTACACGATCTCGGACATCGAGCTGGTCGCGAGCTTCCGGTTCCGGAAGGACGATCGGGCGCCAGCGCTCGACGAAGAGCAGATCACCGAGGCCGTGGCGCTGCACGAGGGGTACACCTTCGTGCGGATCGACCCGCTCCAGCTCAATTTCAAGCTGGTGGTGGACGCCTTCGGCGGCCCGTTCGCCGAGAAACACATGGTGATCGCGGTCGACGACAAGCTCGACGCGCTCACCGTAGCGCTGTGCGACCCGTGGAACACCGATCTGCTGGGCAGCCTGGCCCAGTTCAAGAAGAAGCCGATCCGGCCCGTGATGGCCTGCAAGTCGGAGATCCTGAAGGTCATCGCGGAGTTTCATGGGTTCCGGCGGTCGATGCGCGCTGCGGAGGCCGACTTTGCGGACGAACTGCCGGACATCTCGAACCTGGAGTCGCTCTACAAGGTGCAGGGCACCAACGAGCTCGAGGCGACAGACCAGCCGGTGGTCCAGGCGGTCTGGTACCTGCTGAACTACGCGTTCGACAACCGGGCCTCCGACATCCACATCGAGCCCAAACGGGAGGATGCCCTGGTCCGCATGCGGATCGACGGCGTGCTCCACCCGGTCCACCGCCTGCCGCGGACGGTGCACCCCGCGATCATCAGCCGGATCAAGCTGCTGGCCCGCCTGGACATCGCAGAGCGGCGCCGCCCCCAGGATGGCCGGTTCAAGACCACGTTTGGCAACACCGAGGCGGAGATGCGGGTGAGCACGGTGCCCACCGTGTTCGGCGAGAAGGCCGTGTTGCGCATCTTCGACCCCAGTGTCCTCAAACAACCGCTTTCGGATCTCGGCTTTTTCGAGACCGAGCTGATGCAGTACAACGAGATGATCCACGCGAGCAGCGGGATGGTGCTGATCACCGGCCCAACCGGCTCGGGCAAGACCACCACGCTGTACAGCAGCCTCCACCACATCGCCAACCCGCGGATCAACATCTGCACGTTGGAGGACCCGATCGAGATGGTGCACGAGGCGTTCAACCAGCTGCCGATGCAGCCGAAGATCGGCTTCACGTTCGGATCCGCGCTCAAGAACGTGCTGCGGCAGGATCCAGACGTCATCATGATCGGCGAGATCCGCGACGCAGACACGGCGGAGAACGCCGTGCAGGCCGCGCTCACGGGCCACCTCGTGCTGTCCACGCTGCACACGAACGACGCCGCGAGCGCTGTCGCCCGGCTGCTCGATCTCGGCGTGCTGCCCTTCCTGCTGTCCGGCACGCTGCTCGGGGTGATCGCCCAGCGCCTGGTGCGAAAGGTGTGCGTGTACTGCGCACGCGAAGAGCTCCTCACGGCCGAGCAGATCGAGATGCTCAACATCCGCGGCGCCGAAGGGCGACGCCTGAAGGTCAAGCGGGGCATGGGCTGCCCGAAGTGCCGCGGCACCGGGTACAAGGGGCGGACCGGCGTGTTCGAGGTGATGCAGATGACACCCCGGCTCCAGCGCCTGGTGCAGGAAAAGGCCTCGGCCCAGGACATCAAGCGCGAGGCGGTGAACGACGGGATGCTCACCCTGCGCGAGTACGCGATCAAGAAGCTCGCCCGCGGGGAGACGACGATCGACGAGGTGACCGCCGTCACCGACGAAACCCACCTGTACTGAGCGGACAACCTGATGTCTCCGGCGATGCGGCAGCGATTGCGCTTTTTGGTGGATGTACTGCTGATCGTGCTGGCGCTCCGGCAGATCCTGAGCCTCTGCTACGTGTGGTGGCAGCGAGTGGGCTACCCCTACGACATCGAGTGGATGGAGGGCGCGACGCTGATCTCGGCGTTGCGTGTGACGCAGGGCCTGCCGCTGTACGGGATGCCGGACCCCACCTACATCCCGTTCATCTACCCGCCGCTCTACGCCTGGGTCGTGGCCGCGCTCTCCTCGGTCTTCCCGTTCGGGTACACCCTGGCGCGCTCGGTCTCGATCGCGGGGACGCTCGCGGCTGCCGGGGCGCTCGTCTTTGGCGCGCGCGACGCCGGCGCAAGGTGGTCGACTGCGCTGGCATGTGCCGCCATCTTCCTCGGGACCTGGGAGGAGACGGGCACGTTCTTCGACCTCGTGCGCATCGACGGGCTCTCGATCGCCCTGATTGGCTGGGCGCTGGTGCTGGCTGTCGGCCGCACACCCCGACGCATCGTCGCGGGAGGCCTCGTGCTGGCGGTGGCGTTTGCCTGCAAACACCACGCCGCGATCTTCGGCTTCCCCATCGCCGCAGCGCTGCTCTACCGGGACGGCCGGGCCTCCGCCCTGCGGTTCACCCTCGCCGCGCTCGTGCCGTCGCTCGCATTCCTCGTCGCCATGCAGATCGGCACCGGGGGACGCTTTCTGCTCTGGCTGGTGGAAGTGCCGAGCCACCACGGCATCGTCGGGAGCCGGTTCTGGCCCTCGATCGCGGTGAGCTCCTGGTCACCGTTCCGGTACAAGCTCGACGGCGCGGGCATGGAGGTGCTCCAGGCGACGCCGATCGTGTGGTTCGCCGCGATCGTCACGCTCGCCGGCGCGCTGCGAGACCGCGCGTCGTTGAAGCGCAGCCCGCGGTTCCTCTACTGGCTCCTCGTGAGCGCCACCGGGCTCTTCGTCGTCTCGCTGATGCGCGGCCACGTGGGCGGGTTCACCAACGTGCTGATCCCGATGATGTGGATCCAGGCGTTGTGGCCCGCGCTGATCACCCGGCGCGCTGGCGAAGGCGCAGTCGGGATGGCCGTTTCCGTACTGCTCGCCGGGCAGATCGTGCTGGGGCAGGCAGACTACTCCCGGGAGATCCCCACCGCGGAGAACGCGCGACAGTCCGCCGCCTTGATCGCGGAGATCCGGGACCTTCCCGGCCCCGTGCTGCTCCCGGACGCCCCCTACTACGCGGTGCTGGCGGGCCATGAGCCCTGCTTCGCGCTGATCGCGCTGTGGGACATCAGCGACGCGGCTGCGCCACGCGGAGCGGGCGTAGGCGTGATTCGGAAGGCGCTTCACGACCAGTACTGGAAGTCCGGGGTCTTCACCCAGGGAAAGCCCGGGTCGGGCATCGAGCGCACCTACCAGCGCTCCCGATCGCTCAAGCACAAGGGCGCGCCCACGTTCACCGGCTGGCGGGCGCGGCTGACCGAGGTGTGGTCGCCGAAGCCACGCGCGGCGGCGGACGCCGCCCCGGAGCAGGCCCTGGACAGGGCATCGAGCGAATCCGAGGAGTAGGGCCGGGAAGCCGGCCCTCGCCGCCTACTCCGCCTTCAGCCTCGCCAGGATCTCCGCGACCTCCGGGCTCCCGGCCTCCGGAAAGCCCCGCAGCCGCCCCTTCTTGTCCACGACGACGAACCGGTCCCCGTGGATGATCTCCTGGGGCTCACCCGGTTTCACGTTCGTCTCCTGCATCGCCTGCTTGAACCCGTCCACCACGACCTTCCGGATGTCCTCCACCGGACCGGTCAGGAAATACCACCCGGGCTGTGCGTGAAAGCGCTCGGCGTAGGCCGCCAACCGGGGAGGCGTGTCGGTTCCGGGGTCGACCGAGAACGAGACGTACAGGGCCCATGGAAACTGCACCTGCAAGGCAGCCATCTTCGCGGCAAGCAGCGGACACACGTCGGGGCAGCTGGTGAAGAAGAAGTCGGCGACCCACACCCTGCCCGCAAAGTCGGCCTGCGTCCTCGGGGTCCCGGTCTGGTCGACGAGGCTGAACGTGGGTGCCGGTCCAAAATCATCGTCCGATGGCTGATCCGCGGCGTCACCCCCCCGGGGATCCGCTGCCGGACCCCCTCCGCACCCGCCCGACAACAAGAGACAAGCAAGCATCACGCGCGTCATTTGAGGCTCTCCAGAGCGTTCGCGGCGGCCTGGTTGCCGAGTCCGGCACCCGAAGCGAACGCAGTCCGCGCCCCCTCGAGGTCACCGGAGCGCTCCCGGGCGATGCCCAGCCGGTACCAGGTCTGGCCCTTGTACTCCGCAGGCGGGCTCGGGTACGCGAGGTAGGCGGTCCAGGCGGCCATCGCCTCGGGCAGGCGCCCGAGGCGGCTCAAGACGATGCCGCGAAAGTAGTAGACACGCTCGTTCTGCACGTTCTGGGCGATCACGCGGTCGTAGACTGCGAGCGCGTCGTCGTACCGGCGCATCGAGGTGAGGATCCGCCCCCGCGTCAGGTTGTTCACCACGCAGTCCGGGTAGCGCGTGACGTTCACGTCCACCTCCTGCAGCGCCCGTGGGAGATCGTGCTCTTCGATGTAGGCGTAGGCGAGCACCAGTGAAGCACCGGGCCCGAGCAGCACGCCACCGGACTCTGCCTGCATCAGGTGCCGGATGCCCTCCACGCGGCGATCGGGGAAGTTCGGCAGGATGTCGGAGGAGGCCGTCACGACCGTGCGCCAGTATTCGTACATGCCGTCACCGATGCGCAGGTCCGGAAAGTCCGGGGCCTCCTCCTCGGTCTGGGTGAGCGCCCGCATCGCGACCAGCGCGTTGCCCAGCGCCGTGAGGTAGTCGCCCTTGCGCAGGCTGTGCACAGCGTCGAGTCCGCCCACCCCGGCGAGCACGAAGTGCTCGAGCGGCTCGGCGCCGGCCTCATCGAGCCCGCGCTCCAGCTGGGCGCGGGTTGCAGCAGACGCCGCGCGGAACTGGGCATCGTACTTCCAGTCGAAGTTCTCGAACATCAGCGCCTGGTACATGATCGCCGTGCCGAGCGGGCCCACCCCCGTCGTCGGGTAGCCAACAGAGATGGCGTCGAACACGACCTTCGCATCCCGGTAGCGTCGGGCGAACACGAGCTGGCACGCCTGCTGGGTGCGCACCAGGAGGTCGACGGGGATCCGCAGCATCGCCGCCGCTTGTTCGTTGCCGGGCCTGGGCGGGAGCGGCCCGGGGTCCACGGCACCGACCGGCTTGAGGGGCCCGCCGCTCATCACGTTCGCGTCGACGTCTTCGTCGCGCTGCTCGTCCGACAGGACCGAGCTTGCCCCCGCCGGGGAGCCCGCCAGACCGAGGAGCACCCACACCGCGAGGATCACGCGGGCCAACCCTCGATCGCGTCCCACACATCGCGCTCCACGTCCAGACCGTACAGCCGGTTGATCTCCTGGATCCCGGTGGGACTGGTCACGTTGATCTCCGTCAGGAAGCCGCCGATCACGTCGATGCCGACAAAGAGCTGCCCCTCGCGCTTCAGCGTGGGCGCCAGCGCATGGCAGATCTCGCGGTCCCGGTCGGTGAGCTCGCACGGGTGCACGGTCGCGCCCACGTGCATGTTCCCTCGATGATCCTTCGGCCCCGGCACGCGGAGCATCGCGCCCACCGGCTCCCCGTTCACGAGCAGGATCCGCTTGTCGCCCTCGCTGATCGCGGGGAGGTGTTGCTGGGCGAGGATGTAGTGGCGCCCCTCGCCCGTGAGAAGCTCGATCATCGATCGCAGGTTCGGGTCGCCCTTCTCCGTGACGAGCACGCCGCGCCCGCCATTGCCGTCCCACGGCTTGAGCACGACCCTGGCGGGCAGCGACTCGGCGAAGTCCACGATCCGCTTGATCTCGTGCGAGAGGAGGGTCGGGGGCGTGAGACCCAGGAACTGCATGGCAAAGAGCTTCTCGTTCCGCGAGCGCAGGCCCGCCGGGCGGTTGTACACCCGCGTCCGCGGTCGCTCCCCGCGATCGAGCGCCGTCGCCATCTCGAGCAGGTACGTCGTGAAGATGTACGCCATGTCGAACGGCGGGTCCTTGCGCATCCAGACGATGTCAAAGTCCGTCAATGCGCACTCTTCCCAGGGGCCCTTCTCCCACACGTGCTCGTGGCCGGCGTCCGGCGGAAAGGCGCGGACGGGCTGGCAGCGCGCCCAGGGGACCGCCCCCTCCCGGGCGTAGAGATCGCCGGGGGTGCACCACGCAGCCGGCCAGCCGCGCCGCGTGCCTTCACGCATGAGCATGTACGTGGAGTCTCCCGCGAGGTTCAGGCTCGCGAGCGGGTCCATGACGTAGAGTGTGTTCATCTGGAAGCTATATCCACGCCCCGGGCGCGCGTAGGCGCGCCTCGCACCGCGGGGCGGGGCGCGGAGCGAGCGGCGTCCCGCGAGTCGACGAGCGGGAACAGCCGCGACCGCCGCTCTCCAGGCAAAGTTCATTGGGCCCCCGGGCGCGCCTCGCACCGCGGGCGGGGCGCGGAGCGAGCGGCGTCCCGCGAGTCCACGAGCGGGAACAGCCGCGACCGCCGCTCCACAGGCAAAGTTCATTGGGCCCCCGGGCGCGCCTCGCACCGCGGGCCGGGCGCGGAGCGAGCGGCGTCCCGCGAGTCCACGAGCGGGAACAGCC
>CAIQVJ010000122.1 GCA_903875225.1 uncultured Pseudomonadota bacterium
CCGTCGAGTCGATGATGCGAGCGTCGAGATCCACAATCGACACTCGGAAGTCGAGACTCGAACATCGAGACTCGATGCTCGAAAGTCGATTTCCGATCCGAGCCTGTCGGACCGCTACGATGAGCGGCGATCCTGTTTAGTCGTACCGACGGGGCCGATGCCGCTCCACCTGATCCAGGAGATCCTTCACCTTCTGGCCTTCGGCCTTGCGCGCGACGAGCAGGACGTCCGGCGTGTCCACGATCACCAGGTCCTCCACCCCGAGCAGGGCGACGAGACGGTCGCGGCTGTACACCACGTTGCCGGTGGAGCGCAGCGACTCCACGTCTCCCACCCCGCTGCCCCACTCCTGTGCGGGGAGGATCTCGGCCAGCGCGGGCCAACTCCCAACGTCAGACCATCCGAATTCTCCGGGCACAACGCGGATCCCGTCCGAGCGCTCGAGGATGCCGTAGTCGACGCTCGTCGCGTCGGTCTCGCCCCAGACCGATGGCAGGGGCGCCCCCTCGCTCCATGCCTGCATCGCCGCAGCCGTGCGCGGCAGGAACCGGCGAACGGCCTCCTGCACGATGTCCGAGCGCCAGCAGAACATCCCGGCGTTCCAGACGCAGCCGCTGCGGATGAGCTCGACGGCGCGCTCGTGGTCGGGCTTCTCCACGAAACGCCGGACCGGGGTTATGCAGCCGGGTGCGGTCGGCGCCACCGGCTCGATGTAGCCGAAGCCGGTCTCGGGGTGGGTCGGCCGGATGCCCAGCGTGACGATCCCGCCCTCACCGGCGCTGGTGAGCGCGAGGCCGAGCGCGGCGCGAAAGGAGTGTTCGTCTGCGATCATGTGATCACTCGGGAGCACGCAGATCGTGCCTCCGCCGCGGCGGGCGACCTCCCAGGCGGTCCACGCCGCGACAGGCGCCGTGTTGCGCGCGCTCGGCTCGATCAGGAGGTTTGCAGCGGGAAGATCAGGGAGCTGTGCCCGGATCGCCTCGGCCATGTCTGGCCCGGTCACGACCAGGACCCTGTCCACGGGCACCAGCGGCAGGATGCGGGCGACCGTGCGTTGGATCAGGGTCGGCCCGCCGTCGAGCGAGAGACACTGCTTGGGCAACGCGCGGCGGGAGAGCGGCCAGAACCGCGTTCCGCGTCCGCCTGCGAGGATGACGGCGTAGAGCATGGGCGGGGTTATCAACAAAACCCGTCACTTCACCTGGCAGCGCCCGAACGTTGCGCTGCACTTGACCGTGGTGGTGGCGCCCTCGCGGACCGTGATGTCGCTCACGTCGAGGATGGCGCCGTTCGTCAGCGTCACGTGCGCGGTGTAGCCGCCGACGGGGATGTTGCCGGCGCGGGTGGCGGCCCCCGAGAGCGTGTACTCCTTGACGTCGCCGGAGATCGTGAGCGTGCCAGTGCCCGCCGCGGGGACCTCGGGCACGGGCTCGGGTCTGGCGGCGGACTTCGCCGCCGGGACCGGCGACTTCGCCGCGGGGGCGGCCGGCTTCGTGGTGGGGGCTGGTGCAGCCTGCACGGCGGGGGCCGGCGCAGGGACAGCGGCGGCAGGCAGGGTCGGAGCTACGACGGCGGGGGCGGTGGCGGCAGGCTCGGGCGCCGGGGCGACCGCGGGAGGGGCTTCCGGCGCTGTGGGGACCAACGGAATGGCCACCGGGGGAGCGGACGGGGTCGGGGCAGAGAGGGGTGCGACCGGGCTGACCACGGATGCGGGCTCGTTCGTCGCGTAGAGCGCCGCGCCAGCGGCCGCGATCGCCGCGATCACGACGCCCACCACGAGCGTGATCGCCCCAGCGGCGAGCACCAGGCCGACGCCCTTCCGGGGCGTGGAGGAGGTGGAGCTGCGTTCGATGAGCAGGCTGCCGGAACGGTCGGTCCCTGCGCGCTTCGCTCGCGCCTGCTCCGAGATCACGCGCTCCGCCCAGTCTTCCAGCGTCTCGCCTGCCATGCTCCCTCGCAGGTCGGCGAGCGCCCGGGCGCAGTCGCGCGCCGTCGGGCGGGCGGCGGGATCCGTGCTGAGCAACCGCGCGACGAGCGCCTTGAGCGCGGGGCTCACGGTGCCCAGCCAATTCCACTGCTCCGCCCAGCGCCGGCCGGGAGGCTGTCTATCGGAGTCCATCGCGGATTTTCCGGGCGGTACCCCGGTGAGCATCTCAAAAAGCGTCACGCCGAGCGCGTAGATGTCACCCGCCGGGCTGTCGTCCCCGTGGTAGCGCTCGGGCGCGAGGTAGGTGGGCGTGCCGAACACGCTCTGGGTGGCATCCGCCTCGCGGGCCTCGAACTCCGCGCGTGCCACGCCGAAGTCGAGGAGCTTCACCTCTCCGGAGGGCGTGACCCGGATGTTCGAGGGCTTGATGTCCCGGTGCAGCAGGTGCAGTGGACGACCCTCGGGGCCGGTCTGGTTCCACGCCACGTGGAGCGCGTTGGCGATCTCCTCCGCGACCGCGAGCGCGGCGCGGATCGGGAGTGGACCCTCGCTCAGGAGGGCGGCGACGTCGGCGCCCTCGACGTATTCCATCACGACGGACCACACGCCGTCGAGCTCGACGAGGTCGTCCAGGCGGACGATCGCGCGGTGACGGACCATGGCGAGCATCCTCGCCTCGTCACGCAGGCGTCCCACGAGGTCCGGGCTGCCGGCTCGATCGGGATGTGGCACCTTTATCGCCACATTTCTCGTGATCCCGCCGCCAAACGCCTCGGCGAGGTACACGGCGCCGAACGCACCTTCACCGATGCGCTCGATGACCCGGTAGCTTCGGCCGTTCTCCATCCCCTCATCATAGCGCATCCGGGACAGCCGGATGATGGTTACGTCGAGACGGTGCAGAACGAACCTTTGGTGAACCGCGAGCTCTCCTGGCTCGAATTCAACGCGCGTGTCCTCGAGGAGGCGATGGACCCGGCGGTCCCGCTGCTCGAGCGGGTGAAGTTCCTCGCGATCTTCAGCTCGAACCTCGATGAGTTCTTCATGGTACGGTACGCGGGCATCTGGCGCCAGATCGACGCAGGCGTGCTCACGCCCGGCCCCGATGGACTTCCTCCACGGACCGTGCTCGACGCTGTCAGCCGCCGGGTGCATGCGCTCGTCGCCGACCAGCACCATGCCTACCTTCGCTCGATCGTGCCCGAACTGCGCAACTTCGGGGTGCGGATCCTCCGGGCCGAGGAGCTGGATGCCTCGCACCGCGCCGTGCTGGACTCGCTCTTCGAGCGCGAGATCCTGCCCCTGCTCACGCCGATGGCGATCGATCCGGGCCACCCCTTCCCGTACCTGGCAAACCGGGCGGTCTGCCTCGTCGCTGAGCTGGAAGCGCTCGTTCCCACCGGGGGGCAGGGGCTACCCCAGGCCAAGGTGTGCGTGCTCCATCTGCCGGCCGGGGTCGTTCCCCGCTTCATCCGGCTGCCCGCGCCAGGCAAGCAGCACCACTTCGTGCTCCTCGAGGACGCGATCCGCAGCCGCGCGGCGCGGTTGTTCACCGGGTACCGCGTGGTGTCGTGCGCAGCCATCCGCGTGACCCGCGACGCCGAGCTCGACCTCGCGGGCGATCCCGCCGAGGACCTGCTGTTCACCATCGAACACGCGGTGCGCAACCGGCGCATGGGCGCCGCGGTGCGTCTGCAGTACGAGCGTGACCTGCCTGCCGGCATCCTCGAGTCCCTCAAGCAGGAGCTCGAGCTCGACCCGGCCGACCTGTACCCGAGCGAGGGGCCTACGGGCCTGACCGACGTGATCCAGCTGCACGGCGCGATCGACCTCCCCGAGCTGCGGGACCCCGCGTGGCAGCCAGCGCCCGAGCCCGACCTCGAGGGGCGGGACATCTTCGCGGCCATCTTCGCGGGGGACGTGCTGGTGCACCACCCCTACCAGGACTTCGCCTACGTGCAGCGCTTCCTGCAGGCCGCGGCGGAAGACCCGGACGTGCTCGCGATCAAGATGACGCTCTACCGGGTGAGCGGCGACAGTCCCATCGGACAAGCCCTCGAACACGCCGTGCGCATGGGGAAGGAGGTCGCGGTGCTCGTGGAGCTACGTGCGCGGTTCTCGGAGGAGGCGAACATCGCCTGGGCGCGTCGACTCGAAGCCCAGGGCGCTCACGTGGTGTACGGGATCGCCGGGTACAAAACGCACTGCAAGGCCACGCTGGTGGTGCGCCGCGAGAAGGACCATGCGGGCGCCACGGTGCTCCGCCGTTACTGTCACCTGGGCACCGGGAACTACAACCACCAGTCCGCGCGCCTGTACACCGATCTCGGTCTGTTCACGTGCCGACCGGGCTTTGGCGAGGACCTCACGCACCTCTTCAACATGCTGACCGGGTACGTCCACCCGCCGAGCTTCCAGTACCTGGTGCTCGCGCCCACCCAGATGTGCGACTGGCTGATCATGCTCGTCCGGCGGGAGGCCGAGGCCGCAGCGCAGGGCCGTCCCTGCGGGATCGTCGCGAAGCTCAACGCCATCGCGGATCCGCGGGTGATCCACGAACTCTACCGGGCGAGCCAGGCGGGCGTTCGGATCCAGCTCATCATCCGCGGGATCTGCTGCCTGCGTCCGGGGGTCCCGGGCCTCTCCGAGAACATCCACGTGACGCGCATCGTGGACCGGTACCTCGAGCACGCCCGTGTTTTCCGCTTCGAGGCAGGCGGCCACCCCGAGTACTTCCTCTCCAGTGCGGACTGGATGCCCCGCAACCTGAACGGGCGCGTCGAGGTGGCCTTCCCGCTGCTCGACCCCATCCAGCGGCGTCGGGTGCAGGAGATCCTCGACATCCAGCTGGCCGACACCCAGAAGGCGCGAGAGGTCCTGCCGGATGGCACCAGCGAACGCGTGAAGTGCACCATGGGGGAGCCGGTGCGGGCGCAGGAGCGCTTGATGCTCGTGACCCGCGCACGCGCAAAGCACAGCACCCCTCCTGACCGCGGCACCTTTTTCGAGGGGCGTTGATGCGTCGGGCGCTCTGGACCCGGTCGGGCGGCGAGGAGCGCCTCCTCGGGAGCCTGCTGGCAGCCGGCTGGCCCTCCTTCGTGGGGACGGATGGCGTGCGGATCGGATGGGTGGTGCGCGACAGGCTTTTTCTGGAGGATCGCGAGCGGGATCGGGTGTGGCTGGTCGAACTCCCGGACGCTGCCGAGGGCGTCTGGCCAGACCCGGCTGGATGGGTGGTGGCGCTGGGTCAAGGCTTCGTGACGGTCGACCCCGTGCGCGCCGAGGTGGCCGCGGCGGTGCTCGACGACGAGTCCGATCCCGTGGAGACGAGGGTGGGGCGCGACGTCGGGGTGTACGTGGAGGCGCCGAGCCATCGGGCGCTCCAGCTACGTGACGGCCAGCCGCTCATCCTGCCCGAGGGGGCCGCGCGATCCCGCTGGCTCGTGCCGTGGGGCACCGAGACGGGGGTGATCTGGGTCGACGCGGAGACCGTCTACCGGATGTCCGGAGTCGGGCGGATCGCGGCTGTCGGCCGGGCGCGCGGGACCCTGGAGGCCTGCGCGGGGCCGCGTGGTGCTGCGGTGATCCGCGGGCGGAGCGGGAGCCTGCTGCTGGCGCCTCGTGGGTTCGGGGTCGAAGGCCCGAAGATGGAGGCCGTGCGCTTTTCTGGGGACGGCGAGCGCGTGCTCGCGACGGACGAGGCGGGCGCACTGGAGGTTCGCCTCTCGAACGGCGAGGTGGTCGCGCGGTGGACCGGACCGTACGATCCCGTGGGCTACCTCGACGGGGACCGCGTCGTACACGATCGCGGCACGGGCGCGTTGCGTTCGCTCGGCGGGGGGGAGCTCGGTTCTGGGTTCTGCGGGGCGCGTCCTGCGCAGCTCGGTCAGGTGCTCGCAGGCCCAGGCGGCAGGGTGTGGACGTTCGGGGACGAGACCGCGGGTTTCGGGGGCCTCGTGGACGGGCTCGTCGCGGTCGGGGAAGGGGGCGTGGTGGTGCACGCCGACGACTCCGTCCGGATCCTGGTCCACGGTCGGGAGCACGCGCGGATCGCCGTGGACGACGTCGTGGGGGTGACCATGCGAGAGGGGAAGGTGCGGGTCGAGACCGCTGGCGGCGCGGCCGCGTACGACCTGGACGGGAGGCCGTGCGCAGCGCCCGCGCCGCTCAGGGCGCGGAGGACCACGCAACGTGGGGCGAAGGTGGCCGTGGCTGGAGGTGACGAGGAGAGCGAGGTCTGTTGGGGGAGCACGACCTGGCCCGTGCCCGCCGATCACGCGGTCCCGGTGGGTCCCGGGGTGTGGGCATGGTCGGACGATGGGGCGCTCTACGCCCTCAGATAGGGGCAGCGATGTCCCACTGGGGCAGCCGTGCGCCACCTCCTTGCGGAGCGGGAGCGACCGCAAGTGAGGTTGTAGCAGGACAGGGAGCCCCTCCCGGTTCGGCATGACGCTTGCTTGACCTTCGGGAGTACCCTGGTGTAGAGTCATGTGGATGCGACAACCCCTCTCCTTGTTGCTGGTCGGTGGATGCGCGACGTTCCTGGCTGGCTGCGGCACGGTCGGACTCGCCGAGAACGCGCCGATGGGCGGAAAGCCCATGGCCCAGGTGGATCCGGCGGGCATGGTCGAGTTCGCGGAAGAGCCGGTCGGGTACGGCGCCTCGCAGGACTTCACGGTCGATTCGATCGGCGAGAGCCCGATCACGGTGGAGGATGCATGGGTCGAGGTGGCGGACCCGAACGTGTTCTTCGTGGGCGCTCTGCCGTTTCCCAAACGTCTCGACCCCGGTGACTCCGTGTCGTTCAAGGTGAACTTCGAGCCTCAACAGAGCGGCATCTTCTACGGTACGCTGGTGATCACGATGGACGACGGCAGCACGCTCGAACGGAATGTCACAGGCACGGGCTGCGACGATGGGAACAGCGACCGCCGGTGTGACTAGGCAGCGCGGAGCGAGCAGCGCCCCGCAAGCTGGCGCGCGGGGAGAGCTGCGACCGCCTGGGCAGGGTGATCGTAGGCGGGGGCGCGACGCATGGTGATGCGGAGCGAGCAGCGCCCCGCAAGCTGGCGCGCGGGGAGAGCTGCGACCGCCTCGGCAGGGTGATCGTAGGCGGGGCCCCAGACGCGCGTACTCGCGCGTCTGGGGTTAGCCCGCCCCGTGCACGTCCGTGTCCAATCCGGCCCCCGCGAAGCGCGATTTCCGCGTGGTGTCGTCCCGCCGGGCGTCGTCGAGGGGGATGATGCGCTGGGGCTCTCGATTTGGCGCGTGCTTGCGGAGGCACTGAGTCGGGGATCCCCACCGCCAGCCGTGCTGCTCCTCACCGACGAGGAGGCGCACCTGATCGACATCGGGCCGCTCTTGAAGGAGGGGGAGAGCCTCCATGGCCGGGCGGTCTCGGCGCTGGCGAGTGTGGCTGGGGTGGAGGCGATGGCATGCGTGGGGTTGCTCACGCGGCGTCAGCGTGGGCTGCCCCCGACCCGGTTTGCGGTGGCGTTCGTGGAGTGGCCGGACGGACGCTGGTGGCTGGCGCGCAGGGCGCTGGTCGAGGAAGGCGGGCGCCTGGTGGTGGATGCGCTCGCTGAGGTAGACGTGGAGCGCGCGGTCGACGGCGCGAGCAAACCGGGCGGGCTCGGCGGCTGGTTCCGGCGCGTGCGCATGGAGGGCCTTCGCGTGGTTCTCAGCCGGGACGTGGAGAACTAAACAGGATCGCTGCGTTCCCCAGCGAACCTTGACACGTCAATAGAAACATGCGATTCCTGAACCGCAAGGTTCGGAGTCGTCGTCATGGGCAGAAGCAAGAATGGTCAAGCCGTCCCGCCGCACCGGCTGACCGAAG
>CAIQVJ010000123.1 GCA_903875225.1 uncultured Pseudomonadota bacterium
CGGCGACCGGGCGGGGCTTTTCGAGTTCACGGGGCCCCAGGCGCGGGGGGTGATGCGGAGCGAGTCGCGGCGTGCGAGCCGGCGAGCATGCAGAGCGGCGACCGGGCGGGGCTTTTCGAGTTCACGGGGCCCCAGGCGCGCGTACCCGCGCGCCTGGGCTGCTCATCTGGTCCGCTGTTCAGACTATCTGCGGTCTGAACCCTTGACGCCCGAACGGGCGTTCAGTTAGACTCCTTGCATGGAAGCTCTCTCACCCCGCCAGCGTCAGCTGCTCGACTTCGTTGCCACCTATCAGGATCAACGGGGCGTTCCGCCCACGTTGCGGGAGATCGGCGAGGCCCTCCAGATCAAGTCCACCAACGGTGTCAGCGATCATCTGAAGGCCCTGCTGCGCAAGGGCTACCTGGAGCGGGTCGGCGATGCCCGGAGCTCCCGCAGCGTACGTCTGGCCCCGTCTGCCCGGGGCGGCTTTCGCGAGCAGACGACGCTCGCGGTTCCGGTGCTCGGTCGGGTTGCAGGGGGCTCCCCGATCACCGCCGAGGAGAACTGGTCCGGAACGATCCACATGGACACCCGGATGATGCCGCACGACGCCGAGGTGTTCGCGCTCGTCGTCGCTGGCAACTCGATGATGGAGGACGGCATCTTTGACGGCGACTATGTCTTCGTTCGCAAGCAGCCCACCGCACGGGATGGCGACACGGTCGTCGCGATGGTGGACGGAGAGGCGACGGTCAAGCGGTTCTACCGCGAGCGTGGGCGGATCCGGCTGCAGCCGGCGAACGTCGAGATGGATGCGATCTTCGTGGACGCCACTCGTGCCGTGGAGATCCTCGGGCTCGTGGTCGGCGTCTACCGTCGGCTGCGTAGCTGAGCATCGGCCCGATGGATGGGACGTTCTGGGGATAGACAAACGTGTGCGTCGACGAGCGGGCCTCTGGGCCGAAATCGGGCTGAATCTCGCGCTCCTGACGGTGCTTGTCTCCGTGCTGGATGCTGGGGTTCTCTATCTGGTCACCCGGGGTGTGCTCGTCGATGCGACGACCTCGGTTGCCGAGGGCGCCGCCACGGTCGTCGCACGAGACCTCTCCACGACTCCGCGCGGCGAGTGGGAGCGGGTGCTGGCATCGCACCGCCGGGGTCGGCTTGGAGCGCTCACCGTCTATTCGCCTTCGGGGGAGCGCCTGGCGGGGGACGATGTCCCGGCGGGGGCCGGGGTCTCCGGCGTGTTCGTCTCGCGGGAGGTCACCACCGAGAGTACGATGCTGGGAGCGCGTGTACTGGCGCCGGTGGGCGGTCCCGGGCGCCCGACGGCGGTCGTCGCCGTGAGGATGGACGAATCCGCGGTCTCGGGGCCTGTGTGGACGGTGATCGGCCTGCACGCGGTTCTCTCGGGCGCCGCCATCGTCATCTTCGGCTTCTTCCTGTTCCGTCGCACTGTGTTGGGACCGGTCGAACGGTTGAGGGCCGGCACCGAGGCGATCGCCGCTGGGGCGTTCGACACGCGGATGGGTGAGGATGTAACAGGGGAGTTCGCCGAGGAGTTTGCTGCGCTGGCCCGAGCGCTGGACCGGCTCGCCGAGGCGCTCGGTGGATACCGGGCCCGCACGGACGATCAGCTCAGGTTGCTCACGCAGGCGAACAGCGAGCTCCAACGCGCCCAGGATGCGTTGCTCCGAAGCGAGAAGCTTGCGAGCGTCGGCCGGCTCGCCGCGGGGCTCGCGCACGAACTGGGCAACCCGCTCGCGGCCGTGCGTGCCTACCTCGAGCTCATCGTCGGCGGGGTCGAGCCGGAGCTGGGTGAGGAGCTCGTCGGTCGCTCGAGGGCCGAGGTGGAGCGCATGCACGGCATCCTCCGCGGCCTGCTCGATTTTGCGCGGATGGAGCGGCGGGAGCTGGAGCTCGTTCGGCTCGACGGGGTGGTCGAGGATGCTTTCCGGACCGTGCAGCATCAGCCCTCGTTCCGGGACGCCACCCTCGAGTTCCACGTCGAGGGGGAGGCCGTCGTGGCTGGAGAGGCGTCGAAGTTGCACCAGATGCTCGTGAACCTGTTGCTGAACGCGGGCGCCGCGGGCGCGAGGACCGTGCGCGTGCGCACGATCCAGCGCGAGCGCGCGGTCGAGCTGGTCGTCGAGGACGATGGACAAGGCATTCCCGAGGAGAACCTCGGCAGGATCCTGGAGCCGTTCTTCACGACCCGCCCGCCCGGGGAGGGCACCGGGCTCGGGCTGGCGATCGTGCACCGCGTCGCCGAGGAGCATGGAGCCCGCATTTCGGTGGAGAGCGAGGTGGGGCGCGGGAGCGTGTTCCGGCTCACCTTTCCCCTGGCGGACGTGACTACCTTTCAGGCGGGTTCAAGGACGGCATGAACGAGCCGCTTCGACAGATCGAGGGCCACCTGCGTCGCATCGCCCGGCGGGAGCGTGGTGTGCTCGCGGTTGCCGGGTTCGGGGCCTTCTGCACGGTCCTCTGCGCGGGCTGGCTCCTCGGCGTGCTCGCGCTGAATCTGGGCGCGCGCCCGCCGGCGGCCGGTGCCGGTGCGGTGCTGCTGTTCGCGGTCGGGCTGGGGCTGTGGCAGTTGCGGGATGTCCGCCGGGCGTCCGAGCTTCGCCGCCAGGCGCAACGGGTGGAGCTGGCTCGTCCGGCCCTCGCCGGCGAACTCCTCACCGTGCTCGACCGGTCCGCCCGTCCGCTCGGCTCCGCCGTGCTCGTCGAGCGGATGGCCCGGCGCGTCGTGGCGCCGGTCCAGGCCGTTCCCCCCCGCGAGGTGGTCCCGGCGCGCTCCGCCTGGGTGCTCGGCGCCGCGGTGCTCGCCACCCTGCTCGCCCTCACGAACCTCCTCACGTTGGGGCCCGCCGCGGTGCTGTCCGCGTTCCGGTCGGTCGCAGCGCCCGCGCCGGTCCGTCCAGCCGAGAGCGGCCCCCGGGCGGTGGTGGGCGACATCACCCTGCGCTACCTCTACCCGACGTACACGGGGCTCTCGCCGCTCGAGGTTCCGAATTCGAACGGTGAGATTCACGCACCTCCGGGGACGACCGTCGAGATTCGTGCGCGTGCGGAGCAGGCCTGGACGGGCGTCGCGCTCGAGGCTTTCGGGGTGGACCTGCCGGCCGAGGCGAGCGCCGATCGTTCCCTTCGGTCGAGTCTGACGGTTCGGAGCCCCGGAGCGAACGAGCAGCCGATCTGGCGCTTCCGGTTCACAGGCGCGTCCGGCAGTATGCTCTCCCCGGACTACTCCATCGTCGTCGACCCGGACCTGCCGCCCCAGGTGACCGTGGACGTCGCGAACAACCGGCTGCACGCCGCGCTCGATCAGGCTCTCGGCGTTCCCTGGCACGTGCACGACGACTACGGGGTCAAGAACGTGGTGGTCGAGGTGCGAGAGGGCGCGACCACCCGTGAGGTGCCCCTTCGCGCGCCGCTGAACGCGCCCCGGGATCTCGACGATCGGCTCCAGCTCACCCCGAAGGAGCTCGGGCTCGCGGCGGGGAGCTCGGTGCAGCTCCGGGTGAAGTCGTGGGACAACGACGAGGTCTCAGGCTCGAAGGCCGGTTGGTCGGCACCGATCCAGCTCGTGGTCTCCGGGGCTGACGGGGACCCGGGGAGGATGATGCCCGCCCGCCGGGCGCTGCGGGATGCGTTGGTCCTGGTGCTGGCGGACTTCCTGCTCGATCCCAGGCCCGCGGTCGCTTCGCCCGCGGAGGGCCCGGCCTGGGCGACCGGCGCGAACGCTCGCTACGAGGCTGTGGACAACCTCCTCGCGGCGAGCTGGGCGGATGGGCAGGGGGTCGCTGCAGACCGCGCGGCCCTCCAGGAGCTCGAGGAGCGCCGCCGGGCGTTGTTCTCGCTCTCCAGGGGCCTTCCGGCCTCCGACCACCTCGCAGAGGCCGACGAGAACGCACTGGACGAAGCCCAGGACAGCCATCTGGCCGCGCTCGAGGGTGCGATCCTGCTGTTCGATCAGATGATCCAGCGCAGTGCGTTGCAGAAGGTCAGCGAGATCGCGGACCAGATGGCGCAGGACGCCGAGCGGGTGCGGCAGGAGTTCCCCTCGGTGACCAAAGAGAACGCCGCGCAGGCCCTGGCGCGGCTCGACCAGCTGGGCCGGGCGCTCAAGCAACTCAGCGAGGCCGCAGCGCAGATGGGCGACGATTCCCTCGGGGAATTCACGAACCAGAGCGCCCAGCGCCTCTCCGACATGCTGGCCGAGGCTCGCAAGGCGATCGCCGAGGGGCGCTACGAGGATGCCAAGGCGCTCATGGACCGGATTTCGGAGGAGATGCGTCAGCTCTCGGACGGACTCAAGGATCAGCAGAAGCGCCAGGGAGAGGGGTCCGACGCTCTTGGCAAGGCGATGAAGGAGCTCGACAAGAACCTCGAAGCGCTGCAAGCCGACCAGCAGAGCCTGCGGGAGAAGACCGAGCAGGCCCGCGAGAAGCACGGGTCCGACATGGATCAGGCGCTCGCGATCTGGAAGGAGATCGAGGAGCGCGCCCAATCGGCGTCTGCCGGGGCAGCCCGTGCGGTCGCGACCGCCGGGCCGTTGGGAGGTGGGGCGTTCCGGGGGGCTTCGGACGTTCGTGCCGAGGCAGATGGCCTGCTCGACGCCGCCCGGTCGCGGAACGCGGAGCGCACCCGGTCCAGGGCGCAGAGCACGGTCTCCGAGGCGCAGGGGATGGCCGGGCTGCTGCGGTGGGTGGGACGGGACCCGGGTTCGGCCGACACTGTCGCGGCGCTCCAGAAGGTCCTCCCGCCCATCCAGGCGGATGGCCAGCGAATCCTCGCGCTGCTCGACAAGCTCCAGCAACAGCAGGGGTCGCCCGAGCTGCAAAAGGCGCTTCAGCAGCTCGCCGGAGAGCAGCAGCGGATCAGCGAGCGCGCCCAGCAGGTCGCGAAGGAGGCACAGGGGGTGTCCCGCGACCTTCCGATGCGCGCACCGGGTCTGCAGAAGGGGGCCGACCAGGCTGTCCAGGAGAGCGGGCGCGCGGCGCAGGCGATGCGCGAGGGAGACCCGATGTCGGCAACCGGCGGGCAGCAGGCGACAGAGGACGGGATCGGGGAGGCGAGGGAGGCGCTCAAGCAGGCTGCGCGCACGATGCAGTCGATGGCGCAGGCCTCCGGGCAGGGCGGCGGGGATGGCGGCGGCGACGAAGAAAAGTCGGGCGAAAGACAGGGTGAGGGGCAGGACATGCGCGGGGAGATGCCCATCCCGGCCCCCGAGCAGTTCCAGACGCCGGAGGAGTACCGGCGAGCGTTGATGGAGGGCATGCAGGGCGCTGTGCCAGAGCAATACCGTTCCTCAAACCTAAGGTACTATGAAGAGCTCGTTCGCCAGTAGGGCCGCCGTGCTGCTCGCGGTCTGCCTCGCTGGGGTGACTGACGTGCAGCCCGCGCACGCGGGTGACGCCACCCGGGGGGCTGCGTGCCTGGCCGCGGCCGATCTCGGCTGCGCCCGGAGCGCCTCCACCGGTCTCGGCTCTGGCTCGCGGGAGGGCAGGTTCCTGGCGGACCTCGCCTTCCACGAACAGCGGTTCGACGACGCTCTGCGGCTGCTGAAGGCGAGCGCGGGCGCGACGCCCGACGCGGAGACCCAATCCACCCTGGACCTCTACAAGGCGACCGTCGAGGCCACCGCGGGGTTCGTCCGGGAAACGCGTGGCGACGTCAGCGTCCTGTACCTCCCAGGCACTGACGAGGTTCTGCTGGACGACACGTTCACCACGCTGCAGGCGGCCCACGATCGCCTCGGACCGCGGCTCGGGAAGGCCCCGCCGGGCGGTGTGCGCGTGGAGATCTACCCCACCGCACAGCGGTTCATCGAGGCGAGCGGCATCCCTGCCGCGAACGTGGAGACCACCGGCGTGGTCGCGCTGTCCAAGTGGTCCCGGCTGCTCGTCACCAGCCCGCGGGCCCTCGCGCGCGGATACGCGTGGAAGGACACGATCGCGCACGAGTACACGCACTACATCGTGTCCTACAACACCGCGGATCGCGCGCCTGTGTGGTTGCAGGAGGGGATCGCCCGCTCCCACGAGGTGCTGTGGCGCTCGGACGCGTTCGAGGACCTTCCGGCCTACCAGCAGTCGATGCTGGCCACAGCGCTGGCCAGGAACACCCTCGTCCCCCTGGAGCGCATGCACCCCAGCATGGCGTTCCTGCCCTCGGCGGACATGGCGGCGCTCGCGTTCGCCCAGGTGGCGACGATGATCCAGTACCTGGAGCATGTGGCGGGGCCCGGCGCCACGCAGCGCGTGCTCGTCGAGGTGAAAGGCGGCACGGACGCGCTGCAGGCCGTCGGCGACGTGGGCGCAGCCGGCCACAGCGATGCGTTCGTCGAAGGGTGGAAGGGCTGGCTCCGGGGGCTCAAGCTCGTGAGCCGGGCGCTCGCGGCGATGCCGACGGTGATCGGGGAGGCCGACGACGTGGCCACCGACCCACTGCTCGCCGGACGACAGGACCTTGCCGGCTTCGTGCGGCTCGGCGACCTCCTCCTCGCGGCCTCCCGGCCCGAAGCCGCGCTGGTCGAGTTCAAGAAGGCTGTGCCCGACGAAGAGCCGGCGTCGCCCACCCTCGCGGTGCGCCTCGCAAGGGCGTATCGGGCCCTGCACAGGGATCCGGAGGCGTCGACCGTGCTCCAGCAGACCATCGCCGACTACCCGGAGTACGCAACGTCGCGAAAGGAGCTTGGTGCCCTGCTGGTGAGCGAGGGCAAGAGCAGTGCGGCCATCGTGCAATACCTGGCGAGCGCAGACATCAATCCGTTCGACCCCGCGGTCCAGGAGGCGCTCGCGACCCTGTACATCGCCGCCGGAAATGCTGAGCAGGCGGAACGCCGACGGCGTTACGAGCGCATCCTTCGACTCGGGGGCAGCTCCCTGCCCCAAGGGAGCTCCCATTGACTGGTGTTGAGAAGCTTTCACCCCCTGCCGGACTGGACGATGGTCAACTCTTCGACCAACTGGCGGACGTGCGCGCGCGCCTCGCGGCCAGCATCGGCCAGGTGATCGTCGGGCAGGAGGATGTGGTCAACGCGATGCTCGTCGCGCTCTTCTCGGGCGGACACTGCCTGTTCATCGGCGTGCCTGGGCTCGCCAAGACCCTGCTCGTGCAGGCGACTGCGCAGTCGCTCGGGCTGAATTTCGGACGCGTGCAGTTCACGCCGGACCTGATGCCATCCGACATCACCGGGAGCGACGTGCTGGACGAGGATCCCGCCACCGGTCGCCGCGAGCTTCGGTTCGTGCCCGGGCCGATCTTCACGAACCTGCTGCTCGCCGACGAGGTGAACCGCACGCCGCCGCGTACGCAGGCCGCGCTCCTCCAGGCGATGCAGGAGGGCGCTGTCACAACGGGTGGGCGAACCATCCGCCTCGAACCTCCATTCCAGGTGTTCGCCACCCAGAATCCGATCGAGCAGGAGGGCACCTACCCGCTCCCGGAGGCCCAGCTCGACCGGTTCATGCTCTCGATCGAGGTCGGGTACCCGAGCGAGGCGGACGAGATCGCCGTGGTGGAGCGCACGCTCACGCAGCGTCCCGCTGCGCTCGAGCCCGTGCTCTCCCGGGAGACCCTGCTCGCGTTGCAGGGCCTGGTCAGGCGACTGCCCGCCAACGACGATGTGACGCGCTACGCCGTGCGGCTGGCGCGCGCGACCCGTCCGGGGCCGGACTCCTCAGACGCTGTGCGCCGCTTCGTGCAGTGGGGCGCCGGGCCTCGTGCGAGCCAGTTCCTGGCGCTCGGCGCGCGCGCCCGCGCTGCGCTCCGCGGCGCGCTGACCCCGCAGATCGACGACGTGCGCGCCATCGCCCCCTACGTGCTGCGGCACCGCGTCTTGTTGAACTTCACGGCCGAGGCCGAGGGCATCCGCCCGGATGCGGTGGTGCAGAAGATCCTCGACGTCGTCCCGACCCGCGGATGACGCAGTCCCAGTACCCGCTCCCGGTCGGCGATCCCGCGCTGCTGGCTCGGGTGCGGGCGTTGCACCTCGTGGCCCGCCGCCTCGTCGCGGGGCTGCACACCGGTTCCCACCTTGCGGCGCGAAGGGGCTACGAAGCTGAATTCCTGGGCTACCAACCGTATGTTCCGCCGCACCCGCTCAAGGATGTGGACTGGCGGGCCTACGCCCGGAACGACCGGCTCGTGATCCGGGAGCGTAGGGCCGAGCGTGATCTCGAGTGTGTGCTCGTCCTCGACGCCTCGGCGGATCTCGGATCCACGCCTGGAAAATGGCGGCAGGCGCTCGAGGTGACCGCGGCGCTCGCCTGCGCGGTGCTCGCGAACGGGGATCCTGTGGGGCTGCGGATCGGTGCGGGTGTCGGCATGACCGACCGGGTGATCCCTGCGCGCCGCGCCCGCGGACAGCTCGCCCGCATCCTGATGGCGCTCGCGTCGGTCCAGCCTGCCGGGCGCGCCGAGCTGGCTACGTTGTTCAGCGACGTCGGCGAGCGGGTGCACGGTCGCACGCTCGTCGGGCTGGTCTCGGACTTCATGGAGGACCCCGCAGCCTGGTCGGGGTCCCTCTCGGCCCTCGCGCGACGGCACGTGGATCTGCGCGCGGTGCAGGTATACGACCGCGCGGAGCTGTCGCTCGGGGAGGACGAGCCCGCGCGCCTGATCTCGCCTGAGACCGGCGGCCGCTTTCCGGTGGACCCTGCTGCGATCCGTCCTGCGTTCGCTGCGGTGGTGGCGACGTGGCGCGCGGAGGTCCGTGCGGCGTTCGTCGCGCAGCGTGCGCTCCTTTGGACGCTCGCGGCCCAGGACTCCGCGGTGCCCACCGTCGCGGGGTGGCTCCGGGCCCAGCCCGAGGTCACCGCGTGAGTCTGCTCGGGCTCGACCTCAGCCTGCTCGCGCCTACGGCGCTCGGCCTGCTCGTGCTCGCCCTCGGGCCGGTGCTCGCGCATCTCACGCGGCAGGCGATCCGGGAGGAGCGGGTGTTCGGCGCCACACTCCTGCTGGAGCGGTTGAAGACGCGCCTCGAGCGGCGTCGCAGGCTCTCTGACCGCGTCCTCCTGGTGCTGCGCGTGCTCGCGCTGCTGCTCGCGCTGCTGGCGCTGACGCGGCCGGAGCTCCGGTGGCCGGAGACCCGATCGGATCTGGGCGGCACAGGCCGGGTGCTGCTGGTGATCGACACGTCGCTCTCCATGGATCAGCGCGGCGTGGCCTACGGCGCTGGCACCACCAGCGCGTTCGACGCCGCCCGAGCCGGGGCCCTGGAAACGCTGCAGCGGCTCCCTCCCGGCACGCGACTCGCTGCCGTGCGGACGGCGCCGCCGGAGGTGATCTCGGGCTGGTCGGAGGGGACGGCGAGCGATGCGGGCGCCCTTGCCGCTGAGCTTGCGAGCGTCCAGAGGTCCGACGCCGCGGGAGACCTGCACGCCGCGCTCGTGCTCGCCCGCGGCCTGATGGCGGGCGAGCCCGCCGAGGTCGTGGTGTACACAGACGAGGCGGGACCCGGGCAGATCACGGCATGTGACGAAGACTTCCAGCGCATCCTCGCGGTGGGCGGGTCGGTCGTGCCCCGCGTGAGCGCGCCGCCCGAGCCCGCAAACATCGCAGTGTCGGCCGCGAGCTATGGCGATGGGGTCGAGGGCGGCACGATCACGGTGGGCCTCCAGAACTTCGGGACGGGCGAGCGCGAGGTCACGACGACGCTCAAGCTGCCGGGAGGCGAGTCGCTCACCTCGTTCGCGCAGGTTGCCGGCGCAGGCGCCCTGGGCGCCGGTTCTGCCGAGGTGCGGTTCACCGTCCCCCGGCAGGCCAAGGGGGGCATCGCGTCCGTCACCGTGGACGATCCCGATCTACCAGCCGACAACATACGGTTTTTCCACCTTCCGCGCATCGGGGCCAGCCGCGTGCTCGTCATCGACGGGGATCCCGGCTCGACGCCGACGCACTCCGAGACCTACTTCCTCGAGCGGGCGCTCGCGCCGATCGGGCTCGGCCGACCCGCCGTGGACGTGATCGCGCCGGCGGGGATCGGGCTGCTCGACCCCGCGGTGCATCGTGTGGTGTGGATGGCCAACGTGGCGGACCCTGCGCCCCTGGTGCCGAGGCTCATCGACTTCGTGCGGAAGGGGGGCGGCCTGGTGATCGGCCTCGGGGACGGGGTGACTGCTGATCGCTACAACACCTCGATGGAGGGCCTGCTCCCCCTCCCGCTGCGAAAGGTCCGCGATCTGGGCGACGCGACGGATGAGGGTGTCGCGCTCCAGATGGGGGTGCCGTCCGAGCTCCTCGCCCCGTTCGACTCGGCGCCGGAGGCGTTCTCAAAGGTGCGGAGCCGGCGGGTGATGACCGTAGACCCGCCCACCGCGGGCGATGGAGGGGTCGCGGTGCTCCTGCGCTGGGGCGAAGGCATCCCCGCGCTGGTGGAGCGGAAGGTCGGCGCGGGCAACGTGCTGCTGTGGACGGGAACCCTGGACCTCGGGTGGGGGGATTTTCCGGTCGAGGCGGTGTTTCCCGCGTTCGTCGCGCGCGTGACGGCCGCGCTCGGCGGGGAGACCGGCGCATCGGGCGCTGCGGTCGAGGCGGTCGTGGGAGAGCCCGTCGTGGTGGCCGTCGCTCCCGACGCGCCCGAGGTCGAGCTCACCGGGCCCGGCGAGAAGATCCGGTCGGCCGAGCGGGGCGTTGGTGAGCTGCGCTTCGTTCCCGACGCTCCCGGGGCCTGGCGGGTCGCGGGAGCCAGCGCCGCTGTGGTGGCGAGCGTCGCCGTGAACACACCGCCGATCGAGAGCGATGTCCGGCGGGAGGGGTCGATCGCCGCACGCCAGGCCGCTCTCGCGCCGGATCGACTGCTGGTGCACTTCGACCTGCTGCCTGTGCTCGCCGGGGCGGCAGGGGTGTTGCTGTTGATCGCGACCATCTGGGCGGCGGTGCCGCCCCGCGCGCCCTCTGGAGGAGCCGATGCGACGGCGTAGCTTCCTGGCCGGCCTCGCCGGAATGGCCGGCTCCGGGCTCGTGCGCCCCGCATGGGCGCTCGGCAGCGCGGGGAGGGTCGACGTAGCCGAAATCCAGCTCGGCAGCGGTACGATCTCGAGGCCGGAGGCGTGGAAGCGGCTGCTGTTCGAGACCATCCAGACGACGAGCGTGGAGGCCGAGCCCCGCGTCGTCCAGCTCGCCCCCGATGACCCCCAGCTGTTCGAACACCCGTTCGCGGTCCTGTGCGGCGATGGGGCCCTGCCCGTGCTCTCCGACGCCGCGCGCCAGCAGCTGTTTCGCTACCTCTCGTACGGTGGATTCCTGCTCGTGGACGATGCCTCGGGTGTGCTCCACAGCGACTTCGACACCTCGGCGCGCCGGCTGATCGGCGACGTCTTCCCCACGCGACCGATCGAGACCCTGGCGTCGGACCACTCCGTGTACCGCAGCTTCTTCCTTCTCAAGGAGCCGTCCGGCCGGATCCAGCTCACGCACGTGCTGGAGGGGGTCTCGCACGTCTCGACGCACCCGCTGATCTACTCCCGGAACGACCTCTCGGGCGCGCTCGACCGCCGCCCTGACGGATCGGACCGCCTCCCGTGTACGCCCGGCGGGGAGGATCAGCGGCGCGAGGCCGTCAAGCTGTCGATCAACCTGCTCATGTACGCGCTCACCTCCAACTACAAGCAGGATCAGGCGCACGTCAACGAGCTGATGCGTGAAGGGCGGCTTGAATGACGGGTCCCGGGGTGCTCGAGTGGGCGACGCCGCAGTGGGCGTGTGGACTCGTGATCGGGCTCTCGATCGTCGCCTGGGTGCTCTCGTTGTGGCCGCCCCGCCCGAGGGTGCTGGAGGCGCTGTGCTTCGGGGTTGCCCTGGCGGCGCTCGACTGGCTCCTCTGCGGGCCGCAGTGGGTGGAGGACGGCGACAGGCTCGAGTCCGGGCGACTCGTGGTGTTGGTGGACGGGTCCCGGTCGATGGGGGTGCTCGAGGCCGACGGCAAGCCGCGGGGAGCCGCCGTGGCCGACATCCTCGAGCGCATCGGCCCGGCCGAGGTGTACACGTTCGGCGAACGACTCCGATCCGGCGCGCCCGCTGCGTTCAGCGACGGCGACTCCGACCTGGGCGGGGCGCTGGACGGGATCGCCCGAAAGTACGCCGGGGAGCGACTGGGGGGGATCGTCGTCCTCACCGACGGCATCGACCGCGGCGGGCTCCGGACGCGTGTGTTGAGTGGGGCGGTGGACGTAGCCCCGCTCTCCGGGCCGCTCACCGTCTACCAGGTGGGCACCGCACAGGGCCGCACGGATCTCGCTGTGGACGACGTCCACGCCGGATCGTTCGCGTTCCTGCGCGCCGAGTTTCCCCTCGACGTCACGGTTCGGGGCATCGGCGTGGTGCCGGGCTCGGTGGTGGTCTCCCTCACGCGCGATGGGCAGCCGGCGGGTTCAGCCGTCGCCGTGATGGGCCCGGACGGCAAGGGCACCGCGCACTTCAAGATCACGCCGGACCGCCCCGGGCGCTTCCTCTACGAGGCGAGCGTTCCGCTGATCGCGGGGGATGCGGTGCCCGCCAACCAGCAGATGGGCCTCGCGGTGCGGGTGGTGCGGGATCGCGTGCGAGTCCTGCAGGTGTGCGGGGCTCCCTCGCTGGATCAGAAATTCCTTCGCCTGTTCCTCAAGGAGGATCCGGCGATCGACCTGGTGAGCTTCTTCATCCTGCGCACCGGGCGGGACATGAACTCCGGCTACTCGCCGGATGAACTCTCGCTCATCACCTTTCCCTACCAGAACCTCTTCGACCGCGAGCTCTCCTCCTTCGACCTTGTGATCTTCCAGAACTTCGACTACGCGCCGTATTTCGAGTCCCGCGCGAACGAGCTGCTGGGCAACGTGGCGGAGTACGTGAAGGCAGGTGGTGCGTTCGCCATGCTCGGCGGAGACCGGAGCTTCGATCTCGGAGCCTACGCGGGCACGCCGATCGCGGACATCCTCCCCGTGAAGCTCGGCGTCACAGGCAATCCGGTGGACGAGCGCCCGGTGGTGCCGAGGTTGACCGAGGCGGGGGCGAGGCATCCCGTCACGCAATTGACCGGGGAGTCCGCTGACAATGCGCTGGCCTGGAGCCAGCTCGGGCCCCTGGACGGGGTGAACCTCGTCGTCTCCAAGGCCCCCGGTGCGGCAGTGCTGCTCGAGCACCCGACGCTGAAGGGGGCGGACGGTGCGCCGCTCCCCATCCTGGCGGTGAGCGACGTCGGCAAAGGGCGGTCGATGGCGCTGATGGCCGACGCCTCGTGGCGATGGTCTTTCTCGGAGGCTGGCGCTGGCCGCGGGAACCAGGCCTACCTGCGGTTCTGGAAGGGTGCCATGCGCTGGCTGATCGGCGACGCCGCCGATGCGCCGGTGACGGTGGAGACCGCGCGTGAGAACTACACGCCAGGCGAGCGGGCCACCGCGTTGGTGCACGTGCGCGACGTTGCGTACGCCGGCGTGCCGGCCGCCGCGGTCTCGGCGAGGGTGAGCGGACCCGAGGGAGAGCAGACCCTGTCTGGCGTGACCGATGCCGACGGCGTCACGCGGTTCGACCTGCCGACCACCCTGCGGGGCGCCCACCGGGTCACCGTGAGGGCGCAGGGCAGGGCGGGCGTGATCGGGGATGCGGAGACCGTGTATGGGGTGACCACCCGGGACCCCGAACTTGACGAGGTGGAACCGGACACCACCTTTCTCACCGCGTTCGCAGCGGATGCGGGCGGCAGGTACGTCGGTCCGGGCACGTTCGAGGGGCCGATCATCGATGCGAGTGCCGGGCGCCACGTGCACGACCGCCGGGTCACACCGCTCGGCGCTCACCCGCTCGTCGGCGTGGTCCTCGCCGCGAGCGCGTCGCTCGCCTGGTTGTTGAGGCGGCGGGCAGGCCTGAGGTAGGCCCGCATACCGCCGGATCTTGATCCGGCTCGGTCCTCGGCCGCGCCCGACGCGTCTGGCTGCGTTGGGCCTCCTCGCCTGCCTCGGCAGGCTTCGTCGGCTCCGCCTTGCCAGCCACGCCGGATCGCTGGCCGATCCTTCGATCCGGATCAGCGACCGGCGGTATCAGAGAAAGCTCCCGGTCTCCAGGAACGCCCGGGTCTCCTGAAAAGCGAGGTTGCTGAAAGGCATCTGGAAGTGGCGCTGTGGAACCCGCTTGAACACCACTCCGGGGTGGTGTGCCTCGGCCACGCGCACCTTGCCGTCGTTGTCCCCAGGCAGGCGCCGGCTGAACCCCGTCTCCCCGCCTGTGCCCCCGGCGAGGATCCCCACCTCGGTGGGCGGCATCGGGTATCGGGCCGGCTCGCCCGGCAGGAGGGGAGCCAGGGGATCCCAGCCGAGCAGGTGAAACGGGAGCTGTGCGCGCACCTGCTGGGCCCGGAGCGCGCCCTGGCTGGGCGGTGACAGCATCACCACCCTGCGGGGCAGCGGGACCGAGCCATCGGCCAGGGCCGCGCGCAGGAAGACCCCGCCGAAGCTGAATGTGACGACGTCGTAGTCCGCGCCCTGCCCGACCACCCGGAGCAGCAGGCGGCGCAGTTCGGCGCCGTGGGTGTCCAGGGAGCGCAGGTGGTACCCGAAGGTCGGCAGGTGGATCGCACCGTACCCGAGCGACTTCAACCGGACGCCGAGCAGCGCCATGGACGCGCCGGTGCGCAGGAACCCGTGCAGCAGGACGAGCTCACGCGGCCGAGCCGCCTGGATCAGGGCCCCACCCGCGCCAGGATCCGCGGATCGGCGCCGGAGACGTCGACGACGATGCACTCGCCGTTCATCGTGCTCAAGGCCAGCGCCGGACCGGTCAGGCTGTGGACGAACCGGATGTCCTCCAGGTCTTCGAGCTCCGTGGAGCCGAGCACGCGCCGGCCAGGGCCGGTCGCTCCCGACGCGTACATCGGGATGTTCTCGTCCTCCTCGCACATCCAGGCCGTCATGAACCCGTCGACGGTGCCGACCATGTCGACGCTGCCGATGTCGGTCTCCTCGTGGAGCTTCGCCGAACTGGCGGTGCTGGCGAGGTGCAGCCCCTGCTCGTCCTTCTGCGTCCAGATCGTCGCGATGCTCTCGTCGGCGCCCGCTTCTGCAGCGGCAGCCTGGAGTCGGCCCGGAAACCCGGACGGCACGCTCGAGATGGGGCCGATGCCGTCCGGGCGGGCCCGCGCCATGGTGCCCCCCTTCCCGAGCAGGATGGGCTCGTGGCGGGAGCAGAACCCACGCCAGGTGCCGGCGGGCGCGCGCAGGCGCTCGATCAGCCGGTCCGCGGTCCACTCGTGCACGGCGAGCGTGCCCTGGCGTGCGATCCCGTACACGAACACCCTTCCCTGCTCCACACCGACGAGCGGGGTGATCGCCGGGGTGTAGTCGAGCCGGTGCACGGTGGGAGGCAGCCGGCTGCCGTCGGGCTGGATGGCCACGGCGTGAACCTCGCACGTGCCCGCCTTGTCGAGAAACACCATGGCGAGGAAGCCGCGATCGACAGCGACCAGGGTGCGTGCGAGCAGGGTGTCCCCGGGAACCCCGAGCGCCAGCGCCCGGCCGTCCCACCGTTCGGCGCGCTTGACCACCGCGACCCGAAGGGTGAGTACGTCCTCGCCATCGGCGTTCTCCCACAGGATCCCGACGTGCTCTGGCCCCACGGCGACCGAGGGGTCCTCCACGTGCAGATCGAAGGTCTCACTCTCCACCTCGGCCGTCGGCTGCAGCGCTCCCAGCGCGCCTGGGTCGACCTGTGCATCGAAGAGGTCCGCGCCTTCGAAGTTGGTGCCCTTGAGCGCGCTACCCGAGAGGTCGGCTCCCGAGAGGTCGGCGTTCGCGAGGCTCGCGTCGGTGAGATCTGCGTGGCGGAGCGTGGCGCGGGCCATCCGGGCGCCGGCCAGGTTGGCTCCGCAGAGCCGGGCGCCCCCGAGGTTCGCGCCGTGCAGGTCCGCGCCGCACAGCGTGGCCAGCCCGAGATCGGCGCCTCGAAGGTCCCCGTCGCCGATCCGCGCGTCGGTGAAGTTCGCGTCGATGAGATGCGCATTCTGGAGCACGGCGTCCTTGAGCCTCGCGCCCGAGAAGTTGGCATTGCGCGCGTTGATACCGGTGAGATCGGCCTCGCCGAGGTCCGCGGCGGAGAAGTCTGCCCCCACCGCGCGCGCGTCGCCCAGGAAGGCCTCGCGCATGCGTGCCTTCTGCATCCGGCAATCGTCGAGGGTGGCCTCCGTGAAGTCAGCGCCGGCGAGGTTCGCGCGGGAGAGGTTCGCGCCTGTCAGGTCGCAGCCCGAGAAGTCGGCTTTCTCGAGGTTCGCCCCAGAGAGATCCACCCCACGCAGCGACAGGTGGGCGAGATCCGCACCGAAGAGGTCGAGCGTAGTGCGGGAGGGGCGCTTCGCGTTGAATTCCGCTACGTTGCCCGCGCGGAGAAGATCGAGGAGGGCCACGGAGCTCCCATAAGCGCGCGCGCTTAGTGCGCTGGAGGCCACCCGTCCAGCACTTCCCTGTCGAACTCCTGCGCTCAGGTGGGCGGCGAGCGCGTGATCTCGAGGCCGAGCGCGAACGCGCCGACCTCCCAGCGTTCCCGAGCCGATCTGCGCTGCCAGCGCACCTCTGCCGTCACGATCGCGCTCATGGTATCGCCATCGAGGTCGATCCGGACGCTCTCCCCGGGTTGCAGGGGGTAGTGGAGCGCCAGACCGATCCCGTCGGCCCCGATGTTCTGGAGCTCGGCGGTGGCCTCGTTCGCTGCGCGGTCCAGGAGGCGAACGCCCCACTGGAGCGGCTCCCGGTCGGACGCGCGCCGCTGGCTGCCTCCTACGCCGGGCAGGTCGCTGCCCGCCGCGCGCAGCACCTGATCACGCAGAAAATGGCAGTCGAGGAAGCGTTGCCGGCCGCTCTCTCCCAGGATCGCGAGGAGCTCCTGGCGGGTCCGGAGGTAGCGCTGCAGCGCGATGAGGTAGCGGTCGATGCGTGCGCCGGTCTGCACCTCGGATTCGCCGCCCGCCGCCCGCGTGGCAGGCCCGCGAATGCGTCGCGCGAGGACGGCTGCCGCCGTGTCGAGGGCGAGCAGGTCGTCCGCTCCCTCGCGGATCCACTGGATGCGCTTGCTCACCTCCACGGGGTGCTCGGACAAACCGTAGATCGGGGTGAGGCCGCCCGCATTGCGGAACCGGCGCACGGCCGCGAGCGACTCGATCTTGGCGTGGACGAGAATGCCCGTCCAGGTGCCCGATTCGACCTCGGACTCGGGCACGAGATCGATGTTCCCGTCCAGCTGCGTCCGCAGCACGTCGGGGATGGGTCCGCCCAGGACAACGATGCGTGGGTTGGGTGATTGCACGTCCCGCTATAGCTCGCTGCTTGACAAGGTGCCGTCGCGCGATAGTCGTCGCGGCCTCCGACCTTCGGAGGGAGCTGTGCCGGTCCTTCGGGATCCGTTGTCCATGGTACAGCCCGGGCCTTTCGCCCGGCGCCCATTTCGGGCCTGATTCCTTGTCGGATCGATGGATGACTCCGACGCCGGAACTCCGGAGTCCGTCTTGGAAGCTCACATCGTCACAGCCTCTGCCCGTGCGTCCACCGGCAAGGGCGCTGCGCGCAAGTCCCGCGCGTCCGGGCATACCCCCGGCGTGCTCTACCGTGCGGGCGAAGAAGCCCGTCCGCTCAACTTCAACGTCGCCGAGCTCGCGGGCATCTACCGCAAGACGGCTGACCCCAACACGCTCCTCACCGTCAAGCTCGACGGCGTGGACCGTCTCTGCCTGATCCGCGAGATCCAGCGGCACCCGGTCTCCCGGGTGGTCGAGCACATCGACTTCTACGAGGTCTCCCCGGAGTACGTCGTGCAGGTCGACGTCGCGGTGAACCCGGTCGGTCGCGCTGCGGGTACCCGCGCAGGCGGGCTGCTGCGGGTGATCAAGCGCACGCTCAGCGTCAAGGCGCCCGCGGGTTCGATCCCGCGGCTCCTGGACGTGGACGTGACCAACCTCGAGGTGGGCCAGTTCATTCGCGCCTCCGATGTCGTCGCTCCCGCGGGCGTGACGGTCATCTTCAAGCGTGACTTCAACGTGCTCACGGTCGAAGGCAAGCGTTCGGAGCGCGGGGAAGCCCCGGCTGCCGGCGCTGCTCCCGCAGCCGCAGGCGCGAAGGCCGCTGCGCCCGCTGCCAAGGCTCCCGCCAAGCCCGCCGCCAAGAAGTAGTCGGGCATGCTCCTCCTTGTCGGCCTCGGCAACCCAGGTGCGCGCTACGCCCAGACCCGACACAACGTCGGGTTCAGGGTCGTGGATCGCGTCGCCGAAAGGGCTGGCGTGGTGGTCGACAGGAAGGCGTTCGGAGCGCTCGTGGCAGAAGCGAACGTGGGGGGCCGGAAGGTCCTTCTCGTTCAGCCACAGCAGTTCATGAACGTGTCCGGGCAGGCGGTCTCCTCGCTGCTGGGGTTCTACAAGCTCGACCGAAAGGCGCTTGTCGTGGCCCACGACGACATGGACCTGCCGTTCGGCCGCCTTCGCTTGCGCGAGGGCGGAGGGCACGGCGGTCACAACGGGATCCGCGACATCCAGCGCTTGTGCGGTGGCAACGACTTCCCGCGCATGCGCGTGGGCGTCGGCCGGCCGCCCGAGGGCTGGGATCCCGCCGACTACGTGCTCGGGTCCTGGGCGTCCTCGGAGCTTCCGCTCGTCGACACCCTCATCGATCGGGCAGCCGACGCATTCGAGATGGTCGTCCGTGAAGGGTTCACGCGCGCGATGAACACCTTCAATCTACCTGATTCCGCGGTGGCGACGGGTTCGACCCCTGCGCAGCCACCCCTTCGACGCAGCGCCTGAACCGGTGCGCCGCGTACACCGCAATTTCCAAACTCCCCTGGAGGGATCGTGATTCTCAACGAGTATGAAACCACCTACATCGTCCGCCCCGACCTCACGGACGACATCATGGCCAAGCTCACCTCGCGCTTCGAGCAGGTGATCACCGACAATTCGGGCACGATCCTCGTCGCCGAGGACTGGGGCAAGCGCAAGCTCGCCTACCTCATCCGGCGCAACACCCGCGGCCACTTCGTCTACCTGAACTACGTCGGGCCGGGCAACATCGTCCGCGAGCTCGAGCGCAACCTCGGGAACGAGGATGGGCTCCTTCGCTACCTCACCGTGCAGATCGAGTCCGCCGTCGAGGTCGAGGCCCGGCGGGTACTGGCCGAGGAGCGTCGTCACATGCGCGTGGAGCGCATGGCCGCCCTCAAGGCCGAGGAAGAGGCAGAGGCTCGCTACCGCGCCGAAGCCGAAGAAGCCGAAGACGACGCGCCGATCGAAGACGTCGAGTAGTCCGCTTCCACCCCACCAAGTCTTATGCCGACCAGGGTCGGCCAGGAGTCTCAAATGAAAGTCATCCTTCAGGAAGACGTCGCGAACCTCGGTGCCACGGGTACTGTGCATGACGTCGCCGACGGCTACGGCCGCAACTATCTCCTTCCGCGTAGCCTCGCGGTCCTCGCGGACGAGCGCAACAGCCACCGCCTGGCCCACCAGACGCGTCAGGCCGCCCAGCGTCAGGCCAAGGTGCTGACCGCCGCACGCGACCTGGCCGCGAAGGTCTCCGCGCTGTCGCTCTCGATCAAGCGCAAGGCCGGCGAAGAGGACAAGCTCTTCGGCTCGGTCACCAACCAGGACATCGCCGAGGCCCTCAAGGCCCAGGGCATCGTCGTGGACCGCCGCGCCATCGTGCTGGCAGAGCCGATCCGCGCGATCGGCGTGTACCAGGTGACGGTGAAGGTGCACCGCGAGGTCGAGGCCGCAGTGAAGGTCTACGTCACCCGGGCCTAGGTAGTCCATGCGCGCCGGGCAAGGCAGGCAGGAGCGCTCGCTTCCGCACAACGCGGAGACCGAGCGCTCCCTGCTCGGCGGACTGATCCTCGACTCCAGTCAGGTGCCGGAGATCGGCTCCCGGCTCAAACCCGAGGACTTCGCGCGCCCGGCGCACCAGCGCCTCTTCGAGCTGCTCGTCCAGTTGGTCGAGCGCGACCGCGTGGCCGATCTGGTCTCCATCACCGACGAGCTCGAGCGACGCGGCGAGGTCGAGGCTGTCGGGGGGGTGTCCTACGTTCTGGCGCTCACCTCGGCGTGCCCCAGCGTCGCCAACGTGCCGGTGTATGCGGAGCGTGTGCGCGAGCACGCGATCCGACGACGGCTGCAGTTGGCCGCCGAGGGGATCATCGAGCAGGTGCAGGAGGGCGCCTCGGATCTGGCCACTCTGCTCGACGGAGCCGAGTCGAGCGTGTTCTCGGTCTCCCAGCTCTCTGGAAACAGCGACTGGACGCGGATCAGCACGGTGGTCGACCTGCAGATGGCGGAGATCGGGAAGCGCGCCAACGCGCCCGGCGACCTGACGGGGGTGACGACGGGGTTCATCGATCTCGACAAGAAGCTGACAGGCTGGCAGCCGAGCGACCTCATCATCCTCGCGGCCCGACCGGCGATGGGCAAGACCGCGCTGGCGCTGAACTTCGCGCTTCACGCAGCCCAGAAGGGCGGGGTTGGCGTGGGGGTGTTTTCGCTGGAGATGTCGAAAGAGCAACTCGTGACAAGGCTGCTGACCGCGGAGGCGCGCGTGGACGCGGGGCGGGTGAGGACGGGGCAGCTCAGCAGCGAAGATGACTGGCCGAAGCTCGGTCGGGCGGCGGAAGCGCTGCATGGTCTGCCGATCTTCATCGACGATTCGAGCGGGCTCACAATCGCTGCGCTGCGCTCGAAGGCGCGCCGCCTGCGCTCCGAGTGCAAGAACCTGGGGTTGATCGTGGTGGACTACCTCCAGCTCATGCAGGGCGCCGGGGGCGCCAAGGAGTCGCGGGAAAACGCGATCAGCGCCATCTCCCGCGGGCTGAAGATCCTTGCGAAAGAGCTGGGGATTCCGGTCATCGCCCTCTCCCAGCTCAACCGCTCGTTGGAAGGCCGGGAGAACAAGCGGCCGCTCCCCTCGGACCTTCGTGAGTCCGGCGCCATCGAACAGGACGCGGACATCATCCTGTTCATCTACCGGGACGAGGTCTACGACGAGAACAGCGCCTCGAAGGGTGAAGCCGAGGTGATCATTGCCAAACACCGCGCCGGCCCGATCGGCACCGTGCGGCTCGCCTTCCTGGGCCAGTACACCCTGTTCCAGAACCTCGCGCATGCCCAGGATGAGCGAGCGGATTATTATTGAAATGCGTGATGTCCGGTCTCGCCAGCTTTCCCACCCGTTTTGCTGGTTCTGGACACCCTCCCGGTTGACACAGCCTGTCAGGTCTACTATCAACGCGGTTCCGAGCGCTGGCTTGCGGCGCACCTCTCTCTCTGACCACTGGAGCTTTGGAAAATGGAGAAAGCACTGCTTCTGGAGCGGCTCAACGGCCTCGTCTCCCGATACCGGCAGCACCGGAACTACATCGAGAAGGCGAAGGTTCAATCCGCCTCAGGCAAGTTCAATCCGGCCGTGATCGAGAAGGTCATCCTCGACCACGAGATCAAGGCGAGCGACGTGGCCGACGAGGTCGGTCCCCTGCTTCCGATGCTCAGCACGCTGATCGACGCGCTCGTGGGTGAGAAGGCGGAGGTGCACGCCAGCAACGTCGGCGTGGACGAGCAGGTGCAGGAGCTCGAGCTTCGCGCAGCCATCGGCGAGCTCTCGGACGACGAGTTCAACACGGAGGTCGCGGACCTCCGCGCCCGTCTGGACACGGCCGCCGCCCGCGTGGGCGCGATCGATGCGGAGCTCGGCGAGTTGGAGGGTGGGCTGTCGGTCTGGGCAGACCTCGCGACTCCGCACGGGCACTACGTCGCGCCGGCTCCCGTGGTCGTCGCGCAGCCTGCAACGGCCGCGCCGGGCGCTGGTGGCCAGCCTGCGGCCGAGCCCGCCGCCGAGCCGGCGGGTGAGCCCGAACCGGAGCCCGAACCTTCGGGTGCCGAAGAGCACATCCAGAAGGGTATCCGCGAAGATCTTGGTGACATGTTCCCGTCCGGCTCCGCGAGCATCGCCATCGGCGACGACATCGCGATCGAGACGGCAGAGAGCAGCGAAGGAGAGGAGGACGGCCTGTCTGAGGAGGTCTCCTTCGGTGCAGAGGACTCCTCTGGCGTCTCGGCTTCCGAGGTAGAGCTCGACCTGGGCGGCGATGCCCCTCTTGCCACGCAGCCAGTGAAGGAAGCGGCGAAGGAAGATGACTCTCCGCGTCGCGCGTTGCTCCTCTACCAGGAGGGCACTGCCGAGGAGCAGATCTACCCGTTCACCAACGACGCGCTCACCATCGGGCGCGGGCGCGAGAACGACATCCAGATCAAGAACGACTCCAAGGTGTCCCGCTACCACTGCAAGCTCCAGCGGCGCGGGAACAACTTCTACATCGAGGATGCCAAGTCCTCGAACGGAACGCTCGTGAACGGCGAGCTGATCACCGACCGTCGCCTGTTCGGCGGCGAGGAGATCATCATCGGCGAGACGTTCTTCCGTTTCCGCATCATGGAATGAAGCAGGGCGCTCCCCAGGCACCGGCCAGGGCCCGGGATCGCTGGCAGCAGCGGTCCCGGGCTTTCGCCGTTCGGGCGGCCCTCGCCGAGCAGGAGGCGGAGCTTCTACGCACGCGTGTGGCCCTGCTGGAGCGTTTTGTCCGGCACGACGTCCGCACTCCGCTCACCGTGATCCTGGGCCACGCGCAGATGCTCGCGGAGGGGTTGGTGCCGCCGTCCCGGCTCGCCCAGTCCTACGAGGTCATGTCGAGGCAAAGCGAGCGGCTCAACACCGTGCTGGACCAGCTCCGAACGCCTGCTTCCGAGCCGGGACCGGGCCGCGTCGTGTGGGTGACTTGTGCCGTCGACCGGGTGCAGGAGGTGACCGCCGAGCTCCGGGGTTTGCCGGCGATCGTGGTGGAACCGGAGGTGTGTGAGCTGCTGATCGAGTTGGGCGAGCCTCGCGTCGACGCCATCGGCGAGGCGCTGCCGGGTGGGTTGAGGAGGGCGGTGCAGGCCGCGCTGGCGGGTGGGGAAGAATGAATCCGCGACGCTGATTTCTGGACGCCCTCAACCTGAACATGCTACTGGCACCAGACCCATGCCACGCCGTCGTTCGATCTCAGAGGGACCTGTCACCTACACGACCTTCCAGGTTGCGCGTTTTCTCGGAGTGACTCCCCCTACGGTCGTGAATTGGGTGAGCGGGGGCCTCCTGCCGGCATACCGCACGCCCGGCGGGCACCGGCGGATCCGGAGGGAGGATCTCGTCGCGTTCGCGCGCGAGCGGGCCTTCCCCGTGGTGCCGGAGTTGATGGACGTGCCATTGGCCGAGCCCGTCGTGGTCTCGCGGCGGGTGCTCGTGGTGGATGACGAGGCAGACTTCTGCAACCTCGTCCGCAGCTACCTCATCGGGCGAGGCGGTTGGGAGGTGGAGATCGCTTTGTCCGGCTTTGCCGCGGGCCTCACCGTTGCCCGGTTCAAGCCCGACGTGGTGCTCATGGACATCCTGATGCCGGACATGGACGGCTTCCAGGTGCTTCGGATGATGCGCAACGATTCCGAGATGCGCGGGGTGCCGGTGGTCGCGTGTACAGCGTGGCGGGACCCCCAGGTCGAGCAGCGGGTGAAGCGCGAGGCGTTCCACGATTGTGTGCACAAGCCCGTGAAGCTCGATCATCTCGCAGCCGTGCTCGAGGCCGCGCTCGGCGCCGCCCCCGCGGGCCCCACCTACGGATGAGCCGCACTGTTTTTCGGGGAGCGACCTTGCTCCCGTGCGCATCCACCGGGCCCGGCGCAGTCCAGGGAGATCTGGCGATCGACGGCGGGAAGATCGTCGCGCTCGGCGTCGTCGCCGCGCGGGAGGACGACGTCGAAGTGCCCTGCGCGGGGCGGTGGATCCTGCCGGGCTTCGTCCAACCCCACATCCACCTCGTTCAAACGCTGTTCCGGGGCCTCGCCGACGACATGGCCCTGATGGACTGGCTGCGCGGGCGCATCTGGCCGCTCGAGCGCGCGCACGACGTGGACAGTGTGTACGCGTCCGCGCGACTCGGCGTGGCCGAGCTGCTGACCGGGGGCACCACCGCGGTCCTCGACATGGCGACGGTCTCCCACACCGGGGCAGTCTTCGAGGCCGCCGCCCAGGCAGGGATGCGCATCTGGTGCGGCTCCGCGATGATGGACCGGGACAACGAGGCCGGCCTCGGCACCACCACCGACGCCGCCATGCGCATCGCGAACGACCTCGCGGATCAGTGGCACGGGCGAGGGTTGGCCCGGTATGCGTACGCGCCCCGGTTCGTGCCGTCCTGCAGCGATGAGCTCCTGGACGGCGTGGCCTCGGAGGCCCGTCGGCGCGGCTGCCTCATCCACAGCCACGCGAGCGAGAATCGCGACGAGGTCGCCCTGGTGCGCGAGCTCACGGGGCTGGACAACATCCACCACCTGCACGCGCACGGCCTCACAGGCGGGGACGTCGTGCTGGCCCACTGCATCCACCTCTCCGAGTCCGAGGTGGAGACGCTCGCGCTCACCCGCACCCGGGTGGCGCACTGCCCCTCCTCCAACCAGAAGCTGGCGAGCGGGCTGTGCGCCGTGCCGGAGCTGATCGCCCGGGGGGTGCACGTGTCGCTCGCGGCCGATGGCGCGCCGTGCAACAACCGGCTCGATGCCTTCGCCGAGATGCGCCTCGCGGCGCTGCTGCAGAGCACCCGGCTCGGAGCCGGGGCGTTGCCCGCCCGGATCGTGCTGCGCATGGCCACGGCCCGCGGCGCCGAGGCGTTGGGCTTTCCCGGTGGGGTTCTCGCCCCAGGCAACGTGGCGGATCTCGTGGTGCTCGATCCAGACGTGATCTGGAGCGGAGGCGACCCGGCCTCGACCGTCGTCTACACGATGGATCCGCGGGCGGTGCGGCAGACCTGGGTCGCGGGTCGAAAGGTGGCGGAGGACGGTCGCGTGCTCGGCTGGGACAGCGCCGAGACCGCCGACCTGTGTCGCGCTTCGCTCGGGCGGGTGCGCGCCCGAGCGGGGCTGTGAGCGCGAGCCGCCGATGACCGAGGTCTGGCAGGCCCTGCTGAGGGCCAGTGAGCGAGGGGAGGCTGTCGCGCTCGCGACAGTTGTCGGCGTGGAGGGCTCCGCGCCGCGCCACCGGGGCGCCCGGATGGTGATCTGGCCTGACGGCCGCATCGTCGGCACCATCGGAGGTGGCACGCTGGAGCACCGGGTGATCGCAGAGGCCCAGGAGGCGCTGCGCCTCGGGCGGCCGCGGCGGTACTGCGTGAACCTCACGCGGGACCTGGGAATGTGTTGTGGAGGAGCCATGGACGTCTACATCGAACCCCAGCGACCGCGCGACCACCTCCTGATCTTCGGGGCCGGCCACGTCGGGTTGGCGGCGGCCCGTCAGGCCGAGCTGCTCGGGTTTCGGCTCACGGTGGTGGACGACCGCGAGGAGTGGAACACGATCGAGCGGTTCCCGACTGCCGAGCGCGTCGTCCTGGACCCGCGGTCGTTCTGCCGCGCCGTGGAGCCCGGCCCCTACACGTGGGTGCTGGTGACCACCCACGAGCACGCGCTCGACCAGGATCTCGTGGAGCTGCTGCTGCCCCACGACTTCGCGTGGCTCGGCCTGATCGGGTCGAAAACCAAGGTGACCCGCTTCTTCCTGCGGCTCCGGGCCGCGGGCATGGACCCCGCGCGGTTCGAGCGCCTGCACTCGCCCGTGGGGATCGACATCGGCGCGGAGACACCAGCGGAGATCGCCGTCAGCATCGCGGCCCAGTGGGTTGCGGTGCGAAATCGCGTCGCACCGGCACGGTGAACGGGACGAGGCGCTCGCGACCGGATCCTTCGGCCCGTGAGCCCGCTCACGGGCATTTCCCCGCGGCTCTGCTACGATCGCCCCCATGCGCGTGACCCTCGTCAACCCCCCGCTCGACACCGTGCTCGCCCACGGCCACGTCAGCCCCGTCACCGCCTACCTGTTCTTCAACTCGGCACCCCTCGGCTTGCTCTACATCGCGGCGATGCTCGAGCGGCATGGCCACACGGTCTCATGCATCGATGCCGCAGCGGAACGCCTCGACGTGGCCGGCACCGTGCGCCGGATCGATGGCACGCAACCGGACGTGATCGGGATCGGCTCCACCACCGTCGTTTTCGAGACGACGAAGCTTCTGGGCGCCGCGTGCAAGGGGGCGATGCCGTCCACGCCGATCGTGCTCGGTGGATACCACGTCACCCTGCTCCCGGACGAGGCGATGGCCGAGCGCTCGTTCGACATCGGGGCGCTCGGCGAGGGCGAGCACACGATGCTCGAGATCTGCGAGGCCTACAGCGGTCGCCGGTCACTCGACGACGTCCAGTCCATCTGCTTCCGCCGGCCCGACGGCACGCTGCACTACACGGCCGCGCGCGCGCGGTTCAAGAACCTCGATGAGCTGCCGTTCCCCGCGCGTCACCTCCTCCCCGCGGACATCTACAAGCCCATCCCGATCGACGAGCACGCATCACCCAAGTTCTCGATGATCACGTCGCGAGGGTGCCCACACGCCTGCGCGTTCTGCCAGAAGTCGAAGTCCGGATACCGCTCGCACTCGCCCGAGTACATCGCAGACGAGGTGGAACACCTCGTGCGGGACTTTGGAGCGCGCGACATTGCTTTTGTCGATTCGCTGTTCTGCGCCTCCAAGAAGCGGGTCATGGGCATCATGGACGAATTCCGGCGCCGGAAGATCGCCGAGAAGGTGAGTTGGACGTGCTCCTCGCGCGTGGAGGTGGTGGACAAGGAGCTGCTCCAGCAGATGAAGGACAATGGCTGCTGGCGCACCCGGTTCGGGATCGAGAGCGGCAGCGACCGGGTGCTGGACTTCATCTCCAAGGGCATCACCAAGGACAAGATCCGCGCGGCCATCACCGCGGCGCACGAGGTCGGGCTGCGTCCGAAGGCCTTCTTCATCATCGGCCACATGCCCGACACCGCCGCGACGATCCGGGAAACCATCGAATTCGCCAAGACGATCCCGTTGCACGACGTCACCGTGCAGATCAACACCCTCCTCCCCAAGACGCCGCAGATGGAGATGTGGGAGCGCGAAGGTTCCAAGTGGGGCCGCCTCGTGAACGAGAGCACCGACGAGAAGAGCTTCTGGGAGCCCACATTCGTGCCCTGGGGCCTCGAGCCCGAGGACATCATCGATTTCCACCGCCAGTTCTACCGCGAGTTCTACTTTCGCCCGATCACCATCGCGCGGCACCTGGAGACCATCCAGAGCTGGCGGGATGTCTACAAGTATGCGTCGGCTTCGAACCTGTTCAGCTTCTTGTTCTACAACGCGGAGAAGCCCAGCTTGAGCATGCTCAAGGGAGTGTTCGGCAGCGGACAGTCCGACGAGATGGCCGCCAAGTAGTGACGTGCGTGGCGGCCCGAGCGCGCCGGTCTGGGGGCTGGACACCGCCATCTGCCGGCGGCATCCAGCGGCTGTTACTTCCTGTCGCGATGCTCCCACTCCTGCTCGCGTGCGCCCCCGATCCGGTCGGCGATGCCACGATCGTCGTCGATCCGCCCGACAGCGTCGAACTGAACGACGAGGTGAACGGCGGGACCGAGGGCATCCAGGTGGACGTGACCGGGGGATCGGCGCCGGGCTGGGTGCTGGGTGCAGCGTGGCCCTCGCACGGGTTCACGGACGAGGGCTGCATCAACGAGGGCGACGTCTGCCACACGCTCGGAGACGGCGGCGGGTTCATCGTGATCGACACGTGCGAGACCCCGGACGACGGCACCTCCTGCATTCCCGCCGACTACTACCGGCTCGGCGACATGACCTTCGTGCTCAAGCCCTCGCTGGGGGAGGGCTGCTGGGTGTGGGGCGACGAGCCCGACTACTACGCGGCGCTGCACTGCGAGGTCACCGACTGGTCCAACGATTCGTACTGACCCGGCATCCCGCCGCCGGGGGTGCGTTGAATCAACTTTTTTCCTCGGATCGCCCGGATTCCCTTTTCAACCGGCGAGAACCGGTTAGACACCGCTCGCCGCGGACCTGCCGTGGTCTCCCGAAAGGGAGTTCGTAAACAGAAGAACGTGTGATTGTCCCGCTTTGCAGGCTGCCACGTCGGATCAAGTGAGAAAGAAAATGGGCAAGAAACTCTACGTTGGCAACCTCGGCTACGGCATCAACAACAGCTCCCTCGAGCAGCTTTTCGCGGAGCACGGCACCGTCGCTTCCGCACAGGTCATCGTCGACCGCGACACCGGTCGCTCGAAGGGCTTCGGCTTCGTCGAGATGGGCTCGGATTCGGAGGCGCAGGCCGCCATCAACGCGATGCACGGCAAGTCTGTCGAAGGTCGCAACCTCACCGTGAACGAGGCTCGTCCCCCTGAGAAGCGCGGCTTCGGCGGCGGCGGCGGCGGCGGCGGGTTCGGCGGCGGCGGCGGCGGCGGCGGCGGCTTCGGTGGCGGTGGCGGCCGCAGCGGTGGCGGTGGCGGTGGCGGTGGTGGTTATGGCGGCGGTGGTGGCGGCGGCTACGGTGGTGGCGGCGCTGGTGGCGCCCGCAGCGGCGGCGGTGGTGGCGTCTATGGCGGCGGC
>CAIQVJ010000124.1 GCA_903875225.1 uncultured Pseudomonadota bacterium
CAGCCACCACTCCGTCAGCCCAGGGTTTTCAATCTCGACGCACGACGCTCCACCGCAATCGCCGATCTGCGGGCCAGCGAGACCGATCGGCGCCATGACACTCCCCCGGCCGTAGGCCGTCGTCCGAACGCGCAGATCCGCGCCCAGGGAGACCGCCCCACCCGACTCAAACCAGGCCCGGATCCGGCCACCCGCGGTGCTCGCCCGCACGCCATCCGCACCCGACACGAAGCCGCTTCCGCCACCCGTCCGAGCCGGGGGCGGGAGCGTGTACGCCGGCGCAACCGCGACGGGGGGAACGGAGGTGCAGGCGAGGAGCGCCGGGAGCAGAATGGTCATGGCCGTCGGCGTCGAATGAGGCCGAGCGCACTCAGATCGATGAGCAACTGGGCGAGCACCTGCTGTGCGTTGTGCGGATGGAGCGCCCTGCTCCCCGCTCCGGGCAGGAGGTAGGCCTCACGCTCCACGGGCTCGGCCTCGAAGAAGCCCAGCGCCTTCGCGTCCAGGCAAACCCTGGCAGCCGTGATCGTCAACTTCCCCGACGTGTCGGAGCCGATCTGCACCAGTTCCTCGGCGTGGTTTCCCGTGGCAACATTTGCCTGCGCCCAGGAATTGAACATGTCACACGTCTGCCCGATGGAGGCGGTGTCGGAGATGTCCCAGACGTCGCTGCGCCGCGCGAGAAGCTCCGGCTCGGAGGAACATCCGCTCACCACAACACCCTGCACGGTTCCCCGTATCCGGAAAACGCAGGCCCCAGGCGCCGCAACCGCCTGCGCACGCGGCCCGGCGCCCTTTGTGGACGGACCGATTCCGGGTTTGAACGCCCGCACCTGCGTCGGAGGGGATGTGGCGATCGGCGCGGCGACGCGCCTCGTCCCGGCCGCCCCCGCGAGTCGCGTGACGTTCGTCGACTTCGCGGGCTGGGGGGCGCGCAGAACGGAGGATTGGGCGCGCACGTCGCTGGCGGTCCGTCCGGACACCGATCGACCGGCCTGCGTGGCGGGGAGCCTCGCGGATGTTTCCGGACCACCACCGCTGCCTGCCAGGACCGGGAGCGGGGGGAGCGGGTCATGCCGCCCCCATGGCAACGGGTCGGCCGGACTCGGCGGCGGGAGCGGGCTGCGTGGATGGGGCTGCGGCAGCGGGCGGAGGGAGCCGGGGACCCGGAGCTCGACGACACGCGAGCCGAACGTGCACCCGATGACCACCCCTCCGCTCCATATGCACGGCACACCTGGCCGCCCATCGATCAGGACGTACTGGGGAGGCGACCCACCGGCCATGTGACATCCGATCAGCCGCAGGCCAGTTGCATTGGGGTTCACCGGTCCGCCGTCGTGGAAGGTGAGGATCACGGCGCCCTCCACATTGTCGGTGAAGCTGCAATCGACGAAGCTCGGTTCGTCCATGATGCAGTCAACCCGGACCGCCCAGCCGAACTTCTCGATGATGAGCCCCACGGCTCCGATTTCAGAAGGCTCCCCCTTGATGCCCCCTTCCTCCTCGAGCCCCCAGTTGGTGAGCCAGAGCCCAACCGTTCCGGCCTCCCCAGTTCCGGAGATACTTCCGCCAATGAACTTGCAGTTGTTCAAGCTCCTCACGCGGACTGCCGCCCAGGGCGGGTCCGAGAGGGAAGGTCTCAACTGACCCACCGACACCCGGAGCTCCTGCATCGTGGGCCGAGCGGCACCTTCGATCTCCAGGAGCGGGTTGTGCGCATCCACCCCGACCGGCGCCTCGATTCGGAGACCGATGAAGGTCTGCTCACCGCCGGTGATGTGGACGTATGCCTCGTTGGTCCCAGCCACCAGGGTTGCGCCAGCCAGGAACGTGCACCGCTGGTACGCAACATTGAACTCCAACACCCCATCGAACCGGTAGGTCCCGGCAGGGAACAGCACATGCTTCCCGCAGCTCAACCCGTAATTGATCGCCGCCTGGATCGACGCGGTGTCGTCAACGCTGCCATCCCCGGTCGCGCCGGGCAAGCCACCGACAGCGTCCCGCACATTCGCGTACACATCGGAGAGATTCTGATCCATGGTGGCTCCAGATCGCAACAGACAAGGCTGAAGGTAACCGACTCGCGTCTCCCGCTGGCGGGTCGCCCCGCCAGGCCGGGACGCGGCGAACTAACCGATCCGCTTCACGCAGAGCATGGCGCTGATGATCGCCGACTCCTGGAGCGCGCCGGAATTGTTGCCATATCCGATCATGAACCGGGACGTGGGCAGAAAGTTGGCGACGGTGGAGTACGCCGACGACCGGGTCGAACCGTTTGCGGAGCCGACGGTGCCGATGGTGTACGGCCCGGACCCCGCTTCGGTGCTCCGGGTGTAGCCGCTCATGAAGTACACGTTCCAGCGGAACTGCGCCGAGATCCCCTCGGTGAGCGCGATCACCGTCAACTCCTCGACACCCGTGAGATCGACGAGATCGTCCGATACGTCAAGATCGACGTAGACCGGCGAGGACATCAGGTTTCCGGCGGTGACGACACGGGTCTTCGAGATGAGCGTGTAGGTCGAAAAAGTAGACATGGGTTTCCTTCCAGGTTGTTGCAGGTCAGGGCGTGTCCCCCTCCGCACCTGGAGGGTTCGGACCGGGCGGTCCGATGTCTGAAGTGTACCCCTGACCCCCAACTCCCGCTCGTCGCTCCAGGCCCAGGCCCAGGCCCAGGCCCAGGCCCATATAACGTACTTAGTACCTAATATATTTGATGTTCGTCAAGCAATTGTAAAGTCGGATCTGCACCGCCTGGGAGATGTCCTTTGGATTGAGGCTGGGGGGTCCCGCCCCCTTTCACCTCGACAATTCGAACGTACACCCTCCCGAGCACGAACCAGCGATCTTGTCCGCGGTCTGCAGGGCGCCCGTGCAACCGTGCATCGTGGCTCCGTCGTCGAAGGTGATCGTCGATCCGGACACCGTGCCGGCGTGCGGCATGCCGGCGTCACCGCCCGAGTACGTGATCGTCATGCTGCAGTCGCTCATCGCGACGGCGCACTTCGTGAGGCTCCCGGGACAGAACCCCGACCACGCCCAGTCCTCCGCGGGATCGACGCCGCACACCGGGGTGATCGGGACATCGGTGTCCGTGTCACTGTCGGTGTCCGCATCTGCGTCTGTGTCGGTGTCGGCATCGCTGTCCGAGTCCGCGTCGGTGTCCGCGTCGCTGTCAGTGTCCGCGTCACCGCTGTCGACCGGCGTGCCCGAGTCGAAGGGGGCCGGGCCCGAGTCGGCGGGGCCCTTCGTGCAGGCGAGGAGCAGTAGGAACATGGGAACTCCGCGGATGGGGGAGGATTATCGCGGGAGGGGTGGGCCTGCGGCCATCGCGCCCGTCGCCGGATCGGGCGCGATACTTCCCGACGCTTGACGAACCTGCTCGCCGCGATGCCCCCCGACCCGACGCTGTACGCGACGCCGTTCTTCGTCGTCACCCTCATCGCGGAGGCGCTGCTGCTCCGGCGCTGGAAGGGCGCTCGCGGGCACCCCTACGAGCTTCGGGACGCCTCGGCGAGCCTGGCCATGGGACTCGGGAGCCTCGCGGTGATCGGGGCCTGGAACGTGGTGAGCTTCGCCGTGTACGCGTGGCTGAACACCTTCCGGCTGTGCTCCATCCCGCCGAGCCCGCTCGGTTGGATCGCCGTCATGGTGGCCTGGGACTTCGCCTACTACTGGGACCACCGGTTCAGCCACGAGATCCGCCTGTTCTGGGCGGCCCACGTGAACCACCACTCGAGCCGCGCCTACAATCTCTCCACCGCGTTGCGCCAACCGTGGACCGCTCTCCAGACCACCCTGTTCGTCGCACCACTGGCCCTCCTCGGGTTCAGCGCCGAGATGCTCTACCTCGCCTGGGGCTTCAACCTCATCTACCAGTACTGGGTGCACACCGAGGTCGTCGGCAGGCTCGGCCCGCTGGAGTGGGTGTTGAACACCCCGTCGCATCACCGGGTGCATCACGGCGCAAACCCGCAGTACCTGGACAAGAACTACGGCGGCATCCTGATCCTCTGGGACCGCTTGTTCGGCACCTTCGCCCCCGAGATCGAGCCGCCGGTCTACGGGCTCACGAAGAACATCGACACCTACAACCCGCTCCGCATCGCGTTCCACGAGTGGATCGCGCTGGCGCGGGACATGGCAGGCGCCGCGAGCCTCGGCGAGGCGCTCCGATACGCGCTGGCTCGGCCCGGCTGGGCGCCGGCGAGGGACCGCACGGCGAACTGACAGCGGGCTGTCCCGGCACCGGACGTCCGCCGCGGAACGACTGGCTTGACGCCGTAGGTCAAGTGGTTAAACCACTAAGTATGTTCACGCCGGTCTCCCGCTCCCGACCCGTCGATCGTGTCGCCGAACAGCTCCGTGACGCGATCCTCGGGGGCTCCCCCGCCCCTGGCGAGGCCCTCCCGGCGGAGCGTGAGCTCGCGGTCTCGCTCGGCGTGAGCCGACTCACGCTGCGCGCGGCGCTCTCCCGGCTCGAGGCCGAGGGGCTCGTCCGGGCACGGCAGGGCGACGGCGTCCGGGTGCTCGACCCGGCTCAGCACGCCACGCTCGACATCCTCGCGCACACCTCCGTGGCCACACGGCCCGAGCTGTTCCGGGGGTTCCTGGAGCTGCGACGCGCCCTGGCGGCCGAGGTCGTGGCGCTGGCCTGCGAGCGGATGCCCGAGAGCGCGCTCACGGCGTTGCGGGCGCTCGTAGACCTCCAGCGCGCCGAGCAGGGCCCGGACGCATGGCGGGAGCGGGACCTCGCGATCACCCGCGCGATCCTCCACGGCGCCGACAACTTCGCCATGGTCCTGCTGCTCAACAGCGTCGAGGGCGTCTGGCGGGCGCATCCCGAGCTCGCGGACGCGCTCGCCGCCGATCGCGCGCTCGCCGTGGCGGGCTACGACCTCGTCGTGGCGCTGATCACGGCGCGGGACAGCACCCACGTGCGCGAGCTCGTACGCACGTCGCTGGAGGCCCTCGACAGAGCCGCCCTCTCGCACCTCGACGGGAGCCGCCCATGACGCTCGCCAAGGAGCTCCAGGCCTCGAGCCCATCCCAGCTCCGCCGCAGGCTGCTGGACGGGCACCCCGTGGACCCCCGCGCCCTCGAAGGGTGGGCCTACCGTGGCACAAGCGTCGGACTCCCGGCGTTCATCGAGCGCTTGACGTGGAAGACCTTCCAGAAGACCTTCTGGCGCGATCCCGCGAGCGGGCGGCTGCTCGGTTGGAACGTGCGGTTGGAGCAGGATGGGACCGACGCCCCAAGCCGCCCGAGACAGCGGGACGGCAGGCCCCTGTGCGTCTGGCACTACGAGGTGATCGAACCGCGCGGCGTAGCGATGCCCGCGGGCTTCGACCGGGGGTTGATCATCGACTACGGGCGCGGCCACCGCCCTCCGATCGACATGCGTTTCGTGAAGGACCCGCTCGTCGCCGTCGAACCCGGGAACAACGACGTGCTGCTCGGGGTGAGCTACGCGGTGGCCCTCGGTGCCTGCCTCGTCACGCCCACGTGGTTCACCCTGGAGCGGGACCACCCGATCGACTTCGTTCCCCGGGAGCTTTCGTGACCGCCACCGAGAAACACTGGGCAGTACAGGTGTTCGCCGCGATCCTGCCTGGATCCGCGCCGTCCGATCCCGTTGCGTTCTGGCGGTGCATGTCCACCGGCGCCCCCACGTTCACCCCCGGCATCCGGTTGATGCTCCTGGCGGTCCTCCTCCTTCCCCTGTTCGACCGCCGCTTTCTCCGCCCGTTCCCCCTGCTCTCCTCCGCGCAGCGGGAGGCGTTCCTCGTCGCGCTCGACACGAGCCCGTCCTACCTCTCGCGGCAGCTTGTCGCGACCTTCAAGATCCTCGCCTGCTTCGCCTGGTCCGACTCGCTCCGGACGACGCCATGACCCCGCCGCTCGTCCACATCGACGGCCGCACGGTCCGCCAGGCGCTGCGTCTCGCGGCCGAGGTGGTCGTCGTGGGGAGCGGACCGGCGGGCGCGACCGTCGCGCGCCGACTCGCCGCAAGGGGGGTGCGCGTGCTCGTGTTGGAGGAGGGCCACAACCACACGCCCGACACCTTCGTCGAGAGCGGGGTCCGCGCGATGTCGGACTTGTACCGGGATCTGGGCACCTCCATCGCGCTGGGGGACAACCCGATGCCGTACCTGCAGGGCCGCGCGGTCGGCGGCACGTCGGTGATCAACGGGGCGATCTGTTGGGAGTTCCCCGAGGAGGTCCATGGTGGCTGGGTTGCGGCAGACCCGGGACTTGGGAGCGCGGTCCCGCTGGAAGCGCTGCGGGCGGCCGAGTTGGAGCTGTCGGCGCGCTTGAACATCGCGGGGACAGACCCGGCGATCGCCGGCCGCAAGGCCGGGATCATGGCGGCGGGGGCGGACCGGTTGGGCCTGGCGCACCGTCCGATCCTCCGCAACGTGGTGGGTTGCCAGGGCTCCGGGCGGTGCCTGCAGGGTTGCCCGAACGGCGCCAAACTGTCGATGGACCGCTCGCTGCTGCCAGATGCCGTGCGCGACGGCGCGCGGATCGTGGCGGGGATCCGCGTGACGCGTGTCCTCACGGACGGCAAGGGCGCGTACGGGGTCGTGGGCGTCTCGGCAGGGGGCGCACGGGTGGAGGTGCGCGCCTCACGCGGCGTGGTGCTCGCGGCCAGCGCGATCCAGACGCCCAACCTGCTCCGCCGGAGCGGGATCCTCCATGGCCCGGTGGGCGACGGGCTCTCCGGACACCCGGGCGTCTCGGTGACCGGACGCTTCAAGGACCCCGTGCAGAACCACCGGGGCGCCACGCAGGGGCACGAGGTGACCGGCCTGCGGCACGAGGGGCTCAAGTTGGAGACGCTCGGCTTCGATCGCTCGATCCTCGGTAGTCGGATCCCCGGTGTGGGGCAGGAGTTGGCGCGTCGCATCGCGGAGATCGACCACTACGCCGTCCAGGGCGCCGCGATCCGGGCCGAGGGGCGGGGTACGGTCCGGCCGGGGCTCGGCGGGCCGCTGGTCCGGTTCCCCATGCCGGAGGGCGACGTGCGAAAGGCCCGACGCGCTGTCCGCAGGCTCGGCGAGGTGCTGCTCGCCGCGGGGGCCGAGGAGGTCTACCCGGGGGTCGCGGGGTTCGACCCCGTGGTTCGTGATCCCGCCCGCATGGCCGCCATCGACGGGGAGGGCCCGCTCGACCCGAAGGCCTACCCGATGTCCGTCACCCACCTCTTCGGGACGACCCGCATGGGCTCGGACCCCTCGACGAGCGTGGTCCGACCGGACTTTCGCCACCACCGGGTGCCCGGGCTCTGGGTGGCCGACTCGAGCGTGTTCCCGACCAACCTCGGGGTGAACCCGCAGCTCCCGATCATGGCGATGGCAACGCTGTGTGCAGCGGCAGTCGCAAGTTGATCAATCCTCGAGCACCCGCCCCTTCGTCTCCACGACCCACGGCAACGCGAACAACCCGAGCACCGGCACAACCGCGATCCACGTGAGCAGCGAGAGCGCGGTGTCCAGCGAGTTCGCACCCTTCGAAGCCACGGAGCCCACGATGAACGGCCCCCCGGCCGCGATCACCCGCCCGGCGTTGTAGCAGAACCCGGCGCCCGTGCTGCGCAGGCGCGTGGGAAACAACTCGGGCAGGTAGTAGGTGAAGCTCCCGAACACCCCGAACACCGCGACGCCAACTGGAAAATACAGGTAAAGGCGCCACTGCTCGGGCCACGTGACCCCAAAAGCCATGAAGATGGCCACCGCCGAGAGCGAAAAGTAGATCGCGTACATCGGGCGGCGGCCCAGCCGCTTGGCAACGGGCACGGTCGCCAGCGTCCCGATCAGCCCTCCGAGGTTGAACAGGTTGGTAGCGGTCGTCTTCCAGCTCTCGATCAGCCCCTGCCGCGCCGCGCCGACCAGCCCGCCGGCAGCCGCTGCGCGGTCGCCGAGCCCGCCCGCCACGAGGGGGATGAACGCATTGCAGCCCCACCACATCAACATCGCCGTCACTGCCATCAAGAGCCCGGAGAGCGTCATCTTGCGGTACGCGGGGCTGAAAAGCTCGCTGAACCGGGCCGGGCCCACCTTCGCGGCGCCCTGCTCCACCACGGCAGCCCAGCGCTCGGGCTCCCGCAGCCCCCGCCGGACCAGGATCGCGACCAGGGCCGGCAGGATGCCGAACGCGAACACCCACCGCCACGACGTCGCCGGATCGCCCGCCATCCAGACCCCTGCTACCAGCCAGTTCACGAACGTCGCGAGGAACAGCCCAACCGGCGCGGAGGAGTAGAGCAGGGCACCCGCCTCCACCCGCCTCTTCTCGGGCACCACCTCGGCCACCATCGAGGCCCCCGCCGCCCACTCCCCGCCAATCCCGAGCGCCGAGATCAAGCGGCACAGGAGCAACACCCAGAGGTTCGGCGCCAACGCACACGCCGCGGTCCCCACCGCGTACAGGACCATCGTGCCGATCATCGTGCGGCTGCGACCGAACCGGTCCGCGATCCGCCCGAACAGGATCCCGCCTGCAGCCGACCCGAGCAACAACACGCTCGACGCCACGCCGGTCCAGAACAAGGCTGCAGACTTGGCCTCCGGCGTGCCCAACGTGAGATGCAGCAGGGACGCGATGCAATTCGCGGCAACATAGTTGAACAGCAGCGCATCGAAGATGTCGAAGCCCCAACCGAGCCATGCGGCAAAAAGAACCTTCCATTGGCGAGCCGTCAGGTCGAGCGCGAGGATGGGTTCGGCAGGCTGGGCGGGGGAGATCGACGACATCCGCGCCCCCTATCGCCTCTCTGCGGGCCTTACCTCTCCGGCTGCGGGGCGGCGCGCTCCGCCGGATCGGGAGCTTGCCCCGCAGTCGTACCGCCGCTGGGATCCGCCGGGAAGGAGGCCACCCACGCGGCCCGGATCGCCTCCACCCGCTCGCGGTTCACCCCGAGGTCGCTGCTGCCGTGCCGCGAGGCCGACCGCACCTGGATCACCCGGAGCTTCGAGTCGGCGCGGAGCTCCACGTCGTCGGTGAACCCGAAGATGCGCGACGAGAACGTGGCTCGCAGGGAGGTGGCGCTCCCGCCCACGACCGTCGCGCGGGGCATGGTGAGCACGATCCCTCGCAGCCGGGCGAGGGCGTCGTTGGGCATGGAGTACCCGGTCGGTGGGGCGATCGGGGCGATCGCATGCAGCGTGTCGGACGGATCCGCCTCGCTGCTCACGCAGTTGTTCGAGGCGGGGCATGGGAGCAGGTGGCCAGGGGTCGCCTTCGGAGGGTCTGCACACCCCGCGAGCAGCCACACGATCAGGACGAGGCTCACGCCGGGCCTGCTGCGAGCACCGCGCTCTCAGCGTGTGCGGCGCCATCACGTGCGAGCTGGGCCCGCCACAACCCCGCGTACACGCCGCCTCGGTGCAGGAGTTCGGCGTGGGTGCCGGACTCGATCACCCCGCGGTCGATCACGAGGATCCGGTCTGCATCGGCGATGGTGCGCAGCCGGTGCGCGACGGTCACCACGGTGCGTCCGCGTCGGGCCGAGCGGAGGGCCAGCACCCGCGCTTCCGTCTGCGGGTCCATGGCGCTCGTCGCCTCGTCCAGCAGGAGGATCTCCGGCTCGTGCACCAGGGCGCGCGCGACACAGAGGAGCTGGACCTCCCCGCGGGAGAGCACCTCTCCCCCTGCACCAACCCTCGTCTCGGGCGTGAGGCGACCGTCCAGCCCGAGATCCCAAAGGAGCGCCGCTGCTCGCTCGGGTTCCGCTCCCAGGTTCTCCGCGACGGTGCCCGGCAGCAGCTGCACCGCCTGCGTCACCAGCCCGACATGGCGCCGCAGATCGACGAGACGCAGGTCGCGCAGGTCCGTCCCGCCGAGCGTGACCCTTCCCCCCGTGGGGTCCCGAAACCGCGCGAGAAGCTGGATGATGGAGGATTTCCCGCCCCCCGTGGGTCCCACGATCGCCACGTGGGAGCCGGGCGGAACCCAGAGGTCCATCCCCTTGAAGATCGGCGAGCCCGACACGTACTCGAAGTCGACCGCTTCAAAACGCAGGCCATGCCCAGGCCCCGTCCACGAGACGGCGCCCGGCCGGTCCACCACCTGGGGTGCGGTGTCCAGCAGCTCCCGCACCCGTCCCGAGCCCACCCGCGCGCGCTCCAGCGTCGTGATGTGGAACTGCAGGCGGAGGAAGGGCTCCACCATCTTGCGCACGTAGTCCACCGCGACCAGCAGCACGCCTGCGGAGATCTCGCCGCGCGCCACCTCGCCGGCGCCGACCCACACCACGGCGGCCAGCAGGGCCGCCCGGACGCCGAACAGGCCGTTGAAGAACCACACGCTCTGCAGGCCGTAGTGCAAGTCGGCAGCGAACCGTCGCTGACCGAGCGCCGCGGTGTGTGCACCCGCGAAGTCGAGCCGGTCCATCGTCCGGAGCAACGGGATGGCCGCCACCGACTCTGCGATCCACCCGGAGAGGGAGGTCGACTCCTTCCGCACGGTGGCGAACGCGGCCGGAGACACACGTCGATACCACACCACCAACGCGATCCAGATCGGCACGGTCGCGGCCACGAGCGCCATCAACCTGGGAGCGGTGTACCCGAGCACGGTGAACATGCCGATCACCAGCGCCACGTCCCCGGGGAGCTGCAGGATCACCTCGCTGAACAGGAGCCGCATCGCCTCCACGTCACCGCTCACCCGCGCGAGCAGGGCGCCGCTCCCCATCCGGTCGTGCAGCGCGATGTCGTGCCGGAGCAGGTGCGCGAACAGGCGCTCCTTCACCTGCATCATCGCCGCCTGCGCGACGCGCTCGATGCGCACCCTCGCCACCCAGGTCAGCACGGCAGATCCGAGCACCAGGAGCCCGTACCCGACCGCGGCGAGCACGATCCAGATGGGCTCCCCGCGCTGCCCTGCGTAGTCGATCGCCTGCCCCATGCCCCACGAGGCGCCGAGGGAGGCGGCAGCACCCAACAGCAGCAGTCCTTCGACGAGCACGAGCTCTCGGCGCGCAGGTCGGAAGTACGGCAGGAGCCAGAACACCTGGGCGCTTATACCGCCGGTCGCAGATCCGGATCGACGGATCGGCCAGCGGTCCGGCGTGGCTGGCAGGGCGGAGCGGACGAAGCCTGCCGAGGCAGGCGAGGAGGCCCGTCGCAGCCGGGCGAGTCCCTACCGAGCAGTGTCAAGACCCGGCCAGACCGTCCGGATGCCCAGCTTGAGGGCGTCGCCGACCGGTGCCTGGAGCCGGGGGTCCCCGCCGCGGGCGAGCCACCCGTCCCAGGAGATCCAGGGCGCCGGGACCGGGGAGCGCACCCGCTCCACCCCCGGCGGGAGCGCGCGCGGGAGCGTCGAGACCACCTCCACCCGTCCGATCAGGCCTGCCTGCCTGGCGCGCTCACACGCCTGCCAGACCCTCCCGAGCTCGGGGTGGAGCAGCGGGTCTCCCCGCCCGGCGAGCACCACCCGGTCCACCCCGAGGCCCTCCGCGCGCAGCTCCCCGAGCAGATCCTCGAAGACCCCGGCGCCCATGAAGCCGCGGTCGAACGAGAGCAGTCCGCGGTCGCGCAGCAGCGCCCAGGCGTCGGCGTCCTGCGCCGCCGCGAGGCCAGGCGCCGCGCCCACTCCGCCCACGATCTCCCGGAAGCGTGGGTCCCCGGCCTCGGCGCGCGCGTCGCAGAGCTCGAAGACCAGCGTGTCGGCAAAGGGCCTCGGCTTCGGGGGGATGCGTGTGCGCAGTGCGCGGCGCGCATGCTCCAGGAACCCGACGCCGATGCCGCGCGCGCTGTCGGCCTCGCGCCGCAGGTAGCAGTTCTGCAGGCAGGGCGTGGTGCACGTCTTCACCACCGCTCGGCGCTCGGCGACGGCCGGCGAGCTCCAGAGCTCCCGCAGGGTGTGGGCCCGAACGCTTCCGAACGCGCCGGCGAGAAAATCGAGCTTGCCATCGCACATGATCGCCGTGCCGTCGGCGTTCACGTAGAGCTCCTTCCAGCCCGCCCAGCACGGGGCCTCCAGCGGGGTGAGCCCCTCGCGGTAGTACCGCGGGATGCGCAGCAGGTCGTCGCATGGCGTGAGCATCGGGAGCGGGGATCGCTCCGCGAGCCGGGCGACGAGCGCGCTCAACGCAGGCAGATCGTCCTGCTGGAACCACATCCCGCCCACCGCCGGGTCCTTCGGGTTGCGGAACAGGTTCAGCACCTGCACGCCGCTGAACCCCTCGGCGGCGAGGAGCTCCAGCAGCGCTTCGAACTCGTGCAGGTTCAACCTGTGCAGGATCACGTTCGCCACGATCTTGCGCCGGGGCTGGTCCGCTCGCCCATCCTCGGTCCGCAGGTGCCGGTACCCGGTGATCATCCGCTCGAAGCTCCCGCTCCCGCGCACCCGATCGTGCGTCGCCGGGAGCCCGTCCACGCTCACGTTGATGTGCAGTTGCTCGGGTGGGAGCCTCGCGATCCGCGCGGCCCGCTGCGCTGTCACCAGCGTTCCGTTGGTGGTGAGCGTGACGAACATCCGCCTGCGCACGGCGTGCTCGAGGATGTCCTCCAGGTCCTTCCGTACGAACGCCTCGCCCCCGAGCGGGTTGAACACTCGCACGCCCCACACACTGGCCTGGTCGATGAGGCCGCGCACCTCTTCGAGCGAGAGCTCAGGCGAGTCGTAGCAGGTCGTGCACATCACACACGCGAGATTGCAGCGCAGCGTGAGGTTGACTGTCAGCCAGTCCGGCGGTGCCCAGCCCGTGTTCGCGAGGCGGCTCGCATAGAGCACCGCGTCGCGCTGCAGGCTGGCGAGCGGGCGCATGGCCTAGCGGGCCGCCCCTGAGTCCCTGGAGAGCAGGGCCAGCGGCACGACCATCAGTACGCTGGACTGTTGCATAGGTTCAATATAGCCGCGGCGTGTTCGGTATGTACGCCGGTCGCCGACATGGCCGCACCCGAGTCAGGGGGAGAACGCCAGCGTCTGCGTCTCGCCCGCCTTGATCGTGACCGATTGCGTCTTGTCCAGCCCAGCGTCCTCGTTCTTGACCCGCACCGAATAGCGCCCGGCAGGAAGCTCGTAGTTGAACTTCGGCGTGGTGCCGATCTTCTTCCCGTCGATGTAGATGTCGCCCCACACGTTGCCGGAGACGTTGATGTTCACCTTGCCGGTGCCAGCGACCTTCTCCTGCAGGTTCCGGTCGAACGAGACCGTCCCGCCAGCGTCCGGCAGCGAGGCGTTGAACTTCGCGGAGTCGTAGCCGCTCATGCGGAACTCGACGCCATATCGACTGCCGGCCGCGCCTCCGTCCCAGGAGACCGGCGTGGACCCCACCCGTTTGCCGTCCACGTACACGTCCGCACCTGACGGCGACGAGGTGAACGAGGCGACCGCCTTGACTGCGGCCGGGGTGTTCGGCGGCGGCGTGACCACCGTCTGGGTCGGGCGCGGGGGAATGACCGGGTTCTCCGTCGGGTGCGGGGGCGGCGGCGTGGCCACGGCCACCAGCACGACCTGGAGGCGGACCTTGTCACCGGCCTCCACCTGCACCTTCTCCTCGTGCGTCACGAACCCGGGCGCCGCGACGGAGAGCGTGTGCTCTCCAGGCGGGATGTCCCGGATCCCGACCGCCTCACCGGACCCGCGAGGCGTACCGTCGAGCGTGACCGTCGCCGTGGCCGGCGTGATCCGAAGCCCGATAGCGCCCGTCGTGGGCTTCACCTCGGTCGGCACGTTCACGGTCTGCACTTCCGGCGTGTGCGTCGCGTTCCATCCGAGCACGCCGACGAGCGCCACCGCAAGCAGCGCCACCAGCGCGATCGCGATCAGGATGGGGACGCGGCTCGGCGGCTTCGGCGGAAGCAGCGGCGCCGCCTGCGTGGGCGTGCGCGTTCCCCCCTCGAACTCGGGCTCGAGCTCGGTGTCGGCTGCGCTGTCGTGCATCTGCCGGGCCAGCGCGCTCCCGCTCTCGGTGCGCGAGCGCTCGGACTCCATCTCGTCCACGAACAGCTCCCGCATGAAGTGGGAGAGCGACTGCTGCGTGAGGTCCGGAGAGGCGGGGTAGAGGAAATCGAGGAGATCGGCGTGGAGTTCGCGAGCGTCCTGGTACCGCTGATCGGGCTCCCGGGAGAGAGCGCGCATCACGATCTCGTCGAGGCGCGCGGGCACCGCCGGGTTCTGGGCGCTCGGCGGATCGACGTCTACCCTCTTGACGCGCTCGAGGGTCTTGACCTCGGAGTCGCTCTTGAAGAGCCTCCGGCCCGTCAGCATCTCGTGCAGGATGATGCCGAGGGCGAAGATGTCGGACCGACGGTCGAGCTCCGCGCCGTGCGCCTGCTCCGGGGACATGTACTCGAACTTGCCCTTGAGCATCCCGGCGTCGGTGGCCTCCGCGCAGTTCGCAGCCTTCACGATGCCGAAGTCCGCGACCTTGATCTCCCCCGTGTACGAGACGAGGATGTTGGACGGGCTCACGTCGCGATGCACGATGTTGAGCGGCTGACCGGAGATCGCCGTGCGCTTGTGGGCGTAGTCGAGCCCCTTCGCGGCCTCCATCGCGATGTAGACGGCGAACTCGCGGGGGAGGAGCTTCCTGCGCTCCGCGAGCTTGCGGAGGAGGAGCTTGACGTCCTTGCCCTCCACGCACTCCATCGCGATGAAGTAGTTGTCCCGGATCTTGCCGAAGTCGTAGATGCGGACGATGTTCGAGGCCTGCAGGACCGCGGAGATCTTGGCCTCGTCCATGAACATGCGCACGAACTGGTCGTTCATGGACAGGTGCGAGAGGATTCGCTTGATGACGACGAGGTTCTCGAACCCGCCGACGCCGAAGCTCTTGGCGCGGAAGATCTCGGCCATCCCGCCCATCGCGATGCGGTCGATCAGGTAGTACTTGCCAAATGCCTCAGGCGTGAATTCCGGGGGACGAGCGGCGTCGGTCGGAGGCGCGGGCTCGCCGGGGTTCATCGCTACTGTGCCCCGGTCATGTTCTCGGCGACGTCGTCACACGTCCACCACTCGCGGAGCTTCGCCGGATCGGAGAATTCCTGGCAGACGCTCGCCTGCTCATCCGTGATCTCGCCCATGTTGGCATCTTTGCACTGCTTGATGTCGCCGGCGGTGACCGTGAGCCCGCACTCGCGCGCGTAGTCCGCCATCGGACCGCAGACATTCTGGCACGGGTTGCCACAGCCACCCAGGCCAACAAGACCCAGGAGGGCCAGAACACGCGCCATCGAAGCTCCGCTCAACACAGCGCACAGTATAATCGAATCGACGTGGCCACGACCCCGCTACACGCCGGCGTGCTCCAGATCGAGCCCACCGACCACTGCAACCTCGCCTGTGCGATGTGTGCGCCCCACGCAGACCGCTGGGAGACCGTGCACGGGGTGCCCAAGGGATACCTCGATCGCGACGTGTACAGGCGGATCCTCCACGGTCTCGTCGCGGACGACCTGCGCTTCGACCACCTGATCCTCCAATGGCTGGGCGACCCGTCGATGCACCCCCATCTCGAGTGGATGATCGGCGAAGCAAGCCGTGTACTCGGGGAACGGATCGGGTACGTGCGGTTCGACAGCAACGCCGTGCTCCTCACCCCGCCGCGTATGGAGCAAATCCTTCGTGAATTGTCCGGTGCGGTGCCTTTGACCTGTGTCTTCACCCTCGATGCCGTCTCTCCCGAGACCTACCGGCGCACCAAGGGCCGGGAGGGCCTGGAGCGCGCCCGCACGCACATCCGGCACCTGCTGGCGCGCCGGAGGTCCCTCGCCGACCCCGGCCAGGTGCGGGTGCAGGTGCAATTCGTGGTGCAGCCCGGCAACGCGCACGAGGCGGGCGACTTCCTGGCGTACTGGACCCGGGCGTTGACGTGCACCGGCGACGGCGGGCACGGCGAGATCCTGTTCAAGCCGCTCTCGGTGGGGGGCGGGGCCACCGGACAATCCGCAGCCAACGCCCTGTACGCGCGGACGCTGCGGGAGGCGGGGATCACGCCGGTGGTCGGCGACACGCTGTCGGTCACGGTCTGGGAGGACAGGCCCTGGCAGCGGGACGATGCCCGGGGGAGGCGCACCGCGTGCCCGGGGCTCTGGTACACGCCGGTCGTACGCCAGGACGGCCACCTCGTCATGTGCTGCGCCGACCTGCGCAGCGAGCTGGACCTCGGGTCGCTGGCGACCGAGGGGTTCCGTGAGCTGTGGGAGGGGCCAAGGGCCCGCGCCGAACGCCAGAAGCACCGGAACGGCGTTTTCGAGGGGGTGTGCGCCGGCTGCGGCGGGATCAACTGGTACGTCCTGGGCGAGGGCGCGCGGGCGCTCGGCTGATCCGCCCCGGCGCGTCGGCCCTCAGTCCGAGTACATCGCGTCGATCTCCCCTACGAACTTCTCGTTCACCACCTTGCGTTTCACCTTCATGGAGGGCGTGAGCTCGCCGGTCTCCACCGAGAACGGCGCCGGCAGGACCGTGAACCGCTTGATCGTCTCGACCTGCGCGAGATCGCGGTTGATCCGATCCACGCCGGCCTGCAGGGCAGCGAGCGTCTCCGGGGAGGTGCGCACGGCCTCCGGGGAGACCCCTCGCTCCTCGGCCGCCTTCTGCACCCGCTCGGCGTCGAGCGTGAGCAGCGCGGTGAGGTACTTGCGGCGATCGCCGATCACGACGGCGTCCCCGACCAGGGGAAGCTGCTTCAGCGCAGCCTCGATGTTCTTGGGGGCGATGTTCTTTCCCCCTGCGGTGATCAGGATGTCCTTCTTCCGCCCGGTGATCGTGAGAAAACCGTCGGCGTCGAACGCACCGAGATCGCCGGAGTGCAGCCATCCGTCGATCAGGGTGTCGGCTGTGGCGTTGGGCTCCTTGAAGTACCCGAGGAACACGTTCGGCCCGCGCACGCAGATCTCGCCGTCCTCCGCGATCCGCACCTCACAGCCGGGGATGGCCGGCCCGACGGACCCGAACCGGGTCCGGTGCGCGGCGTTGAAGGTGGTGGGCCCCGAACCCTCGCTCTGCCCGTAGACCTCGCGGATCGGGATGTCGAGGCTCGCGAAGAAGGTCAGGATCTCCTCGGCGACCGGCGCGGCCCCGCTCACGCAGATGTAGGCGCGACCCAGCCCGAGGGCCTGGCGCAGGGGGGTGAACACCCGTTTCTGGGCCAGGAAGTACTGAAACGCGAGCCATGTGCCCGGCTCCTGGCCCTGGTTCTTCAACAGGTGAACCCGGCCGGCAATCCGGCGCGCCCAGCCGACGATCGTGGCCTTCACCCCCGTGGTCTGCGCGAGCTTCGCGCTCACCCCCGCGTAGAACTTCTCCCAGATGCGGGGTACCCCGAAGAGCACGTGCGGCTGCACCTCCTTGAGGTTGTCGGCCACCTTCGTCAGGCTCTCCGCAAAGTAGATGACGCCGCCCGCCGAGATCGGGATGTGCAGCGAGAACATCTGCTCCGCGATGTGCGACATCGGCAGATACGACACCGAGCAGTGCCCGGGCTGCACGGGCACCAGTTGGAGCGCGGCGTCTGCTGTCCAGGCGAGATTCCGGACCGACAGCATCACGCCCTTGGGCGGCCCGGTGGTGCCCGATGTGTAGATGAGCGTCGCCAGATCGTCCGCCCCGCGCGCCGACAGGCGCTCGTCGACCTGCGAATCGGCGGTCGCACCGCCTGACTCGAGGAATTGCTCCCAGGTCTGGGCGATCGGGTGGTCGATGGACACCCCACGCATCGAGACGACGCGCCGCAGGTGGGGCAGATCCGTCAGCCGGTCCTTGATCTTGTCCCATTGTCCCTCGTCTTCCAGCAGGATCACCGGCGACTCGGCGTGCTGTACGATGTAGACCACCTCAGACGAGGAGCACGTCGTGTAGATCCCCGCCGGAGCCCCGCCCGCTGCCATCGCCCCGATGTCCATGATCGCCCACTCGGGTCGGTTGAAGCCCAGGATGCAGACGGTCTCACCCGGCTGGAACCCAAGCGCCATCAGCGCGCGGGCCACCTTCCGGACCTGCTCCGCGTAGGCGCCCCAACCCGTGGGGGTCCACACGCCATCGAGCTTCTCGTAGTACGCAGGCTCCGTGGGGGTGGCAGCCCCGCGAGCCAACAGCCGACCGGGGATGGAATCGGGAGATGTTTGCATCCCACCGACCTATACGTTCCTCCCCGCAGTTGTCACGGTCGGACAGTCACTTTGAGGGCGCGCAGCTCGGTCCCCTGCGCGAAGACCAGCCGCTGGACCTCGCTCCCCGCCACCGGAACCGACCCGATCGCCTCTCCCCCCGCGAATCGACCGAGCACCTCCCCGGTCGCCCGGCGAACCAGGAGCCGGGTCTCGCCCAGCTCCGGCGCCACCACCAGCAGGTCACCGAGGAGCGCCCACCGCGGGTTGGCCAACGGGACCGTCCAGACCGCGGCTCCGTCCCGGCCGACGAGCGCGACCTCCCCGGCACATCGGGTCAGCACGCCCTCGGCCACCGGGATGCCAAAGCAGCCTGGGCCGACGGTTGCGTGCCCGTTGGGCTTTCCGTTGCGGTCCAGCCAGCGGACCGAACGCCCTGTCTCGGTGGGCTGGATCCACTCGGGCAGGCCAAAGCCCTCCCCATCGACGATCGCGTCGCCCGAGCCTCCGAGGACCTGCCACGTCACGATGCCGTCGTGCGGGTCGACGAGCGTGACGGCGTCGCAGGCCTGGACCAGGATCGCCGGGGCGCCGGCGGGGCCCGTGACGGCACGGACCACCGGGTCGCAGCTGCGCACCTCCCGCACCGATCGCCATGCCACCCGGCCAGTCGCCAGGTTGTACCTTTCGAACACGAGCCCCTCAGCCGACCGGGTCCAGAACACCCCGGTCCTCCAATCGACCTCCGGGGAGGCCGTCAGGGCGCCGAGATCGGCGGTCCACCCCGTCCCGCCGGCTCCGACAGCGTCCAGCCGCCAGGTGTCGTGCGCCCCCGGCACCTCGACGATCACGCGGTCGGCCACTTCGCCGAGCAGGCGCGGGCGCGCCACGCACAGCGAGCCGACCCCGGACTCGGCCCGGAGGCCGCGGAACGTGGCGAGGTCCAGGCCCCGCGCGTCCAACACCGTGAGCCCGCAGTCGCCCTCGAGTGCCAGACCGCCGTTCTGTCCGAACTCGAGTCGCACGTCGGTAGGGAGCGCCCGCGACCACTTCCGCTCCCCGTTCGTTATCGCCACCAGCGCCACCTGAGCAGCGCCGTCCGAGAGCGAGGCGCCCTGGAGGATCGCCTCGTCACCGCGAACCGCGAAGCTGCCCCACCCAACGCCCGGGACCACCTCCGTCTGCCACTCCACGCGCCCGGTCAGCGCCTCCACCCGCACGAGGGAGCGCGAGGCACCGGTGCTCACGAGGCTCAGGAGTGAGGTGCCGAGCGCGTCGCGGACGACCACGGTCTGGCTGGACGCGCCCGGCAGCCGCCACGACTCCTTCAGGAAACCCGGCTCCCCTGCCTCCGCCCGCACCAGACCGACGAGCACGATGACGGAGACGAGACGTGCCGGGGATCGCATGGAAAAAATCTAACGCGGCGACGCTTTTGCCCGGCCGGGCATGGCGCATCGACCTGCCCGGCTATACGCGTGTTCAACGGACCCCCCTCATGGCTGACCGAACCTTCGTCATCGGCGACATCCACGGCGACCTCCGTGCCCTGCGCGCCCTGTGGGGCCAGCTACCCCCGATGGACGCTGCGGACACCGTCGTCTTCCTGGGCGACTACGTGGATCGAGGCCCCGACTCGGCCGGCGTCGTCGCCTTCGTACGCGTCGAGGTCGCGGCCCTCACCCCGGCCCGGGTGGTGGCGCTGCGCGGCAACCACGAGGACGCCTGGCTTCGCGCGATCGACGAGGGATTCGCGCCCTTCACCGACCCGCCGCAGAATGGAACGTTGGGATGTCTCCGCAGCTACACCGGCGGCCCCCGTGCAGTCCGGGGCGAGCTGGCCGCGGAGGACGAGGTGGAGGCGCAGGCCCGGGGGCTGTTCTTTCCCGCAGACGTGGTGGCATGGTTCCGGGAGCGACCCTTCTGGTACGAAGACCAGCACGGCATCTATGTCCACGCAGGTGTGCCCTGGACGGGGGAGCGCTGGCTGCACCCGTCGGAGGTCGACCCGCCCACCCCGCTCCTGTGGCTCCGCACCCGCGAGTTCTTCACGCACTACCGGGGCAAGCCCATCGTCGTCGGCCACACGGTCACCGGCGTGCTCCCGCCCGAGCTCTCCGTCTTCACGCCCGAGGACCCCGCAGATCTCTGGGCGGGAGAATGCGTGTACGCGCTGGACACCGGCGCAGGGAAGGGCGGGTTCCTCACCGCGCTCGAGTTCCCACTGTTGCAGGTCTACGAATCGCGGAGAGCTCCGCGTTGATTGGTAGATCCCGCCGCCCCTGCTGCCGGTGCAGGCACGCTCCACGCGGTGGCACACCCCTTGCTCATGTCGGTTGTCCGCCCGAGGTCTGAATGCCCCGTCTCCCGTTCGCCGTCCTCACTCTGGTTGTCCTCGCGTCCGTTGCATGCTCCGGCGGAAAGCCGGACAACGCAGTGCTGCTGCCCGATGCCGCGATGCCCGACGCGGAACCGCGCGAGCTCGCCTTCGTCTTCCGCACCCGCGGCGACGAGGGAGCGATCCCGACGTCCGTCGCGTTCCACGCGAACCTGCCGATCTTTGCGAGCTCCGTCGTGGGCAAGGCACCGCCGTCGGGCACCGAACTCGTGTTGGACCCGCCGGTCGCGGGGAGCCTCACGGTCGAGGATCGGTCCTCCCTCGTGTTCACCGCCGACGAGCCGTTGAAGCCCGCGACGCAGTACCGGGCCCGTCTGGTCTCGATCGGCGGGACGGCGCAGCCCGAGTGGCTCAAGGACTGGAAGGAGAAGACCGCGGAGTTCACCACGCCTCCCTTCGCCTTCACCCACGCGGCGCTCGCCACCTGGGAGAAGGACCACGCCGCGATCCTGCTCAGCTTCTCGGGCCCGGTCTCCTTCGACGATGTCGCGCGCCACGTGGAGCTCACCGACTCGGGCCACCGGGTGGACGCGAGCTTCGAGAGCGGTCCCAACGCGAACACCGTGTGGGCCACCGTTCGCGGCGCGGATCTCAAGAACGCGATCGGGCACGACGTGGCCCTGCACCTCACCGCGGGCGTGCCGCTCCCGCAGGACCCGAGCGTGGTCGCGGGCGACGCCACCGCGACCCTGCACTTTGCGAAACCCGGCCCCCAGATGACCGTCGCGGCGGTGAAGCCCCGCGAGGGGATGAACGGATTCTACGTCGACGTTCTGTGCAAGGACGACGCAGTCGAGGGCACCCGCTGGTTCTGGGACCGCGACAGCTACGACGACTACCAGCTCTCCACGCGCTGCATGCTGGACGACTCCTCGATCGCCGAGTTCGTCCACGTCGCCGTCGACGGAAAGGCGATCCCGGTCACCGTGACCGCCGCGGACACCGGGTTCCGGATCTTCGGCACGTTCCCCTTCGGCCAGGCCTCGGTGCGGGTCGATGCCGGTGCGACCACGGTGGACGGCGCCGTGCTCGCGACCGCGCTCGACACGACGGTGGACATCCCGCACCGGGTACCGCGCCTGGACTTCGCCACGCAAGGCCGGTACCTCCCGCACTCCGCCTGGACATCCCTCGCGATCCAGCACACCAACGTGCCCGCTGTGGAGCTGATCGTCCGCCACGTGCCGGAAGAGAACGTGGTGTTCTGGATGAGCGGCGCCGAGCCGGCGGACGAGCGCACCTCGAACATCGTGCTGAAAAAGGAGATCGCGCTCTCAGACCCGATCGACGAGAAGGCGACGTCGTGGATCGACGTCGGGGCGCTCTTGCCCCAGGCGGGCAGCGGCGTGTACGAGATCAGCCTCGCACAGGTGGACCCCGCACCTGAAAAGCAGGACGAGAACGCAGAGGACAACACCTCGGACACCGGCAGCAGCTGGCACCCCGACTACTCACCGCCCGACGCCCGCGCCGTCTCGCGAATCCTGCTCACCGACATGCACCTGCTGGCCAAGGTGTCGGCGCCGGACCCGACCCACGGATGGGCCACTGTGCTCGATGCGTGGACCGTCGACGTGCACACCAACGATGCCCTGTCCGGCACCACGGTCTCCCTCGTCCGCCCGAGCGGCCAGGTCGTCGGGACGTGCGTGACCGATCATGATGGGCACTGCAGCGTCGCCCTCCCCGCAGATGGCGTGGACACCACGGCGCCGATGGCGCTGCTGGCCAGGAACGGCAAGGACTTCACCTACCTGAAGTTCGACGATCTGCGGCTCTCCGTCCCCTCCGACAGCGCGGGGGCCACGGGTGCCGACGCTCCGTACCGGGTGGCGATCTGGAGCGAGCGGGGCGTGTACCGGCCGGGTGACGTCGCCCATGTCGCCGCGCTCGTCCGCGCCGAGGATCACCTCGCCCCGAAGCCGTCGGTGCCGATGGTGCTGAAGCTCTACGATCCCACGGGCAAGGAGCTGCGCAAGCAGGTCGTCGAGCCCAACGAAGCCGGCCTCGGGACGTGGGACGTGCCCTTCGGCGACTGGGCAACCACGGGCGAGTACCGGGTGGCCGCCGAGATCGGCGGCAAGTCGGCCGGTGACACGACGTTCAACGTGGAGGAGTTCGTACCCGAGCGCCTCCGTGTCGACGCGAGCTCGAAGGCCCATGACGCGCTGGCGACGGACTCCGTGAGCGTGGACGTACAGGGCGACTGGCTCTTCGGCGGCGCCGCGATCGGCTCGAACGTGGAGCTCTCGTGCGAGATCTCGCCGGGCACCTTCGCCCCGGCATCGCAGCCCGGATTCCACTTCGGCCCCGTGGTCGTGAGCGGCGAGGCCACGCCCCGGCCGATCACCCTCGGCAAAGCCACAGGGGTACTCGACGAGGTCGGGCACGCAACGATCGCCTGCCCGACCTCCGCCGCTGCCGGCGGGCTCACGGGACCCGGCACCCTGGTGGCGAAGGCCGCGGTGTTCGAAGGAGACAGCGGCCGCACCACGGTGAAGGACGCCGAGATCGCCGTCCATCCCGACCGCGCCTATGTCGGGCTCAAGGGGCCGGAGACCGGGGACTTCGGCCATCCGTTCAAGATCCAGGGGGTCGTCGTCGACTGGCAGGGCAAGCCGGTCACCGCCACGACGCCGATCAAGCTCACGCTCATGCGCCTCGAAGAGGAGGTCGGCTGGGTGTGGGACGAGGACACCAACGAGAGCGTGTACCAGCGCAGCCCGCGGCGCGCGCAGGAAGCAACGGTGCAGGCAACCGCCACGAACGGGACGTTCAGCGCGGAGCTCACGCCCGGGCAGGACGCCGCAGGGTGGATCGTGGTGGCAGAGCTGGGACGCGGGCGGACCGAGCTGCGGATCGACAGCGCCGGACGGCGCTGGTGGTGGTCGAGCTGGGACACGAGCGTGGACCAGACCCCGCGCCCGCAGCTGCCCGGCGCGCTGCCACTGCAGCTTCCGGAGTCCGCGAAGGCGGGCTCGGCGGTGACGGTGACCACCCGCGCCCCCTACGCGGGGCGGATCTTGTGGACGGTGGAGGCCGACAAGGTCCTCGAGAGCCACTGGGAGAGCGTGAAGGCCGGAGACACCTCCTGGACCTTCGACGTCGGCACCTTCCGCCCGAACGTGTACGTCTCGGCCCTGCTCATCAAGGATCCCCACCTGGAGTCCCAGGCGGCGTTCATGCCCGACCGGGCCTTTGGCGTCGCGAGCATCCGGATCACGCCCGAGCAGTACACCATGCCGGTCACGCTCACCGTGCCGGACGAGGTGCGTCCGCAGAGCCCGCTCACCGTGCAGGTGGACATCGGCGCGCAGACGGAGCCGGCGTTCGTCACCATCGCAGCCGTGGACGAGGGCATCCTGTCGCTGACAGGCTATCCCGACCCCGACCCCGAACCGACCATCTTCGCGCGCCGGGCGCTCGGCGTGAGCAGCTACGAGACAGTGGGGTGGACCCTCCTGTCCCAGCCCGGCGGCGCGGGGCGTAGGAGCGGCGGCGACAGCGGCGGCGGGATGGGCCGGGTGCAGATGGTGCACCCCGTCTCGCTGTGGAGCGGCGTCGTCGTCGTGCCGGCCAGCGGCAAGGCCACGGTCACCCTGCAAATCCCCAGCTACCGCGGGTCCCTGCACGTGATGGCGGTCGCCGCCACCAGAACGCGCATGGGCAGCGCTGCCAGCGATGTCGTGGTGCGCGACCCGCTCACCCTCGTGGCCACGATGCCCCGATTCCTCACCGTGGGAGACGTTGCGCAGGTTCCGGTGCAGGTCACCAACCTGACCGGTTCCCCGCAGGATGTACGCGTGCAGATGAGCGTGAGTCAGGCCGGATCCGCCGGACAGCTTGCGTTCGTAGACCTCGGCGACCGGGGGCTCGCCCTGGGGTTCGGCGGGGCCCAGTCGGGCCAGCTCAAGCTCGCGGCGAATGAGTCGGGAACGCTCGTGTTCCGCCTCGCAGGGCGCACCTCGGGGGCCGCGCGGGTGGACCTCCGGGCCACCGCCGGGAAGGAGACCTCGACCGACCACTTCGACGTGCCGGTGGGTCTGTGGGAGCCGGAGGTCACCGAGACGCTGCGGCTGCCCCTCGGCGGGGGTGCCACCTCGCTCGCCACGGCCCTCGCAGGCTGGAAGCCGGGGACCGAGCACAGCCAGGTGTGGGTGACAGCAAACCCGTACGCCCAGGCATTCGCGCACCTTCGCCACCTGGTCCACTACCCCTACGGCTGTATCGAGCAGACGACGTCGAGCGCGAGGCCCCTGCTCTACGCTCGGGACCTGATCGTGCACGCCGCGCCGGACAGCGCACGAGACCACAAGATCGAGGACATGGTGCAGGCGGGCATCGACCGCGTGCTCTCGATGCAGACGCCCTCTGGCGGGTTCTCCTACTGGCCGGGCGGTCGCGAGCCGGTCGTGTGGGGCACGGCCTACGCGGTGCACTTCCTGCTCGACGCGCAGCAGGCCGGCTACGCAGTCCCGAAGTCCGATCTCGACGACGCCGTGCGGTGGCTCGGGCGTGAGCTCGACAGTACCCGCATCACCGACCACGACAGGGCATACGCCCACTACCTGCTGGCCCGGGCTGGCCAACCCCAGATGGCTTCGGCGCAGCGGCTGTACACCAACCTCGGGAAGGACGCGAGGGACGAGGACCGCTACACGCTCCAGGCGGCGATCTGGCTCGCGGGGGACCACCGCTACGAGAAGGAGCTCCGGCACCCGGCCACCACGATCGGGGTGCAGCGCGTGAACGACTGGTCGTTCTACTCGGACCTCCGTGAGCGCGGGCTGATCCTGTCGATCTTCCGGGACCTGTTCGGGGCCGATGCCGCGGGCCAACCCCTCGCAGACGCGGTCGCTGCCGGCCTCACGCAGTCCAGCACGAGCGCCTGGTACACGACCCAGGAGCTCGCCTGGGGGCTCACCGGCCTCGCCAAGTCCATCAGCAAGGACGTCGAGACCGTCGCAGCCACGATGAAGCGCGGGAACGGAAGCGTCGTACCCGCGCTCGGCGGACAGAGCGGCACCTGGCTGCTCTCCGGGCCGACGCTCCAGCCCGATGGCCTCTCGATCGAGGGCGCGAAGGGGCTCTACGCGGTGGTCACGACCACCGGTAACCGCGTGTTCGACAACGACCTGTGGGGCTCCCATGGGCTGCAGATCACGCGCGAGTGGAAGGACGCGCAGGGCAGCGGCATCCAGCCCAGCACGCTCCAACTGGGTACCCCGGTGTACGTGGACCTCACCGTGCGAAACGTGAGCGGCTACCGGCTGCAGAACCTGGCGCTCACCGATCGGGTCGCCGCCTCGTGGGAGATCGAGAACCCCCGACTGGGCCGCGGGTCCATGCCCGACTGGGTGGACCCGGACGCCCTCTGGCAGAGCGAGAACATGAACGTGCGTGATGACCGCATCGAGGTGTTCGGCACGCTCGAGGCGAACCAGGAGGTGCACGTCGTGTACATGACGAGGGCGACCTTCGCCGGCACGTTCCACCTGCCCGAGGTGAGCGTCGAGGCGATGTACGAGCCCACCGTGTGGGCGCGCTCCGGCGGGGGCTCCGTGGTCGTGATTGGGCCATGGGAAGGCAAGGTGCTGTAGGGCGGGGGCTACCATGAACCGCAGAGCCGATTCGCCCCGGTGGGGCTGGGCTGTCGTGGTCGCGTTCGCGCTCTGGCCGGCCCTGCTGTCCCTCGCCTGGACGACCCCGCTCCCGGACGCGCTCCAGCGGCCCGGGTCCAAGGAGATCCGCTACGCAGACGGCTCGGCGGCCTGGCTCGCGCTCGCACCCGACGAACAGTGGCGGGTGCCCGTCCGACTCGATGACGTCGACCCAGCCTACGTCCAGGCGCTCCTGACGGTGGAGGACGAGCGTTTTCCCCTGCACCCGGGCGTCGATGTCGTGTCGGTCGCCCGCGCGGCCGGTCAGAACCTGCTGCACGGAGAGGTGGTCAGCGGGGCCAGCACGTTGACCATGCAGGTCGCCCGGATGAGCGAGCCCAAGGCGCGCACGTGGGCGAGCAAGGGCATCGAGGCCCTGCGCGCACTGCAGATCGAGCTGCGCCAGGCGAAGTCCGACACCCTGGCCGACTACCTGACGCTCGTGCCCTACGGCCGGAACATCCAGGGCGTGGAGGCGGCGTCGCTCTGGATGTTCGGACACACCGCGGCCGACCTCTCGCCCGCCGAGATCGCCACGTTGCTGGCGATCCCGCAGGACCCGAACCACCGGTTCCCCTCGCCTGCCAACCACGACCGGCTCACGGCCGCCCGGGATGCCATCGCCCGGCGCCTCTGGACCGGCGAGACCCTCGATGGGGCGCTCAACGCGCACGTCCCCGTGGCCTTCGCGGCCGTGCCGCGGGACGTGCCCCACGCCGCCGCCTGGCTCCACGCCCGGGGGGCCGCTCCCGATCGGGTGATCGCCACGACCCTGGACCGGGGTGTCCAGCGCGTCGCCAGCCGGGTGCTCGGCCGCGGCGGGCCGGGGCTCCACGACCGTGGGATCCACAACGGCGCGATCATCGTCGTGGAGCACGCCACCGGGCGGATCCGCGCCCTCGCCGGGCTCGACGGGCTCGGGAGCTGGTCCGGCGCCCAGATCCCACCGTTCTCGCAGCCGCGATCGCCCGGTTCTGCGCTCAAGCCCATCCTCTACGCCCTCGCCATGGATCGCGGGCTCGTCCGGCCCGCCACGCTCGTGCCCGACGTCCCGGCGCACTACGGCACCTACAGCCCCGAGAACTACGACCACGACTGGGCGGGCATGGTGCGGATGGACGAGGCGCTGAGCCACTCGCTGAACGTCCCGTTCGTGAACCTGCTCTCGCGGTTCGGCGTCGAGTCGTTCCTCGGGACACTTCGAGCGGGTGGCCTGCGCCACCTCTCCCCGAAGCCCGGATGGTACGGGCTCTCCGCGATCATCGGAGGCCTGGAGCTCACCCCGCTGGAGCTGGCGCAGCTCTACACCGCTGTCGCCGAGGACGGTCGCGCCCGCTCGCTCACCATCCTCCAGGACGAGCGCAGCGCGGCGCCCATCCGTCTGTTCTCGGAGGGCGCCGCCTGGCTCACCCGCAACACGCTCCGGTTGCGCGACCGCCCGGACTTCCCATCACGCGCGAGCCTGACGGACCTGCCCCTTCAGATCCACTGGAAGACGGGCACCAGCTTCGGGAACCGCGACGCCTGGGCGGTGGGCTCCGGTGCCCGGTACACCGTCGTCGTGTGGCTCGGGAACCTCGATCAGACCCCGTCCGCGGCGCTCGTAGGGGCGGAGAGTGCAGCCCCCCTGCTGTTCGACACGCTCGAGGGCCTGAACGACGGCCTCGTCACCGCCGATCCCGCCCCGAGTGACGTCGAGTCCGTCGACGTTTGCGCGCTCTCGGGAGAGCTGCCCGGTGCGGGGTGCCCCCACGCCCGCGCATTCTCGCTCGTCGGTCACGCCCCGCACGTGACCTGTCCCCTCCACGTGCTCGCCTGGGTGGACCCCGCGACCGGCGAGCGCGTGGGCCCTGCGTGCCCCACGAGCGTGCCGCAGGGCGTGCAGTCGGTGTTCGTGCAGTGGCCGGCGAACGTCGCCCGACACCTCGGAGATCGCTATCGCGGCTCCGCCACCGTCCCGCCCTGGGCGCCGGCCTGCGCGCCAGACGCCGCGCATGGACCGCGAATCGTCACCCCCAGCGCGGACCAGCAGATCCTGTTGATCCCGGGCCTGGCGGCCGACCGGCAGGAGGTCGCGCTGGAGGCGGAGGCGGAGGGCGACGTCGTCTGGTACGTGGACGGAAGGCTGCTCGCCCGGGGTCCTTCAACCGAGCGCCAGTGGTGGACGCCCCAACCGGGCAAGCACACGGTCGCCGTGATGGACGCGTCCGGCGCCACTGCGGAACGCGTGATCAAGGTCTCGAGCGGGGGGCGATAGGGCCGGGGCCCTACCCCTTTGCCCACCAGCGCCCCTGCAGGAACGCGTACCTGTGCGGGGGATCGACCGATTCTGTGGACGGATGGTCCGGATCCCCCGGGAGGAGCACGAAGTGCGTACCGTCCGGCTCGATGTGGTAGGCCGGGCAGCAGGGGACGAGCGCGTAGCGGGCGTCCAGCACCGCCTGCACCTCCCGCACGTGCCGCATCTCCCACAGGGTACGCAGCGTGGGCGGAGCAACGGGCAACGTGCCCGCCTCGACCCGCGCGACAGCCTCCGGGATGGCGAACCATGCGCCGTTCACGGCCTCCTCGCCGTCGATCACCGGCTCGACACCGGGCGGCACCCGCGCCACGAAGAACAGGGTGTCGAAGCGGCGGGGCTCGGCCACCGGCGTGATCCACCGGGCGTAGGGGCGGAGCGCGGTGAGGTCGAGCGTGACGTTGGCCTCCTCCGCGAGCTCACGCACCGCTGCGGTCCAGAAAGCGCGCGGGACCCGGGGATCCGGCTCCAGCCCTCCATCCTCGTCTGCGGGATCCACCCGGCCACCGGGGAACACCCAGGCCGAAGGCATGAAGCCCACGGCTCGACTGCGCTCCTGCAGCCAGACTTCCGGCCCGGCGGGGGTGTCGCGCAGGAGGACCACCGTGGCGGCGAGGCGCGGGACAGCGGGGTCACCCAACCCGGCACCGGCCCTGATCGGCTATTGCCACTCTACCTCCGCCTTCCCGCCGTCCAGCTCGATACGCGCCGCCTTGTCAACGTCGGTGAGCGGCAGGAGCAGCATCTCCCGACGATCGGTCTCGTCCCACCCTCCGCCGGTGGGCCCGACCGTGTAGTCGAACGCCGCCGGCCGACCCGGAAACACGAGGGCATCGTCGATCGTGCCGTCCACGTTCGAATCCACGCCCTTGATGGTGAGCAGCCCGGAGTCCACAGACAGCAGGAACTGGTCCCCATCTGTCGGCGGCAGGGCCCCGGACACGATGAGGAAGCTGATGGCACCGTCGTCGGAGAGGTACCGCACGTCGTCGAGGGCGTGGCGCTCCTGGAACCCCGAGTGGTTGCCCTCCACGGTCCAGGAGGTGCTCGCGGCCTCGTAGGTGATGGTCCACGTCTCCGTCTGGGCGACCCCGCCACAGTTCGAGAACGTGGCCTGCTCGCCAGAATACGAGTCGATCCACAGCGCCGAGTCCGAGGTGGGGCCGATGTCGTTGAGCGAGACATAGGCGTCCGACGTGGACCAGAGCTGGTTGGGGCCGTGCGGTCCGCGCAGGTCGGTGACCGCGCAGCCGGTGGACCCGTCCAACTGGAACACGTAGCCATCGCTCGTCGAGACGGCGACGGCGGGCACTCGCGGCCGGGCGCCCCAGGTGGTGGTCTTCTGTTGCCAGACACTGCCGATGCTCGCCGCCAGACCGCTCACCGGCGAGCCCAGGAACACACCATCGGTCTCGGGCGTCAGCGGGTTCGGATCCACGGGGAGGTTGAGCACCGGGTCGTACACATCCACGCGGTTGAGCGCGAGCGGGGCGATGAACAGGTGGGTGAACGGCGCGCCGTTCACGTCGTACCCGGCGCTGTACGCAAGGTCGACCACTGCGCCTGCGGCCGGGATGAGGTCACCCTCGGTGCCGGTGGCCACGTCCACCCGGTGCACCTGCGCGAGCCGCGAGTCCGCGACGAACACGGTGTCCACCCCGTCGACGTCTGCGAGCACCATGCGCCCGGCGCCGGTCCCTGGGCTGAACTGCACGGTGCGTCGAAGCTCGCCGGTCGCGGCGTCCCACACGTTGATGCCGCTGCCCGTGGCGTCCGAATAGCTGCCCCACACCTCGTCGCCCACGACCAGGAGGTCGATCACGACATCCTCGCTGGGGATCTCGACCAGGCCGGTGTCGGTGTGGATCTCGAACCGGTCCCCAGCGGTCGCGGAGCCAGACAGGGTGAAGCCAAGCTCACCGTGATCGGAGACCCAGGGGGCGCCTGCGAAGGGCTCGCTCGTCTGCGGACCCGAGGCGCTGCCCTCTGCCCACCAGCGGGCGCCGTCGTAGCTCACCGACCAGTCCTCGGTGGTCGTGAAGCCGTCGCGGACGACCACGTCGGCGAGCACAGCGTCGTCTCCGGTGCCGTCCACGTCCACGAACATGGCATCGCCGGCCGCGGCGGTGTCGAGCACCGGCTCACCCGAGTCGTCGAGTGAGTACCACGGGATCCGGAGAACGCTGGGTGCACCGGTGTCTGTGGCCCACACCGTCGCCCCGCCCTCGGGATCCACGTAGACCTCCACGTCGCCGAGGAGCCGGTCCTGTCCGGTCGGCAACGCGGGCGCGCGCAGGAAGCTGGCGGTCTTCGAGAGCGACAACAGCCGGCCGGCCTTGAGGTCCACCGGCACGATCACGCCGGACCGCTGGTTGGCGATGAGACCCACCGGCTCGTCGAAGACCGTGGAGCCCTGCGGCACGATGGCTGCCGCGATGGGGCCGTCGAAGTGGAGCAGGATGCCTTCGGTCTTCGTGCAGCCGAAAAGAGAGAGGAGCAGGAGCGAGATCACTTGTTCACCAACCACGTGAGCGGCTGCATGAAGGTTGGACTCTCCGGGTCGGTGTCGAGCACGAAGAGGGTGGAGTGCGTCGCCGTACCCTCCACCTCACCAGAGTAGTTGCCGACGAGGCCGCGCGTGCCGTCGGGCGTGAGCGCGATCGCGTAGGGGTTCTCGCCTACCTCGGTTGCCTCACCGACCAGCGTGCCGGCCGTGCCGACCGAGAGATCGTAGCAGCTCACCGAGTTGTCGTTGAAGTTGGTGACGAACAGGTGGTGGCCGTCGGGGTGCATCGCGAGCTGGCCCGGGCCGACGTCGGCCTGCGTGTTCACGCCTTCGTCGCGGGTGTTCCCGATAGGAAGCGGCAACATCGAGACGATGCTGTCGTGGACGAGCTCGATGTCCTCGTCGTCGACGAGCATGCTGAGGTCGAAGGCGATGAGGCTGGAGGGAGTGTCGCTCACCGTCCAGAGCCACCCGTGCTCGTTGTCCACCACCGCGGCGCGCGGGCCGGCGGAGCCGCCGGTGGAGGTCTCGACCACGATGACGCTCTCCACGTCGAGGTAGTTGAGGTCCACGAAGGTGCCGCCCTGGTCGGTGTCGGTGTCGTCGCGGATGTCCACGACGAAGATCTCCGGGAGCAGCTTGCAGGTCACGTAGAGGAAGCCGCGCACGTCGTCGCGTGCGAGCGCAGAACAGCCCCGCACCGGCGCGAGCGATGTGCCCTCCACCGTGACGTCGAGGTCGATCGCCTGTGCCGTGTCCTCGGGCTGGACCACAAAACCCCAGGTGTCCGCGCGGGTGGGCATCGCAGCGTCGCGCCAGGCCCGGTCGGGCTCGTGCAGGATCGCGCGACCCGAGCGGCCGACACCGACATCGAGGCCGGTGTACCAGAGCGTCCATCCACCGTTCGTGGGCACGGTGACGGGGCGGACGAGGTCGCTCACCCCGAAGCTGCCGTCGGTCGGCGACATGATCGCCCGAGTCTCCTCGTCGATGTTCGTCGAGAGCTGGAAGCCGCCGCTCCCATCAAGCCCGTCGGCGTCCTCTGCATAGCCGAGCGACCACTGGTTGCCGTCGGAGCCGGCGAACCACAGGTGGACGACGCCATCACTGTCGACCTGCGCCATCGGATCCTGCACGCCGGAGTCGTCCCAGTCGCCCGGGCCCCCCGCGTTCAGCATCCACGCGTCGTCCGCGCCGGACACCCGGGTGAACGTGATGCCGTCCGTGGACTCGGCGAGCCCGATCTTCGGGTTTCCGCCATCCGTGCCCGTGTACCAGAGCTGGAGCGTGCCATCGTCCAGCACCACCGCGCTGCCCGGGATCGTTCCGACGCTCTCCCAGTCCGCGCCCGGGGCGAGCACAGGGGTCTCGTCGAGCGTCCACACGGTGCCGTCGTCCACGCTGGTCGCCGAGTAGACACTCGTGAGGCCGTTCGAGGTGCCGGCCACGTACATCCTGAGCTGGCTGCCTTCGTCCACGACGACGGCGTGGGAGAGGCCCTCGAGCGTGGAGGGCGCCTGCAGGACGGGCTCGGTCTCGAGGGAGAATGTGTCACCGACCAGCGATCCGCGGCCGATGGACTGGACGCCGTCGGCGTCGGTGAGGGTCACGTAGGCCTCGGACCCGACCCAGCAGTCGAGCTGGACGCCACCGGCGGAGTAGTCCCCGGCATCGTCGGGGTCGAGCCGCTGCCCGGCAGCGACCCGGAGCGTGAACCCGTCGACGGGGTTCTGGATCTCGTCCCCTGGGGTGAGGGCGACGTCGAACACCTGGTCGTTGGCGCCGAGGATCGAGAAGGTGCTCTCGTCCGTGCCCTGCACGGCCACACGCGTGTTGGCGCGGTCGAGCCCGGTGGTCTCGAAGGCCTTCCCCTTCGGGGTCCACGTGGTGCCGTCCACGCTCGTGGCCTCGGCGACGATCGGGGGCAGCCCCGGCACCGTGTAGAGCATGTGGAACTGGCCGGCGAGCCACGTGACTGCCGGGCTCTGCGCGCCGCCCGCAGGCTCGAACCGGCTGTCGGACATCGTCCAGCTCACCAGGTCGTCGCTCCACGCCTCACCGATGCCGTCGGGCACGCCATCCGCACCGTCGTCCACCGTGAACCACATCCGGTACCGTTCGGAGGAGGCGTCGTAGAGCACGAACGGGTCGGTGAGCGAAGCGCCGTCGAGGCTGACGACAGCGCCCTCCCGCGTGTAGTCCGCGCCATCCGTGGAGGTCGCGGCCGCGATGAACTGGGTCTGGCCGTCGCCCGCGTCGTAGAACAACGACCAGAGCCCGCTCTGCTGGTAGAGCGTCGGTCCCCCGAGCACGAGCTCGGACCCGTTGGCCTCGGTCGCAAGCAGGGGATCTGCTGTGGTCCACGACGTGATCATCGACGAATCGCCGTCGAGGACGTCGATGCCGCCGGAGTCGTCGTCGATGTAGAGCAGGTGCGGGACGTTGTCGAGGTCGAGGAAGAAGAACGGGTCGTTCAGGTCCCCCAGGCCATTGCCCGGCACGTCGGGATCACCCGGCGTCGCCGTCCAGGCCCCCTCGCCGTTCCCGGTGATGCGCGAGAGGCCTGGCGAGCGGCTCGTCGAGGGCCGCCACGCCCGGATCGTCCCCGGCTCCCAGCGCAGCTCCCAGGCAGTCGGCGAGAGCGAGGTCCCATCCGCGTTCTCGAGGGCTGCAAAGCTGGCACGGGAGCCGCTGCCGTCCACATCGTCGAACGGGTACCCGTCCACCGAGGCGTCCCCCCCGGGCGGGATGATGGCGACGGGCCGCGCGGCCATGTCGAGCATCGTGATCTGGTGGGCGGTGCGGTCGAGCACGTACCCGATGTGCGTCGCCGGATCGTAGACGATCGCGTTGGGGTCGTAGCCGACGCCGATCGACGATCCGCTCTCCGTGAGTCCCTCCGCCAGGGCCGGAGCTGCGGGGTCGGAGAGGTCCACGAAGTAGACGTCGTCCTCGGCCTCCCTCGTCCGGGCGCCCTCAGAAAGACGATTCGTGACGGCCAGCACGCCGTCTTCCAGCAGCGCGCCGGCGCCGGAGAAGCTCGGCAGATCCACCGCGGTGGCGCCGATCCCGGTCATCGTCTGCCGGCCGAGCGACGTGTCGACGTTCCCGAGGTCCACTACCGTGACCGATCCCCCCGTGAAATCACTCCATGCATTTGCGTTGACCACCGCGAACTGCCCGTCGGTGTCGAGCGGCACGATGTCGGCTGGAGCGGCGAGGCACGTGCCGATGCCGATCTGGCCGTACTCGTAGGAGCCTGACGGGTAGACCGCACAGTCCCCGACGTCGGGCAGGGGGCGGGATTCGACGCAACCCACGAGGGTGGGAAGGCCAAAAAGAGCGAGCAGAACGGGGAGAGGGAGCGCGCGCAGGACGGAGGCCGGGGAAGCGGCGGGGACTAACCGGTAATCGGGGGCACGGGGGCCGGCGGATTCACCCGCGGCCAAGCGTCCGGGGCTCCTCCGCGACGCGAGGGGGGCATCGCGGGCTGCATCGCCGTTCGTGTAGAAGCTCGGCTCTCCGCGGGTTACCGTCCCCCCCATGGCCATCGAGCTTCGCTGCTTCACCTACATCGACATCCTCCAGCCCCAGACGGCCGCGTTCCTCGCGACCGTGTCCCGCGGCTACATGCCGCTCACGGGCCAGGCGGGGCTCCTCGTGGAGGTGGCGCCGGGCATGGACGTGAACGTCGTCACCGACATCGCGCTGAAGCAGACCTCGTGCACGCCGGGCATGCAGATCGTCGAGCGGCAGTTCGGCTGCCTTCAGCTGCAGCACACCGATCAGGGCCAGATCCGCGCAGCGGGAGACGCCATCCTCGGCGCGCTGGACATCACGGCGCAGGAGCGCCTCAAGCCCCGCATCGTGAGCTCGCAGACGATCACCGGGATCCACGGCTACCACGCCCAGATCACCAACCGCATGCGCCACGGCAACATCATCGAGGACGGGCAGACGCTCTACATCCTCGAGTGCCACCCGGCCGGCTACGCGCTCATCGCCGCCAACGAGGCGGAGAAGGCTGCTGACGTGGAGATCCTCGAGATCGTGAGCTTCGGTGCGTTCGGACGACTGTACCTGGGCGGCTCCGAGGAGGAGGTCGCGCAGGGCGCCAAGGCAGCGATCGCGGTGCTGGAGAGCCTGGATGGCCGGGCGAACCCCGGCGCCGGAGCGGTGTTTTACTGAAGCCGGCCTGGCTCGGCTTCCTGGTCCTCGCGGGCTGCAAGAGCTGCCGGAAACCGGAGGTGGCAGACACCTCGTGCGTCCCGACCATCGAGATCGCCTGCGACGGCATCGACCAGGACTGCGACCGCGCCGATCTCTGCTACCTCCGGGACGACGCCACGCTATCGGGCGACCTCGACGACGAGGGCTACGGAGCCGCCGTGGCGTGGAGGAGCGGCGACCTCTGGGTGGGCGCGCCGTTCGACCCTGCAGGCGGGAGGGTGTACCGGGAGGATGCGCTGGTGCGCGTGGGTGGGCCCTTCCTGGGGACAGCGCTCGCCGCTGCCGACGCCGGGATGATGGTGGGCGCCGACGGTAGCGTCGAGGACAGCAGCGGCGCAAGTGTCACCTCCGCAGCGGGGATCGGCGGGGTGATCGCCGCGCGAGGTGCACACTGGGTGAGCCGGTCAGGAACCGGCGTGTACTGGGACGATCTCACCACGACCGAGCTCGACGCCCGCCCCGACAGCCTCGTGCTCACCGGCGATCACGAGGTGGCCGCCGGCTTTGCGTTCGGGGCAACTGCAGTCCGGTTCGGGAGCGCGAGCCTCGGGCGAACGTCGCACGACGAGCTGGGCTGGGCGATGATCGCCTACGATATAGACGGCGACGGTGTGGACGAGTGGATCGTGGGTGCGCCCGCCGGGAACCGGGTGGACGTGCTCGACCGTACGACGCTCGCCCTCAAGACCTCGTGGACCGCAGGCACGGGCCGGTTCGGGCACGCGCTCGCCAGCGACGACACCTTCGTGTATGTCGGTGCGCCTACGGCCGGCTCCGATGCGCAGGGGGCGGTGTGGAAGTGTACGCCCGCCACGGGCGACTGCGCGTTGCTGGAGACCGGGGAGCACCCGCAGGATCTGCTCGGGTTCTCTTTGGCGACGGGTGGCGGGAACGTGTTCCTCGGGGCGCCCGGCGGACCGGGGACCGCGGGGTACGTGCTGGTGCGGTAGGTGAAGATCCTGCTCCTGCCGGGGCTGCGTGGTGACGCCGCCGAGTTCGGACCGCTCCTCGCGCTGCTGCCGCGGGCCCGATTCCAGGCGCTCCCGCGGAGCCGAGCCACCACGCTGGCGGCCATCGCCGCGGAGCTCGCCGCTGCCGGGGGCCTCGCGGCCGACCTGATCATCGGCGCCTCCTTCGGGGGGCTGGTGGCCCGCGCGCTTGTCGCCGGCGGGCACACGGGCGCCCGGCTGTTGCTGGTGGGGACCCTGCCACACCCCGGCCCACCTGCCGCGGCTCGACGGTGCAGACCGCTCGGGCGGCTCGTCAGCCACCTGCCCGACGGCATGTACCGGCGGGGGTACGCCCAGCGGGCCACCCGGGAGTGGGCAGAAGACACGTCGTCGCCATGGCCGGGCGACCTGCCCCCCGCGGCCGTGGTCGGCGCGCGCCTGCAGGCCATCGCCGCCTGGGGACTCCCCCCGATCCCACCCGGGACGATCGTGGCCTGGGGGCTACGCGACCGGTTCGTCACCTGGAGCGAGCAGGACGTGGTTCGCTGGGGTGGGGTCCCGCGCCCCCTCCCGGGCGCCCATCGTCCGCACCTGTCAGGGCCCGGTCACCTGGTCGAGATAATCCCATCGGTCGGAGACCCAGGCGCGTAGGTAGGCCACCTCCCCGTCGTAGTCCTGCAGGTCATCCCCGCGCCAGCCCCAGTACTCGTCGTACTGCTGCTTCCACTTCTGCCAGTCCCGGCGCGCTTCGGGGTCGATCTCCGCGTAGTCGTCGTCGAGGCGGGCCAGGATGGCGTCCTTGGCGAAGGGCCCATCGAGCGCGGCGCGCATCCGCGCAGTCAGGTCGGCCGACATCGTGGGATCGGCCAGCGCACGCTCGAAGAACTTGTTGTTGCCGCTGTAGTCGTAGGAGTCGTCGGCGCTCACCCGGATGGTCTCCCAGTCCTGGCCCATCGAGTCGTTGAAGTCCCAGGGGGCGTAGCGCCAGATGCTCGTGGCATCCGCGGGATCGTGGTACAAGTAGCTGTTTTTGCCAGCGGAATCCGCGCCGTCCACGAAACGCACGAACACCCACCAGTACATGAAGTCGTCCCGCGAGATCCACGTGTCGAGGTCTGCGGAGAACGTGGGTGAATCCGAGGTCGCGATGAATTTGACCAGATCGTCCAGATCCGTCCAGTCGTCCGGATCGCCAGACTTCTTCTCGTACCCCTGGTGCAGGGAGCTCTTGCGGGCGCCGTTGAAGCGCACGTCGAGGTTGGCCGAGTGGTCGATCGCCTTGTACAGGTTCCCCGCCTCGTTCAGCCCGTTGTCGTGCTCCCATTCCCCGTCGATGTGATCGGTGATGAGCTGCAGGCCCTCGTACTGGTTGTTCAAGTACAGAGCGACCATCTTCGTCTGGAACACCGGGTGGGTGTCGGAGAGCGCGGTCCAGAGGTCGTAGCAGGTCTTCTGGCGGAGGTAGGCGTTGTCGTCGAACGTGCTGGTGATGTTGATGTTGCGCCGGTGGTGCCAGCCGGGCGCATCGAACTCGTCGTCTGTCGAAAAGGCGACCACGAAGCTGTGCTTCGGGTAGTAGCTCGACGAGGCGCCGCGGTACTGCACGCCGACCGCGTACTGGTGCCCCTGCCAGTACAGGCTGGCGGCAGTGTCCGTCGTGTAGTTCGTACCGGGGGGCACCTCCAGGTTCATCACGGGAACGCCGAACTCCTCGGTGTACACGAGCGGGTCCACCTCGATGTTGTCCGGGTCGTCCCAGCCGTCCGCCACCCACACGGTGGCGGCGGCGATCGCCTGCTCCCCGTCGATCTCCGCTCGCAGATCCAGGTCGTAGCGACCCGCCTGGTCGAGCGTCGGCGTCCAGGTGAGCGTGTTCGCGGCAAAGCTCGCCCCGGTCGGCAGGTTCAGGACCGTGAGCACCGCCCCGGGCGCCTCGTCGCAGCCGTAGGTGACCGAGAGCGACCGCCCCTCGGTGCCATACGGCGAACCCGCGTTGCGAACCGTGCAGTTTGCGCTGGACACCGTGGGGATGGAGTCCGGTGCGGTGTCGACGGGCTGCGTGTCCTCCCCGGGGGAGTCGCCCCCGCCCGTGTCCAGGACGATGCTCTGGTGGGTGCATGCGGCGAGCGGCAGGAGCAGGATCAACGGGCGCATGCGGCCTCCACGTGGGCGATGGACTTGGGACAGGCCGAGGTGAGCACGTCGGGCGCGCCGCCGAGGGATTCGGGGGTGATCAGCACGTCGTCCTCGATGCGCACGCCGATGCCGCGCAGCGCCTCGGGAGCCTCCTCGTCGTCGGGGGCGATGTAGAGTCCAGGCTCGACGGTCACGACGTGCCCAGCCTGCAGGACGCGGGAGCCAAGGCCCACGTGGTAGGCCCCGGCGTCGTGCACGTCGAGGCCGAGCCAATGCCCGGTGCCGTGCATGTAGTACTTCCGGTAGCGCTCCTCGACGATGAGCTCGTCCAAATCACCGTCCAGGAGCCCAAGCTCGATCATGCCGCGAGTGAGCACCGCGACGGCAGCGTCGTGCATGTCGCGGAACGGACGCCCCGGTCGGGCGCATGCGATGGCGGCAAGCTGGGCCTCGAGCACGAGCGTGTAGACATCCCGCTGTGCCGACGAGAACCGACCGGAGACCGGCCAGGTGCGGGTGACGTCTGCGGTATACCAGTCGAACTCGGCCCCGGCATCCACCAGGCACAGGCTACCGCTCTCCAGCCGGTCCCGGTTCTGCACGTAGTGGAGCACGCAGGCGTTCGGGCCGCCCCCGACGATCGTCGTGTACCCGGCACCCGTGCCCCCCGCCCTCCGGAAGGTGGCGTCGATCGCGGCCTCCACCTCGTACTCGAACGTGCCGGGCAGGCCGGCCCGCATCGCGGCGACATGGGCGTCTGCGGTGATGTGGGCAGCCCGTCGCAGCGCGGCAAGCTCATCGTGGTCCTTGCAGAGGCGCATCTCCGCGGTGAGCATCCGGCTGTGCTCCAGCTTCGTCGGCATGCAGACCCCGTTCCGAAGCGCGCCGCGGGCGTTGGCGATGGCGCCGAACACGATGCGGTCGTGCTCGGCGCAGTCCCCGTACGCGTAGTGCAACCGCTCGTACCCCTGGAGCAGGACCGGCAGGCGGGCCGCAAGCTCGGAATAGGGGAACGCCAGATCGGCGCCGTGGGCTTCCTGAGCGCCCTCGACGCCCGACCGACGGCCGGTCCAGGTCTCGCGCTCCTTGTCCTTCGGCAACACGAAGAGCACGAACGGATGGTCGCTGCCCGGGCGGAACAACGCAGCCACTTCGGGCTCCTCCCAACCGGTCAGGTAGACGACGTCGCTGTGCGGACGGTAGCGGTACTCGCTGTCGGAGTTGCGGATCGCATGCGTCCCGCCGAGGATCAGGGCTGCGGCACCGTCGAGCCGATCCAGGTAGCGAGTGCGGCGCGCGGATCGGCGATCGACCATGGGCCGCAGGCTAATCAGAAACCGCTCGGGCCGCGCGGTCGACGGCTCCGCCCCGCTCGGGACGGGTTGACGGTCACCGGCTGGGACACGGTGGTGGGCACCGCGGCTCGGGGCCTCCGTGCGGGGGCCAGCCGGCGGGCCGCGCCCTCACGGCTCGGGCGGGGCCGGGGTCGCGGCCCGTGGCTTCGGGTCGTAGGGCCCGGGCAGCGGCCCCTCAGGCGTGAAGTCCCACAGGTGAAACGCGGCGGCCCAGCCGAAGATCGCAACGAAGAACAGCAGGGCGCACATGAAGGAGTAGCCGTTCGCCGCGAGCAGGGCGTCGGCCCGCTCCGTCCGCGCCTCGGTCAGCGCCCGCTCCAGCGCTTGTCGCTCCCGCTTCTGACGGTCGTACCAGGCCCGGACATCCTCGATCCCCAGCTCCGCGAGCACCGCGAGGGGGCCCGGTTCGTCGGCTTCGATGCCCTGCGCCCCGAGCCACTCCCGAAGATCGCGCGCGAGCGGATGCGCCGGGAAGTGCACGAGCACCGTGGCGACTCCCTTCGCGTGGTCTGGACCCTCGGGGGCGGACAACGCGTCGAACAGCGGGACGGTTCCCGGGTACTCCACGAAGGAGTCCAGCCGCCCGATGAACGCGTCGCGTGCGTCGCTCAAGACTGGGGGACGAACAGGAGCCAGCTGAGGACCGTGGGCGTGACACCGGTGGCGACGAGGGTCGTACCATCCGTGGTGCCCGTCCCGACGGGGCCCTCGAGCGCACCGTGGACGTCGACCGAGTACACGTCGTACGTGCCGGCCGCAACGTCGGTGGTCACGCTGACGTCGAAGCTGCCCGCCACCGCTGTCGCCAGCGGCCCGAACGCGACGGCGAGCGACGGGGTCACGCTCCAGAACGCCCCGATGTCCGCCCCGGGCACCACGCCCACCGAGTAGAGCCCTGCGTCGTAGCCGAACGGGATGGTGAGGATCGCGGGGTCGACCGTCCACGTGACCGCGCCGAACGTGTGGCTCCCCGCCGACGTGACCGCGGTGGGACCCACCATCTGCGGCATGAACATGGCGCCTGGAGTCGTCCACGTCGCCCCATCCTCGAGGATGGCCTGGACCCGCATGCGCCCGTAGTCCTTGCCCTCCACCGCCTCACCGACGACATCGATCTTGTACTCGCCCGCGTCCATCTCGGTGAACGTGAACACGCCGGTGCTGTCCGTGCGCCCCGAGAAGCAGATCGTCACGCAGGCCTGCACCTCGATGTCGGCGGCCACCACGCCGTCGTAGGCTGCCACCGAACCCGTGAGCACCGCGGTGGGCGCCGGGCCGGTGTCGTCTGCATCCGAGTCGGCATCGGTGTCCGTGTCGGTGTCCGTGTCCGCGCTGTCGTGGTTGGACGTGTCGTCGGCCTTGCCGGTGCAACCGAGCAGGGCGAAGGGGAGGACAGCGACGGGGAGGAGGAGAAGAAAACGCATGGAGGACCTCGGGCACGCGAAGCCTAACGGCTCTCTGGCGCCCGTGGCGAACCGCTCACGGTTTCAGCAGGCGCTTCGCCCTCGCGTCCAGCATCAGGTACACGATCCATCCGCCTACCGGGAAGCCGGCGAGACAGCATGGCCCGGCGCACGGGAGCATCCCACATACGGCAAGACCGATGATCACAAAGCGCGCGGCAGACGGCCCCCGCCGGAAGAGCCAGCGCTGTTGAGGCGAGCGCAGCGCCTGGCCGAGAGGGATCCACAGCAGGGCGACGAACCCGCCGAAGGTGTCTGCCAGCATGTAGTAGGGCACAGCGCCGAGGCTGTACCCCTGGAACGCCTGCCAGCCCTGCCACCCGTGGAACGACAGCCCCCCGCAGGCCACGAGCATCATCACGGCCGCGACGATCCAGGCGGCGCTGCCGGCGGTCTTCATGCTGTGGAGGTGCTCGAGGTGCGCGCTGTCGAGCGCTTCGCCCGCGTCCGGGCCGAGCCGGTAGAAGGGGTCTGCGCCGCTCCCTGCCGTGATCCCGGCGCCGACCGAGCGACGGTCCGTGGAGCCCCACCACCCGGACGCGGGACCATCGGAGAGGGATTTTCCCTGCTTGTACAGGTCCACCAGCCATCGCTGGAAGTCCGGGTGCAGGGTGTCCGCGGGGTCGTCGGGGTGCTCCGCGCGCTCGATCCGACCGACCTCACCCCCGCCCTCCACCCATTCTCCGAAGGACCGGTTGTGCTCCTTCACGGTCGCGAGGATGATGCCCGCGAGGTCCACCGGAGGCTCACCAGGCTGGGCCTGGAGCTCCGGCGAGGTCGCGCGGTCCCACACGTGCCGGAAAAGGGTCTCGGCGCACCGCACGGCCACCCGATCCCCGAGGCCAGGGAGGACCTTCACGGAGTAGTTCCAGCCGTCGTCCATCGCAGCGTCGTGGGCGGGGAACCGCAGGACGATCCCGCCCTGCTGGCGGAGGAGCTGGTCCACGGCGAAATCCCCCGCGGGGGTTCGGGCCCGCGTGCCATCCGGCAGCCCCTGCTCGACGAAGCCGCGTAAAAGCCGCGCGTAGGGTTCGTCGAAGCGCGCGATGGCAGGCATGACCCTGTCTATCTGGGGGCGTACCCCCAGACCCTTTGGCCGAGCGGAAAAAGACTCCAGAAAAACAACACAGGTCGGCCACGAATGGCCGACCCGGCTGTCGATGACGGGCCCGGGAGCCCGTCAGCGCGTCAGTCCTTGAAGATCGCGTTCAGGAAGTCGAGGCCGTTCTCGTTCTCGCCGATGGCCTGGCCGGTCTGCGCCTTCTGGCTCAGCAGGTAGATGTCGTACGCGGTGACCCAGGAGAACAGCGCGATGATCGAGAGGAACCCGCAGGAGATCACCGAGACGCCGATGATGATGCCCCAGGTGATGTAGGCCTTCTTCTTCTGGCCGAGCAGGAAGTAGCCCAACCCGCCGGCGCCGACGAGGTTGAGGACGGCGAGGAGGACGGGGTTGGCGTCGGGCTTGGTGATCATCTGACCCATGTGGAATTCTCCGGTGGCTTTTTGAAAGCGAAAGCGGGTAGGAACGGGGAGTTGTCGAAAGCGACCGCGCGACCGTAGCGGAATCCGGGCAGCCGGTCAACCGTTCAACGTGAAAAAGCCACAGACGGCAGCCGTTCGTCCGTCACTCGTCGTATACGAAGGTCGGGTAGATGGGGACGAGGCCTCCATCCTCTGCCGTGTATTGGTAGATCACAGGGCGCCGGACACCCGAGGTGTCGTCGTACTCGATTGTCGCCGCCAGTCCGCCACTGGCGGTGCCGGGCGCGATCCCGAACACCGCGAAGAGCCCGTCGGGCCCCGTGCCGGTCGCCGTCGGGTCATAGGCGCCATCGCCATCGTGGTAGCAACCCGAGACCTCGACCCCCGAGGCCGGGCTCACCACGACGTCCGCGCCCACCTGGAGTGGCATCATGTCGATATCGCTGATGTTCATCCACATCCGCACCTCGCCGACGACGGCCACGCCGCTCCCCGGCACGCCGGCCACATCCGCGCCGGGGCATCCCGCCCAGTCGGCCTGCAGGGCGGCGAACCAGTCCGGGGCCGCGACCCATGGAAAGCCGATCCCCGCATCAAAGTCGTTCAGTCCGGCGGTCCCGGAGAACGCCGTCGGAACGTACCCCTCGCCGCTCGGGCCATCGACCTGCACGAAGAACCCCTCCCCCGCGGGCACGGCCGCAGTGAACGCGCCCCCCTCGTCGGTCGTCGCCTCCTCGACGAGCGCGCCCGTTCCATCCAGGGTTCGGACGGTCGCCCCCCCGACGACGCTGCCGGCGGCGTTCGGAACGTCGTAGACGGTCCCGGACATGGTCACGTTCGTGGCCTTCGGCACGCAGCCGGTGAACGCCAGGAACACGATGACTTCGATACGATGAGCTTTCATCCGTTATTTCCCCACAAACCAGAACGCCATCCCGACCTCGCCCTCCGCGAGCGTGTAGGTCGACACCCCGCCGAGCCCACTCTCCACGTCCACTGCGCCAGCGGGCACCTCGGGCGCCACGAAGTAGCTGATGTCGCCAGAATCCACGGGGGTGACCACGCCAGTCGAGTCCACGACGAAACAGAGCGGAACGGTACCGGCGACGCGGACGTTCGCGCAGTCCCACCCGTCGTCCCAGGGGCTCCCGATCACCATCGCAGAGCTGCCCCGAGCCGGCGCGCCGAGCCCGGCCAGCAGCGCGTCGATCTCGGAGGCCTCAGCTCCAAGCAGCGCTCCACGGAACCAGGACGCGTCCCGGTCGGGCGTGGTGACCCGCCAGACCGCCGGGGGATCGGTCTCCACGCGCACGGTGACCAGCGTGGAAGGCGGCACGTTCGCGCTCCAGTAGCCCGGGTAGTCCGGGTACGGCGCGGTTGCCGCCACCGGCTCCGCATCGTCTGCGGTGAAGCTGATCCCCGCATCGCCGTCGGTGTAGTCAACGTCGTCCTGGGGGCCGGTGTACACGTACCCGGACCACGCGATGGTGCCGGAGGCCGCAGTGTCCGCCGGCGCGGCGAGGCAGCCCGCGAGGCTCGCGACGAGGCGCAGAGGGAGGAGGAGCAGCTGCACAGCCTTGGGCTAACCCTGGAGCCAGACGCGTGCGCGGAGGGAGTGGCCGAGGTGCCACTCCGCCAGCGCGAGCATCGGGGCGAGCTCTCCCGCGACCGCGTATGCGTCGAGCAAGGGCATCCGGCGCAGGGAGGCCAGCGTCGTGAGGGCCTCCAGCTCGATCCGGGGCGCACCCGCCGCATCCGGCGGGAGGTGCTCGACGTGAAACGCTCCGCCCCCGCCTGCGAACCAGGCCATCGGCCGCTCTGGCGCTGCACCGCACCCCGGGCAGCGCTCCAACGCGGGCGCGAGCCCGGCGAAGGTGAGCAGCTTCGCGACCAGGGCCGCGAGGAAGCCGGTCCCGGGCAGCTCAGGGTGCTGGTCGAGCAGCAGGAGCGCCGTCTCCAGGCAGCCGAACAGCCTCGGGTCCGGGACCGTGGTGCCGAGGCCGGCCGCCAGCTCGCACGCGAGGGCGGCCGGCCCGAGACGGTCCAGATCGCCACGGACCCCGATGCGAGGCTCCACCACCTGCACCCCGGTGATGGTCACGAGGTCGCCCACCTCGGATCGCGGCCGTCGCCTCACGCCGACGGACACCCGCACCCCGAGATCAAGCACCGCGAACGGGCTGCGCGCGGCCCTCGCCCGGTTCGCCCAGCCGGAGACCAACCCGGACTCGGCTGTCAGCAGCCGGAACACGCGATCCTGCTCGCCGACGTCGAGTCGGCCCACCACGATCGCGTCGACCGTCGTGTCGGCCTCCCGCACCCGGGCCAATCAACCGCCGTCGTCGATGAACACGAGCCTGCGCGGCCGCGACTGATGGCCGAGCGGCTTGAGCGGCTTGCCCTGGAACGTGAGGTTGACCCCGTCGAGCGTCTCGAGCTCGAGCCGGAGCTCGTCGCGGCCCTCGAACGTGAGCGCCCTTCCGGGCCGGACAGCGTCGGCGAACTTGCGCTCGCCGTCGGTGTCGACCCGCGCGCGCACGGCCTCCTCTACGTCCACCTGCACCGCGAGGTCCTTCGGCTCGCCGATCTCGGGCTCCGCCGCGGGAGTCGCAGCGTCGAAGATCTTGAGCAGCGCGAGCCCGACCACGGCTATTCCGCCGCCGATCGCCGCCGTTCGGACCGCGCGCAGGCGAGTGCGGGACGACGGGTGCGCCGGGCTCGTGACGGTCGTCGTGTACTCGGGCTGGGCCACCACGGGCGCGAGCGAGGGCGCCGCGCGCTCCGGCAACCCGACGAGGGCCCGGTACTTCCTGGAGAACCCCGTGAGGAACGGCCCCGACGGGAACGCGGACGTGTCGTCCCGCTCGAGGGCATCGAGGTAGCGCACGTGGATCTTGGTGCGCTCGGCCACCTCCTCGAGCGTCAGCCCCATCGCTACGCGCGCTGCGCGCAGCTCCTCGCCGGGGCTCATGACCCTGTCAGGCAGGCGCGCGCCTGGTCCCCGAGCGGGGTTCCGCGGGTCTGTTCGACGAGCCCTCGGAGGGCCTCGCGTCCGAGCTCTGGAGAGGGGCCGTGCGCCTGCAGGCAGGCAATCCGGACCCGCGCACCGTCGGACTCGGTCGGGCAGTTCTCGATCAGGCCCGAATAGGCGGTCACCGCCTCGTCGGGGTGCCCGCTCTTCTCCTCCGCGAGCCCGAGGTGGAACCACCCCTGGCACAGCGTGGGTGCCCGACGGGTGGCCTCTCGCGCCGAGTTCACCGCCTCCTGGTACCGCCCGGACTCCGAATAGGCCAGCGACAGGTTGGAGAGCACCAGCGCGACGTTGCGATAGTCGAGGTCACCCATCGCCTTGGTGAACATGGCGATGGCCTCGTCGTTCTTGCCCTGACGGAGCTTCATCGCCCCGTAGTTGACGAGGATCTCGGCCTCGCCCGGATCGATCTTCAGCGCCCGCTTGAACTCCGTCTCCGCCTCGTCCGGCAACCCCTTGGAGAGGAGCGCGATACCGAGCATGTTCGGGGCCCTCCAGTTGCGCGGGTCGAGATCCTCGGCCCGACGCAGCGCCTCGATCGAGGCTTCGGGGTTCCCCTCACGGTAGTAGGCACCGCCCAGATCGATCTGGGCAGCGGCGCGCGTCACCCGATTGGCCGAGACGCAGGCGCAGAGCGACCCGGTGAGCAACAGCAGCAGAGGCAGGGAACGGATCATCGACACCTCGGGGCCCGCCTACGCGGGCATGTACTTGCCGATCAGGGGAGCGAACGCCCGGCGCGTCTCCGCCGAGACGGCGCTCGGTGGGGTGAGGATGGCCGTCGCGAGCGCCGACGAATGAGGAGAAGGCTGATTGAACGACAGGATATGCGGAACGACGTTCCGAATGACCTGTTTGGCGAGCGCGGCGTTCTGGTGGAGCACCGCGATGACCTGCTCGACGGTGACCGCATCATGCTCGGGATGCCAGCAGTCGTAGTCGGTGGACATCGCGAGGGTGGCGTAGGAGATCTCCGCCTCACGAGCCAGCTTTGCCTCGGGCATGTTGGTCATCCCGATCACGCTGGCGCCCCAGGACCGGTGCAGGTTGGACTCGGCGCGCGTCGAGAACGCAGGCCCCTCCATGCAGACGTACGTGCCGCCGTCGTGGACGATCGCGCCGGCGTCCCGCGCAGACTGCAGCAGGAACCCGCGCAGGGTGCCGCACACAGGGTCCCCGAAAGCGACGTGCGCCACGATGCCCTTCTCGAAGAAGGTGTTCTGGCGCTTGAACGTCTTGTCGATGAACTGGTCGATGAGCACGATGTGCCCAGGGGCGATGTCCGCGCGGAGGGAGCCGACGGCGCTCACCGACACGATCCACTCCACGCCGGCCTGCTTCAACGCGAAGATGTTCGCGCGGTAGTTCACCTCGGAGGGATTGAACCGGTGGCCCCGGCCGTGGCGCGGAAGAAACACGAGCTCGACGCCGCCGAAGCTTCCGATGATGAGGTTGTCCGACGGATCACCCCACGGCGTGGAGACCTTCTCCTCCCGCACGTTCTCGAGCCCGTCCATCTCATACAGCCCGCTGCCGCCGATCACACCGATACGCATTGAACACTCCGATAGGCGCGCGGGGAGTAACCAGAAACCGGGTTCGCGGTGAACAGCCCGAGAGGCTCAGTGCGCGGTGGCGGTCTCCGCGAACCGGTACACGGTGCTCGATTTCGGCACGAGCAGGAGATCCTCTGCAGCGGCACGCTTGATCGTGGCATCGTCGCTCCGAAGCTGATCCACCTCACGCTGGAGTTGCGCGACCTCGGCATCGACCTCTTCGCGATGCCGATTGGCCGCGATCAGCTCCGCGTCCACCCGGCGTGCGTGGAAAAGGCCGTTCCCTCCGAACAACGTCGTGTAGCCGAGCGCGAGCACGATCGCCGCCGGAAGGAGGTTGAGCACCACGAATCGCGCGAAGACGGGCATGAAGGGTTGTGCGGGAGGCTAACATCGATCTCTTGACATGACAAGGGTGCCTTCGCCGATCAGTCGCCAACCAGCCAGACGGTCACGACGTCGCGCTCTGTAACGAGCATGTCGTCGTCGCCGTCCCCGTCCACGTCGGCCCAGCCCGCAGGCCCGGCAGGGCCGACCCCGAGATCAGCAGTTCCGGTCAAGGACAACGTGCCGTCCGCCTCGCTGGAGAACCTGGACATGACGACCTCTCCCTCGACCTCACCCCAGTCGACCAGATCGTCCTTCTCCCCGGTAGCATCCAGGTCGAGCCAGCCACTCTGCGGCATCCCATCGACCTCGCTCTGCACGAATGTGAAGCCGTGCCCCGTGGAGAGGTGCACGCCGGGCCCGCGCGCCCCGGCGCCGGACGAGCAGGTGTCCTCCCACCAGCCGAAGATGTCGATGCTGCCGTCGCCATCGACATCCCTGGCATCGTCGCCGTTCCAGCTGAGGTAGCTCTGAAGGCAGGCGTCGATCTTGTCCGGCATCGAGAAGGAGAACACCGCCGAGAACCCGCCGGCACCGTCCCCCGCATAGGCCGTGTTGGTCGCGAGGTCGTTCTCGAATGTGAGCACGTCTGGGACCTCGTCCCCATTGAGGTCGATCGGGCGCCGGAAGGGCCCGGATGCGCCCGGGAAGATTCCGTCCTCCGCGACCTCGAAGGCCCCCGCGCCATCGCCGGCCCACAGCGTCCAGTGCTCACCGTGGGCGTTGGGGCTGCCCCCGGTCTCCCCGAATGTCAGGAGGTCCACCGCGCCACCGTCGAAGTCCGCCGCGAGCACCGCCGATGTGGGCTCCGCGCCGATCGTGTAGTCGTGGGCAATCCAGAGGTCGCCCGTGTCGTTGAGCCACACACGGAGCGTGTACCCCTCCGGGTCGAGGTAGCCGACACCGGCCACGTCGGGGTCGCCGTCCCCGTCGAAGTCGGCCATGGCCCACTGGTAGGAGTCGACGAACCCGGAGAGGTCGCCGCCATCGATGCGCCGGAGCACGAGCCCGCCGCTCCCGTCGCCGTAGCCAACCGAGAGCACGAGGGCATCGTCGTCGTTGCTCGCGAACAGGATGTCCTCGGTGCCGTCGAGATCGAAGTCCGCGATGGGGCCGATGAAGACCGCATTCCCACCGGTGGCGGTCGATTCACCGACGGTGAGGCAGAGCTCCCCCGGGTCCGCGACCCCGTTCCCACAGGCGGCGGGGCAGTCGCCGTTTCCAGCGCAGTCGCCAGAATCCGCCGGCGGCAGGTCTGGAAGGCAGCCCGTGAGCGGGAGCAGGAGGACGAAAGTGCGCATGCACACGGCCGTAACGCGCATCGCCTGCACTGGCGCACACCCTGCTCGAGCGGGTCCGCTCGGGCGGATCAGCTACTTCGCCCCGCGCCCCTTCAGCACCGCGGGCACCGTCTTGACCAGGATCTGCAGGTCGAGCCACAACGACCAGTTCTGGATGTAGGCGATGTCCAGCCGCATCATGTCGGCGAACCCAAGGTTTGAACGACCAGAAACCTGCCACAGCCCGGTGATTCCGGGCATGACCTTCGACCGCTGGTCGAACCAGTACTGCATCTCGGCATCGGACTCGATGCCCGTGAGGTCCTCCGCGGGAAGGGCTCGCGGCCCGACCAGGTTCATGTCGCCGCGCAGGACGTTGATCAACTGGGGGAACTCGTCGATCGAGAACTTGCGGATGAAGTGACCGAATGGCGTGATCCGGGGGTCCTGGGCGATCTTGAAGAGGCGCCCGTCGGCCTCGTTCTTCTCCCGCAGCGCATCCTTCATCGCGTTGGCGTTGACGATCATCGACCGGAACTTGTAGAAGCCGAAAGCACGCCCGCCCTTGCCGATTCGCTTGCCGACGTAGAAAACCGGTCCTCGATCCTGCACCTTGATGAACGCAGCGACAAAGAGCAGCGGCAACAGGATGACAGACCCGCCGACGAGCACGGCCGTGATGTCGAACGCCCGCTTCATCTGCTCGCCCAGCGTGGGGTACTGGATGCCGACGAAGTCGATGAGATCGAGGTCCCCGAGGCGAGCGAACCCGAGCCTGGGGCTCACGGCGCCCCAGGAATACGGCGCCTGCAGCACCCGCAGGCCCATGTGGTCGGCCTTGACCGCGAGCTTGAGGGCATCGCGACGGGCAATCTGCCGCGTCGCGAGGATCACGAGGCGGATGTCGTGGGCGTTGACGAGCCCCGGGAGGTCGTCCACGGTGCCGAGGATGCGCTCGACCGGCACGACGGCGGGGCCGGATGTCTCCGTGCGCAGGAACCCGGCGACGGAGCAGACGTGCCGGGCGTGTCGGGAGATGTGCTCGGCCATCGCGGCGCCGTCCTCACCGATGCCGACGATGAGCGCGTTGGAGGCCGTGGGGGGCTTCTCGAGCCTCAACAGCATCCGCCAGGTGGCCAGGCGTACGAACGCCAGCCAGGCCCATGCGAACGCGATGAACGGCACCACGAGGCCCTTCGGGTAGACACGCTCGGCGAACAGGAAGTTCGAGAAGATCGTGAACACGGCCACCGCCACGGCCGACCGGCTCACAGCCGAGAGGATGTTGACGCTGGACCCCATGCGCCCGGGGTCGTGGAGCCCGAGCTGCCGCAGCGCCACGAGCCACACGATCACGTACACGCCACCGGCCGGCATCCACGGATTCGGCAGCATCAGCTCCCAGAGCTGCACCTGGAGCAGCCGCTGCAGGTTGGGCGCGAGCCACAGCCAGAACGCCCACGCACACACAAGCCCGAACACGACGCACACTGCGTCGAGAGCTGCTAGGAGGAAAGCGATACCGCGGTTCATCCGACCCCGAGCTCCTGGCGCACCGGGCTAGTTGCCGCCGATTGACTGGCCGTACACGACGTTTCGGTAGATGGTCGAGGCGCTCACGGCCGGCCCGATCACCGAGCTCACCCGCTGGAAGAACCGCGTCACGTTCGTGATGGTCTTGGGCGGCACCACGACGATGTCGCCGCGTTGCAGGTACACCATCTGGGACATGTCCCCCGTGCGGAAGATCGCATCGACGTTGATCGTGTAGAGCTGGGGCTTGTCCATGCCACCACGAATCAACAGGATGTTGCTGGTGTGCGCGTCCTGGTTGATGCCGCCCGTTCGGACGAGCGCCTCCATGATCGAGAGCTCGTTCGTGATCTGGAGCACGGCGGGGTTCGCGACCTCTCCGAGCACCAGGACCTTCTGGTTGGTGACGGAGGTGATGTTCACGGCAAGCTGCGCATCGACGTAATATTTTGCAATCGCCTCCCGCAACGTGTGCACGATCTCGTCGGGCGTCTTCCCCGCGAGTTGCACCTGACCGATCAACGGGTACGAGATGGTGCCGTCGGGTGCGATCGTGACCTCCATCGTGAGGTCCTCGTGGCGCCAGACGGTGATCTTGATGGAGTCCCCAGCGCCGAGCTTGTAGCTCTCAGCAGCGGGAACCGAGAGCTCAACACCAGCTTTCGCCACGTTCTCAGGCATGTTCTTCGGCGTGCAGCCGGAAGCGAGCAGGGCGAGGGCGACTGCACACAGGGGCCCGTAGGGGAGGCGGGTGGAGAGGGGGTTGCACATGTGCGCCGCAGGTAGCCGGGTTCTAGCCTCTTCGTCAACGATGTTCGAAGGGCTTGGCAACGGGGGGAGGTCACGGCTATACGGACGGCCCTCGAATCGGCTTTCCCGGCGCGATGCAGGCGAGAAAAAATGGAACTGCTCAAAATCTGGCACGCCCTGCTTCGACGGAAGTGGATCTTCCTTCAGGCGGTCATCTTCTTCACGATCGGGGCCGGCGTGCTCGCGCTGGTGCTGCCAAAGCACTACGTCGCCACGACAAAGATCGATGTGACGGCATCCGATGCCTCGCTCTCCATCCTGGGTGATCTGGACCTCGGGTCGATGGCCTCCGCCCTGAACGGATCGAGCGACGACATCGAGACGAAGATCGCGCTCGCAGAGATGCGGCCCGTGCTGGAAGAGGTCGTGTGGCGCCTGCAGCTCCGTGACATGTACGGGAAGCTCCTCACCCCCGAGAAGATCATCTCCCCCGGGATCGACGGGACGATCCTCTCCCTCCCGGTGATGAGCCTCGAGCAGGAGCAGGGCACCGAGATCCTCGACGTGCAGGGCGAGGCCAACACCGCCGAGCTCTCCGCGCTGGTCGCGGACACCGCGGTGGACGTGTTCCTGAAGATGTCGGTGGACGCCGCGAAGCAGGACACCGCGGATGCGGTGACCTTCGTGAAGAGTCAGCTCGGCGATCTCGACGCACAGTACGACCGCGACCTCGCTGCGCTGGCCGCCGGACAGGCCGACGAGCAGGTCATCGAGCTCGACTCCGAGACCAAGGGCGCTGTCGGTCGGGTGAACACCCTGATCGGAGACCTGAACAACACCGACGCCGAGATCCACGACGCCACGGCGCAGCTGCACGAACGCGGGGCGCAGAACCTGCGGGAGACCCCTGAGCTCGTCGCCCCTTCGTCTTCGGCGACCAACAGCACGCTCAAGTCCCTGCGCGACAAGCTCACCGACCTGCGCCTCGGACGCAGCCAGGCGCTCCTCGACAAGACAGAGGTCCACCCGGACGTAATCGCGATGGACAAGCAGATCCAGGCGGTTTTGTCCGAGATCGAGGCCTCCCAGCGCGAGTCGCACGAGCTCGATCCGGCGATGGAGACGCTCCAGGTCCAGATCGCGGGCCTGTACAAGCGCAAGGATCAGCTCACCAGCACGCTGCAGGCCACCGTGCAGGAGGGCGCGGCCCTTCCCCAGAAGGCCCGCAAGCTCGCCAAGCTGCAGCTCGCGGTCTCCGCAACCCAGTCCGTCTACGAGGCGCTGCTCGAGCAGCAGTACCAGATGGCCGTGGCCGAAGCCATGGCCGTCTCCGACATGAAGATGGTGGAGCCAGCCAAGCAGCCGGACCGCGCGGACTCACCGAAGCTGCTGGCCTTCATCATCCTGGGCAGCCTGGTGGGTATGTGCGCCGGAGCGGCGCTCGTGTTCCTGCTGGAGTACATCGATGACTCGATCCGCAGCCAGGAAGACGTCAAGATCGCCTGGTCACTGCCGGTTCTCGGGTTCATCCCCAGGTACAAGCTCAAGAACGGCCGATTCATCGACTCCGTTCCGCCTACGGACCCGCTGGCGGAGAGCTACCGCGCAGTGCGCTCCGGCATCGCGTTCGCCGGAGTGGACCAGCAGATCAACGTGCTGAGCGTGACCTCGAGCATACCGGGCGAGGGCAAGAGCACGTTCTGCACGAACCTGGCGATCTGCCTCGCGGCCGATGGAAAGCGCGTCATCGTCGTCGATTGCGACCTTCGTCGCCCGACCCAGCACAAGACGTTCCCCGCGCTGACCAACCAGACGGGCGTCTCCACCGTGCTCTCCGGGGGAGCGAACCTGGCTGACGCAATCCAGGACACTCCGGTGCCGAACTTCAGCATCCTCACCAGCGGCCCGCTCCCGTCCAACCCGGGCCGGCTCGTCGAGAGCCTGCGTCTTCGCTCCATGTTCGCCGAGCTCGTCCGCACCTACGACATGGTCATCGTGGATGCGCCCCCGATGCTCGCCGTCTCCGACGCCATCGCGTTGAGCCGCGCGAGCAAGGGCGTAGTCATGGTCATCGAAGCGGGCAAGACCACCCGCCGCATGCTCTCCGACGTCCGGGCGCGGTTCGAAGGCGCCGGCATCGAGCCCATCGGCGCCGTGCTCAACAAGATCGACCCACGGTCCGGCAGCTACGGGTACTACAAGAAGTACGCGCAGCAGTACACCAAGCAGACACCCGATCCCGCGCCTGCGCGCGCCTCCGGGGAGGCCTCGTGATCTCGTTCGTCGCCCTGCTGCTGCTCACCGCCTGCAGCCCCACAGCCGCCGACATCGCGCACGCGATCGGCTCCGAGAACCCGGTGATGCGAGAAGACGGCGCCCACATCGCCCAGAACTACGAGGATCCGCTCGTCTGGGACGCGCTGATCAAGACGCTGAAGGACAACTCGCAGAAGACCAAGCTCAATGCCATCGAGTCGCTCGCCTACACGCAGGCCACCCTGTCCGGCCCGGCGCTGATCGACGTCCTGCAGACGGACCAGGATCCGCTCGTGCAGCGCGCAGCGGCCGACGCGCTCGGGCGCCTGTGCGTGAAGGAAGCCGTGCCTGCATTGAGCGCCTATGTCGCGAGCTTCGGCCCGAATGATCGGAGCCAGCTGGCGGGCATCTGGGCGCTCGGCAACATCGGCGCGCAGGGGTTGCCTGCGGAGCAGAAGAAGGCTGTGCTGGACGTCCTCGTCGCCAAGCGTGAAGCGACGACGGATCGCTACGTGCTCTACAATGCCAACGCCGCCCTGCGCACGCTGAAGTAGGCTCGGCGGAGCGGTTCAGATCGCGGTGAGCGCGGGGAAACCCGCCCGGCGTAGATACGCGGCGAAAAAGCCGTCACACGAACCGTCGCGCGAGCAGAACCGGCAGACGTCCCCCTTGTGGAACGCGACCACCTCAGGGAAGAACAGCAAGGCGCGCTCGAGCTGACGATCCGCGTCCACGTACCAGCGGTTTCCGCTCCGGCGCAGATCCACCCCCAGCTCGCCGAGGTAGCAGGCGGGCAGTCCCTTGATCGCGCAGGGCACGTTCGCGGCACGCAGGATGGCGACCGCGGGACCGAGCGCCGCCACCGCGCGCGGGGCAGGCGGGAGCTCCCCTGGAGCCCCGCCGTCCACCGGGAACGGAAACGTGAAGGTGTGGCCGGTCGCCCCGCCAGAGGCTGCGATCCGGGCGACCGCGGAGAGCAACGGGAGCGAAGCGGCGTCGAGCACGGTGTTGGAGCTGCCGGACAGGCCTGCCCGGGTGCACGCCAGGAGCGCTTCAGCCCCGGCAGAGAGGGAGGGCCCGCTCTCGCTCGGCTGCAACGGGAGCGTCACGAGGTCCACGCCGAGCGTGGGATGGAACGCCTCCAGATCCTCCACCCCGGCGTGCAGCGTGATGCGCTTGATCCCGAGGGCCCTGGCCTCCTGGATCATGAGCGCGAGGTCCGGCCGGCTGGCCACCCCCACGCCCGAGAGCACCAGACCGGTCACGGGCAGCACACGTGGCCCGCCGGCCGTGAAGAACCGCAGGTTGGCTGCCACCTCTGCACCGGTCATGGAGCGCGTGGGCACCGGAGCGCCAGCGCGCACTCGACCCGGGTAGCTTCGTTGAACGCGGATCTGCACCACCCGCGGCCTCTCCACGGCGCCTGCGCCCGTCCATGTCAACATGCGTCCCCCCAGGTCGCTGCGGGATCCTGCACCAGCTCGTTCAACCGGGAGAGGATGCGGCCGGCCTTCACGCCATCCACCAGCCGATGGTCGAACATGAAGCCCACCGGCAGGACCGTACCGACCACGATCCGCTCCGCCTCCCCCTTGCCCTCGACCACCGCAGCGCGCTCCAGCGGCCCGACGCCGAACACCGAACCGATGTGGATGAGCTTCGAAGGAGGAGAGAAGGCCACCGCTCGAAAACGAAGGCCCGGAGCCTCGGTGAGTGCGGCGCCCACGTTGGTGATCAGGGTCGACAGGGGCAGCGAACGGCTCAGGAACGCGGCGCCGCGGGGATCGTGCGCGAGCGTGGCCACCTGTGAGAGCGCGAACCGCAACACGCCCGGGCTCCGCGAACCGAAGCGGACCATCGTGCGGACGAAGGCGTTCTCCGTCTTGCCCTCCCGCTCCTGCTTCACCTGGGGGCGCAGCCTGTCCGCGACCTGGCGCGGGTTGAGCCGGTCGACGTTGCGCACCACGACCATGGAGAGCTCCCGGTCCATGCCGGAGCCGAGCAGGTTGACGGGCATCACGACGTCGACCGTGGGGAGCGGGTGGATGACGTTGTCGAAGATGCGCGCGTTGATTTCGGGGAATTCGCGGAACAGCCGACCCACAGCAGCGGTGAACAGGTGCTGCGTCGTGATGCGCGCGCCCTCCCGCGCATTCTGTGCCTCGATCCAGGCGAGTGCACGCTCCCAGCGAAAATCCACCGTGGTCATCACATAGGGCTCGCCGTGCGGCACGTCGAACAACCACAGCATGAAAGACCGCACGACGGTGGGCCTGGACGAGGTCGGCGCTGGTTTGGGCATCGGTAGGAGTCTCGATCTGGGAACGGGGCGGAACGGGCAACGCGCCCCTATCTCGCGTGCTACGCTCCCGGCCGACGCGAGTTCGTGTGAGCCTGCCTGAAGCCTTTCAACCCTTCGACGACGCACAGCGCCGCGCGATCGCGCTCACCGCCGACGTCGTTCGCCGCCTGGAAGCCGGCATGACCGCCCGGGACATCTTCGAGATCGCGGAGACGCGCCTTGGGGAGCACGGATTCCAGGGATGGTTCCATGCACCGGAGATCCGGGTTCGTCCCCACGGTCCGGCGCGTTTCCTCCACCGCGCCGACGCCCGCGTGAAGCTCGCGCCCGGGGACCTCGTCAGCCTGGACCTCGGCCCGGCCGACGGCAGCGCCTACGGGGACTTCGGGACGACCGTCACCTTCGCCTCGCCCGACGACAAGGAGCCTGCAGTGCTCGGTGTGGCTCGCGACTGCATCCGCGCCTCCTGCGGCTTCGCCTCCCGGTGGAAGACCCTCGGGGAGATGGTGATCTTCGCTCAGGCCTGGGCGGTCAACCACCGGATGACGCTCTCCCAGTCCGAGACGGTCGGCCACCGGATCCTCGGCAGGCAGGGCTGGACCAGCGTCGGCTTTCCGCGCAGCGCACACCTCGCCACCTTCCTGCGCCGCAACCAGCTCCACAAGCTCAACCCGGTTCGCATGGCGGGCATGCTCGCGATCCGGCCCGAGGTCGACGACCACGGACACCGCGCCAGCTTCGAGGAGATCGTCTACATCGAGGGCGACCAGAAGGGCGTGCTCGGGCGCAGCTCCGTCGCCGAAGTCGGGACGCTCCCGGGTTTCTAGGCGTCCGCCAGGGCGATCGCGGCGAGCTCGATCTGGGCCGCCTTCTTGCTCTTGCCGCCGACGGGTCCGTACGTCTTCCCGTTCACGCGCAGCTCCAGGATCCACACCCTCTCGTGATCCCTGCCCTCCTCCCGCAGTGTGCGGTAGTCCGGGACCGCGCGCCCGGCCTTCTGCTCGCGCTCCTGCAGCCGGCTCTTGGGATCCTCGGCGGGACCGTCCATCCGCGAGATGACCGCGCCGAACACCGGCCCGAACTCCGCCCGGACGGCCTCGAACCCGCCATCTTCGTACACCGCGCCGATCACCGCCTCGAAGGCGTCCGCCAGCACGTTCTCCCGGTCTGCGTCGGCCATGCTGCGCGCCCCTCGGCCGAGGCGCAGCGACGTGCCGAGGTCCGCGGCCCGCGCCAACTGGGCGATGTGGGCGTTGCCCACGAGGCGACCGAGCGTGGTGGAGAGGTTCCCCTCCGGCCAGTCGGGGAACCGCGCGTAGAGCAGCTCGGCGACGAGGAGCTTGAGCGCAGCGTCGCCAAGGAATTCGAGCCGCTGGTTGGAGGGGATGCGCGCTTCGGAGGCAAAGCTCGTGTGGGTGAGCGCCTGTTCGAGCAGTGCGCGGTTCTGGAACCGGTAGTTCATGCGGCCCACTACTCCGTCGGGGCCGCGGGCAGGGTCCACGCGCGACGAATCGTTGCCCCGCCGAGCACCTCGTCGCCCACGTAGAGCACGACCGCCTGGCCCGGGGCCGCCGCGCGCGCGGGGGCCACGAACCGCACGCGGATTCCGTCCCCCACTTCGTCGACCTCGCAGGGGATGCGCGCGCCGCGGTGCCGCACCCGGGCCTCCACGGACTCACCCGGCTCCGGCCGACGAATCCAGTGCACCCCCGCAGCGTCCAGGCCCACGTGCTCGAGCCGCTCGGCGGGCCCGACGACCACGCGTCGCAGGTCCGCATCGATGCTGAGCACGTAGAGCGGCTCTGCAGCGGCGATTCCGAGCCCACGCCGCTGCCCGACGGTGAACCGGTGGAATGCGTCGTGCCGACCGAGCACCTCGCCGGCTTCCGTGACGATCTCGCCCGAGTCGTCCCCCGGGCTGTGCTCTGCGACGAACCGCGCGTGGTCGTCGTCCGGGATGAAGCACACCTCCATCGACTCCGGCTTGCGAGCCGTGCGAAGGCCCATCCTCTCTGCGTGGGCGCGGACCTCCGGCTTCGTCATCCCGCCCAGTGGAAACCGCGTGCGCTCGAGGGCCTCGGGCCGGATCGGGTAGAGGAAGTAGGACTGGTCCTTGTCGCGGTCGACCGCGGTGTAGAGCCTGCCCCCCTCGACGCGCGCGTAGTGTCCGGTGGCAAGCGCGTCTGCGCCGAGGGCACGGGCACGGGCCATGAGGATGTCGAACTTGAGGATCCCGTTGCAGCGGACACAGGGGTTGGGCGTGAGGCCCTTCCGGTAGCTCGCCACGAAGTCGTCCATGACCGCCCGCTTGAACGCCTCCTCCAGGTTCAGGACGTAGAAGGGGATGCCGAGCCGTGCGGCGACGGAGCGCGCATCCAGCGCATCGTCCAGCCCGCAACAGTGCTTGCCGTCCGCGCCCCCCCCTGCGGGCGGTGCATCGTGCAGCTTCATGTGGACGCCGATCACGTCGTGCCCGGCCTCCACCAGGAGTCCGGCTGCCACCGAGGAGTCCACGCCTCCGCTCATTGCCGTCACGATCCGCATGCACGCGTCTACCCTGTCACGGGGCCGGCCGGGATAGACCCGCCACTCCATGAGCTCCACCACCCGCTTCGCGCTCGTCACCACAGCGGCGATCGCCGCGATCGGCATCGCCCTCGCGCGGGGCAAGACCGTGCCCGCGGAGGAGGAGCCCACACAGCCAGCGCCCGAGGCCCCCACCGTAGCGGTCAGCGCCGCCCCTCCACCCGCACCGCGCCTCTTCCCCTCGCCCCTCCCCATCCCCATCGACGTGCTGCCCGCCGGACTCGCATCGCTCTCCGCGCAGGGGTGCAACGCCTGCCATGCAGCCGCCCACGACACGTGGGCCACCTCCAGGCACGGCTCCGCCTGGACCGATCCGGTCTTCCAGGCCGCCATGGCGAGCGTCGGCGACAGCACGCTCTGCCAGTCCTGCCACCTCCCGATCCAGAACCAGCACGCACGAATCGCCAACGGGTACGTGGACGGCGCGATCTCCCGCCCGCAGCTCGTGCAAAACGAGGCCTTTGACGCCGGCTTGCGCGCCGAGGGGGTGACCTGCGTTGCCTGCCATGTCCGCACCCTTCCGGATGGCAGCGCGACGGTGCTCGGAACCCACGCGGCGAGCAACAGCCCGCACTCGGTGACCGTGACTACCGAGCTCCAAACCCCGGAGTTCTGCGCGACCTGCCACGAGGTCACCTGGCCCGGGGCCGACCAGCCCTACTATGCCACCTACTCGGAATGGAAGGCGTCCGGGTGGGCGACAGCGGGTGCCACGTGCCAGACGTGCCACATGGCGCCCACGACGGGTGCGCGGGTGCCCGGCAGCAATGGGGCAGGCCCCGCTCACACGTTCGCTGCCGATCCTTCACGCGCGCTCACCGCGCTCGTCCGGATGCCGGGGACGATCCACCGCAACGAGCCCTTCGATCTCTCGCTCACGCTCCAGAACACCGGCGCCGGTCACTCGCTGCCCACCGGCAATCCCGGCAAGGCCGCCATCGTCACCGTCGTGCTCCTCGACGGCGCCGGCAAGGAGCTGGCCCCGGCGTGGTCGCAGACCTTCGCGCGTACGGTGGACGCCGTCGCGCCGTACAAGACCACGGCAGACACCCGCATCGCGGCCGGCGGTCAGGCTGCAGCGACGCACCGGTACACACCCTCGGTCAAGGGCGCCCCGGGGCTCGGGTTCGCCGAGGTCCGGCTCACTCTCGGCAAGCTGCCGTCGGTCCGCACCTACGTACTCACACGAGTGCCTGTCTCCGTAGAGTAGGCGCACACCGGCCCACCAGAAATGAAAGAGCCCCGGTCCGAAGACCGGGGCTCCGTGAAGCGACGCCCCGCCGAGACGGGGGGCCGCGGCGCATTACTGCGCTGCGGTGTCGTCGGTGCTGTCCTTCGAGCCGGTGCAGGCGACAACCTGCGAGGCGAGAGCGAAGGCAGCGAGAAGGGCGATCAGGATCTTGAAGGTGTTCATGGGGGGTCTCCTCTGGAATCAACCCGGAAGACGCCGGGCGCGTGCGTCAGCCTGGGACGAGCAGACGCGAACGCAAATTAGCAGTGTGGATCAGCCATGTCAATCCATTTTTTTGACACCGCTCCCGCTGCAGGCAGGCCGCTCACCCCCACCCCGGGACCAGCTCCCCTCGCACCACGGCAGCGACCACGACCTCGCCCTCGGCAGTGTACGCGTGGCTCACGGTCCCGTCGTTCCGCACGCGGTCGCCGGGGCCTTCCCGGTGTCCGTCGACAAACCGCATCGTGCCCTGCAGGACGACATACTCCTCGGTCCCGGAGTGGGTGTGCAGGGGAAACCCGAAGCCCGCGGGGATCCGCACCAGACCTACGTCTGCGCCCGCGGTCGCCGGCCCGCCCCCGAGATGGAAGGCCATCACCCCGGGAAAGGGGGTCGCGCTCCACTCGTCTCCCCTCCCCGACCGATCGAATTCCTCCTGCACCCGCTCCTCGTCGAGGTCCCAGAGCGCGGCGACCCTCCCCCGCCAGGGCTCCCAGCCGGGCTTCACGGCGCTCTTCAGCACCCGCTCGCGCAGCCCCGGACCGGGGGTGACCCGCACTCCGGAGACCAGCACCTCGAGCACGTCCACGGGGATCTTCCGACTCATCGCACCACCCCGAGGTCCGCGCGGAGCCTGGCCAGTCCGGCGGCCATCCTCGACTTGACCGTCCCGAGGGGGATCTGCAGCCGCTCCGCGATCTCCGAGCTCGACAGGCCGTCGAAATAGGCACACTCCATCACGGCCCGCTGGTCGGCCGGGAGCCGCAGCAGGGCCATGCGGAGTCGCCCGTGGTCCCCACCGTCTGGGGCTTCGGCCTCGCTCGGACGATGGGAGTAGCGCTCGTCCAGGACGGTCGCCCGGGCCCGGCCCGGTGACTTGCACCTGTCCAGGGCGCGGGATCGCATCCGAGTGACCAGCCAGGCTCGCACACCGCCCCGCGCGGGATCGAAGTCCCCCGCCCGCCGCCACGCCTCTACGAACACGTCATGCAGCAGATCCTCGGCCTCGAGCGGGTCCTTGAGGATGCGGGTGCCCACCGCGAGGAGCAGCGTGGCGAACCGGTCGTACAGCTCGGCGAGCGCGGACTCCCGACCGGCGACCAGCTCAGCGACGAGGCCAGCGTCGTCCATCCCCGAGAGCGGCGTGCGGAGGGGGAGTCGCGGCGGGCGGGTCACCCGGGCCCGGTAGCAGACTGACCGCGGCCACGCCAACGCCCGTGCAGGCGGTGTCGGCGCGGAGCTGCGAGGAACCAGCATGACAGGCTTACGAGCGCCAGGGCGGAACGGATCACCCGGGGCAGCGACGAGGCGGCGTACTGGCGGCGCGCTCGCCCGGGCGAGGCCGACGACCCTGCGGTCGTCCCGCCGCTGGATCCCTGCGCGGCGGGCCTGCCGCGGCTATCCGGGCGGGGTCGCCTGGAACTCGGCCCGGATCAACACGCCGTCAGCGATGAGATCGTCGGCCTTCCCCGGATAGACGATGCCGAAGTCCTGCCGTTGGATGCTGAACTCCGTGCGCGCCGACACGCCGGCGGCGCTCGTCTCGATCACCGCGGGGATCTGGATGTGGCGCGTGATGCCGTGGATCGTCAGGTCACCCTCCACCGTGTGGCTGGCTCCGACGAGCGCAGTGCCGGCCGGGGCGCCGGGGCGGATGGCCGTGCTCTCGAACGTGGCCCTGGGAAGGTTGGCGGCGTCGAAGAAGTCGGCCGACTGAAGGTGGGCATCCAGCTTGGGGGTGTCGGTCTTGAGCGAGGCGATCTGCACCTCGGCGCGAACACCCGCGAGCACGCCGCTTGCGAACTGCACGGAGAAGCTCTGCTGGCCGAACACGGCGTCATGGCTCCGCGTGACCTTGGCCGCGTGGAACCCGATGCTGCCGGTGGCGCTCGACCAGGGCGCATCGGGCTGCGCGGAAGCCGCCGCCGCCGGCGCCCCCGTCGGCGCGGAAGGCGGAACGTCGGTGATGACCGCGGCGGCCTTGTCCCGGGCGGGGTCCGGGCAGCCGGCGAGGAGGAGCAGGGTGAGGAGCATCCAGCGACCCTAAGCACGCCGGGGGCGAGCAGCAGCACGGCACTGCTGCGCCGGTGCGGACGGTCACAGACCGGGCGCACGCAGCGGGCCGGCCACCCTCATCCCACGTCGATGACGATCTTGCCGACCGCGCGGCCGCTCATGGAGCGCTCCCAGGCGGCACCCAACTGCTCGAGCGGGAACCGGGAGTCGATGACGACCTGGAGCTTGCCCGCCGCATACAGCCCGTCGAGGAGCGCGAGATCCGCCGCGTTGCTCTTCAGCATGACCACCTTCACCTGCTTTCTGGTGAACGGATTTAGCGCCGAACGGAGCAGGGTGGCGGGCCCGGGCAGGCAGGTGACGTAGACACCCTTCGGGCCGAGCCGCGGAAGGAACGGGCCAGGATCGCTCGCCACGCAGTCGAGCACGATGTCGAAGGGCGGCAGTCCGGCGTAGGCGTCTGCCTTCGCGTAGTCGACCACGGCGCTTGCCCCCAGGCGGCGCACCCGGTCGGCGTTCTTCGCGCTGCACACCGCCACCACCGTAGCCCCCGCCGCCCGCGCGATCTGCAGCCCGAAGTGACCGACCCCGCCGGACGCCCCGACGACCAGCACGCGCTGGTTGGAGCCCTCGAGCGTGAGCCCCGCGAGGTCCCGCAGCGCCTGCAGCGCTGTCATGCCCGCGAGCGGCATCGCCGCAGCCTCGGCGAACGCGAGCCCTTCGGGCATCGTGGTCACCTCCGCAACTCCCACCACGGCGTACTCAGCGGCGCCGGCGCCGGTTCCCTCGGCGATCCGGGCATGCACGCGCGCGCCAGGGGCGAACCCCTGGACGCCCGGCCCGGCCTGCTCCACGATTCCCGCCACGTCGTAGGTGGGTACCGCAGGAAATTTCGCCGGCATGATGAGCCGATAGGCGCCGGAGGCCCGCTTCCAGTCGATCGGGTTCACGCTGCACGCCATCACACGCACGAGCACCTGGCCAGGGCCCGGCACGGGCTTCGGCAGCTCCACAAGGCGCAGGACACCGGCGTTTCCGTAGGTCGAGTAGCTCATCGCACGCATCGCAGGCTCCGGGGAGGACCAACGTATGCACGGAGTGGGGCACGTCTGCGGGCGACGTCCACCCGCCCGTCAGTCCAGCCCGAACTCCTCCGCCGCCGACTTGAGCTCCACCCGGGGCTGCTCCTCCTTCAGCAGCAGGAACGATCCCATCACCAGCACGTCCATCTCGGTGCGCATGAAGCAGCGCCAGCCATCCGCCGGCGAGCACACCATCGGTTCGCCACGCACGTTCATGCTCGTGTTGATCAGCACGGGCACGCCCGTCGCCTGCCCGAACTTCGCGATCAGGTCGTAGTACAGCGGATCCTGCTCCCGGGAGACCGTCTGGATGCGCGCGGAGTTGTCCACGTGCGTGATCGCCGGCAGCGCGGGCTTGCCTTCCGCCACGGGCGCCACGAGCAGCATGTACGGCGAGGGCCGATCCAGCTGGAACCACTCGCTCACCTGCTCCTCCAGCACGGAGGGCGCGAACGGGCGGAAGCCCTCCCGCATCTTGATCTTGCGGTTGATGGTGTCGCGCATCTCGGGGTCGCGTGGATCCCCGAGGATGCTGCGATGTCCGAGCGCCCGAGGCCCCCACTCCATCCGCCCGTGGAACCACCCCACGACCTTTCCGGCCGCGAGCAGGTCGACAGTGCGGGAGAGCAGCGCCTCCCGGTCCAGCTTCAGGTACTTCGCGCTCTGCCCGTCGAGCAGCTCCTGGACCTCCTCGTCCGAATAGCCCGGTCCCAGGTACACGCTCGGCAGGCGCGGGAGCCGCGGCTTCTTCAGGAGCCCGTTCCAGGCCCAGAGCGCCGCGCCCATCGCCCCGCCGGCATCACCCGCAGAAGGCTGGATGAACAGGTCCTCGACCGGTGCTCGCCGAAGGATCTCTCCGTTCGCGACGCAGTTGAGCGCCACGCCGCCGGCCAGGCACAGCTTCGGCAGGCCCGTGGTCGTGACCACGTGCGTCGCCAACGCGACCATCGTGTCGTCCACGACCACCTGCAGCGAGCGCGCGACGTCCTTGTGGAACTGGGCCAGCTCCGCGTGCTCGAGCGGTCGGGCGGGCTGGCCCATCAGCGACTCGAACGCCGGCGTGTACATGCGCTCGCCGGCGTCGAAGTCGAAGTACTTCATGTCCAGGCGAAAACTTCCATCGTCGCGCACGGTGATCATCTTGCGTATGGCATCGACGTAGAGCGGCTGGCCGTAGGGCGCGAGCCCCATGACCTTGTACTCGGCCGAGTTGATCTTGAACCCGAGGTAGATGGTGAATGCCGAGTAGAGCAACCCCAATGAGTGGGGAAACCGGGTCTCGTTCGTGAGCACGAGGCTGTTTCCCCGCCCGGCGCCCCAGGACGAGGTGGTCCACTCGCCCACGCCGTCGACGGTGAGCACGCTCGCTTCTTCCCACCCGGAGCAGAAGAACGCGCTCGCAGCGTGCGAGAGGTGGTGCTCGGAGTAGAGCACGGCTCCGTGGTAGTCGATCTCGTCGGCGAGCACCTTCCCGATGCGCAGCTCCTTCATGATCACGTTCGGCAGACGGCGCACGAAGGCGCCGAGGCCCTGCGGAAACCGGTCGACGTGGCTGCGAATGGTCCGGTCGAACTTCTTGAACGGCTTGTCGTAGAACACCACGGCATCGATCCCGCGCACGCCGTCGGGCGTCGGGGCGAGCCCCGCCTCTCCGAGCACGTAACGGACCGCCTCCCGGGGAAAGCCGTTGTCGTGCTTCTTGCGGCTGAACGACTCCTCGGTCGCGGCAGCCACGATGCGGCCATCCTCTACGAGGCAGACAGCAGCGTCATGGTAGAAACAGGAGAGCCCGAGGATCCGCATCCGGCGGCAGTATCACGCGGTTTCCGTGACGAGCCACGTGGCCACCCGCTCCCCATCCGGCGCGTAGAGCCCGAGGCTGCTGGCCACCCCGACCTGCGCGAACCCGTCGACGATGGGCTGCCGCTCTGCGCCCTGAACGGACCAGCCGTCGGCGCCGCGCACCCGCACGACCCACTGGTCGGCGCGCCGGCCGACCCAGATCCGCCGGGGAGCGCCCACGCGGGCCATCGCACCGGCCCGGACGGCGAGGACCGTGGCGGCCTGCCACCCGGTCCAGTCATCGGTGGCCCCCAGCGGTCCGATCCGCACCGCGTTCGCCTCCACGGCCTTGATGGGCACGAGGAGCCGCGGATCGGGTGCCAGGCCCATCGCCTTCCACGCTGCGGTGATGTGCCCCCGGAACAGCTCGTCGAAGACGTGCGCGAGCGGCGTCGAGAACTCGTCGCCGTACCACCAGAACCAGTCGCTGCCCTCGGCGGCGTAGACGTGTCGTGCTGCAGCGGGCGGGCGGCCGGCGCGCTCCCACGCCGCGCGTGCGGCAACGAGCAGCCCCCAGGCCACCCGGTCCTCCGGGTGCCCGATCCAGATCTGGAAGTCGGCGTTGATCCAGGATCCAGTATGGAGGCGCGCGATGGGAACGGCGGGAACCGCCGCCACGAAGTCCGAGATCGTGCGGGTCTCCCCCGAACTGAACAGCGCGGAGAGGAAAGCCTCCCCGGCATCGGGGTAGTGCTCCCACGGGTTTTCACCGTCCAACGCCAGTAGTGCGCAGCGACCGCCCGCAACGGTGACGAGGTCGGCCGCCGCTGCGTCCCCACCCCAGTCCTGATAGGCGAAGCCGATGCGATCCGAGAGGTAGTGGTCCCGAAAAACCAGGGTGATGCCCTTGAACCAGCCAGGGCTGCTGGCGTTCGCCCGCGGATCGGAGCGACGGAGCACGTCCTCGTCCGAGGCGGCCCAGCCAAAACCGAGCTCTGAGAACATCTCGACCACCTCGGGGCTCACGGACCCCTCGGAGGGCCAAACGCCAGCCACCCGGGCGCCCGTCCAGGCCTCCACGCGCGCGCGGCCACTGCGAAGCTGCTCGCGCGCGTCCTCGGGCCACGCAAAACCCGGGTCGGGCACGCCCGGCAGGTTGCGCTGCGCGTGCGCCGTGTTCACGATCAGCGGCAGGATCGGGTGGTAGTAGGGCGAGCAGCTCACCTCGCCCCCGCCGGCGACGAACCCACGGTACTGCTCGTGGAGCTCACGCAGGATCGTCCGCTCGACCTCCACCACGAGGTCCAGATCCGCCTGCCCGAACCCACGCCCCTGCCTGCGGAGGCGGACCAGCTCCGGAAAATCGGCGAGCGCCGAGAACCCGAACCAGGAGAGCTCCCCCCACACGATGCGATCGAGGCACTCGGCGGGTGTGAGCTCCTGGGCGGGGATGTCGCGCAGGGCGGCGAAGGCGTCGAACCAGTCGAAGCGCTTCGGGCTGCCGTACAGTGCCTGCTCGGCGAGGGTCGCCCTGTCAGCGGGGAGCAGATCCCGGAACGGAGTGGTGAGGAGGCGCAGGAGCGGGTCGACACCGCCCTGGGCGTAGTGGTCGATCTGGTCGAGCAGCGAGGGCACCAGGTTGATGGTCGCGCGCCCGCCTGTCCGTCGCAGCACCCACGGCACGTCCCGGTAGCCCCGCAGCGCATGCTTGCGGACCCAGGGGAGCACCGGCTCCCCGGACTCGGGGTCCCGGTAGTCGGGCTGGTGCATGTGCAGCAGGATCGGGAGCATCAGCGGGGGCCGTAGCGACGGGCGGTCGCGCGCGCCACCCCTGCCGCCGGTGCGTCCACGACGAGCGCGATGGCCGATGCGGCACGCCCCTCGTCCACGAGACGACGAGCCTCGAACTCGGCGGTCCCGCGCCCGTCGCAGAATACAAGGCCGGGGCCCGTGAGTCCGAGCAGGATGGCGGCCTCGGCGAGGGGTGCACCCGGAATCGTGTAGACGAAGTGCACACGCGGCGCCCGCTCGGGGCCATTCTGCCGCAGCACGTCGAGGTAGCGCCAGTCGGCCTGGGCGCAGTTCTCCTCGCTCGAGAGCACGACCGCCTCGTCGGGTCGGGCGCCGATGTGCGCGAGGGCGACGATTCCCGCCCTCACGTACGTGTCGGCCCGGCCGAGGTTCACGGCGGCCGAGCCATCGAGCTGGCGGGGAAGCGCTGCGACCGGAAACTGCTCTCCTTCCACCACGGCTTCTTCGGTCCAGCCGCCTGGGGCGAGCGTTGCCCGCACGGCCCCCGGCGAGGGGTCCGGCTGAACAGGCCCGAACACCAGCGCGGTGTTCACCCCGCCGAACGCGGCGTTCACGGAGAGGCCAAAGCCCCCGCCCCGCCTCCCCGGCCCGCCGACCATGCCCAGTTCCGGGTCCACCTCGAGCGCCCCTGGCATCGGTCCCCCGGCCAGCATGCCGATCAACGCGACCGCCTCGATGGTTCCGGCCGCGCCGAGCGTGTGCCCGATGATCGGCTTGAGGGCGTGCACTGGCACGGGCCGCCCGCCGAACAGCCGGGAAAGCGCCTTCGCCTCCATGGCATCGTTGAACAACGTGCCCGTCGCGTGCCCGCTCACCAGATCCACGGCGTCGGGAACGAGGGCAGGGTCGATGCCGGCGTCGCCCAGCGCCGCCACGGCCGCCCGATAGAGCCCGCCCCCGGACCGGTCCGGCGCGGTGAGGTGCACCGCATCCTGCGAGAGGCCCGTGCCCCACAGCGCGCAGAGCGGTGACCGTCCCGCCCGGAGCGCGCTCCCTGGCGTCTCGAGCAGCACCGCGGCGGCACCCTCGCCGATCATCAGGCCATCGCGGCCCCGGGTGAACGGGCGGCTCTCCCCCGCGGCCAGTGCTCCGATGCCGGCAAACCCGGCATGGATGAACGGCGAGAGCACATCCACGCCCGCGACGATCACCCGTTCGCACCGCCCGCTCCGCAACCAACCGCGCGCGACGTCGAACGCTGCCGCTCCCGAGGCGCATGCGACCGACACGGTGGCCAACGGCATGGTCTCGTCCCCCCAGCGCTGCGCACATCGGGCGGCCACCCTTCGGGTGGGCTGCTGGCGGTACACGTGGGCCCGGCGCTCAGGAAATCGCCCTTCGAACTCCGCGATCGCGCCGGACGTGGTGCCGACCACGAGCCCGCACGCGCGGCCCGGGTCTACGGCGTCCACGACCTGCTGGAGGAGCGCCTCGGCGTCGCCGACTGCCCCCCCGAGGCAGCCTCCGCGCACTGCCCCGACCCCGGTCGCACCGGACCACGCCCAGGGCGCGGCCCGCGAGCGCGGCCCACCCTCGGCCAGCGCGTCCAGCAGCGCGTCGATGCCGGCCCCAGCGGCGGTCTCCACGCTCACTCGGGTGACCCACGGGTTCATGCGCTCCGTCACTCCCAAAGCCCCCTGGCATGACGCGCCGCAGACGGTACGGAGACGAACCCGGGCTCGCGGTCTGGCGTGAGCACCGCAGCGCACAGCCTGTTCCCGAAGCAACACCCGAGATCGAGCCCGGTTGTGTGCCTCGTCCGGCGAGGCTCAGCCCCGAAGTAGGGCTGGTGGCCAAAATAGACATGACCGAAGCGCCCGTCGTACACCTCGCTCCAGTAGGAGTCCTCGGGCGTCTCCTCGCCGAGCGCCACCATCCGGCCTCTCGCGTTGACGTAGCGGACGCGGAGGAGCTGCTCGTACCGATCGCGGTCCGGACGCGAGCAGGCGGCGATCACCTCGACGGGGGGCAGCTCGGTCACAGAAGGAGGCACCCCGGCGTGAACCACCAGCGCATCGTGCTCGGGCAGCCGCAGGTACAGCACCGAGCTCTCGAGAAAAGCGATGTCCGACGGGGAGAGCGCCGCGTGGACCCGCCCGATCGCCACTGCCCCGCGCACCGGGTTCGGGGCGCCGGTCTCGAGCCGGGCCTTCTCGTGGCGCCGGAACCGGGCGTGCTTGGCCTCGTGGTTGCCCTCCACCAGCGTCACGCGCTGACCCGCCTCCCGCAGCTCCCGCACGTACTGCACGACTCCGGCAGAGTCCGGCCCCTTGTCCACGAGATCCCCGCAGAACACGAGATGCTCATCGGGATGGGGTGACAGCACGTCCAGCAGCGCCCGAAGCTCGTCGAGGCATCCATGAACGTCGCCGATGACCAGCGTGCGCACGCTCGACCCCGCCATCAGTCGCTCATCAGGAAGATGCGAGGACGCCCGTCCTTCACCTCGGTCTTGCCGTCGGCCCGGGTGTCGGGCCGCGTCTCGGCGTCGTCGTCGTCGGTCACCTTGGCCCAGTACCGGAGCAGGATCTGGTAGACGAGGATGCCGGTCTCGCCCTCGCCCCACAACAGGTACTTCACGGCCTGCCCGACCGGATTCTCCCGTGTGAGCCCGAGAAAGATGCTCTTCGGCTCCACCAGCTCGCTCACGTACGCGATGGTGTTCGCGATGGCGGTCGCGTTGGAGACGGTGATCCGGTAGTCGTCGCCGATCCGCGCGATCTTCAGGCCGACCGTGGAGTCGAAGGAGGAGCGGTCGTGCGTGAGATCGATGTGGATGAAGGCCAGGGAACCTTCGACCGCGTAGTACTGTTTGAGCCGCTTCTTGATGGCGCTGTGGCGCGCATCATGCTGCTTGACCGCCACCAGGCTGACCTTGCGGCCCTGGACCTCCTTCCAGAGGAGCTCGGAGTCGTGCGTCGTGAACGCGACCTTCTCGACCCGGAACTCGGTCGCCCGCTGGTAGCGGGAGATGGCGCTGATCACCAGCATCGACAGGATGAAGATCGACGAGATGATGATGCCGTCCGGCCGCTCGAACACGTTGTCCACGAACGTGTAGGCGAACACCAGCGTGATCACGATGAACGGGAACGCGAGCCTCGGTGTCCGGCGCTCCTCCTTCGCTTCGCGGATCAATGCGAGCGTCACGGCCACGGAGGCGGAGAGGATGAGCGCGAGCACGCCGGTCGCGTAGGCCCCGCCCTGAGCCTCGACGTCGGCGTCGAACACGATCGTGACGATCACGTCGATCGCGATCAGCACGAGGATGAGCGGACGCGGGCTGCCCACCCAGTGCGGCGCCATGCCGAACCGCGGCAGGTAGCGCGGGATCAGGGACAGCATCGCCGCCATGGCGCTCGCACCCGCGAACCAGAGGATCAGGATGGTGCTGGCGTCGTAGAACGTGCCGAACACGTCACCCAGGTAGTGGTGTGCGAGCCAGGCGAGCGCGCGACCCGATGCCTCTCCCCCATCCCGCCATGCCTGTTCGGGGATCAAGAGGGTGGTCACGAAGCTCGACCCGATCAGGAAGCCGGACATGACGACGGCAGCACCGATCAGGAGCTTTCGGGTGGCGCCGATCCGGTTCAGGGGAACCCCACCCGGAACATCCTTCTGGGCGCCCTTGATGAGCGGCATCACACTCACGCCGGTCTCAAAACCCGAGAGCCCGAGGGCCAGTTTCGGAAATGCCAGGATGGAGGCGAGCATGAGCCCGAGGCCAGAGCCCTTGAGCGAGAGCCCGCGCTCCCAGTTCGACCACGCCTCCGGATGGTGGGAGATCTCGATGAAGCCCCGGCCGACGACGACGAGGTTCAGCAGCAGGTACGGGACGGCGATCCACGTGGCGACGCCGATCGCCTCGTTGAAGCCCCGCAGGAACACGATGCCCAGCAGTGCGAGCAGGCCGAGGGTGATCGCAAGCTGCTCTCCCTCGAGGTAGGGCTCGAGGAAGGGGTTCTGCGTGAGATGCGCGGCCGCATCGGCCGCGGACAGCGTCATCGTGATGACGAAGTCGGTGCTCGCAAAGCCCAGCAGGCACAGGACGAACACCTTGCCCGCCCAGCCGGGGAGCAGCTTCTCGAGCATCGAGACCGACCCGTGACCGAGGTACGAGCGCCGTGCGACGGCGAGGTAGATCGGCAGGGCAGCGAACAACGTGACCAACACGAGCGCGATCGTTGCCAGCGGCGCGATCGCGCCGGCAGCGAGCAGCGCGATGCCGGGCTGGTAGCCGAGGGTCGAGAAGTAGTCGACGCCCGTGAGCCAGATGACCTTGTACCAGGGAAACTGCGGGTGGGCATGGGGAGCGCCGCCCGAATGCTCCTGCCCCTTGAGCAGCCATCGGCCCAGCGGCGTGGCCGGGGGCGCATCATCCGGCGAAGGGAGCGCCGGGAGCGTGGTGAGCAGCGGTTGTTCCACCATTTCAGCCCCTCGCCAGTGGATGTCCGAGGTCCCAGAGCACGCCGGCGACGGCCTCCGCGACGTCACCCGCCAGGGAGGTGCAATAGTCCTTCCGCTCAGCCCCCAGGAAGGGTCCGAGGGGCGCCGTGCGCAGGTTGCAGGAGGTCTCCAGCGCCCCCTCCACCTTGCGGGCCAGCGCAGCGCGGTAGCGGACGACAGCCTCGCGGAGCTCGGGGGTGACGGGGCCGGTGGGATCCGGATCCCCGAACAGTTCGCCGAGCAGCATCACCCCGGCCTGGATGGCTCCACAGGGGCCATCGCCCGTGATGCCGCCCTTTCGGAGCGACTGGTAGGGGGGTGTTGCGCACCCGAACGCCTCCGCCAGCGCGATCCCACAGGAGCGGTGCGGCGTTTCGACGCCTCGATACAGCCGCTCGACGATCGCCCGACGGGAGCCTGCATACCGCTCGCGGCCATCGTCACTCACGCCTAGCGACCCGGAGGGCGGGCAGGCATCGCGCCCGCCGTAGCGGGGATCACGCCGCTGCCGAGCACCCAGTGCGGGCTCCCAGCGAGCTGTTGCTTGAGCTGGGCGATCTCCATCGCCTGCAGCTCGAACGTCTGGGGCTGGCCCGACTTCGGATCGAACTGGGTGGCGAACCAGCGCTCTGGCCCCGCCTTGGTCTTGTGGAGAACCAGACCCCGAGGATCGTCGTAGATCATCACCAGGTCCTTGGAGGTGAGCGGACGGTTCGGGTCGTCCTTGGGCTCCGGCTTCGGCTCCTCCTTGGGCTTCGCAGCCGGCACCACCTTCGGCGCCGTGGCCTCGATGACCTCCTCGATCTCCCACTGCACCTCGAGGAGCTCTCCCCGCTTCAGGGTCTCGAGGTGTTCACGTACGCGCACACCGTCCTCGCCCCCGGCGAGCACGATGAGCTGCTGCTTTATCGGCTCCCGCGCGCTGTACGAGGCGGTGCGCAACTGGGCGACGAGACGGTCGACGGGTTCCATCCATGTCCTGTGGTGAAGCGCGGAGTCTAATCACGGCGCGAGGGGGCGGCAGGTTAACACCAGTGGATGGACTTCCTGCAGCGCTTCACCGATCGCGAGCGTGAGCGGCTGCTCAGCGTCGCGCAAACCGTCCGGCTCGTCCGCGGCCAGGGGCTGCTCAAGCGTGGCGAGCCAGGTGGGGACCTCTACCGCGTCGAGGACGGGGAGCTCGAGGTCATCGACTCGCGCAGCCAGCCCATCATCGTGCTGCAGCTGTTCGGCAAGGGCTCGATGGTCGGGGAGATGTCGTTCCTGGACGAATCCCCCCGCTCGATGGACGTGCGAGCCGCGGACGGCGCCACCTGTCAGCGCTGGGAACGGCGGACCTTGATCAAGCTGCTCCAGGAGGAGCCCTCGCTGGGATCCAGGTTCTACGAGATGGTCGCGAAGATGCTCTCCGAGCGCGTACGCGACCAGACGTTGCTCGCAGCGAGCGGAGGTCCCCGCACCAACGCCCCCGCGCGGGGAAGCGACCAGGCCGCCGCCTGGGGGCGCGAGCTGGGAGACGCGATCCGCAGCCGGTTCATGGAGATCGAGCCGGTGATCCGGCGGGACAAGGCCCTCGCTCGGCGGGAGACGCTCACCGCCCTGCACAACTTCCAGGAAGCGTTGGCCGAGGGCCAGAACCGGCTTTCAGACGTGGATCAGACCGAGTTCGGCGCATCTGTCGCCCGGGAGCTGCACCCCTACCTGATGCGTTCGCAGCTCGGCGAGCTCTCGATCGAGCGCCCGAGCGGGCACACCGGGGACCCGCAGACCATCGAGCACATCCTGGCCAACAAGGCCGAGGGCGATGGCCCGCTCGGCGAGTTCATCGACGAGTGGCTGCTTGGCCTGCCGACGTCCCGCGGGCTGCGCGAGCGACGGGCGTTCGCCACCCAGTCCGTGCTGGAGACCCTGCCGCTGGATGCCGCCGTTCGCATCCTCGTGCTCAACGCCGGGGCGAGCCCGCTGCTGGGCGACATGATCCCCTACATGGCGCGACTCCGCGGCGAGATCATCTGCGTGGACAGCTCCCGCGAGGCGCTGACGAGGATCGATGAGCAGCTCAAGGCCCGCCCGCGGGACCTGCGCCTCAAGCTGGTGCAGGAGGATCTCGGCAATGTGTGCCTCGGGCACGCCCAGAGTCGCTTCCCGCCGCAGGACGTCCTCGTGGTGGACGGGCTCATGGACTACGTCCCGGAACGGCTGGGCGTGGCACTCCTCGGCTGGGCCGCCGGACAGCTCGCGCCGGCAGGACGCCTCGTCGCGACGGGCGTCGCCGAGGCCAACGACGACGCCATCTACCGCTACCTGCTCAGGTGGCCGCTGGTCCGCCGCACCCGCACCGGCCTCACCGGCCTGCTCCAGAGCGTAGGCTACGTCGACATCCGGGTCTGGGCTGCGTTGCCGGCCGGCCTGGTCGCCACGGCGAGAATGCCGGTACCTGGCGTGGGGTAGCCCCCCTTCCTCGCAAGGGCGTCCCGGCCCGCAAGCGAACTTGCGGGCGAGAGAGCGAGCCCATGACCTGAAACCCGGGTAGGATCGATGCGTGCTTGAGCCCGGAACCGTCGTCGATCGGTACCGCATCGAGGCGGTAGTCGCCTCGGGGGGCATGGCTACGGTCTACCGGGTCCGCCACGTGCAGCTTGGCAGCGAGCATGCGCTGAAAGTGCTGGACCTGCCCAACCAGGCCCTCAAGGATCGCCTCCTTCAGGAAGGTCAGGTGCAAGCACGGTTGAACCATCCAAACCTGGTTCGCGTGACCGACGTCGTGCCCGTGGGCGAGGGGTTCGGGCTGGTGATGGAGTTCATCAACGGCCCGACGTTGGAGCAGTGGATCGAAGCGGCGGGGGCGCTCCCGGCGGACCCGGCCGAGCGACAGGCCCGGGTGGGCGAGACGGAGCGGATCTTCCGGGGCATCCTGGCCGCCGTCTCCTACGCGCACCGGAAGGGCCTCGTGCACCGCGATCTGAAACCGCAGAACGTGCTGCTCGAGGACAACGACGGCGTCCTGAACCCCAAGGTGCTCGACTTCGGGATCGCCAAGCTCCTCCAGGACCAGAAGGCCGGCCACCTCACCCAGACGGGCTGGGGGTTGGGCACGCCCGAATACATGGCACCGGAGCAACTGAAGGCGGCCAAGGACGTCGACGCCCGCGCCGACATCTGGGCGCTCGGCTGCATGCTCTACGCGATGTACGCAGGCAAGTCGCCCTTTGCCCGGGACGACCTGCTCCAGACGTTCACCGCGCTCGGGACGGGTCAGCACGAGCCACTCGAGGACCTGCATCCATCGCTCCCCCCGCGACTCGGAAAGGCCGTGCGCGCCTGCCTGCGCGTGACGCGTGAGGAGCGCATTCCAGACTGCGCCCGGCTCTCGCTCATCCTCTCGGGGGACTCGTTCGCGCCGGCGGAGCCCACCGAGGAGCTTCGCATCCTGCGCCCCGGCGTCCCCATCGCGACCACCCCGGTGCAGGAGATCCCGCCCGCGCCGCCTTCCAGCCCGCCCCCTCCGCCGTCCGACCCCTCGCGGAGCGCTCCGATTCCGCCGGTTTCGATGCCGGTCACCGACGCGCCACCGATGGCGCCCCGTGCCCTCACAGCCGGCCAGACCCTCTCGGTCAGCATGTTCGGCGAGGTGCTGCCGGTGGTGGTGGAGGCCGTCGAACCGCCCGTCATCAGCCGGCCGTCGCTTCCCCCGCGCCCGCGCGCCACCGGCGGGACGCTCGATCTGCCCGCGGACGAAGACCCGTTCGCGCCGCCACCGGCAGCCCCGGGCCGCTGGATGCTGTACGGCGGGATCGCGTTGGCGGGCCTCTGTTGTGCAGCGGCGATCACCGTCCTCGGCTACTGGGAGGCCACCCGCGATCCGATGGCCGGCGTCGCGGACATCCCCGGCCCCATGCCCCCCGATCCGGCGGAGACCGTGCCAGCCCCATTGGGCGCCCCGGTGTCCCCGGGAAAGCCAGCGCCCCCCGGGGTCAGCCCGGTCGCGGGCGTGGCGGTGAACTGGGATCCAGGCGTCGGCAAGCTCCCCGGTGTGACAGCGGTGCCAGCGAGCCCAGAGCAGGTAGCGCCCACCCCGTCCGAGCCTCCTGCCCCGACCCCCGAGCCAGCGCTCCCCGAACCTGCGCTCTCCGAACCTGCGCTCTCCGAGCCTGCGCTCCCCGAGCCCGCGCCTGCGCCCGACGCTGCCCTCGTCCTGAGCGACGACGCGCAGATCGCTTCGATGGTGAAGAAGGTCCTGACCTCCCACGCCGACGAGACCGACGCCTGCTACACCAGCCGGCTCGCCGAGAGCCCCGACCTGGCCGGCTCCTGGAAGCTCGACCTCACCGTCGAACCCGACGGCAGCGCTGACGAGATCGAGGTCAAGGCCCTCGGTGCCTCCGACGCCGGGCTGGAGTCCTGCCTCGCCGCAGCGGCCGCGCGCTGGCGCTTCACGCCGATCGATGGCCAGCAGCCGACCACGAAGACCTACCGCTTCGGCACGACCGCGAGCAACAGCGGCACGCTGGTGATCCAGGGCGATGCCCGGGATGCCTGGCTCGTCGTGGGGGGAGCCACCTACCGAGCGGGCAAGGTCCCGAGCGGTCCGTGTGGCTGGGGCGCGCAGTTCGAGAGCGGAGATGCGAGCGGGAGCGCGGTGGTGCCCGCGGACGGCACGCTCACCCTCGAGTGTCACGCCGCGCAGGCAACCTGCGAGGTCAAGTAGGCCGGATCACGCCACGATGCGTTTGAGACGGTCCACGCCGCGGCCGAACAGCCCCCCGAGGCTGCGCCGGAACAGGGCCTGGTGCCGGGAGTGGTACGGAAACCACCAGAGCTCCTTGGAGAGCCAGGGCAGCACGTCGTAGTTCACGTGACGCGCCTCGCACATGTGGCGGAGGCCCTCGTCGGAGTGCACGCAGCCGATGCCCGAGTTCTTGACCCCGGCCCAGGGGGTCTCCGCCATCGCGTGGGAGGCGAGCACGTCGTTCACCATCACGGTCCCGGCCCGGATGCGCTCGGCCAGCTTGCGACCGTGCGCTGTCCGACGGGTGAACACGTACGCGAGCAGGCCCAGGCTGGACCGGTTGGCCTCGGCGATCATCGCATCCTCGCCGACGACCCGCATCACCGGGATCACCGGGCCGAAGGTCTCCTTGGTGAGGATGTCCATCTCGACCGTGCAGTTGAGGAGAACCGTCGGCTCGAAGAAGAACCCTGGCCCGGCGACCCGCTTTCCGCCCACCGCGACGACAGCGCCCTTGGAGACAGCATCGTTCACCAGACGCTCGACGATGTCGAGCTGACGCTCGTTCACGAGCGGCCCGACGTCGAACTCCGCGTTGAGCATCGCGTCGCCCAGGCGCAGTGCCTTGACCTTCTCCACCAGCACGGGGACGAATTTCTCGTAGATGGCGTCATCCACCAGCAGTCGCTCGATGCTCGCACACACCTGGCCCGCGTTGGCGAGCCCGCCCCAGGTCACCGCATTGGCTGTGCGCTCCAGAGGGGCATCGGCCAGCACGAGCGCGGGAGCCTTGCCGCCAAGCTCGGTCACACACGGGATCAGCCGCTCCCCGCACATGGCCGCCACCTTGCGCCCGGTCGCCACCGAGCCGGTGAATTCCAGCATGTCGATCCCACCGTCGATCAGGGCCGCCCCCACATCGCCGTACCCGTGCACGATCTGCAGCAGGTCGGGATCCAGACCCGCCTGCAGGTAGATCTCGCGACCAAGGTCTGCCACCAGCGGCGTGAACTCGCTCGGCTTGACGACGATGGCGTTCCCCGCGAGGAGCCCCATGGCCACGGCACCGAAGGGGATCGTGAACGGGAAATTCCAGGGTGCGATGACGCCGAGCACCCCCCGGGCCTTGAAGTGGATGTAGCTGTGCCGGTGGACCAGCAGGTGAGCCGCGATCGGCTGCGGCTCCAGGATCCGCTCGCCCTCCTCCGCGAAGTAGGTCAGGAGCTCGAGGTGCTCCATCACCTCGTGGATCAGCCCTTCCGTGCGCGGCTTCCCGTTCTGCCGCACCAGACACTCGACGATGTCGTCCTGTCGCGCGAGCACCACGGCCCGGACCTTGCGAAGGAACTGCGCGCGTTCACCGACCGACTTCGCACCCCAGGCCACCTGGGCGACCCGGGCGCGGTCGACGATGGCCCGCACCTCATCGGCGGGCGTGATCGGAACCGAACGCACGAATTGGCCGTTCGCGGGGCAATGGACTTCGATGTGGGTCGCCAACGGTCACCTCGACCCACCGAGTATCACCAACCCTACTCGAACCGTATCGCGCCGTCCTTCACGAAGTAGACCACGAGCATCGTCCCACCCGTCACGGTGGGAACGTGGCGACTTCCCGGCGGAAAGACGACCCAGCGATCCCTGCGCCCGTCGAAGGCGGGGCTCCCGGAGAGCGGGATGCAGAGGTCGAATTCGCCTGTGAGGTGGGTGTGCGCCGCGAGCCCGTTCGGACCCCGGGCAGGCCCGCACATCTCCACCACGTCGACGGAGTAGCCGTGCGTGTCCGCGCCGGGCTTCGCGAGCCGGCCGAACCGGACGCCCCCACCCTCGCGCGGCGTGAGCCAGCCCTCCTGGTGCGCGGAGCGAAGCGCCGCCTCGAGGTCGTCCAGCGGGAGCGTCTTGAGCGCGCGCTCGCACCCAGGCACATCCTCCGGGTGAAGCCGGGAGATCAGCGCAAGCGGAGCTGCGAGCCGGTCGAGGACGTCTTCCCGTGCCATCGGGCTAGTGCGCGTGCCCGTGCGCATCGTCGTGCGCATGCACGTGCACGTCGGCGGGGTTCGGGTTCATGAAGGGGTCGGTGAACGGAACCGCGGGCACCTGCGCCAGGAAGCTCGTGACCACCGTGACGAAGCCACCGACGAAGCCCGCCAGGATGCCCAGCTCGATCGGGCCGAACGGCAGCGAGTCCTTCATCCACACCTCGGGCATCACGAGCAGAAAGCGCTCGAAGAACAACCCGGTGGCGATCACCATCGCGACTGCGGCGAGCGAAGTGGGGAGCTTCTTGATCCCGCGCGACAGCAGGACGCTGAAGGGGATGAGGAAGCACATCGACCCGACGACCTTCGCGAACGGCGCCCACGGGTTCACGAAGATGCGCAGCAGGAGGTACCCCGTCTCCTCCGGCATGTTGCCGTACCAGATCGGCAGCACCTGGGCGAAGAACGTGTAGGTCCAGAAGACGCAGAGGGCGAACATCAGCTTGCCGATGTCGTGGTAGTGCTTGGGGGTGATCAGGTGGGCGACCCCGAGCCAGTTGCGGGAGAACACCGAGATGATGCAGATCCAGTTCACGCCGAGCCAGAAGCTGGAGACGAAGATCCAGCCCGGGAACATGTTCGACGCCCAGTGCGGCGCCAGGCTCATCACGGCGTCGACGGCGACCATCGAGAAGATGAGGGCGTATGCGAGGATCATCACAGGCGCGAGCTTGATGTTCTTCTGGTACGCGTCCTCGACCTCGATGGCGGTGCCACGCCAACCCGCAGTGATGCGGCTCCACCATGCGGGAGCGCGCGCTCCGAGCTTCTCGGCGGCTGCGCCGAGGTCGGGCCGGAGGCTGTTTCGGACGAAGAGCATCGACAGCGTGAACAACACCAGCGTGCCCACGAGCTGGCGGCCGACGAAGAACCCCGTCTGAAGGTAGATCGCCTTGTGTGGCGACGTGATCGGGTGCTCGTGCCAGTCGTAGATGCGAAGTCCGCCCCCGATCAGGAACGCAGCGTACATCAGCCACAGGAACGGCAGGAACATCGCGAAGGACTCGCCGATGCGCTTGAACGGCCGGCCCCAGCGCCCGAGCGCTGCGGTCTGCGCGACGCTGAACATCACGCCGCCCTGCGAGGCGCCCATGAAGTACACGAGGCATGTGAGGAACATGCCGAGCGTGCGGTTCTGGGTGTCGTGGTCCCCGAACGCGAGACCGCCGATGAGGCAGAGCGCGCCGATGCCGATTGCGGCGAGGCCCGCGGCGCGAATGCCCGGAGGCACCACGTGGGGGGTACCGGCGAGGGATTCCTCGACGTCCGGACCGGGGCCCACGACCTCGCGGGCGGCGGCGATCAGGTCAATCTGGCTCATGCCTACTTCCCTCCGGTGGAGGCGGCCGCTGGGGCGGGCGCCACGGGTGTCACGGTCGCTGCGGGGGTCGGCGGGGCGTACTTCGTGCCGTCGAGCGTGCGGATGTATGCGACGACCGACCAACGTTCCTGATCAGTCAAGCTCACGCCGTATCGGGGCATGATGGCGCCGCCGTTCCGGATCGTGCCGTAGAGGTAGCCATCGGACCGCAGAGCCGACACAGCGCCATCGCCCGAGAGCATGGGCGCGGGGACCGGGAACCGGTTGATGCCGTTGGCGGGATCGTTGTGGGTGACAGGCCCGCCCCCCTTTCCTTCGACGCCGTGGCAGGGTGCGCAGGAGACCTGGAACAGCTTCGCGCCCTGCGCGACCGCCGCGGCGTCCACAGCGTACGGGTCCGCCATGCCGTCCGCCTTGGTCCGGTCGACGGGCGTGATGTAGTCGTTCTGGTAGGCACCGTTGGACTTCGCCCGGCTGACCGACGCGGCGGGGCGCTGGACCGACCCCTCGGGGATCGGCGGGCGCATCTTCCACGCATACGCCTTGAACGCGCGTGCGTTCACCATGTCGACGTCCCACGGCGACGACCATGCCGCCCCGGCCACGAGCAGGCCGGCGACCAGGATCCACCGGCGGTGGTGTTTGAGTCTCTCAAGCATGGTGGCCTCCGCCTTCGCCGCCCTCGACCTCGATGGCGCCGGAATGTTCGAGGATCTCACGAATCTTTGCGGCGTCGTGGGCCGACACCCGCTCAAGCACGATGCCGAAACAGTCGCTCGAGAAGCGCGGGTCACACGCCTCTTCGGGCAGGTCGGTCGCCGGCAGCCGACAGTTGATCAGGAGCCCGATGAGGGTGAACAGAGAGGCCCAGAGCACCATGCCCTCGAACGCCACCGGCACGAAGGCGGGCAGCGACACCACGGGCTTGCCGCCCGGCAGGATCATGGGCCAGTTCGCCGAGGTGAGCGACATGAGCGAGAGCGCCATGGTGAGGCCGAACGTGGCCCCGACGAGGGTGAACCACCGCACGGGGCTGGGCTCACCCTCGTAGACGGCGTCCTCCACCTCGTGGCGCGGCATCGGGGTCATCACCATCATGTCGGTGAACCCGGCCTTCTTCAAATTCGCGATGCCTGTCATCAGGCAGTCCATGTGGGCGTAGACCGCCTTCATGGGCTTCGTCGCTGCGGTATCGAGCGGGACTGCGGCGCTCATGCGACACGCTCCGGGCTGGCTTGGGTGAGGGTAGGCATCATTTTGCAGCGTGCTCCGGCTCGAACTTGAGCGGCGGGCGCATCGTTTCCTTGACCTCGGCGATGGCGACCGACGGCATGATCTTGATGAACAGCAGGAACCAAAGGAAGAACCATGCGAACGACATGATCAGGATGCCGCCTTCGACCCAGGTCGGGTAGTAGTACACCCAACCGGCCGGATCGAAGGAGTGGGACAGCGAACTGGCGATGATGTTGAACCGCTCGAACCACATCCCCACGTTGATGATGCAGCTCACGACGAACAGTCCTATGTAGCTGGTCCGCACCTTCTTGAACCACCACACCAGCGGCGCGAGGCAGTTGCAGAACACCATGGTGTAGAACACCCACCAGTAGTTCCCGTGCACGCGGTCCATGAACGTGCCCCACTCGTACTGGTTGTCCGAGTACCAGGCGATGTAGTACTCCGTGAAGTAGGCGTACGTGAGGATGCCTCCCGTGAACATGCACAGCTTGGCCAGGTGCTCGAAGTGCCAGACGTTCATGTACCGCTCGAGGTTGAACAGGAGCGAGAGGGGGAGCATGAGCGTGATGACCATCGCGCAGCCCGAGAAGATGGCGCCAGCGACGAAGTACGGGGGGAAGATCGTGGAGTGCCACCCGGGCGTGTCGGCCATCGCGAAGTCCCAGGAGACGACGGAGTGCACCGAGAGCACGAGGGGCGTGGCCAACGCGGCGAAGAAGCCGTAGGCCGCCATGTAGTGGTGCCACTGCCTGTCGGTCCCGCGCCAGCCGAGGGCCATCGCGGTGTACAGCTTCTTCGTGAATCCGGTCGTCGCGTCACGGACCGCCGCGATGTCCGGGATGAGGCCGATCGCGAAGAAGATCGTGGAAACCGTGAAATACGTGGAGACCGCGAACACGTCCCACATCAGCGGCGACTTGAAGTTCTGCCAGAGCTGGCGCTGGTTGGGGTACGGGAAGAGCCAGTAGGCGTACCAGGCGCGCCCGACATGGATCGCCGGGAACAACGCGGCGGTCATGACGGCGAAGATGGTCATCGCCTCGGCCGCCCGGTACACCCCGGTACGCCAGCGAGAGCGCGTGAGGAACAACACGGCGGAGATCAGCGTGCCGGCGTGACCGATACCGACCCAGAACACGAAGGTCGTGATGTACACGCCCCAGAACACCGGCGGGTGGTACCCGGCGACGCCGAGGCCGTACACGAGCTGGTAGACCCAGCACGAACCGCCCAGCGCCAGCACGATGAGCGTGAGCGTGAGCACCGCGAGGTACGCGAGATCAGGCGTGAAGAGCGGGCGGAGGACGTCCTTGTTGACGTCGCTGTAGGACATGTCCTTCATCATCCCTCCTTGATCACTGCGGGTTCGACGGGCTCAGCGCCCGCCGGCGTGGCTTCGGATGCCGCGGCGGCCACGTGGTGGCGAGCCTTCGCGAGATAGCGGACGCCAGGCAGGGTGTTCAACTCGCCCAGCAGCGTGTAGGCCCGCGGGTTCTCGAACAGCTTGGCGACGGTGCCGGATGCGTCCTTGGCGTTGCCGAACGTGATGGAGTTCGTCGGGCACGCCGACGCACACGCCGTGAGCTTGACGAGCGCCTTGTCGGGCACCGTCTCGCGCACATCACGCCAGGAGTCCTTGGCCGCACGCGTGCGGTGGACACAGAACGTGCACTTCTCCATCACGCCCATCTCGCGGACCGTGACGTCCGGATTGAGCATCAGGAACATCGACTCCGGCCACGTCCACGTGTGGTAGTTGAACCGACGCGCGGTGTACGGACAGTTGTTCGCGCAGTACCGCGTGCCGACGCACCGGTTGTAGATCATCGCGTTCAGACCGTCGAGGTTGTGGTACGTCGCGAGGACCGGACACACCCCTTCGCACGGTGCGTGGGAGCACTGCTGGCACAGCGACGGCATGTGCCGCACGTCCATGTGCTCCCCCTCGCCCTCGATGAACCTGTCCATCCGGATCCAGCTCATCCCACGACCGCGGCGCGCCTGGTCGGGCCCCACGAACGGGATGTTGTTCTCCAGATCGCAGGCGACCACGCAAGCCATGCAGCCCGTGCAGCTGTTCAGATCGATCGCCATCGCAAACCGATAGGTCGGGTGCTGGGGCTCGGGGAAGAAGTCGTGGATCCCGTTCTCCTCCAACCGGCGATCCCAGGGGACCTTCTCGATCTCCACGATCTCGCCAGCCTTCCCGGTCGGGTGCGCCGCAGCCTCCTCGGCGTTCACGGCCAGGGCGATCGGGCGACCGTCCATGTTCAGGCTGCCGATCAGCGCAAAGAAGTCGGAGGTCGCGTCGGAGCGGGAGACGCTCGCCCGGGTCTGGTAGGTCGCGAGCGCGCCCGAACCGCCGTCCGTGGCCGTGGTGACCAGCTTCATGGGGCTCACGCCCCGGCCGGTGCCATATCGGCCCATGCTGGTGTGCCCGTTACCGAGCACGATCGCCACGGTGTCCTCACGCACTCCCGGAGTCTGGAAGAAGCCGAGGGTGACCTCGCCGGAGGCGGTCTTGACCGTGACGGAGTCGGTGGACCCGAGCCCCAGGCGTTCGACCGTCTTGGGGTTCAGCTCGGCCCAGGACGTCCAGTTGGTCGTCGAGATCGGATCCGCGAGCTCCTGCGCCCACGGCCTGTTTGCGTGACGGCCATCGCCGAGGTTGGTGCTCGGGAAGATGACGAGGGCGAGGTCGTTGCCGGCGATCGCGGCGGGCATCGCGGGCAGGGCCGCCAGCGTGAGCGGGAGCGCCGACGTGGCCGCGGGGCGGAACGAGCCGCCCATCTGCCGAACGGTGACCCACCAGGCGTCGAAGGTACCCACCCCCTCGTATACCCGGCGCCGCCAGCGCTCCTGCACGTACACGCGGAAGGAGTCGTGGGCAAAACCCATCGCCGCAGCGGCAGGTGGGGGCGCGATGACCGCAGGTTCTTCCGACCCAGCGGCGACCACCGCGGGAGCCGCGGCAACCGCTGCGGGATCGGGAACGGCGAGCGCCTTCGCGAGTGTCAGCAGCACATCGCCCACCGACCTGCTGTTCTTGAGCGGCGTCATCGCGGGCTGCTGCAGGGTGTGCACGCCCGTGGTCACGTTCGCATCGCCCCAGGTCTCGAGCGAGGAGCCCGGCGGGAGCACGAGGGCCTTTGCGCGCGTGGAGTCGTCGGGCTCGTTGGCGAACTGCACGAGCAGGTCGACAGCGTCGAGCGCCTCGCCGACCTTGTCGGACTCCGGGAAGTTGTAGACCGGGTTGGCGCCGTCGATGAAGAGCACGCCGACCTTTCCGGCCCGCGCGTCTTCGAGCAGGGCGCGAGCATCCGCGTACGACGAGACGGTGCCGTAGCTCTGCTCCTTGCCGAACACCACGCTGCGGCCGATGTTCCCGCAGATGTCGTTGATCAGGAAGGTCACGGCAGCGAGATCGGTGGACCGGTCGTTCGCGTTTGCCGCTCCGCCGGGGAGGACCACCGACGGCCTGTCCGTGATCCAGTCGGCGATCTCGGTGAGCTTCTCGATCGGGATGCCCGAGAGCTGCGCCGCAGCGGCCGTGTCGACGGACGCGAGCAGCGAGGCGTTCGGGTACTTCACCTTGTCGGCGGCGAGCCGCGCGACCGCGAGCGCGACTGCCAGCTCCGTCCCGGGGTTCGGCGGCAGGAAGCTGTCCGACTGCGCGCTCGTGACCCCGATGTGGGGCTCCACGCACACGAGCCGGGTGACGAAGCCGCCGTTCGCCGGGTTCTTGGCCGCGGCCCAGCCCTTCATCATGCCCATCGCCCCGTAGGCGGTGCCGAGGAAGTCGAGTCCGAACGACAGGATCACCTGCGCATTCGCAAGCTCGTAGGTGGGCAACGTCGAAACGCTGAACGCCTGCCGGGTGGCCGCGAGCAGCGTCTCCACGCCGAGGGCCTCCCAGTGCACGCGCCGGAGCCCGACTCCGCCCGCGAACTCCCCGAGGAGGGTGTCGAGGCTACCCGTCCGGTATCCCCCGAGCCACGCCACCTGCTTGCCCGCAGCTTGTGCGGCCTTGATCGCGTCCACGACCTTCTGGGTGGCAGCGTCCCATTCGAGGCCAGCACCACCGGAAACGGGTCCCTCGACCCGCTCGGGCCCGTAGGCGCCCACGATGCCGAAGTGGCCGCGGGTGCACAGTCCGTGCCCTTCGGTCCAGTCGGGGTTGCCCTCCACCATGACGACACGCCCTTCCCGGGCGCGGGCCACGAGGCCGCAGCCGGACGCACACTCGCCGCACGCGGTCGAGAAGTACGTGGCGACTCCAGGGAGCTCGTCGTCGGGGACCTGCACGTAGGGCAGGTAGTGTTCGATGGGGGTGCGCGGATCGATCGTGCATGCAGCGGCCGTAGCTGCGGATGCGATGCTGGCGCTCTTGAGGAAGTCGCGGCGGTTGAAGTCCATCGTGCGGTCCTCTACTTGTGGCAGGTCCAGCAATCCTTCAGCTCCGAGCGCCGAAGTTCCTGCTGGGTCCCATAGCTGTCATCCAATGCGTGCTGGGCATGGCAATCGAGGCACCAGCCCATCTTCAGGGAGGCGACGCGCATGTCCACCCCCATGTCCTGCACTTCCCCGTGGCACTCCTGGCACTGGACACCACCGAGCACGTGGCGCTTGTGGCTGAAGTACACGAAGTCGGGCAGATCGTGCACCTTCACCCACGGGATCGGATCCCCCTTGCCTTCCGCCCAGAACGCCTTGAGCTTCTCGAGCTCGGGCCGACCGGTCGCTGCGACGACGTTGTGGCAACCCATGCAGACCTGCGTGGGCGGGATGCCGGCGTGCTGCCCCTTTCGGGCGCCCGAGTGACAATACTGGCAGTCCATCCCGAGATTTTTTGCATGCATGAAGTGCGGGAACACGATCGGCTGGACGATCGCCTCTGCAGGCGGATCCCCGACGGCTACGGAGAGCCCCGTCGGGAAGAACGTCATCTTGTCCACCTCGAGCGGCGAGGCCGACATCGGGATGTCGACCAACGTGTTCGGCAGGAGGTTCTTGCTGCCGATCGGGAAGATCTCTTCATCGGCGGGTTTGGCGACGGTGTTCATCGAACAGCCGGTGACGGCCCAGAGCGGGACCGTGACCAGTGCGAACACCAGCGCGGCTCCTGGCAGCGATCGCATGCATCCTCCTGCCGAACCGGCGGGGGAAAGGGAGGGAAAGGGAAAAGGGTAGAGTTGTACCGACGGCAATCGGGCCGACGACCGACGGCAGCGACCGGCCGCGGACGCTAACGCAGCGCGGAGGCGCGTTCAAGCGCCTCCGCGCGGGTTGTGACTACTTCCCGACGAACTCGCTTTCAATGTACGCGAGCACCTGCCAGGCCTCGTCGTCGGAGAGCCCGAGGGGCGCCATGCCGGTCCCGGCCACGCCGTTCTTGACGATCCAGAACTTCACCCCGGGGGTGGAAGCGTCCCAGCGCTCCTTGTGGTGGAAATTCGCCGGGCGCTGGGGCAGAGCCATCGCGGTGGTGGTGTCGGCCATCCCGGTCTCGCCGTGGCAGGCGGCGCACTTCGCGAACACGGTCTTGCCCGCCGCGATCGCTGCGGCATCGCCCGTCTTGGGGTTCGGGCCATCGGCCTTCGCGGCCTTGGCAGCCTCATAGGCCTTCGCGGCAAACTCGTCGGGGGTGTACGGGCCCGTCGGGGCCGGCGCCGGAGTGGCCGCCGGAGGAGGCGCCACAGGAGCGGGTGCCGGAGCAGCAGCGGGCGCCGGGGCGGCGACGGGGGCGGCAGGCTTGGAGTCACCACCGCAGGCGGTCAGAAGCAGAGCGAGAGAGAGCAACATTTGAGGACCTCGAAAAAGGCCGGTCATGTAATGTGATGTCATCCGGTTGTCTACGGCGGGTCCGCGTTCAGCACCTTCTCCTTTTTTCTGGGAAAGAGCCGGATGTACACCCCGTCCTCCTGGGTCACCTGCAGGATGTCTGCGCGAGTGATGTGATTCACACGATCGAGCAGTTGCGTGACATCGCCGGTCGCGGCGTCGACCTTCACGAGCGCCGCCCGCCCGTCCTTCACCGCCGCGGTGACCTCGTCGAGCAGCATGGGAACCTGATCAGGCGGAACACTCGCAACCAGGGTGTCGAGACGGGCGACTGCGCCGTCCATGCGCGTGAGCACCGGTCCTGCGTCGTCCACCGTGCGGCGCACGGCACCGAGTGTCGCGTGGGCCTCGGCGATCAATGCTGGCAATTGGCTGCTGGCAACCGCGACGTTGTGCAGGGCGATCTCAGCATCGGCGAGCATCCGCTTGGGGCGTTCGGGGTCGTCCTGGACTGCGGCGGTCAAGCTCGCGACGATCACCTTGACGTCATTGGGGTCCACGGCGTCGAGGATCGGCCCGAGGCGGGTGACGAGCTGATCGATCTCGAGCGCGCCCTGGTCCGCGACGAGCTCGTCGCCAGCGACGAGCAACGGGGCGTCGTGCGACTGGGGGATGAGCTCGACGTACTTCTCACCCAGCACCGAGCGCGCCCGCAGCGCCACCTTCGCATCCCGCCGGATCCCGGCATCGCTGTCCAGCGAGATCTCCAGCCGGGCCTTGTCGAAGTCCACGATGAGGTGATCCACGCGGCCCACCGGCACCCCCGCCACGCTCACCGCTGCGCCCTGGGAGAGCCCGGCGACGTCGGGCAACACGGCCGTGACCGCGACGGAGTCGTCCCCCAGCCGGCGGATCGCCCCGGCTTCGAGCGCAAGGAACGCGAGCAGCCCGGTGGCCACGACCACGAGGATACCGACACCGAGTTCGTACCGAGCCATTTCGTGCGCCGTGGACCGCGGCGCTGCTAACCTGTCTGTGCCCGCCGGGAGGCGAGCCCCCAGGACACCAGCGCAAAACGGCAAGAAGCACAGGGGCGGCCTACCGGGAGGGCTCCACCTGCGGGGTCACCCGGGCAGGATCAGGCCCGCGCCGATGAGGCACATCTCGTCGAGGGTCGTCTCGCCGAGGCGCACGACCGAGGTCTCCGTCGCCCCGGCATCGGCGAGGGCCTGCTGCACCCCCGGGTTGGTCACCACGTTGTCGTAGGTGCAGCGCAGGCGGATCGTGTCCCCGGCACGAAGCTGTGGAAGGTCGTCGATCGACGCGTCATACACGTAGCTCCGTTGCCAGTTGAAGTCCCAGTGCGGCGTCTGCACGAGGCATTCGGTCTCCTGTTCGTCCGGCGACGGATCCGCGTGGACGACCTCCGCGAGCATGTCGACGCCCACGTAGTGCATGTGTGTACCGACCTGGAAGATCGAGTACGGCCCCCCGCTGGGCACCGTGAACTCCATCGTCTCCACGTGCCCGGCGGTGTCCTTCGGGATCTTGAACACGGCACGCCCGCCCGGATCGTTCTCGCCGAGGAGCAGCCCCGCGGCCGCGCTGTCGGCGTTGCCGATGAGCGACACCACCGCCTCGCGCAGCGGTGCGACCTCTGTCAACCGCAGCGCAAAACCCGTCGCGTCCTCGCCGAAGCTGGCGGCACCTGCCGGGTGGTAGTGCACCTGCATGACGAGCCGCACTCCCGCCTCCAGGCGGGTGCCGGTGCCGTCCGGAGGGATCAACGGACCGCCACCCGGCGCCCATGCACCGATCAGCTGATCCGCCCCGCCGAGGCCCCCGCCGGAGCAGGCGTACCAGCCCGTTTCGTTTGCCGTCGCGCCCGAGGAGTCCACCGCCACGAGCACGTGATGCACGACAGCGGTCTCCCCGGGGAGCACCTGCAGCCCGGTGAGCCACTCCGTCTGCGTGAACCCGGGGTCGAAGCTGTAGCACATGAACACGTCACCACCGGGTTCGGGCAGGAAACCCACCGAGGGATGAAGCTCGAGTGTGGGAGAGTCGAGATCGAGCGACGGAGCCTCCGGAAGCGCAGTCGCAGTGGCAGCGTCACCTTCCGGGGCGCCAGCGTCCGCCCAGTCCCGGAGCACCTGCTTCTCACCGTCGGTGAGCCGCTCGTCCCCCTTCCACGGCGAAGGCGGGGTGCATTCGTCCGTCTCCACAGCCCCCCAGGGGGGCATGCGACCGCCGTCCACGGCGGCGACGATCGAGGCGGCCATGGGCGCTGCAGCCTGGTAGCTGTCAAGGGAGAACGGTGCGATCCCTCCTGACACATGGCATCCGGCACACCGCTCGGCGATGACCGGCGCCACGTCCCGATACCAGGTGACTGTGTCGGGGGTGGGGTCCGCCTGCGCGCACGCGGCCAACCCAAGCGCAGCACCGAGAGGAACCAGGAAGACCATCGGTCGCATGACGTACCTCGAACCGGCCCTGAGTACCCCGGCGAGCCACACGGCGCGGGTCCGGCAAAGGACGACTTGCGCAGCATCGCGCGGCGGGGCACGATCCCCGGGCACGTCCGGACCCCCCGCGACGTCACGCAGGAATCCCATGGCACGCGGTCATCTCTTCTCGCAGTTCAGTCCCGGCCAACGCTTCGTCAGCGTCGGGCGCACAATCACCGAAGCGGACGTGGTGATGTTCGCGGGCATCTCGGGCGACTACAATCCGCTCCACACCGACGCGACGTTCGCGGCAAAGACGCCGTTCAAGCAGCGCATCGCCCACGGCATGCTCTCCGCGTCGATCTCGACCGGGCTCGGGCAGACACTTGGCATCTTCGAGGGCACGACCCTTGCTTTGATGGGCCAGACGTTTGAGTACAAGGGACCGGTGTTCTTCGGCGACACCATCCGGCTGGCGCTCACCGTCGACACAGCCACCCCCTCGTCGAAGGGTGGGAAGGGAGTCGTGGTGTTCAGCAGCCAGATCCTCAAGCAGGACGACAGCGTCGCGATCTCGGGCACCTGGACGGTGCTGTTCCGGGACGAGTGATCGGCGCCTTCCTCCTTTCCCACGTCGTCACGGTCACGTGCCCGCCGGGCCCGGAGTGGACGCGTGAGCGCCAGCAACGCCCGCCCATCGCGGAGCCGGCCCCCGTCACCTCCGTGCGGGTGGAGAGGGACGATCTGCCAGTCGTGCCCTGGGCCCGGAGCACCTGGCGCCTGGACGCCACGCAGCGGTACGCGCTTGTGTGCACCTACGCAGAGGGGGCGGAGAGCGTCGTGATCATCGATCACACCAGCCGGCTGAAGATCGCCCGATGATCACGGAGAAGGTCCGACTGGACCGCTGGCTGGTGGCCTCCCGGTGCTACAAGACCCGCCCCATCGCCCAGCGTTGCTGCGAAGACGGAATGGTCAAGGTGAATGGGGAGAAGGGCGACGCCGGCAAGATGGTCAAGGCCGGCGACACCATCGAGGCGACACGCGGAGAAAAGCTGGTGCTCTGGCGGATCGTGGCGCTCGATGTCAAGCGGGGCGACGCCACGCACGCGCAGACGCTCTACGTCGACCAGACCCCGGAGGTGCCGACCGCGCCGCCCCCGGACGCACCCCGCGAACGCGGCGCAGGCCGCCCGACGAAGCGGGACGGGCGCCTCGTGCGCGCGCTGAAGGGCGATGCGCTGGTGCCCTGACTCCGCATTCCGTTTTCTTGATAGAGCCCTCATTTCGCCCTGAACCGCGCCGCCGAGGCTGGCTTGCACACGATCTCCTCGCTCAGCACCGACGACGACCCCTCCCGGTCGATCACGTCTGCTGCGGCCGAGCGACACGCCGCGATCACCCGGCCATTGTACAAGTTCACCATCGTGGCCGTCATCCTGGTCACGCTCGGAGTCGATCTGGTGCGCACGCCCGTGGGCATGCTCGCGGCCCTGGGGTTGGCGGGCGCGTGCGGGGGCGCGCTCGTCCTGGACGCTCGGGAGCGGCTGCGTTGGCTCGCCCCGGCGCTGTACATCGCCGCGGCGACGGGCTGGTTGACGTGGGCCTCGCTCGCGTTCGGGCCGGACACGGGGCTCCGTCTGCAGTTCGCCGTCCTGGTGCTCGTGGTCGCGAGCGCCCCCTGGCCGCTCTGGGCACGCATCGCCGCGCAGCTGACGATGGCGGTCGGCTGCGTCGGGCTCCTCGAATGGGGGCTCACGAACCCACCGCCCACCCCCCCTTCCGCTGCCGAGATCCATGTCTGGTACGGCGCCAACACGCTCGTCAGCATGCTCGGCATGGCGGTGGCGCTGGGCTTCTACCGGCGACAGGTCGCCCTCGCCGAAGCGCGACTCGCGCACGACGCAACGCACGACGTGCTGACGGGGCTGGCGAACCGTCGAAAGGTCCGGTTGATGCTGCTGAGCGAGGTCGAACGCGCCATCCGGCGTGGCGATTGCCTCGCCGTGGTGGCATGCGACATCGACCACTTCAAGCGCATCAACGACGCCCTCGGGCACGCCGCCGGAGACGACATCCTGCGCGCGGTCGCGGAGCGCCTGCTCGAAGCGACGCGCACGTACGACTGCGTCGCGCGCGTCGGGGGCGAGGAATTCCTCCTCGTGCTGCCCGGCTGCGACGAAAAGCGGGCGCTCATGGTGGCGGAGCGGGCCCGCACGCTGATGGAGGGGCGCGCGTTCCCCACCCGCGGGATCCTCGTGAACGCGACGATGAGCTTCGGCGTGAGCGTCCTCGCGACGGCGCCGAAAGAGAGCGCCGTCGACACGACGCTGCAGGAGGTGCTGGAGCAGTCGGATGCCGCGCTGTACTCAGCCAAGGCGGCGGGGCGGAACCGCGTGGTGCTCGCGCTGGCGGGGGGGCAACCCTCGCCGGACATGGTCGGCGGTCACGCATAGATCGCCCGGGCGGGACGCCCTACGACTGCTCGGGGTCCTGCACCGGCGCGGGAAGCGGGCGTGCGGGAAGCCTGTCGATGAACGTGTGCACGCAGCGTTGGATCTCGTCGCGTGAACGCCGGTAGCTGCGCATGAACCAGGAGCCGTACGGATCCTCGATCTCCATGACCCCACCGAAATTGCCGAGCATCAGCACCCGGCCGTCGGCCTCGGGAAACGCCTCGTGCACACGTGTGGCGTGCCGGATCTCCATCACCAGGATGTAGGACGCCCACGCCACATGCTCAGCGTCCAGCGGGGAGCTGCGATGGGTGGTGATGTCGATCCCCAGCTCCTTCATCGCCCGGACCGAGCGCGGCGCGGCGTCGTTCCCCGCCAGGGCGTTCACACCGCAGGACCGTGCCTCGAGCGCCCAGCCGCGTTCCCTGCCGTATTCCCGGGCAAACGCCTCACCCATGGGGGATCGGCAGATGTTCGCGGTGCAAACAAAAAGGAGCCGGTGCGGCTCGACCACCGCCGGAGCCTCCGCCCGCCCTTCACTCTCCTGCCTCAAGAACACCTCCTGAACAGTATTGCGTGTTCGCCACTAGCCCACCACAGTGATCCGTACCTCGGTCGGCACCGCACGCTTCAACTCCTGGATGAACCTGCCCCGCAGGGCCTGCCAGACCACCGTGCGCTGCGTGGCCCCGATGATGACCGTGTCGCACCCGCTCGCTACCACGACCTCGGCCACGGAGAGCGCGGCCGAATGGGACATCACCCAGACCGGCACCGGCTCGAGGCCGAGCTGTCGAACCGTGCGGGACGAAGAAGCGAGCACCGAGAGGCCCTCCGCCGTGGGCTCGGCCTGCTGGGGGTAGAGCAGGCCCGGCACCTCGTCCACGTAGACGATGTGGACCCGGGTCAAGCCTCGCGTACGGGCGCGGTCCACGGCCTCGCGGAACACACGAGGATCCGCGCCTCGACTGGCGACCAGGATGCCCCGGGGCGACCGGGCGCCGGCGGCCCGTTCGGCCCGCACCTGGGCGAGCGTGAGAAACGGCACATCGCTCCGCGCGGTGGCCGTCGGCGGAACCACCCCGGGGATCCGCATCAACCCGCGCTCCCAGGCGCCGCTGCGGATCAGCGCGGAGACCCCTCCGCCCACGAGCAAGGAGGCGGTCAGCACACCGAGCGTCCACGGCTCGCCGAGGGCGACGCCAGCCGCGCCCGCCAACAGGAGCCCAGTCACGCATACGCCGAGGAGCGTGCCCACGCCCCGCAGTCCGTCGCGCCAACGCTGCAGATCGAGCGCGGCGCTCCCGATTCCGACGGAGAGCGTGAAGGCGAGGGCGTACATGAGGCCGAGCGTCCGGATGTTCCCCCGGGTGGCGACGAGGAGGCAGACCGAGAGCAGGCCGGACAGCAGGAGCGCCGCGGCGGGGGTTTGAAACCGGGAGGACAGCGCCACGCTCTCGGCTGGCCACGCGCGCAGGGACACCAGCACGGTCTGCACCTGAAAGCTCGCGGTCAACGCAGCGTGAGCGGCGAACAGGAGCAGCCCGGCGCCAGCCGCAGCCACGAAGTGCGAGAGCACCGGTCCGCCGGTATTGAGCGCCAGTTCGGGCAGCAGGTGGGTGCGAGCGAGGCGCAGCGTGTCATGCGGCAGCCCCGCCGCGAGCCACATCAACCATGGCCCCGTCGCGAGGATGGCGACCCCGAGCGCCGTGAGCGCGCGTGTGGGAGTGGTGCCCCACTCCTTCATCGCCGGTGAGAGCAGAGCGCACACCTCGATCCCGGAGAACGCGAGCCAGCCGAGCCCCAGCGAGGCATGCGACCACGACTTCAACGTGAGCGGCTCGGGCTGTGTGCCGCCGTGCAGTCCTGCGCTCACCAGCACGACGGCGTTCAATCCGAGCGCGACCAGCCCGATGCCGAGCCCGGCCGGGACGATGCCGCGCACCCCCACGATGTTGATCACGACGATCACGCCGAGCCAGCCGAGCGCCAGGCCGAGCACCGGCCCGCCCAACTGCTCCACCGCAGCGACGACGCTCACTGCCACCGTGAGGCCGAGATCCAGCACGAGCAGCAGCCCGACCAGGATGCCAATCCTCTCCCCGAACACTTCCCGCACCTGCGAAACCGCTCCGCCACCTGATGGATGCCGGCGTGTGAGCTCCGCTTCCTTCGCGACCAGCCCCAGGAAGGCGATGGAGAGCGCAACCACCAACCCAGCCCCGCCAGACCCCGCCGCCGCCAGCAGCAGCCCGGGCACGAAGTACATCGACGAGGCAACGCTCCCAAAAGCAACTGCCCAGACGAGATACCATCCGATTCGACCCTCGCCGCGGGGCATGCTAACTCCAGCGGGCCGCATCTATTCGAACGCGTCGACACCGCCACCCTCCCACCCGGTTTCACCCGGCATGAATGCATCCCGTCCCGCCCTGCTCGCCGCAATGGACCGGCGCCTTTGGCGTGATCTCGGTTTCGCGGATCCTGAGCCCGAGCTCCTACGATTCCTGCCGATGCTGGTGGTCGCATGGGCGGACGGCGCGGTGGCAGAAGGGGAGCGGGAGCGCATCACCGAGCGGGCAGCGGAGCTCCCGGAACGCCTGAGAGCCTGGATCCAGCAGCGCCTGCACTCGCCGCCCGGGCCGTATTTCCGCTACCAGGTCGCGCACCTTCTCACCTTTCTCTGCAGCGTGTGGCCCTGCGAGACGGGCGAGAGCCACGGGTGGCAGGCCGACGCCGAGATCTGGGCGGACGAGATCATCTCCGAGGCAAGCTGGCTGCGTCGCCTGTTCGGCGGGGTCTCGGCAGAGCGCCGCGAGCTGAACGACCTGCGAAAGATCCTCGCGGACGGGGAGATCCTCGCCACCGACCGGATCTGGGCCCTCGCACGGGGAAGCCACGCTGCCCTTGCACCCCGGCACACGGCCGTCCTGCGCGAGGAGCCCGGACAGTGTCTCCAGGCGCTGAGCATCACGCTCACCGGCAACAAGCTCTCGGAGGATGGGGCGCCCGAGCGGATCGCCGTCGCTGCGCTCTCGGTGGCGCCACGCGACCTCGACCTCGAGGTGAACCGGGTCACGGAGCTGCTCACGCGGTACGGTCACCTCCGCGAAAACGAGCGGTGGATCGTGCTCGCGGAGGAGGTCGCCCGAGCCGGGCGGCCACTCACCCCCCGGCAGCGCCAGGAGCTCAGCATGGAGCTCGTGGAGCGACTGGGACACCCGTTCGAGGAGGTGAGCTTTGCCGAGCTGGCCTACCTCGAGGATGCGCTGGCCGTCGACGCCCACTGGGTGAGCTGGCTGCCCGGGAAGCTCGAGGAGCTGCACATCGACCGCGATCGGGTCAGCCGGAAGCAGGTGCCAGGCACCTTTCAGGCGCCGCGCGGTGAAGTCCTGGCCCAGGTGGACCCCAAGCTCGTCCCGGGCCCCCCCGGGCTGGGGTTCCGCGTGCTCGACATCCAGTGCCGATCCGTGCAGCAGCCCGGCCGCCTGCGACTGGCGAGCCCCGTGTTCCTGCAGGAGCCGCCCACCGCCGAGGCCGTCGACTGGGTCGCCCGCCACCTGCCCGACATGTGTGACCCCTGCACCCAGCTCGTGCTCGACGAGGCAGCCGGGACCTGGATGGCCGAGGTGCACTCGCACTGTCCCGAGCAGGAGAGCGCCGACCCGGAACCCCTGCCCGACGGTCGTTCGCTGCTGGTGCCCCCCTGGGTGTGGTTTCGCGCAGCCGGTGCGCTCAACGTGCGCTTCTTTGCAGGAAAACGGAAGGCGGCCGGTTGAGCCGCGGCGGGATCCGGCCATACCTGCAGCGGTTCCCGCTCGGTGCGCTGATCCTGCTCCTCGGGTGTTCAAGGCCGGCTGTCATCGTGATCGGTGGGGGCCCGGCAGGCCTCGCCGCGGCGATCGAGGCGGCAGGTGACCACCGCCCGGTGCGGCTCTACGAGGCCCGCGCCGAGGTGGGAGGGAGCGCGTCCTTCGGCGACGCCGTGACCGCGATCCCCTCCCCCGACGCACTGCGACGGCTCGACGCCGCCAATGGCACCTCCAACGCCGCGCGCACGCGGTTCGTGACCCGGGTTCGAGCCGACGTGGTCGACTGGCTCGGCGGGATGGGACAGGTGTGGCGCCCGCTCCCCAACGACGCTGAGCCGGACGTGGAGCTGATGACGCCTGCGGGCCGGGGGCAGAGCATCGTCGGTTTCCTCGCGCAGGCGGCGGCGGACGCAGGGGTGGACGTGCACGTGCTCACCCGGGTGACGGGCTTGAAGCGCGACGGGGACGGCATCACGGTGACACTCCAGCCCGGCGGCACGGTCCGGGCGACGGCCGTGGTGATCGCGACGGGCGGGTTCGCCGGCAACCTCGAACGCGTCCGGCAGCGCCTCGATCTGGATGCCTCCATCCCGTTGCTGCGTGGCGCCACCGACTTCGCAGACGGCAACGGCATCGATCTCGGCCTCGCGGTAGGGGGCGTCGAGCGGCTGCCGGGCCAGGTGCTGCTCTACGCGCACGGCGTACCCGACCCCGACCATGCCGGCGCCGCCTTGATGTTCGTCGATGGCGACCGCGCGCTGGGGATCGACTCGGTGGGGACCCTGTTCGACGAGGTCCGCACGCCCCGGGGTGACAGCGGCATGAGCCTCCTCGCGCGGCCGGGGGGCACCGGTTGGGTGATCATCAACCGGCGGGCAGAGAAGGAGATCCAGCTTTGGAGCGCCGATCAGCGTAGTTTTGTCCCCGCGAGCGAGATCGGGGCACGCGGGGGGAGGCGGGGGGACGACGCCATGGACCTCGCGCGCCGGCTGGGCGTGCCGGCCGACGCCCTCGTCGCCGCGGTCCAGGCAGAGGGCGTGCGCCCGACCGCCAGCCGCCCGCTCCGGCAGGGGCCGCTGACGGCGCTCCCGCTGCGTCTCACCACGGCAAAGTCGCTCACCGGCTTGCAGATCGACCTCGACGGACACCTGCTCGACGCCTCCGGTGCGATCATCCCGCGGCTCTACGCCGCCGGCGAAGCTGCCGGCTTCGCCCACCCCTGGGAGGCTGCGCACGTCGACAGCACGATGGTCTCCGGCGCGATCCTGACGGGACGCGCCGCAGGCGAGGCGATCGTGCGGGACTTCCCGGACGGCCGGTGACAGGGGCAGCCCCGCCGGCCGCGTCCGTCACCTCCCCGACCCCTCCCCCATCTTCCACCGCATCTTCCGCAGCATCCCGCGCAGGACCGTGACCTCCAGCCCATCCAGCTGGGCACGCTGCAGGATCCTCCTCACCGTGCCCTCCACGAGCACCGTCTCGTGGCCGCGCAGGTAGGAGCTGAGCTCGAGTGATCGCATCCATTCGCCGATGAGCGGCTCGATCTCGCCGAGCTCCACGGGCTTTCCGGGCTCCGTGGGGCCCGGCGGGGCCCCGCGCTGTCGGCCCCCCCGTTTGCCCTCCCCCGCCGGCCTGGGCACGAACCCCGACGCCCGCGCCGCATCGAAAAGCTCCGCCCCGACGAGCAGGGCCGCCTGCGCGAGGTTCAGCGACGCGTGCACGTCCGTGGGGATGTGGATCAACGCGTGCGCGTGCACCAGCGCGTCGTTTCCCAGCCCGGTGTCCTCGGGCCCGAACAGCACGGCCACTCGCCCGCCCGCTGCGCTCACCGCGAGCGCGTCGGCAGCAAAGCCCTCCGGCTCGAAGGCCGGCCACCGGTTGTGGCGGTCGCGCGCCGTCGTCGCGTAGACCTTGGCGCAGTCGTCCACCGCCTCGGCCACCGACCGGCAATATCGGGCATTGTCGATCACGTCCGTGGCGTTGGGGGCCATCCACCGCGCCCGGTCCATGTCGAGCGCACGCGGAGTCACGACCGCGAGGTCGTCGATCCCCATGTTCTTCATCGCGCGGGCGACGGACCCGACGTTGCCAGACTGCAGCGGCGACACCAGGACAAACCGCACCGCGCCGAGGCGGGCGTCCACCGTCGGGTGCATCCTATTTGCCGCCGAAGAGGCCCTTCCACCAGGTGACGAACCGCCGCCAGAGACCCGGCGCCGGTACGACCACCGCTTGCTTCGCGTCGGCGGGCTTCACCTCGGGGGGCTTCACCTCTGCGGGCTTCACCTCGACGGGCTTCCCATCCTTCGCGGGGAACTGGATGACGTTCTGCTCCGACGCGACCTTCTCGAGCGGGGGCTCGGGCTCCAGCGACTCCGGCTTGATCTCTTCGAGCCCCACGTCGAGCGGCGTGACGCTGGCCGGCTCGAGCGACGGAGGCTCGCCCATCCCGCTGATCTGCGAGGCGAGGCCCGTGGTCGGCATCGTCAGCGCGAGCGGAGGCGCCACTGGAGGCGTGGGCTCATCCTCCTTCTTCCCACCCGTTGGGACCGAGCTCCCGCCCACGACCTCGACGCCGCCAGACTTCCCAAGCTTGAGCGTGCTCTCCACCGTCTGCCCCGTGCCCTTGTCGCGCGCCGTGAGGTTCAGGATGCCCTCGGAGTCGATGTGGAACGTGACCTCGATCTGCACCTTGCCCTTCGGCGCCGGGCGGATGCCCGAGAAAACGAACGTGCCGAGCAGCTCGTTGTCGGCGCACAACTGCGCTTCGCCCTGGTAGATCCGGAGCATGATCGAGCGCTGGTTGTCCTTGGACGTGGTGAGCGTCCTCGTCTTGTAGTCGGGCAGCGGCTGGTTCTTCGGGAACAGCACGTGCATCGACCCGTCGACCTTGTTGATGCCGATGGGCATCGGGAGGACGTCGAGGAGGGTGACCTCTTCGGCGGCGCTCGCGCCGGCGAGGGAGTGCGCCATGATGGATGCGCCGATGCCTACGGCCTCATCGGGGTGCACACCCTTCGACGGCGGCCGACCCATGAAGTCGGTCACCTTGCGCTGCACCAGCGGCATGCGCGACTGCCCGCCCACGAGCAGCACCTCGTCGATCTGGGCCTTGGCGCTGCCGGCCTCCTTCAGGATGCGATCGACGTTCGCGATCGTGCGATCCACCAGATCCATCGTGAGATCTTCGAGCCGCTCACGCGTGAGCTCGATGTCGATCTCGAGCGGACCGGAGTCCCCTGTCGCGATGTAGGGGATGTGGATGCGGGTGCGCATCGCGCCGGAGAGCTCGATCTTGGCGGCCTCCGCGGCGTCGCGGATCCGCTGCACTGCAACGCGGTCGAACGAGAGGTCCACCCCGGTGTTCTTGAGGAAGGTCTCGAGCACCCACTGCATCACCCGGTCGTCGAAGTCCACGCCGCCGAGGAAGGTGTCACCGCCCGTGGCCACGACCTCGAAGATGCGCCCCTTGATGTCGATGATGGAGATGTCGAACGTGCCGCCACCGAGGTCGTAGACGGCGATACGCTGGTTGAGGTTCCGGCCGAGGCCGTAGGCGAGCGCGGCCGCGGTCGGCTCGTTGAGCACCCGCAGCACCTTGAGGCTCGCGAGCTTCCCAGCCGTGCGGACGGCCTGGCGCTGCCGGTCGTTGAAGTACGCAGGCACCGTGATGACGGCCTGATCCACCTCGCAGCCGAGCGCCTCCTCTGCGACCTCCTTGATCTTTCGAAGGATCGCAGCCGAGATCTGCTCCAGCGTGAACACCTGGTCCCGGACCTTGATCAAGACCTCGGAGCTCTCGCCTTCCACCAGCTCGTACGTGAAGACCTGCCGGATCTTCTCGATGGTCTTCGAGTGGAAATTCCGCCCGATCAACCGCTTTGCGGCCGCGACGGTGTTCGTGGGGTTGAGCTGGGCCTGACGCTTCGCGTCCTGTCCGACGAGCCGCTCCCCCTTCTCGTTGATCGCGAAAACGGACGGGATCGTCGATGCGCCGCCCTTGTACGTGATGACCCGGGGCTTGCCGTTCTCTACGATCGCGGCGCAAGAGTTCGTGGTTCCGAGGTCGATACCGATGGCTTTGCCCATGGATCCTTTTTTCTCCGCCGCGTGGCGGGCGAGCAACACTCCGCCGGTAGGCGGATTGCGTGGTGGATTAGCACGTCCCGCGGCCTATAGTCAAACCCCGGGCCGGGGGGATCTGCGATTCTCAGGGCTTTGACGCATATCCGGGGGCACGCACGGGGCCGGAAGACCTCGTCCGCGGGCCGGGGGATGCCCCCGGCCCCCGGGGCGGCGCTATTCCCCGTACTCCACCATCACCTTGCCATCGGTGCGATCCGTGCTCTTTTCCAGCGCCGCCAACGCCGATGAGAACGGCATGCGGGTGGTGATCATGGGCGCCACGTTCAGGACTCCGCGCTCCATCATCCGCAGGATGTTCGGAAAACAGCCGCCGCCGACGTGTCCGCGGGCGCCAGCGATACGCGCGGCCTGGGTGACCAGGACGTCCAGCAGGACGGGCGCGCGCTGACCGGTGCGGCCGAGGTAGACCATCTTCCCGCCCGGCGCGAACGCGAGCTCGATCTCGGGCATCGTCTGCAGGGCGGCGCCGGCTGCCTCCACCAGCATGTCGGCGCCCCAGCCCCCGGTCAACTCCCGGATCACCTCGTGCGGGCGACAGGTGCGCGGGTCCACCGCCACGTCGGCCCCCATCGCACGCGCGACCGCCAGCCGCTCCGGCATCGTCTCGAACGCGCAGATGGTCGCAGCCCCGCTCGCGCGCCCGAGGGCGATGGCGCCGAGGCCGATCGGGCCGCAGCCGAACACGGCGAGGTGCGATCCGGGCAGCATGCCTCCCGCAGAGACGAACATCCCGTTGTACGAGCAGGCGATGGGCTCGACGAGCGCCCCGATCTCGCACGCCTGCTGGGCACTGCCCAGCCGTTCCGCCAATCCGTTGATCTTCCACAAGAACCGTTCTTTCGATGCGATGAGGGGCGCATACGCCCCCGGCGCCGAGAACCCGACCATCTCGAGGTGCGGGCACTGGTTGGGCCGACCGATGCGGCACGCTTCGCACACCCCGCAGTTGAGCATGCCCTCTGCCGCGACCAGATCGCCCGGCTGCAGGAACCGCACGTCCGGCCCCACCTCCACGACCTCCCCCGTGTACTCGTGGCCGCAGATGCAGGGCATCTTCACGGGCCCGGAGAACAGGATGTAGCCTTCGCTGTCACTCTCGTAGCAGTGGGTGTCGGATCCGCACACGCCGCACGCGCGGATGCGCAGCAGCACCTCGTCGCGCGCCGGGGTGGGGTCGGGAACTGTCTCCCACGAGAACACCGGCTTGCGGTAGACCTGCGAGGCCATGCCCGCTTTCCCACTTCGAAGCTCACGTTCCGAGAGCGCGTACCCCGGCCGCGGCGCCCACTCCGCGTTCATCACCACTGCCTTCATGTCGACCTCACTTCAGGAGAGCTGGATCAATTCAGTCCGCCGGCCGGCATTTCCGGAGCGACAGCGGCGACGCCGCTCGCGAGGCTCCACGGGTCGAGCACAAAAAGCACCGATCCGTCCGGAGCGAGCGTCGACCCGGTCACCTGCGGCAGGCGGCTGATGGGGAACGGCGGCGGGCTCACCAGCGCCTCGACGGTGCCGACCAGCCGATCGATGTCGAGCCGCTGGCCATCGCGCAGGTAGAGGAAGGTCTGGTTCGCCGTCGGCGCCGGAGCGGTCTCGTCCAGGGCGCGGGACGGCACGCCGAACGTGAAGCCATCCAACTGGATCAGCGTGAGCTCACGCAGCTCCACCTTCGCCGGCAGGTCGAGGCGGAACCGGGTACCGCGGCCCGGGATCGTGGTCACGGTCATCTTCCCGCCCTGCGCCTCGATCGTCGCGCGCACGGCACCGAGGCCGTGCCCGCGCCCGGCATGCAGCCCGACCTCGGACGCCGTGGTGACGCCGGCGCGCATCGCCAACTCCACGGCATCGCCGTTGTCGACCCCGGCAGCGAACCTCAGGGCCTCCAGGTCGAACCCGCGACCGTCGTCCGTGAAGATGATGGAGATGGAGGCCCCGTTGCGCTCGGCGGTGAGCTGCAGCAGCGCCACCCCCGGCTTGCCGCACGCGGCGCGATCCGCGGGCGCCTCGACGCCGTGGATGATCGCGTTGGTGAGCAGGTGCACGAACGCGCCCTGAAGCGCCGAGAGCAGCACGGGGTCGACCAGCGTGCCCTCACCGCGCACGTCGAGTCGAACCTCCTTCCCGTAGAGGGCAGCGACCGACCGCACCTGGCGCCGCAGGGGCGGCATCACCGAGTCGAAGGTCACCTGCCGGAGCTCGGCCAGCGCGGTGTACAGCCGCCTCGCCGCCGAGTGCACGCGATCCACCTCGGCTCGCACACGCTCGTCGTCCGGCACCAGCCCGCGAAGGCGCGTGGATGCGGCGAGCACCTCGGTCAATGCGTCCGATGCCAGCGCACCGCGCGGACGATCGGTGCCGTCTGCCTCCTCGTCCTCCTCCTCGGCCGAGGGGAGGAGCAACGTGAACGCGGTGGTGCCCGACGTTCGCAGGAACGCGCGGGCGCGCTGCTCCAGGGCGGTGGCGGGCGATGGCTCCTCGCCGATCACCACCTGATCGATCTGGCGGGCGATCATCTCGATGCCGTCCCGGGCGAGCTGCAACGCCTGGGCGTCCCCCGCGACGCGCTGCTGCCGAACGGCCTCGAAGACGTCTTCCAACACGTGGGCGAGCAGGGTCATGGCCGCAAAGCCCATCGTCGCGCTCATGCCCTTGAAGGTGTGGAAAAGACGCATCAGGGTCTGGGCGTCGCCGTCCTGGAGCGGGCGGCCGAGCACGACCTCGGCCTGCGACGTGAGGCGACGAGCCTCGTCGACGAAGAGCGCGCGGTACCGACTGTTATCCACGGCGCCAGCGTAGCCGCTTTTTGTGACTCGCGCCGAGCGGTTACCCGAGTCCAGCAGCTGTGAACATCCTCCTCGTCCATTCGTTCTGGCATCCGCGCGGGGGGGACACCACGTCGCTCGCGCTGCAACAGGCTGCGCTCGCCGAACGCGGCCACACCCTCGTGCCGTTCGGCCAGCGCCATCCCGACAACGAACCGCAGGCCGGAGATGCCGCCTGGCCCGGCTGGGTCGATCCCGCGAGCCCGCCGACGCCCTCGCGCATCTGGTCGTTCGAGTCCGCGCGCGCGCTCAGGCGCATGCTGGCGGCAGGATCGCCCCGGTTCGACGTCGCACACGTGCATCACCTGCATCGCCACCTCACCCCCTCGGTCCTCCGGGTCCTCCACGAAGCGGCGATCCCCGTCGTGTGGACCCTTCACGACTACGAGCTCACCTGCGCGACCGCGAACCACTACCGGCAGGGGCAGCCCTGTGTCGAGTGCTCGTCGGGCACCCTGCTGCCCGCCCTGCGGCACGGCTGCGCGCGCAGCCCCACCCGCGGGCGGAGCACCCGCTCCCGGCTCGAGGCCAGCGCCCTCGTCGCCGAGAAGCTCGCCCATCGGGTGCTCGGCGCCATTCGCTGGGTGGACGCCTTCGTGGCGCCGAGTCGCTACCTCGCGGACCACGTCGCAGCCGCGCTGCACGGGGCGCGGATCGAGCACATCCGAAACCCGCTGCCCGCGGCCCGATGGGTAGACGGTCCCCGCGAAGGCGTGCTCTACGCCGGCCGGCTCGTCGAGGAGAAGGGCGTGTTCGACGTGCTGACCATCGCCCGCGCGCTGCCGGAAACGCAGTTCACGCTCCTCGGGGATGGTCCGCTGCTCGGCGCCGTCCGAGCCGCAAACCTGCCGAACGTGCAGGCCCGCGGCGCAACCCCGCGCGACCGGGTCCTGCAAGCGATGCAGTCGGCTGCGGCCGTTCTCGTCCCCTCGCGATGGCCGGAGAACGACCCCTACGCCGTCACCGAAGCGCAACGGGCCGGGGCCGTGGTGTTCGCCTCGCGGATCGGCGGCATCCCCGAGCAGATCTCGTCTGGCAGCGACGGCGTGCTGTGTCCGCCCGGAGATCCCGCCGCCTGGATCACACCGCTGCGCAGGATGCTCGGGTCCGCCGAGCAGGCCCACGAGATCGGTGTCCGGGCTCACCGCCGCGTCCAGACGGAGCGCGATGCCCGAGACATCGCGATATCGCTGGAGCGGCTGTACGTCTCGCTTGTCTGATCCGGCCCGGAGTCCCCCCTGAAGGCCCTCTTCTACGTCCCACCGCCCGAGTACAATCGGCGCAACATGCCCATCGACAGGCTGTATGGCTGCAACTTCGGCTACGACTACAAGCCTCCGGTCCACCTGCTGCAGCTCGCCACCTATGCCCGGGTACACGCAGGTTGGGACGTGCGTTTTCTGGACTCGCCCGCAGAGGGGATCACCGCGCGCGCCTTTGAGCAGGCCGCCGCTGATGAACATTGGGACGTCTCGGTCTCGTGGTCGACCTATCTCTCGGCGGAGGAGGACCTGCGGGCAGCGAAGGTGCTGCGGCGCGCCAACCCGGCGATCCACAACGTGTTTGCCGCAATGGCGCCCACCTGGAAGCCCGAGGAGTTCGTCCGGGACGGTCAGACCTGGGCGCTCCTGGGGGAGCCCGAGCACACGCTGTGTGAGCTCGCGGAGGTGTGGAAGGGCGCTCGCACGCGCGAGGCGGTGAACGGGCTCGCCTGGTGGGACCACGGGGTCAAGCGGAGCGGGTTTCGCGACCTGCTGGACGTGCCGAGCCTCCCGATCCCCGATCGCCGGCTGCTCCTGGGCACATACCGGGCAAACCGGCTCGACAGGTACCCGGTCACCGCAGCCGTCTTCTCCCGGGGCTGCGGCTTTCGGTGCACGTTCTGCACACCGAACGCCGTCGACCAGACCATCGAGCTCGAGTTCAAGCGCCTGCAACCCACGTACAAGGACCGCCCCCCGCTGCGCAAACGTACGGTCGATCAAGTCGTGGCAGAGATGGAGGAGATCCACGCCCTCGGGTACCGGGGCGTGGAGATCGCCGACAACGTGCTCACCTGGGGAAAGACGCGCACGACGGAGATCTGTGACCGCATCGCGCCCCTCGGCCTGCAGTGGATCGGGCTCGCGAGGGCGAACATGCTGCACGACGTGGACATGGTGCGCTCGATGGCCAGGGCCGGATGCACGATGATCTACATGGGCTCCGAGAGCTTCGACGATGGCCTCCTGGACGACATGGCGAAGGATCTGAAGGTGAAGGACGTCGTGAAGGCCGTGCAGGTGTGTCGCGAGGCGGGGGTGGAGCCCGAGGTGAGCGTGCTCATGGGCGCCTCGCCGAAGGAGACCTGGGCCACGCTGTTCCATTCCTGGCGTGCCGCTCGCCAGCTGGGCACCCGGTTCGTGCACTTCTCCGTGGCCCTGCCCTCGCCGTCCACGGAGCTCTACGACCTCGCGATTCAGAACGGATGGTTCATCGATGGGGATTTCGTGCCCGCCGACAACAGCAAGGACGTGATCGTGAACCTGCCGCACCTCTCCGCCCGGGAGCTGCGCCTGGCGCTGAAGCTGGCCTACGCGGCGCAGTACCTCTCTCCCAGGGGGATCCGCCAACAGGTCGGCCACGTGGGATCCGTGACCGACCTCCGCCACAAGAGCCAGAGCGCCTTGAAGCTCTTTCGGTTCCTCGGGGAGCGCGATCAGGCACGGAAAGGCGCCATCCCCCCGGGCCGAGTGACCGCCGCTGTGTAGTTTTCGACGGAAGTCGGCGGGAGATCAGTTTGCCACCCCTGCGGTTTCAAAAATACGCTATCCTTCGCATCCGAACCGATAGACTGCTGCCGTGAATCGCACCCCCCCCCCCACCGCCTCCCTGCTCCCCTCGCTGGCCATGCTGACACTCGCGTCGGCGTGCAGCTTCGGCATCTACGACCCGGACCACCCCTACACCCCAGACACGGGCGTGTTGGACTCCGGCGCCGATGCAGACACGGATGCAGACGCGGATGCCGACGCCGACGCCGACGCCGATGGGGACTCCGACACCGACGCCGACTCCGATGCCGACGGTCTCAGCATCGTGAGCGTCACGCCCGACTACGGGACGACGGCGGGCAACGCCCAGGTCGTAATCAAGGGCGGGCCGTTCGACTCCACGGCCTCCGTCCGTTTCGGCGGCAGCGCCGCGACCGTCGACTCGGTCACCAGCAACGAGATCCACGTACACACCCCGTCGGCCTCAGCCGAGGGCGCGGTGGACGTGAAGGTCTCCACCAGCGCCAGCTCCGGAACGCTCACCAGCGGGTTCTACTACCTCGAAGACGCCACCGGGCGGACAGGCGTCCTCGGCTCGATCGGCTGGTACCACTACGTCGGCTCGGCCTGGGACACCTCGGTGCAGGACGAGGGCACCGCCTGGTACACCTTCACGGCACCGACGGACCTGACCTACGCGAAGCTGTGGACATCCACGATGGACACCTGCGCGTCCGGCTACACGACCTCGGCGTCGCTCTACTACTACGACTACGGGGTCGCGACAGCTACGTGGAACGGCTCCAGCGGGCCCCCGCTGAACTTCGGCTGGGACGCCACCTACGGCCAGTACAGCATCGCTTCGCTCACCAACACGCAGTTCGTGCAGAACGGGACCTACGACCAGGCCACGCTCTCGGGCACCGACTTCCCGCCGTTCTCGATGCCGAACATCGCCCGCACGCCAGGGTCGTTCACGGTCAACACCCCGAACATCGGCGGGGGCACGGTGCCGAACGTGTCCAAGTCGGCGCTCAGCCTGGGGTGGACTACCGCCGGCACCGGCGATTTCATCGTGGTGGACCTCGCTCTCCTGAGCGCCGACACGAGCACGATCGTCGAGGACGTGAGCTGCGCCCTCAACGACGACGGCAGCTTCACGGTCCCCTCCAGCGTGTGGCACTCCTGGGCCGCGAGCCGGTACCTGCTGGTCACCGTGGGCCGGGCCACGTTGGGAACCGGCAAGGTGCCCTACAACAACGGGGACTCCCAGGTGGCGGGCATCTACTTCGTAGCGGGCGTCGCCCGGACCCAGTAGGTGGCTCCCGTCGTCGATGTGCTCGGCGTGGGCGTACACGCGCTCGATCTGCCGGCCTTGCTCCGCACGGTGGACGATCTGGTGCTGCGTGGCCGGGCCACGGTGGCCTACGCGAACGTCCACGTGCTCAACGAGGCGATGGAGAACCCGTCGCTGCTCGCCTTCCTGAACGCAGCAGACGTCTGCTACTGTGACGGCGCGGGCGTGGTGCTCGGGGCGCGTCTGTTGGGGCGCTCGCTCCCCGAGCGGATGACAGGAGCCGACTGGATCTGGGACCTCGCCGCCCACGCCGAAGGCCGCTATCGGCTCTACTGGCTGGGGTCTGAACCGGGCGTGACCGCCGAAGCGGCGAACGTCCTCAAGGCACGTCACCCCGCCCTCGACATCGTGACCGACCACGGGTTCCACGCGAAGACCGGACCCGAGAACGACGCACTGATCGCGCGGATCAACGAGGCCATGCCCGCGATCGTGCTGGTCGGCATGGGCACCCCGGTCCAGGAGCTTTGGGTCGAACGGAACCGCGAAGCCATCCAGGCGCCCGTGGTGTGGGTCCTGGGCGCCACTGCGGACTTCGTCAGTGGCAAGGTGAACCGCGGGCCGGTCTGGCTGCACCGCAACCAGGAGTGGCTCGCCAGGCTGATCACCGAGCCCCGCCGCCTCTGGCGCCGCTACCTCATCGGCAATGGCGTGTTCCTCGCGCGGGTGCTCAAGCAGCGCGTGGCCTGACCGGCTGGGGGCCTCAGACCTTGTCCCCCACGGCGATGAGCCCGAACACCAGGATCACGTAGGCGGCGACCGCAGCCATCACCACCGCCGACAGGCCTGCCGCCACGACTCCGGCGAGGATTCCCGCCGTGCCCATGGCCCGCTCCGAGGCGTCTGCACCGCGCTGGACCTGACTCCCGGCGTACACCGCGTAGCCCCCCAGCGGGAGGGCCACCATGTAGGGTGCGTAGCACAGGCAGGGGGCGATGGCGGCGCAGATCAGCGCGAACACGCCGGCATACATCGCCTGCGACGCTTGATGGGTCGGAGCGGCGGGGGAGTCGGCGTAGCCATAGGGATCGGGCATCTTGCGGAACTAACCCGGACCGATGCCCCGACGTCGTCCGGGAGCGGCCGCCCCTGGACTACAGCGCGTAGCTGACAGACCGCGTGAACAGCAGCGTGGGCTTCGTGCTGCTGGCCGCCAGCTTGGACACCTTCACCTCGAGCACACCGCTGGCTCCAGAGACCGGTGCGAAGAACCGGTAGAATTCGACCGACGGGCCCTTCACGGACACCGTCTCCTTCATCACCTGGGTGCGCTGTTCCCCGATCTTCTTGCCGTCGGCGTAGACCTCGCCGATCAACCAGTACGCGTTGCCGTCGAAGCCGGCCCCGTTCACGGCGTACAGCACGGGGAGCTCGACCACCACGGAGTCCGCGGTGGTGTACACCACGCTGGGACCCCAGTTGTCGGCCAGCGGGGCCTTGCCGTTGAAGTCGAGCCCCATCTTGCCCGGACCGCTCGGCACGACGACCTTGGGAGCGGGCGGTTCTACGGCGATCGGCGCCGCGATCTGGATGTCCTCGTCGGTGTTGAACGCGCTGGCGTCCGGGACGTCGGGCGGCTTGGGCTTGTCGTCCGTCTTGAAGAAGTCGTCGTCCTCTCCCGCGACCGCGTCGTCGGCATGGGCGAGGCTGGGCGAAGCGCCGAGCGTCACGAACCCGAGGAGGGCGGCGAGGGCATACGTAGAAAGGCGCATCGAAGACTCCCTGAAGGTTGACACCCGAACGATAGACGAGATTCGGCAATTGTCAACAGGAAGTGGTTTTATTTCAGGACCCCACCGTACCGTGCAATACGGTCCCGGGCCGCGTGTTCGCCAGCCACCCGCCCGCCCAACACCACGGCAGACAAGGACCCGGTGAACCCGGCATCGCCCACCAGGCTGCCGCCCGCCATGCCCGTCAATTCACCCGCAGCGTAGAGCCCCGGGATCACTCGACCGTCCACCGCGAGCACCCGGCCCCGGATGTCCACGTCCACCCCTCCGAACATCTTGGCGACGGAGACGGCGACGGGCATTGCAAAGTAGGGCGGCTCGTCCACCGGCTGGGCGTTCTGCACCGAGGACCGGAACGTGTCCCCCTCCCCCGCATACACAGCCCGATCGTAGGCCTCGATGCTCGCCGACAAGGCCGACGAATCCACGTCGATCGTCTGACCCAACGCGTCGAGGGAGTCGCCCCGCGCCGCGAACCCGTCGTCGACCATGTCGGTGATCGTGTAGGACATCCGGGCATCTGCACCATCGTCGCAGGTGAACGCGCCGGTGAGCGTATTGGTGTCGAAGACCATCCACGCCGCCTGGTGATCCACGACCGCCTCGGCCGTACGGAGGTCGTTCATGGCCGACTCGTCGACGAAACGCTGTCCGGCGGGGTCCACCCAGGGCACGGCGAACTGGAAGGGCACCCGCATCTCGACGGTCGCATCGCTCGGGCAGCGCGAGGCATGGGCGTACAGGCCCACCGCGGCGAGGTTCTGTGTCGCGGCCCCGAGCCCGGTCAACATCTCGAGCCCGTTGCCGTCCGCCCCGGACCAGGAGGCCCGCGTGAGCACCACACCCTCGAGATCGGGCCGCGCCTCCCGCACCCTGTCGAGGTTCCAGCCGAACCCGCCGGTGGCCACCACCACGCCGCGCCCCCTCACCGTCCCGACCTCGTCGGTCTCCACGTCGCGCCATTGCACGCCGGTGACCCTTCCGGTCGCGTCCTGCTCGAGCCCGAGGGCTTCGACGCCCATCCAGATCACCTCCGGCGGCAGCTGCGCATGAAGCACGTCCACGAGCTCGGCCCCGCCCCCGCTGATCATGTGGATGCGCGGCGTGTCTCCACCCGAAGGGTCCAGTACGGGCGGGCCCCAGCCCAACCCCAGCCCCGCCAACCAGTCGTGCACCTCGGGGATGTTCGCGTTCGCAAAGCGCTGCACCCATTCGTCACTCACGTCCCCGCCCGTGATCGCCGGCCACTCCGCGAGGAGCTGCTCCGGCGAGTCCTCGATGCCGGCCGCAGCCTCTTCCGTCGAGCCGCTGAACAACATGAGGGCCGCCTGATTCGCCGCCCCGCCCACGGTGTCGGCATCGCGCTCCAGCAGAACCACCTGCGCCCCTGCGGCCCGCGCCTCGATGGCGGCGGACATCCCCGCGACCCCCGCGCCAATCACGATCACCCGGTTCGGCACCGGGTCGGGCTGCGTCGGGCCGGCGCCCGTGTCGCCCCGGGCCGGCTCCAGCGAGGGAACAGGCAAGCCGGCGCTCGCCAGTCGGGTTGGGCTCCCCGACACACCGTCAGGTGGGCGGCAAGCCAGGAGGCAGAGGAGCAGCACAACCAAAGTGTACAGGTGACGCCTGACGTTCTCAAGTCGCCTCGCGCGGGTTTGGCGCCCTGGACTACCGGATCAGCAGCAAGTCAGCTCGATCAGCACAGGAACCCGTTCCGCCGCCGCGCAGCCCGTCCCGAACATGTCATTCCGGGGGTAGCACCGGGCTCAGATCCCGACCCCCATCGCCAATGTGAGCTGCGCGGTCCACCCCACGTGCGCGACACCAGCGTCGGTGTACCACAGGGCCCCACCGCTGCCCGCGAGACGTGCCCATGCAAAGCCGGGAGGGGTCCATGCGACGGCGAGCACGGGCACCGGCGTGATGGTCGGCGAGAGCAGGGGGGGATCCCCCGCTGCCTGCAACAACCAGCCCTGGAGGCCCACCCCGGCGCGCAATTGGACGGTGCCCGGGGCGAAGGGGCGCTCCACCACGAGGCTGCCGGAGAGCGTCGGCTGCGGCCACCGCAGCGTCGTCGACCCCTGCCCCACCACCTCCCAGGCGCCGCCCAGCAGCCGCGGCAGGTGGGCCTCCGCGAAGATCAACGGTGCGCTCGCCGGTCCGACGCCGAAGCCGACTGCACCCCCACCGGCGCCAAACCGGACGTGGTCGCGCCCCAGCACCGACTCGATGTCCACGCGACGGCCCGAGGCGACGTTCACGCGCTGCCGGGCGACGACCGGACCCTCATTGGGCGCCACCAGCTCCAACCGGTGCGCCCCCGGATCGAGCACCACCTGACCGGGGAGCACCCCCTTGTCCTGCCCGTCCACCCGCACCCCGTAGCCATCGAGCGAGCGCCGGTAGCTCGCTGCCAGGGCCGCTCCCGGCTGCGCCCTCGCGCCCGAGAGGATGATCGGGTCCTCCCCGAGCACCTCCGCCCGGGCCCACGCCCGCTGCGTGCCGCCGGTATAGGCGAACGCGGCCGTACGGGCGTATTCGTGGGCCTCTGTCACGGTCACGGCGCCGTCCGCGTCGGCGTCTCCGGGGTACCGAGCGGTGTCCGGGCGCGGCTGCAACGCCTCCAGGAAATACGCGGTGTACACGTCGTGGCCAAGCTGCGACGACTCGCGCGCGGTCTCGGAGAACGCGCAGACCCCGATCACGATCGTGGCCTCGGAGACCGAGTACAGCGGCACAATCGGGTCGCCCTTGGTGCTCGCCAGCTGATCCCGTACGTCGGCCGGCAGGGCACTCTTGCCCTGGCCCGAGTGACAGGTCGCGAACACTGCGACCTTCTGACGCGACGGCAAGCCGTCGAGCCAGGTGACGACCTCCGCCTGGGGCACAGCCGTGCGGGCGACAGCGTCGAGACGCGTGTCCGACGCCACGACGAACGGCGCAAGGCGCCCGTCGGATCCATGGGCGAGCGTGCCGTGCGAGGACACGTAGACGAAGACCGTGTCCTCGGGTGAATCCGCGATGGCGCCGATCTCGGCCATCGCGTCCCGGATGCCGTCCGCCGAGGTTGCCACGGGATCGGTGAGGGTCCAGACCCGGTCGAAGTGCCCGTCCTCCATGAGCGCGTCGGAGACGGCCTCCGCGTCGTCGTCCGCGAACTGAAGCGCGGGGAAAGCCGGATCGGCGAAGGACTCCGGGCCGATCACCAGCGCCAGGCGCTCCCCGCGGAACGCGGCGTCCCCGCCCGCAGGCGGCGGAAGCCGGACGGCACCGGCGAGGGCGATCGCGACGTACGCGAGGATCACGGTCCGACCTCGAGGCGCACGGCGTCGAAGCGCGTGCCCGCCGTGCCGTCCGGCCACTCCGACATCACGGTCGCCAGGGGTAGGGGCCCGGCCGTCACGCCTGCCACCAGCGTGACGGGCCCCGGCACATCGTCCAGGGCCAGGGCCAACCAGTCCCCTTCCCAGGTGGCTGGCCGCGCACCCGCGGCCTCGACCACGGCGGACTGCCCCTCGGGCGGCATCAGCACGTGCCGCCGACCCGCCCCGTCCACGGCGAACAGGTAGCGGGCGCCTGGGCCGTCGGTCTCGATCTCGGCGACCACCACGGCGTCGGGGCCGACCCGGTCGCCCTCGTGCAGCCGCGCTCCGGCCACACCCCCGTGGGTGAGCGCGAGCGTGAGGTGCACCGCGGGCGCGGTTGCCCTGCCCTTCTCCACGAGCTCATCGCGGGGCGGTCGCGTCGCCACCGCAAAGAATGCCACCGCGGCAACCGCCAGGGCAAACCCCAGGAAGCGCTGGGTGTTGGAGCCCCGGCGGGCGGACGGGAGGCGCAACGGCGGGGGGGTGACCGGCGGCGCGTCTTCGGCCTCGAGCAGCCTCGCGAGCGTGTCGTCGTCGAGCAGGGCGGCACACTCCTCGCACGTGTCGAGGTGATCGAGCAGTGCGGCGCGGGCGGGCTCGGCGAGCGTGCCGGCGAGCCAGTCGTCAAGCTGGCTGCGGGTCAGGTGGGTGCTCATCCGGCTTCCTCCCAGAGTGTATCGAGGCGGCGGGCGGCGTAGACCCGGGCCCAGAGGCGGAACCGGTGCAATCGTGTCGTCACTGCGGTGACCGTCACGCCCATGCGCTCGGCGATCTCGCCCGTCGAGGCCGGGGGATCGCCGTAGAACAGCGACGCGGTCTCCTTCAGCACGGCGTCCGGGCAGCCGTCCAGGACCATACGCCCCAGGTGGTCCCGGTCCGACGAGGGCACGGGCGGCGGCTCTGCCTTCCACGTCGAGAGTGCATCGGCCTCGCGTCGGCGGGTCTCCAGCCAGTGCAGGCAACGACGACGGGCGATCACGCGCACCCAGCCGGGGAACGCGCCATCGTCCTGCAGATCGGGGAGTGCCGCGAACGCGGCGGCGAAGCTGTCCTGGCAGAGGTCGTCCGCCGAGGCCTTGTCCCCGCGGCAGAACGTGAGGCAGTAGCCGTACACCGCGGGGGCGTGCGTGGCGTAGAGCTCACGCCATGCCGCCGCGTCGCCGCGTCGAGCCCGGGTGATCAGGAGGGAGGAAGGGGGCATCCAGCGGCCAAGCGCTACCATGTGCCAGCTCCATCGACGCTTGTGCATCGGTCGAACTGCGGATCCGCCTCCTCGGGAGTCACATGCGGACCGAGAGCCCGAGGCCGACCTGAAGCTCGGGCGCCTCGCCCCAGGGCACCACACCGTCCACTCGGGCCTGCAGCCCCAGCCCCCAGAACATGAGCCAGCCCGCGCGTACGCCAGCCCGCGCGGCGAGCCGGGGGTCCCCGAACGCGTCATGCACCTCGGGCATGAGCGCCACGCCCAGCCGGACCCAGCGGCTGTCGACCGGCAGGAGCAGCAGGCCCGCCGCGGCGGAAGCCCGTCCGTCGAGGTCCGCGCCGATCTCCCCGGCGACGCCCAGGTGGCGCACGACGCCGTAGTCGGCAGCCCCGTGAAAGGCTGGGGCCGTGCCGTCGAGGCCGGCGGAGAGGGAAGCGGTGACACGGTTGGGCTCCGCGTGGGCGAGTTGGAACAGGAACAGGATCATTGGATCTCCTCGAGGGTTGGGGAACGAAGGGCGAGCGCACAGATGCCGGGCTGCTTGTCGCCAGGGCGGTGGTGTCGACAACCCGTGTGTGGGCAGGCACGGCGGGGGGCGACGTGGGCCTCCGCGGGCCCCGTGGCGACGAGCGCGGCGGCGGCGCAGCCCATCGCGAAGACGTCTCGCCGGGTCATGGTTGCTCCTCGGTCTCCGAGCCGAACTCGATGGTGTAGGGCACCAGGCTCTCGCTCGCCATCGGCGCAAGCTGACCGACCGGGTCATCCACCTCACCGGGGGGCGCTGCGGAGTGGTACAGGCCCCGGAACAGGGGGGCGTCCGCGCCCACCTGCTCTGCGAACCCGAGCACGCTCACGTCGGAGCCGTCCACCGTACCGGCAAACCGGGCCGGGCCGGCCCACATCGCGGCCGGGAAGACCCACAGCTCCTGATCCGTACGCTCGGCCTCGACCACGAAGTCGAAGGTCTCGCCGGTCACCTTCCACGCCACCGGCCACCGGGCGCCGCTGCGTCGGCTCTTCCACCACTGGGTCGGCTCCACGCGCATCTTCGTGGGGTCGATGGGCGTGATCTCCCCGTCCGGCGCGGACATCCAGGCCAGGGTGCCGGGTACGCCGCCCATCCCGTCGTTCTGGATCCACCCGATCGAGAGGTCGCGCCCGTCCGGCAGGTTCGCCGAGAACCACTCGAACCCGTCCACGTTGGGGTCGTAGAGCCGCCCCCACTGGTGCTTGCTGAACCCCACGCCCTCCACCTGCCGCACCTTGTTGCCCTCGATCCACCGCCCCTCGACGGCCATGCCCTCGTCCTGGTCCCACATGGACGTCGCGTGCGGCGCCAGCTGCACCCGTCCTCCAACTCCCGGGAGGGTTGGTGCTCTCGTCGGGGTCAGGCGTAGCTCGGTCCGCACCGGGCCCGCACCTGCCGAGAGCACGAGCGCGCCGCCCTCCTCGTGCAGCGACCAGTTGCCGTGGAACGGTCCGCCCTTCGAGAATCCGGCGGAGAAGAAGTCGGGAAAGCTCTCGCGGTCTGCAGTCCACGAGTGCTCGGGCGTGGCGACCCGGACGTACGCAGCGTGGAACGGGTTTGCGCCGAGCGGCACCGGCACGAGTGCGACCGTGTCGAGGTCCGTGCGCTCGACGACGAAGCCCACGAACACGTCGAGCGGCTCGCCCGTCGCGATGTCCTGCAGGCGGGCGTGGATGTGCCACCACTCCGTCTGGGCGTCGTCGTGCGGCCCGAAGTCGATGGTGGGGAGGACGAAGGCGCCCGGGGGGATCGCCTCGAGATGATGTGTGGCACAAGCGAGCAGAAAGAGAATCATGAGACACCTCGAAGGTCGTCATGGAGCGCTGCCACAGCCTGCCGGCCCGTGCGAACAGCGTTCTCCATGCAGGGAAAATCAAGCGGGGAGCGGATCCAGTCTCCAGCCAGGTACAGGCCGTGGACGGGGGTGCGGGTGAAGGGCTTGAACACGAGCGAGCCCGGCTCGGAGTTCCAGTACCGACGATGCGGGCCGCGGCTGCGGACGACCGTGAAGTCGATGACCCCCTCGCGGTCGAAGCCCTCCCAACCCGGGATCCGTCGAACGCCTGCCAGGGACTGCTGCAGCAGGCTCTCGTCGTCCATGTCCTCGAACCCGGCCTCCTGCCCGACAAAATGCAGCGACGCACCAAACGATGGGTCATTCCGCAGGTGGGGATAGTTTGGCTTGTTGTCCACCACGAAGCCGAGCGGCTCGGGCAGGCCGCACACAACCGTACGTGGCCCCTCGGTCACGCTCGCCCGGTGCCACACCTGCATCGCGAGCGGCGCGACGGTGGTGATCCGCGGAATGCCGGACAGCCCGGGCACCTGCAGCGCCTCCGCAGGCAGCACGGCCTGCAGGCAAGGCGCCGGGAGCGCGAGGATCACGGCGTCGAAGTCGGTCATGCGCTCCTCGGGGCCCGTCGGCACCGGGCCCTGGTGGGGACAGGACGGGGGGTGCGGGATGGGCGAGGCAAACCGCAGCGCCGTCACCCTGCCGCCCTCTACCTCCACCCCCGTCAACTTCCGCAACCGGATGATGGTGGAACCGAGCGACTGGATCCGCGCGGCCACCCGCTCCCACCAGATCTCGCTCATCCCACCTGCAGGAAACCGCGCCTCCGCCGTGTTGTAGTCGCGCCCCATGATGCGAATGGCCTGGAGCATCGAGTAGGCCGAGATCTCCCCCGGCCAGTTGAGTTGGGCCTCGCGGGTGCACCGGAAGGCGTTGGTCGCCATCATGGAGGCGGGCAGGCCCCGCTCGGCGCACCACGCGGTGAGGCACAGGTCGTCGAGGTGCTCGGGCACCCCGGCGGCCAACTCGATCATGCCTCGGCTGAACACCGCTCCAAACGCGAGCTTCTCACCGAGCGTCATCCCCGTGTAGCGCAGACCCTCGAACAGCGTTCGCGGCGTAGAAGGGGTGAAGTGCAGGTGGTGCGCTGTTTCGTCGCGGTCCTCCCAGATGATGAACTCCATCCGGCCGGAGACCGAGGTCGCGCGCATGTCCACGCCGGACCGGTGCAACAGCGCGCGCATCTCGTCGTAGAACCCGGCCACGATGTGCTGCCCGTGCTCCACGACGCGGCCCTTGTCATCGCGCCAGGAGCACGCCTTGCCGCCCACGAGGTGGCCCATGCCCACGAGCGTGACCTCGTGGCCCGCGGTGGCGGCGGCCTCAGCGGCTGAGAGGCCTGCGGGGCCTGTTCCGACTACGACGACCTTTGCCATTCACATCTCCGGGGTTCACGGAGAAGGAGCGTGGCCGGGGTCGGATGTCACAGGTATTTTGAAACCCGCCGAAAATTGTCGGAGACAGAGTTGGCGGGCTCTCGGGCAGGGTCGCGAGCGGGGATCCGCCGGTTGCCGCCCGTTGGGCCTCTCGCGGCAAGAAGGCGCTCTCCTCCACGTGATCCCGAGCATCGCGACCGTCGGGCAGCGCCACCGACCGACCGTTCGCCACCTGGATGCACAGGACGCCGACCGCTCGCCACCTGGATGCACAGGACGCCCGCTGGCCCCGAGCTCCGGATCCGACAAGCGCCAGTAATTTCGATCCGCGCGGCTACCCACGGACCCGCGGGGCCCCCCGGCTGTGCACTCGACACCCGATCGGTCCGCCGGCTGTGCACTCGACACCCGATCGGTCCACCGGCTGTGCAGTCGACCCCCGATCGGTCCGCCGGCTGTGCACTCGACACCCGGCCGGTCGCAACCGTCGAGGTCCGCTACGGCCCCCTCGCCCGCTCGAACCCCGATCCTGCGCGGTGCTCCTCACCCTGCTCCCGATGCTCCTCATCGCCCTCGCGTGTGCCGCCCCGCTCCCGGTGCTGCCCCGCGGGGAGGACCCGACGCGCTGGCACACCCCTCGATCTGCTCGCGGGCGAGCCCCGGATCGACGTCTCGGACCTCGGCGCCCACTGGTACGACACATCCGAGGCGTGAGTCGGGGTAGACGCTCCGATGCCGACATTCTTCCCCACCCCCGCCGACTTCCGCGCCTGGCTCGTCGCCCACCACATGGAACGCCCTGAGCTGCTCGTCGGGCTCCACAAGGTCGGCTCGGGTGTGCCCAGCATCACGTGGCCGGAGTCGATCGACGAGGCGCTGTGCGTCGGCTGGATCGACGGGGTCCGCCACAGCCTCGGCCCCACCAGCTACACGATCCGCTTCACCCCACGCAAGCCCACGAGCAACTGGAGCGCGGTGAACATCCGCCGGGTCGCCGCGCTCACGGCCGAGGGGCGCATGCTGCCGGCAGGGCTCGCGGCGTTTCAGGACCGGGTCGAGGCGCGGTCCGGCGTGTACGCCTACGAGCAGCGCGAGGGCGCCACGCTCTCGCCCGAGCAGGAGGCCACGCTCCAGGCGAACGCAGCGGCCTGGGGGTACTTCCAGGCGCAGCCCCCCTGGTATCGCCGTACGGCGAGCTACTGGGTGGTGAGCGCCATGCGCCCGGAGACCCGACAGAAGCGCCTGGACACGCTGATCGCCGACTCGGCCGCCGGCCGGCCGATCACCGCCCTGGCACGGCGGGGCCCAGCGGTCTGACGCCGCGCGCGCCCGTCGGCGGGACAGACGATGCCGCCCCAACAGGGCGATAGGAGCCCGTGATGCTGCTCCTCCTCACCACCGTCGCGCACGCCGCCACCCTCCAGGTCGGGCCCGACAAGGCGTACCCCACCCCTTGCGCGGCGGCCGCAGCCGTCGCTGACGGGGACACCGTGGAGATCGACGCCGGGACGTACACCGGGGACACCTGCGCCTGGACCGCCAGCAGGCTCACGATCAAGGGGGTCGGCGGGTTCGCGCACCTCGACGCCGCGGGGCAGGCCGCTGGAGGCAAGGCGATCTGGGTCATCCAGGGAGACGACACCACCGTTTCGTGGATCGAGTTCTCCGGCGCGACGGTGGCCGACAAGAACGGCGCGGGCATCCGGCAGGAGGGGACCAACCTCACCGTGAACCACTGCTCCTTCCACGACAACGAGAACGGAATCCTCGCCGGCGACGATCCGGAAAGCGACATCGTCGTGACCAACAGCGAGTTCGCAGACAACGGCTACGGCGACGGGCAGTCCCACAACCTGTACATCAACCACGTGCGGAGCTTCACCTTCAGCTTCAGCAACAGCCACCACAGCTACATCGGCCACGACCTCAAGTCGCGGGCGTACGCCACGTACGTGCTCTACAGCCGGCTCGCCGACGACAGCGACGGCCAGGGCAGCTACCAGATCGACCTGCCGAACGGCGGCCTCGCGGTGGTGCTGGGCAACATCGTCCAGCAGGGCGCGGAGGCCGAGAACGGCGGCATGCTCAGCTTCGCGGAGGAGGGCGCGAGCAACCCCGAGCAGGCGCTCTACGTGGTGAACAACACGTTCGTGAACGACCGCGGGTCGGGCACGTTCGTCACCAATGCCTCCGCTGCCGACGCCGTGCTCGTCAACGACCTCTTCGTCGGTGGTGGGACAGCGCTCGACGGACCGGGCGCGGAGACGACCTGCCTTGAGACGGACGCTCCAGGCTTCATCGACGGGTCGGAAGGAGACTACACCCTGGCCGACGACTCGCCCGCCATCGATGCCGGCAGCGATCCCGGTGCGGCGGGCGACCTGTCGCTGTGGCCGGCCTGGGAGTACACCGGGGCGGACGACGGGGAGGCGCGCCCGGTGGTCGCCGCCCTGGACCTCGGCGCCTACGAGTGGGGCCGGGCCGACCCGGGCGCGGACACCGGTGCCGACAGCGGCACCGACTCCAGCGGTGACTCCGGGAAGACTGACGACACCGCGGGCAAGCCGGGCGCGGACGGGTCGACGGCGTGCGGCTGCGCGAGCGCCGCGAGGCCGCCGCCCGGCCTTCCGCTCGTACTGGGGCTCTTCCTGCTGGGCCGCCGTGCGCGACGACGCACGGAGAGCACCCAGCCGAGAGGAAAGAGCAGAGCGAACGCCCCGCTCCCTTGAGACGGAGCGGATGCGCAACCGCAGCCGCCCTCTGCCCCCGCAGCGTCATCGGCGGTGTCGTCCGCGCTGCCCGTGTCGCCCGTGGTTCCAGAATCCGCAGCGTCACAGGGGAGGCCGCTCCACATGCCGAAGGCAAGCGCGCCCGGATCCGCTCCCCCAGAGACCTCGAACGCGCCGATGTCCGCCGTCGCGTCCCGGGACCGGCCGCAGAAGTCGGTCCCCAGCACGACCTCGGTGGCGACGCCGGCATCCACGAGCCCGCCCTCCGCAGTCGGCCAGACGTCCAGGTTCGCCTGATCGGCAAAGCAGGCCGCCCCGCACTCGACGTTCCCCTCCATGGGGATCCCCGGGACAGATGCGGGGATCGCCGTCGCGCCGTCCCGCTGGAAGCCCGCGTTGTCCTGAAGCTCCAGGTCTGCGCCCGCCTCCCAGCCCGAGGTGGAGAACGCCGCCCCGCCATCGCCGATCGCGGTGTTCCCCACGATGTGTACGCCATGGACGAGCCCGCGCCCCCCGTAGTCGTAGCTGACGATCCCGCCGCCCACTGCACCCACGACGATGTTGTTCCGCACGATGACCGGGCCACCGCCGATCTCGATGGCGCCGGAGGCCCCGCCGTGCACCAGGTTCTGCTCCACGGTCGAGGTCACGCTCCCGTCGTCGCTGCCGTAGATCTCGATGCCGGGCCCCTGGGTGCCGCGGATGGCGTTGCGGGCCACCGTTCCCCAGGAATTCAGCTTGATCTCCATCGCGTAGCCGACCGCGGACGACACCACGCCGTCGAACACGTTGTCCTCGATCCGGAGGTCGGTCTGCACGCACGACCCGTCGTGGCAGCCAAAGTACAGGCCCGTCGCCTGCAGATCGGAGAACGTGCACCCGAGCACGGCGTTTCCGTCGCCATCGACGCTGTTCGCGGAGACCGAGATCCCGCCCACCTCGGTGAACGTGCAGTCCTCCACGGTCACCCGGCTCCCGTCCTTGATCTTGATCGCGTCGATGTCGGGCTGGGTGGGACCGAACGCGAGCCCGCGGAGCGTGACGTCGCTGGCGAGCACGTTGATGACGTTGTCGGATGCGCCGTCGTAGACGATCCGGGGCGGCGAGCCAGGATCCGCTCCCGCTACGACCACCGGCGCGCCATCGGTGCCGCCGTGGTCGATGGTGCACGGGCCTGCGTAGTCCCCCGCCGCGAGGCTCACGGTGTCTCCCCCAGCGGCGGTGCGGATCGCGGCGCACCAGTCGTCGTCGGGGGTGACCGGGATGGTCGCGGCCTGCGCGAAGGCCGGGAGCAGCAGGAGCAGGGTCACGGCTTCTTCTCCTCCAGGTACCCCAGCGCCTTGAGCATCTGCAGGGTCTGGCTGTCCTGCGATGCGCCCACGATCGTCCCGCCCGACTGCAACGCGTGCACAAGCTGATCCAGGGCATCGCGCTCCGCCCCGCTCTGCAGCGACGTCAGCTCGCCCGGATCGTTCGAAAGGTCGAAGTACTCCGGGTCCTTGTCCGAGTAGAAGATGATCTTCTCCTCCGGCAGGCGCCGACTGTGGGCGACGGGTGGCACCTCCACCATCCGGCCGGCGACCGTCGACGAGTACACCGGCTCACTGTCGCAGGTCCCATCCTTCAGCGTGGGCACCAGCGAGCGACCGTCGCGCTGCACACCGTCGTCGATGCCGAGCAGCCCGAGCACCGTCGGCACGAGATCGACGCCACCGACCTGGCAGCCCACGCGTACCCCTGCGGTCGCCGCCGCGGGGTACCGGAGGATCAACGGCACCCGCAACGACGGATCGTACAGGTTGTCGCCGTGGTCGAACAGGTAGCCGTGCTCGGTGAAGCTCTCGCCGTGATCGGCCGTGACGACGAGGATCGTGTTGTCGAGGTTGGGGCCCAGCGCCGCCACCACCTCCCCCACGGCAGCGTCGACGTACTCGATCTCCTTGTCGTAGGCCTCCTCCAGCCAGGTCACGTCGGTGACCCTGCGATCCACCGCGGGCCAGTAGAACGGCAGGTTGAGCGGCGTGCCATCCGTGGGTGGCGGCCCGAGCTGACCGTGGCTGTCGTAGGGGCCGTGCACGTCGTAGAAGTGCACGAGGGCGAAGAACGGCCCGCCCTCATTCGCCTTGATCCAGGGGATCGCTCGCGAGAGCGTCAGATCCGCGGGCCGCTCCCGCAGCGCGTGCTCCTTGATGGCGATCTGGTTCCAGGCCTTGATCAGGGAGAGGGACTGGAGGCCGGCGACGCGCCCGAAATCATCGTCCCAAACGTCGACGCCCTGCCCCCAATCGTACTTGCCGTGCAACGGAAACCCGCTCACGAAGCCCGCTGTCCGATACCCACGCGCCGCCAGGGCGCGCCAGATCAGCGCCGGGCGGTCCCCCAGCACCGTGCCGTTCGCGACGATGCCCGAGCGGTAGGGCGCGATGCCGGTGAGCATCGCAAGGTGGGAAGGCTCGGTGATGGGCGCCGCGGCGATCGCCTGGTCGAAGGTCACCCCCTCCCTGGCGAGGCGGTCCAACGTCGGGGTGTTGATCGCGTGGCCATACGGCCCGAGCCGGTCCATGCGCGTGGTGTCCAAGCTGATGATCACCACGTTCGGCCCGGGTCCACCCGTGTGTGGGCTCGGCTGCACCCGGACGAAACCGACGATCGCCCCGAGCGCCGCCACGCCCAGAAGGGAGACCGGTCGGACCCGTCGCAGCACCCGGTCCGCGAAGAACATGGGCAGGAAGCCGAGGGCAAAGGCCACCGGCACGCCCACGAAGACCTTCGGGTCCCGCAGGTACTCGTTCAGCACGTACTCGAACCGGTAGTTGATCGAGAGGTGCATGCCCACGAGCACGCCCCACACGAGGCCGTACGGCCGGTCGAGCACCCACCCCCGAACCCGGCTACCCGCCACGGAGCCTGCCACGGCGACCGGTACGACCAGCAGGGACGTGAGCAGGAACGTGACGACGAGCAGGGTCTCGAGGTCCGCCAGCGCCCAACCCGCCTTGGGCGTGGCCCTGGCCGCGACCTCCACACCCGCAGACATGGCGGCGAGGGCGACTGTGTGGCGCATGAGGGCCGAGGACGTCGGGGTCATTCGCCGGGCTAACTCCATCAAGACGGGGGAGCGGCCGCCCCGGGCCGGACAGGCTAACCGCGCGCATGTCCGAGACCCTCGACCCCACACCCGAGCCCGCCCCCGCCCCGACGGAGGTCGCCGACATCGTCCGGGAGGCCAGCCGGCGTCGGACCTTCGCGATCATCTCGCACCCGGACGCCGGAAAGACGACGCTCACCGAGAAGCTCCTGCTCTACTCGGGCGCGATCCACCTCGCCGGGGCGGTGAAATCGCGCAAGGCGAGTCGCCACGCGGTCTCGGACTGGATGAAGATGGAGCAGGAACGCGGGATCTCGATCACCTCCTCGGTCCTGCAATTCGACTACCGGGGAAAAAGGCTCAACCTCCTCGATACGCCCGGGCACGCCGACTTCTCGGAGGACACCTACCGGGTGCTCGCCGCCGTGGACTGCGCCGTGATGCTCGTCGACCACGCGAAGGGCGTCGAGGATCGCACCCGCAAGCTCTTCGAGGTGTGTCGGATGCGCGGCATCCCGGTGCTCACGTTCATCAACAAGTGCGACCGCGAGGGCATCGAGCCCCTGCAACTGCTCGACGAGATCGGCACTGCGCTCGGGATCGAGTGCGCCGCAGTGAATTGGCCGGTGGGCTCCGGTCGGGAGTTCTGCGGCATCGTGGAGCGAGCCACGCGAGAAGTGTTGCTTTTCGGCCCGGGCAAGGGCACCGATCTCATCGACTTCGAGCGCACGACCCTCGACGACGAGCGCATTCCGGGCAAGGTGAGCGAGAGCGTGGCCGAAGAGCTCGACCTCCTCGACGGCGCCGGCGAGCCGTTCAACCCCGAGCGCTTCCGCTCGGGCAAGCAGACGCCGGTCTTCTTCGGCTCCGCGATGAACAACTTTGGCGTGCAGGCCTTCCTCGAAGCCATGGTCGAGATCGCCTCCCCCCCGCTACCCCGGCCAGGCGAAGGCGCGCGTGACCCCACCGATCCCGAGTTCTCCGGCTTCGTGTTCAAGATCCAGGCGAACATGAACCCCCGCCACCGGGACCGTGTGGCCTTCCTCCGCGTGCAAAGCGGGAAATTCACTCGCGGAATGGACGTGACGATCTACCGCTCGGGCGAGACCGTGCGCCTCGCCAAGCCACACAGCTTCCTCGCACAGGAGCGCACCATCGTGGACGACGCCTGGCCGGGAGACATCGTCGGCCTCTTCGACCCGGGCACGCTCCGGATCGGTGACACATTGTATCAAGGCTCGCCCGTGAACTATGCGGGTATCCCACGCTTCGCACCGGAGTATTTCGCGCGCGTCAAGCTCAAGGACCCGCTGAAGCGCAAGCACCTGCAGAACGGCCTGATGCAGCTCTCCCAGGAGGGCGCGATCCAACTGTTCATCCGCCCGGACATCGGCGAGCAGGACCCGTACCTCGGGGCTGTCGGACAGCTCCAGTTCGAGGTGCTCCTGCACCGGTTGGAGCAGGAGTACGGGGTGCACGCGATCCTGGACTCCAGCCCGTTTCGGCTCGCTCGTTGGATCGGTGGCGACCCGGCCGGGCTGGCCTGGTTGAAGGCCCGTCGGGACTACGTGTTGGTGGAGGACCGCCACGGGCGACCCGTCGTGCTCGCCGAGAGCCCGTGGCCCCTGCAGTATGCCCAGCGGGAGAACCCGGGCATGGTGCTCTACGACGTCGAACCCCTCTGATCCGGGCTACGTTGTACGGGATGCGCACCCTGCTGATACCGGGGTCGTCCCCAGGGCGGCCCGATCTCTCCCCACTCGCAGCAGCGCTGGTGGAGCAGGGGTGCACACTCACCGAACAGGCGCCCGCCGACCTCGTCTTCTCGGCCCCCGACGAACTCGACGCTGCCCGTGTGTCGAACCCGGACGCCGTGATCGTCCTGCTCATCCCGGACCTCTCAGCGCTGCAGACCATGGGAGAGTTGGCCGATGACGCGCTGCTCTGGCCCTGGGCATTGCCGAACGGCGCGCCCGCCGAACCCGCCGCGCTCCGATCGCGGTTGCAGATCCTCATCCGTTGGGCCCGCCGGACGTCGCGTGCCCTGACCGCCTCGCGGGCCAACGAGCAACGCGCCCGAAGCATCGCGGCCGCAGCCTCCGAGGGCATCATCATCTACGACGACGCCCGCATCCTCTACGCGAACGAACGACTGTCCCGCATGATCGGGCGCAGCTCCGCCGAGATGGAGGGGCGGCCGTTTTCGGACTTCGCCTCGCCGGAGGAGATCCAGCGCGCCGGGGAGCGGCTCGTCAACGGCGACCGCCACGCGGATCTGGAGTTCACGCATGCCAACGGCGCTGCGCTGCCCGTCGAGGTCACGATCCGGGAGGGCTACTGGGAAGGGAAGGCGGCCCACATCGCGACAATCCGGGACCTGACCGTGCAGCGCGCGAGGGAGGCCGCGGACATGAGGCGGGAGGCCCGCCACACGGCCCAACTCGCCGCCCAACTCCGCGCGCTCGAGGAGTCCAACACCCGCTTCCGGGTGGCAGCCCGTGCGACAAACGACATCCTCTACGATTGGGACGTGTTGACAGGCGCGATCGTGTGGAACGACGCGATGCGCACGGTCCTGCGCTACACGGGAGACCTGGACGCCGCAGGGATCCAGTGGTGGGCCACCCGGATCCACCCCGGGGACGCCGATCGGGTCTCGGCCTCCCTGGACTCCGCCATGCGGGCCGGGCATGAGGGCTGGACCGAGAGCTACCGGTTCACGGCGTTGGATGGCACCGTCCTCGACGTGATCGATCGGGGCGTGTTCATCCGCGACGAGGCAGGCCAGTGCACGCGGATGATCGGCGCGATGATGGACGTGACGGGCCGCAAGCAGCTGCAGACCCGCCTGGTGCTCGCCGACAGGCTCGCGGGCGTCGGCACGATGGCAGCGGGAGTCGCCCATGAGCTCAACAACCCGCTCACGTGGGTGCTCGCGAACATCCGGCTCGTGCAGGAGTCGGTGGGAGAGAGCCTGCCGCTCCCTGCGCTCCGGGCCCTCGAGCACGCCGCCCAGGGCGCCGACCGCATGCGGTCGATCGTCTCCGACCTCAAGGTGTTCTCGCGGAACGAGCTGCACGCAGCCGAGCCCGTGGACCTCCGCGCGACCCTGCAGTCGGCCATCCGCATCGTAGCCAGCGATCTCCGCGCCCGGGCCAGCCTGGAGCAGACCGACCGCACGCTCGGGTCACTCTATGTGTTGGCGAACGAGGCCCGTCTGGCGCAGGTCCTGCTGAACCTCCTGGTCAACGCGGTGCAGGCCATCGACCCCGGGCAGCCCGAGCGCAACCGGGTGCTGATCGACGTCGCGCTCGTCACCGGGGCCCCGCCGATGCGCAAGGTGGCGATCGAAATCGACGACACGGGGTGTGGCATCCCGCCAGCCGTCCGGGGGCGCATCTTCGACCCCTTCTTCACCACGAAACCGCCCGGCGAAGGCACTGGCCTCGGGCTCTCGATCGGACTGCAGCTCATCCAGGAGATGGGCGGCGAGATCACGCACGTGCCCCGCCCGGGTCGGGGCACCCGTTTCCGGGTGGTCCTGCCGCTGACGGACCTGCGACCGAAGCCCTCCCGCGCGGGCATGTCCCTGCCGCCGACGACCAGCACGACCACCCAGGCACGCGTGCTGGTGGTGGACGACGAAGAGATGATCGTCGACATGCTCGGCCAGATCCTGGCGCCGGAATTCGAGGTGGTGGGTGAACACAGGTCGCTCAACGCGCTCGCTCGCCTGCGAGCGGGCGAGCGGTTCGACACCATGCTCTGCGACGTGATGATGCCGGATCTGAACGGGATGGAGCTGTACCGGGAGACGCTCGCGCTCGCTCCCGAGCAGGCGCGGCGGTTCATCTTCGTCAGTGGCGGGGTGAGCAACCCCCAGGTCCACGACTTCCTCGTCGGGACCGGCAGGCTCGTCGTGGAGAAGCCCTTCGACCTCCACGCGCTCCGGGCGACCGTGCGGAAAGTAGCGGGCCGAGGGTGAGCGACCCCGCGGGCCGCCGACGCCGGCTCCTCGTTCTGGCGGTGCTGGCCGCACTGGGCCTGTGCGGGCTCCTGCTCTGGCTCCGGCACGTGGACAAGGCCCCGAAGGGACGCGCCCGGACCGCGAGGTTGCCGACCATGTCCGGCCCCCGGCCCGACACGGGGCACGCCACCGCCGCGCCCGAGCACGCTGCCGACAACGACTTCGCGACCATCCAGTGCACCGTGAGCACCCACGCCGACGTGCACATCCCCCCGGGCCGCCTGTACGCCACGGCGGTGGACGTCGATGATGCGGACGATGGCAGCGTCATGGACGGGACCGCCAACGGGGACGAGTTGATCCTCACGGTGCCCCCGGGGCGATGGGCGCTCACCTGGGGCGTGGGCAACCTGCCGACCGGGTTCCCGATCGGCACGGTGGACCTCGTCGAGGGCGAGGTGTTCCACTGTGCGCTGGCCCCGAACGGCGTGCCCATCAGCGGGGTCGTGGTGGACCCCCATGGAGAGCCGGTGCCCAACGTGCGGGTGGAGGGGTGCGGGCCCGGGAAGCCCACAGACTCCGACGGCCACTTTGCGTTCACGGTCCCCTTCGGACTGCTGCGCGGCGCCGAGCACGCGTGCGCCCTGCGCGCCCGCTTCGAGGACGGCCTGCTCGCCCGCTACAGCGATCCGGCCCACGTCACCGCCCTCACCCCCGGGCCCTTCACCCTCACGCTCGACCCCTCCCCGGTCGCGGGCATGGGCATCACGCTGCGCTCGCTCGATGATGGGCTCTACGTCGGCTACGTCCACCCGGGGACCCCCGCGGAGGATGCCGACCTTCGCGTAGGAGACAAGCTCCTCTCGGTGGATGGCCACGACACGGAGGGGATGACCCCGATGCAGTTCATCCCCTACGGTGTCGGCGCCGAGGGGTCCACGGTCGTGTTGGATCTCGAGCGCAACGGCCAGCAGCTCCGCAAGAGCTTCAAGCGGGAGCGGATCGTGAAGCTGGAGGACACCGGCGGGAGGCGGTAGCGGCGAGCGACCCGGCCGGTATCAGCCGCCGTACACCCTGCGGTACCGTTGGTAGAAGCCAAGGACCTTGCGCACGTAGCGGCGCGTCTCGGTGAACGAGATGTCCTCGGAGAACCGGTCGGCGTCCGGCGCGGACGCGTAGCCGGAGACCCAGCGGTTCACGGCATCTGCCCCGCCGTTGTACCCGGCGATCACCATCGGCAGGGAGCCTCCGTTGGCCAGCGCGTGCGGGACGAACTGCTGGTGCAAGAGGGAGAGCTCGGTGGACCCGAGGCGGGCGTTCACGCCGGCACGGTACAGGTCATCCACCACGAAGCCGGCCACGCGGTCCTTTGCGAGGTCACCCGCCAGGAGCGGCATCAGCTGCATGAGCCCTCGGGCTCCCGCGGGAGAGGTGACCGAGGGGTCGAGCCCGCTCTCGGCGTTCATGATCGCGTAGGGCAGCAGCGCCGGCATGCCCGTGGCCGTGGCGATGCTGTCGATCACCGCGCGATACGGGCGAGGCAGGGTGAGCCCGCGGCCCGCCGCAGTGGAGCCGTAGGGTGCCGCCATCTTCTGCGCATCCCGGATCCGGTCCAGGTCGAGGAGCAGGGCGGCCATCGCCAGCGCCGTGGTCTGGGTGCCCTCGGCCGCCGCGAGGTCGGACTGGGGCAGGACCACGAGGCCGCCCAACCCGGCATCCGCGAGCGCTCGGCCGTCCCGGACCCCGGGATGGGCGACGAGGAAGGCATCCGGGAACGCGGGAGGGACCGAGATGTCGAGACCAGGCCACGTCCGCCCGAGCCGGGCAGCGGCGAACCACGCGTAGGAGCTGTCGGGGTAGCGGCTGATCACGTCGGCCAGCCCTGCGTCGTCGTGGATCGCCCTGGCTTTCCAGTAGCGGGCGGCCGCGGCCAGTTCGACGTTCGGGCCTGCGCTGACCTTGTCGAACGCGACGAGCGCCTCGTCCGTGCGCCCAAGCTTGTAGAACGACCACGCCCGCAACCAGCGCGCGTCCCAGAGGAACTTCCCGTCCGGGTGCGTGGTGATGTAGGAGGCGAACAAGCCCGTCGCCTCGACCAGATGGCCTGCGTCATACTCCATGTAGCCGGGCTTCCAGGCCGCTTCGTCCGCCTCCTTCGAGGTCGGCCAGCGCGAGATCAAGGCCGCGTAGCGCGCGGCCGCCCCCGGGTAGTCGCCCGCCCGCGCTGTCGCGAGAGCCTCGTGGAACGCAGTGACCGAGCTTGTCGTGGAGGCCCCCGACCTGCCGAACCACTCGACCGCGCGCGCATAGGACTTGGCGTCGTAGAGCGCCTCGGCCATGAACCCGATCTGGCCCGCGGAGAACGGCGCCGTCGCGTTGATCCCGTCGAGCAGCGGGATCGCCATCGGTGCCTGCTGGATCTTCAGGAGCGTCTTCGCGCGCGTGAGGGCCAGGGAGCGGCCGGCGTCGGTCGCGAAGTCAGGGACCGGGGAACCAAGCTCGCCGAGACGCACCGCGGCCCTGTCGGCCCACGCGGAGGTCGGGTAACGGGTCCAGAGCGTCTGCCAGATCGGGATGGCACCACTGGCCGAGGAGGCAGCAGGCGCGGGACCGGCGGCTGCGGCCGCCGCCTCGGCCGTCCAGTACATGCGCTCGTCCGACGCGCCGTCGGGCAACGCCCCGAGCGTCGTCACGGCGTCGTGGGACAGCCCCGCGGCAAGCTGCGCCCGCGCCTTGAGCACGCGTTCGCCATCGCCCGGCAGGTCCACTCCCGCGAGCGTCGCGAGGGCCGCCTTCCCGTCCCCCGCGTCCAACTGCGCCCGCGCAAGCTCGGCCTTCGCGTGCGCCGAGAGCGTCCCGGTCACGGCGCTCAACAGCCCGGCGGCGGCCCCGGGGTCGCCCGTGCGCAGCTTGCAGCTGCCCACGACGTAGCGCTCGACATCCGTCGCGGGTGCGGGCAGCTTCTGCAGCAGCGCAGCACAATCCCCCGTCTGAAGATCGGCGGCCCACGGCGGTTGCGCCGAGGCAGGGGCAAACAGCGCGATCAACAGGAGAGGCATGAGGGCTCCTTGACATGTCAAGCTATCCCGGAACAACACCTGGCCGCAGGGAGTTATGGGGGCACCATGCTGCTCTCTCTCCTCCTCGCCCTCCCCGCCCATGCTGCGACCCTCGCCGGCGTCACCCTGCCCGACACCGCGACCGTGAACGGGACCTCGATCCCCCTGAACGGCCTCGGTCTACGCGAGAAGTTCTTCATCGACATCTACGTCGGTGGGCTCTACCTCGCCCAGCCGACCCACGATGGCACCGTGGCCGCCACCACCGACGAGGCCAAGCGCATCGTCATGCACTTCGTCTACAAGGTCACCAAGGAACAGATGGCCGACAGCTTCAACGAGGGCTTTGCGAACTCTCCGGGCGCTACCGCCTCCGAGATCGCAACGCTCGAGGGGATGCTGCCAGACAGCATCAACGTGGGCCAGGAGGTCATCATCGACTACGCCCCGGGTGTCGGCACCTCGGTCAGCATCGGCGGCACCAAGAAGGGGACGATCCCCGGCGTGACGTTCATGAAGTCCCTGTTTGGCATCTACGTCGGCGCGAAGCCACCGACCGAGGACCTGAAGACCGGCATGCTGGCGAAGTAGCGCCCCGGCGCACTCACCACTGCCGCAGGAACTTCTCGACTTCCTCGCGCTCGATCACGCCGAGTGACGTGTCCATGCAGTCTGCACACACGTCCACCCGCGCGATCCGGTAGACCCCGCGTGTCTCCATCTGGGTGCGTCCGCACAGGTGACAGAGCGCGTCGTCCGGCGCCATGTATTTGCGCCGATCCTTCGCGATCTCCTGCACGCACACGTCGCAGACGACCGCCTGGGTACCGGAGAGCAGGTGGGTGCACTCCGCCCCGGTTCGGCCGCACGAGGAGCAGTGCACGTCGCCCGCGTTCCGAACGGTCTGCGGAACGCCGACCCGCCCGGAGGGCTGCACCACCGCGATGAGCTTCTCGACGAGGTGCGCGGCACCCCGCTCCTGGCCCCGGCGCAACAGGGCACGCTGCGCATCGGGCTCGCCACAGATCACCTGGGCGGCCAGCACGGCGACCTGAAGGTCGGGATCCGCATCCTTGCCCCACACACCCAGGAGCTGGCGCGCGGACCGGGACCGGCGCGTGGCGATGGCGAGCAGGAGCAGCGCCTGGTGGGCCCGCGCAACGTCGCGCTCCTGCTCCACCGCGCGACGATGGGCGGCGATGTCTGCCTGGTTCCCACGACGCTCCACCGTCTGCCGCTGGATGTCCTCCAGGGTCACGTTCAGGCCCGCGGTGAGCGCGGGCTCCGGCAGCCAGGCAGCCGCGGCGAGCGCGTTTCGCGCGAGGGGGACCGAGTAGGAGTGCCCCGGCTCGCGAAGGCGCGAGGCGACGTCGTCCGCGACGTGCCCGCCCGCGAGCGCACAGGCCTCCTCCCACAAGAAGAAGCGGAGCGCCTCGTCCTCGAGAGAGTCGATGGCGGCCAGGACCGTCGGGATGCTGGATGGACCCACCGCGCGCAGCTCCTCGAGCAGGATGGCGATGCGCTTGCGGGTGATGACGCGCGGGGCGTCGTCCCCCCCGGTGATGGGCAGCCTGTCGTAGCTCTCGACCTCCATCTGCAACGCACGCTGCAGCCACGGATAGTCCTGCAGGCGGCGGCGCAGGCGTGCCAGTTCGAGGTAGCTCGCGCTGTCGCCCGGAAAGTCGGCGAGCGTGGTGCGCAGCACCTTCATCGCCTCGGTGACCTGGCCCTCCTCGATCAGGGTGCAGGCGAGAGCGTGTCGGGCCACGAGATGATCGGGGTCGAGCAGGAGCGCACGGTTGCAGTGCTCCCGCGCGCGTGTGAGCTCCCGCAGGTGCAGATAGGCGAGGCCCATCTGCGCCAGCACGTTCGCCTCCTCACCGTGGCTCTCGACGTAGTTGCGGTAGTGCTGGATCGCGTTCTTGTACTTCCCGAGCGCGAAGGCGACCTGGCCGAGGTGTTTTCTCGCCACCGCAGCGTACTTCTGGTGCTCCTTCAAGCGCACGAAGAGCTTCTCCGCCTCGGCATACCGCTGCGTGAGCAGGCAGGTGATGCCCAGATCGAGCATCAGCGGCTGCAAGAGGTCCGGCGGCGGCTGGATCCGCAGCGCCTGGACGAGGTGGAACTGGCTGCGCTCGATGAGCCGCGTCTCCCCCGTCTCGCGCGCCCGCTCCCCGAGCGTGCGTCCCAGCAGGAGATGCGGCTCCCAGGAGTCCGGAGCGAGCCGGACGGCGGTCTCGAGGTGCCGGATGGCGAGGTGCCTGTCGGCCTGGGCCCGGTACATCGCGCCCAGGGCGACGTGGAGGTCCGCCCGCTCGGGCTGCAGCCGCGTTGCCTCGTCGAGGTACTTCCGCGCAGGCTCGGCGCGATCCATGGCCACCAGCGCGGCCCCGGCGATGACCATCCCGTCCACGGACTCCGGCTCCTCGCTCAGCACCTTCTTGGCGTGCTGGAGCGCAAGCGGCAGCTGCACCTCCGGCTGCCCGTGGAAGAGCCCGCGAGAAAGGCAGATTCGAGCCAGCTCGACACGCGAAGCGACCTCGTCCGGGTGCTCGGCGAGCCGAGCCTCCAGCCGCGTGGCGTTCCAGTCCAGAGTTGCGTGGGGATACATCGGCGGTTCATATCCCGCGCGGGATCGCAATAGACACCCGCCGTGCTTTACTTCTTGTTCTTCTGCTCCGGCGCGACGGGCCTCATCTACGAGACGGTGTGGGGCCGCGAGCTCCACCTCGTGTTCGGCACCAGCCAGTTCGCGATCGCCACCGTGCTCGCGGCGTTCATGACAGGGCTCTCCCTGGGCGGATGGTTCTCGAGCCGCTACGCCCACAAGCTCGGCAACCCGCTGTACGCCTACGCTGCGCTCGAAGCCACGATCGGCGCCTTCGCGCTCGCCTTTCCCTGGCTGCGCGACGTCATCTCACCGATCTACCTGGCGTTCTTCGCCCAGGTACAACCCGGCCCCGTCGCCTTTGGCGCGTTCCAGTTCGTGCTCCTGGGGGCAACGCTCCTGATCCCCACCGCGTGCATGGGCGCCACGCTGCCCGTACTCGCCCGGTACGTGGAGACGCGCCCCCGGCCCGCGCCGCCGCCCGAGGATCCATTGCTCGCGTACGGGCCGCCGCGCACCGCGCCCGATGGCCCGGGGGCGGTGATCGGCACCCTGTACGGCGTGAACACCGCTGGCGCGGTGGTGGGGGTGTGGCTGGTGGGCTTCTACCTGTTGCCCGACCTCGGCGTGCGGCTGACGACCCTGCTCGCAGCCGGGGCGAACCTCACGCTCGCCGCAGCAGCGGTGGGGCTCGGCCGGAGGCTCGGCGAGGCCGTCGCGGTCCGCCCGATGCGCACCGACGAGCCGCTGCACGATCGGCGCTGGCTCACCGTCGCGCTGCTGTGCGGGCTCGGGAGCCTGGGCCTCGAGGTCGCCTGGTTCCGCCTCATGGCGCTCACGCTCGGCGCGAGCACCTATGCGTTCTCGGTGATGCTCCTCGCCTTCCTGATCGGGATTGCCGGCGGGGGCTATTTCGGGGGCCGCATCGCCGAGCGCATCGCACCGGCCGGGGCATCGCCGGCCACCCTCGGGCGCCTTGCCCGGGCCGTGGCGCTCGCCCAGATCGGGGTCGCCGGCCTCGCATGGGGGGCCATGTGGCTGTGGCCCTGGCTGCCGATTTCGTTCGTGTGGATGTACTTCCAGATCCGCGAGGCGCCCGAGCTCTTGTGGACGATGAAGTGCGTCCTCGCCATGGCGGTGATGACGCCCGCGGCCACGGGGATGGGCATCACCTTCCCGCTGCTCACCCGCGCAGCCGGGCTCGGAGCCGGAGACTCGCCCGATGCGCTCTCCCGCACCGTCGGACGCGTATACGCGGCCAACACCCTCGGGAGCCTCGCAGGTGCCTTCCTCGCGGGGTTCGTGTGGTTGCCCCAGCTCTGGGTCTCGGGCACCACGCTCCTGTGCATCTGCATCAACGTCCTGGCAGCGGCGGTCGCCTGGGGACACGAGCGGTCACGGGGGCAGCGTGCGTCCAGCATGGCGGCCGTGCTGGCCGTGGGCGCAGCGCTCTGGACCGTGCGCCCGCCCTGGGAGCCGCTCCTGATGACGAGCGGGGTGTACAAGTACGTGGACAACCTGCAGGAGCCGACGATGGCGCACCTGCGGAAGCTGCTGATCGATCGCTATCAGCTCTTGTACTACAACGAAGGGCTCTCGACCGTGGTGACCGTCGCGCAGGACCGCACGAGCGGGAACGTGTGGCTCGCGAACAACGGGAAGATCGACGCCAGCACCAGCGCGGACATGCCTACGCAGGTGCTGGTGGCGCACCTGCCGATGATGTTCCTGCCGCCCAGGTCGTCGACCACGCCGCCCGGCCCACGCCGCGCGATGCTCATCGGCCTCGCCAGCGGCATCACCCTCGGCGCGCTCACGTTGCACCCGGACCTCGACCAGATCGACGTGGTGGAGCTGGAGCCCTCGATGCCGAGCGCGACCGCGATCTTCAAGCGGTTCAACCACGATGCGCTCTCGGACAAGCGGGTGCACATCCTGGGGAACGACGGTCGGAACCAGATCCTCCTGAGCCCGCCCGCCAGCTACGACATCATCGTCGCCGAACCGTCCAACCCCTGGCTCACGGGCGTGTCCAACCTTTTCACGCGCGAATTCTTCGAGATGGGAAAGACGCGTCTGAAACCGGGCGGGGTGTGGAGCCAGTGGGTGCAGATGTACGGCATGGACAGCCGCGACCTGCAGAGCGTGATGCGCACGTTCTGTGAGAGCTTCGGCCACGTGCTGTTCTTCTCCAGCATCACGGACGCCGACATGGTGATGGTGGGTTCGAACGATCCCATCGTGATGACCGAGCAACTGGCGGACACCCTGGCCCACAAGACCGTCGGGCTCGAAGGCGAGTTTGCGCAGATCGGCGTCATCGACGGCTACGATCTGCTCGCGGACTACCTGTTCGACCGGGATCAGGCGCTGTTCATGACGAATGGCGTTCCCCTGAACACCGACGACAACCTGCTGGTGGAGTACTCGGCGCCGAAGAACCTGCACCGGACGACCTCCGGCGAGAACATGCTGATGCTGCTCCCGGTGGCACATGTCCCCCTGGCCAGCGTACCCAGCGTGGACGGGCTGATCCGCCTCGCCGACGCCTACGCGAGCCGCGAGGACGTGGTCCGCGCGCTCATCACGTTGAAGGCGGCCGAGGCCCGCGAGCCGGGCCGGGCCGACGTCGCGGCGCACTTCCAGAAGTACCAGCACCAGCTGAAGGACTGGCTGAAGTAGCCCGCCGGGCCGGGGGTGTGACGTCCTCGGAAACCTCCCCGGTTCCACGGCATGCACCTCGATCCCTTGATACGCGGCCCGCCCTTCTGGAGCTCTCATGCGTTCGCTCTTCCCCCTCGGCCTCGTCCTCTCCGCCGCCACGCTGCTCGGCGGCTGCAACCTCAAGTACCACACCTTCCCCTCTGCCCCCCTGCGCTTCGCGAGCGTGAACTACACGGTCCTGGGCCCCACGAGCGCCGAGGCGTGCGGCACCTACATCTTCGCGATCGACTTCGGCCACCTGTTCACCGACCAGGAAGGCGGCGCGAGCGGCGGCGGGTCGACGGACATCGTCGGCGCGATCATGGGCCTCGTGGGCGCCGGCGGGCTCAACGCCGAAGCCAAGCGTGCCATGTACGACGCACTCGACAAGATGCCCGAGGCCACCAACCTCTATGCACCCAAGGTCGAGACCGAGGTGACCGGCATCGCACCGTTCGGCATGCCCCTGTTCGCAAAGCGCTGCTCCTCGATCGAGGCGCGCGGCGTGAAGCTGGGCACCGGGCCGGTACCGAACGCCGAATAGCCCAGACGCGCGAGTACGCGCGTCTGGGGCCCCGTGAGCGCCAACCCCCGCTGGCGGTCGGGGCCGCGTCCGCTTGCCAGCGCGCGGACAGCCCCTCGCCCCGCTTTCAAGGCGTCTGGGGCCCCGTGAGCGCCAACCCCCGCTGGCGGTCGGGGCCGCGTCCGCTTGCCAGCGCGCGGACAGCCCCGCGCCCCGCTTTTGAGGCGTACGGGGCCACACCTCCTCGCGAACCCGCGAGGAGGGGGCGCCGGGTGCAGCCTACATCACGGCCCGGATCTGCTGCTCGCCGACGAGCAGCGAGGCCACGTCCGGTGCTTCGCCGACGACCTGCTCGACGATGCGAGCGACGTTCTTGAGCGGGCCGGCAGCGAGGGCTTCGGCAGCGCGGTCCACGCCGAGGGCGAGGCTGTTGCCGGTGTCCACGCGGGCGATGACCTCACGTAGCAGCGCCGAGTAGCGCAGCCGCAGGATGCCACGCGCGACGGGATCCCAACGGGACTCGCCGCGTCCACCCGCACGCGTCGCCGCGAGCAGGCGGCTGGCCTGACCGACAGCCTGGTAGCGCAGAGCGGCGTCTCCGATGGACTCGCCACGAGCGCGAGCGACCGCACACACCTGGCTGGCCGCAGCCGCGTTCGTCGAATCGACGATCCGGACGGCGACACCCTCGGGGATGCCCGCCGCCACGTGCTGGGCGACAGTCTTGGCGGCCTGCTGGGCCTCCGCCACGTTGCGGTTCCGGGCGAGCGCTGCGAGGGCAGCGGCGATGTCTGCCGGGTTCTCGGCGGCCGGCCCGGGGCTGCCCGGCGCGAGCCAGGAGGCGACGAGGGACTCGATCCCTGCCGTGAACAGCGTCCACGCGACGTAGGCGCCGTGGGGCCGGGCCTTCGCCGCGATCAGCTCGGCCTTCATCGCCTCGCCCCCGGTCAGCTCCATCGCGTGCAACCAGGCGCCCGCGACCTGCGCCGCGCTCGCCCCCGTGAGGTCCATCATCATCGGGAAGTAGTGCGACCCGGCATCCGACGCGACCTGCGTGAGCAGCACCGTCATGCCGATGGCCCGGTGCAGCATGTGGTTGGGCACGTCGGCTGCATAGGTCTTGCGCACGGCCGGCGGGAAGTAGTTCATCACGATGTCGTTGAACGAGGGCAGCGCCTTCGCCACGTTCTCCGCCGATTCGGCGAGCAGCATCTTGTACACGTGCATCTTCACGTGCGCCTGAACGGTCGCCAGCTCCGGCCGGACCAGGCCCTGACCGCTCGCCGCCCGACGACGCAGCACGTCGTCCGTCGGCAAGCAGAGGAATGCACGGGTGACGTTCCCCTTGTTGCACACCCAGTCGATCGCCCGGCCGTAGGGGTTCGGATCACGCGCGGAGCGCACCACGTCGAGCGAGATGAGGCGCCCGTTCGCGTTGTTGTCCTCCAGCACGTACTCGGCCACCTCGTCGGTCATCGACCGCAGGAAGGTGTTGCGCTGCTCCTCGGTGATGCGCCCGGAGGCCACCATCGGGTTGAGCAGGATCTTCAGGTTGACCTCGTGATCGGAGGTGTCCACGCCGCCGGAGTTGTCCACGAAGTCGGTGTTGATCCGGCCGCCGTTGAGCGCATACTCGACGCGCGCGTTCTGCGTGAAGCCGAGGTTTCCGCCCTCACCGACGCACTTGCAGCGCAGCTCGGGCGCCGAGATCCGCACGGAGTCGTTCGGGGGGTCGTTCGCGTCTGCGTTGGTCTCCCAGGAGGCGCGCACGTAGGTGCCGATGCCGCCGCTCCAGAACAGATCGACGGGCATCTTGAGGATGAGCGTCATCACCTGCTCGGGTGCAAGCTCGGTCTCCAGCGTTCCGAGCATGGCGCGGACCTGGGGAGAGAGCGGGATGGTCTTGGCCTTGCGGTCGAAGACCCCGCCGCCCTCGGAGATGAGGCTCTTGTCGTAGTGTTCCCAGCCGAGCACACCGTCGAACAGCCTGCGCCGCTCGACGAAGCTGCGGGCGGCGTCCGGGTTCGGGTCGAGGAAGATGTGCACGTGGTTGAAGGCTGCCTGCAGCTTCATCTTGTCGGTCTCGATGACGCCGTTGCCGAACACGTCACCGCCGCAGTCGCCGACACCCATGCACGTGAACTCGTCCGTGTGCGCGTCGAGCCCCATCTCGCGGAAGAGGCGCTTGACGAGCACCCAGGCGCCGCGCGCCGTGATGCCGATGACCTTGTGGTCGTAGCCCTTCGAACCGCCGGAGGCGAACGCGTCCCCCAGCCAGAAGCCGTAGGCGAGCGAGAGCTTGTTGGCGGTGTCGGAGAGGTGCGCGGTGCCCTTGTCGGCGGCCACCACGAGGTACGGATCGTTGCCGTCGTGGTGGACGACGCGCGGCGGGTGCACGACGATGCCGTTCACGATGTTGTCGGTGACGTCCAGCATGCCGCGGATGAGGATCTGGTAGAGCTCATCGCCCTTGCGCCGACGCTCCTTCGGATCGTCGATGGTGTACTTGATGTAGAACCCGCCCTTCGAGCCTTCCGGCACGATGACCACGTTCTTGACCATCTGCGTCGTGACCAGCCCGAGGATCTCGGTGCGGAAATCGGCGCGATCGGAGAACCGCAGACCGCCACGGGCGATCGGCCCGCCGCGCAGGTGCAGGCCCTCGACCTCGCGGTGATGCACGTAGATCTCCACCATCAGCCGGGGGACCGGCATGGTCTTGATCTTGGAGTGGTCGACCTTGAAGCTGATGTAGTGGCACACGCGATCGGTGCGGTAGAAGTTCGTGCGGATCGAGGCATCCACGAGGTTGGCGAGCGTGCGCAGCACGACGTCCTCGTCGTTGGTGCGGATGGCACGGAGGCGCTCGTCCACGACGGACTGGGCCGCAGCGATGGCCGCGGCACGGTCACCCTGGAGGTCCGGGTCGAACTTCGCGTGGAACAGCGCGACGATGGCCGCGACGCACGATGCCTGTGCGAGCAGGATCTCCTGCACGCGAACCGTGACGTGCTTGAGCCCGAGCTGCCTCGCATAGCCGAAGTAGGCCCGGACGAGGTCCACCTCCTGCCAGCGCAGGTTGGCGCGGAGCAGCAGCTTGTTGAACGGGTCGGACGGCATGTCGAGGCGGAACACAGCCTCCAGGCCATCCACCAGGTGGTGGCGGCGCGCGAGCAGGTCGCCGGTCTCCACGCCCGGCACATACGCCACACGGAAGATGTCGATGTGTTGCACGGGGAGGGCGAGCGGACGCACCTCCACGACGCTCGAGTCCGTGATGACCACGCCGAAGTTGTCGATGACGGGCATCAGGTCGGTGAGCAGCACGTCCTTGGACTGGTAGATGCGGAGGCTGAGCTCGCCTCCCGCCTCGCCCAGCCATGCGGTGGTGGCCGTGTGCGTGCCATCTCCGCGGCTGGCCTCAAGGTGCCGGATGTCGTGAGCGGACTGCTCACCGCTGGTGTTGTCCGCGTAGCTGGCCGGGAAGGCCTCGCCGTAGCGGGCCAGCATCACCGGCGCGTTGTCGCCGAACGCAGAGCCGATGGTGCCGCCGACGCGCTCGGACCAGGGGGTGGTGAGCTCGGCGACGTCTGCCTGCAGGCGAGCGGTGTCCTCGGCGGTGAGCGCACGAGTGCCGGTCTGGTAGATCTGCAGCAGCACGGAGTCGAAACGCCCGGCGAAGAGGCCGGAGTCGGTGTAGGTCGCGCCGGTGAGCGAACCCAGGAGCGCCAGGACGCGGGAGCGGACCTCCTCGGAGTACCGCCGCTCGGGGATCGAGACGAGGGTGAACGTGGTGTCACCGCCGTCCTGCTGCGCAACGTGTACGCGGGCCTGCTGGTCCTGCTCGGCCTCGAACACAAGCTCGATCACCGAGGTGATCTGGTCGTGGGTGGCGGAGAAGAGCCACTCGGTGGGCAGGGAGTCGAAGATGTTCGCCAGGCCGCGGTAGCGGTAGCTGTTCGGACGCTGGCGCGAATCCGCGAGCGACGTGTCGAGCGTGCGGCGCAGGATCGGCAGGTGGCGGCACGGCTGGGTGAGCGCGCGGTGGGTGAAGAGGCCGCGGATGACCGTCTGCCCCGAGGGCAGCGACACGCGGACCACGTCGATGCGTCCGTTGCGGTGCACGGGAGCCTCGACGGCGCCCTTGCGCACCTGCACGATGCCCGCGAATCCGGTCGGCTCCGCGGCGGGCCAGAGGGGGCTGTCGGTGACGCAGTCAGCGCCGAGGGTGGTCGTCCCCTCGGTCGACGAGCGGGTGATGCCGAGGATGACGAAGTTGTCGGCCAGGATCCAGCGCAGGAACTCCGCGGCCTCCATGCCTTCGGCCCCGTTCAGGTCGAAGGCAGCGTCGGCAGTGGCGAGGATGGCTGCGGTCATCGACTCGAAGTCGGCGACGATCCGCGCGGCGAGGCGCAGACGATCCCGGAGGTCGTCCTCGACGGCCGAGAGCCAGGCGGGGTCGACGCCGGCGAAGGTGAACCGCAGGACGGACTCGGGGCGGCCCTCGCCATCGGAGCCGAGCCGGACGTTCTCGCCGGTGCGGACGATCCGCAGGACCACGTGGAATCCCGCGACGTTGGTGGCCCCGTGGGCGCGGAGCGCCTTGCGGATGGTGTCCACGATGAACGGCTGGTCGCCCATCACCGAGAGCAGCACGCCGGAGGAGCCTTCCTGCCGAACCGAGACGTTCGGGCCATCGGCCCTCGCCGCGCGGACGAAGTCCCACGCCTCACCGAGAGCCGCACCCACCACATCGGGCGCGAGCGCTTCGAAGCTCGCCGTGCGCGACTGGCTGAGCGCCGCGCGGGTGAACGCGAGGCGCCCCACCGAGTCGCCCGGGGTCCCCGGCGGCAAGGCACTCTGGATTTTGGTGATGATGGAGTCGCGATGCGGGTGATTCGGCATGGAGGTCCTAGAGGTTGGTGCGGGGAGACGCGCCGGGTTCTCGATCCGGAACGGGGCCGCCGAGGCTAACCCGGATCGGGCGGCACCGAGCCCCGTTTTGTGGACCTGCGCCAAGCGGCGTACCCACGGCTTCTCCATCCCCCAACGGGCGGACGGACAGGTCTCGCGTTATCCGCCCGGCCCGCGCGAGCACCCCCATGATCACTGTCTCCAACGTCTCCAAGGGCTTCGGCGGCAAGCTCTTGTTCGAGAGCGTCAACACGTCCTTCGGCCCTGGCAAACGCTTCGGGCTCACCGGCCCCAACGGCGCCGGCAAGACCACCTTCATGAAGATCCTCATCGGCGACATCGAGCCGGACGAGGGGAACGTGTACCGCCCCAAACGGCTCGGGATCCTCCGCCAGGATCACAGCTTGTTCGACCACATGCGCGTGCTGGACGTGGTGATCTCCGGCAATGCCCGGCTCTGGGAGGCGATGCAGGAGAAGGACCGCCTCTTCGCGAAGTCGGAGCTGACGGACGAAGAAGGCGAGCGCCTCGGCGAGCTGGAGTGCGTGGTCTCCGAGGAGGACGGCTACACCGCCGAGCCCGACGCCTCCGTGCTGCTGGAGGGCCTGGGCATCGAGCAGTCGACCCACGAGAGTCCGCTCTCCGAGCTCAAGGGGGGCTTCAAGCTGAGGGTCCTGCTCGCCCAGGCGCTGTTCGGAAGGCCGGACGCGCTGCTGCTCGACGAGCCCACCAACCATCTCGACATCGAGTCCATCGCCTGGCTGGAGGAGTTCCTCAACAGCTACAATGGCGTGCTGGTCGTGATCTCGCACGATCGACACTTCCTCAACGCGGTGTGCACCCACATCGCGGACATCGACTACCAGGCGATCATCCAGTACCCGGGCACGTACGACGACATGGTGCGCCAGAAGTCGCAGATCCGCGGCCAGGTGGAGATCTCCAACACCAAGAAGCTCGAGAAGGTCAAGCAGCTCCAGGACTTCGTCAGCCGGTTCGCGGCGGGCACGCGGTCGAGCCAGGCGGCCAGCCGCAAGAAGGAGATCGAGCGACTCCGGCCCGATGAGATCAAGCGCTCCAACATCGCGCGCCCCTACATCCGCTTCGAGTTCGAGCGCCCGAGCGGCAAGGACGTGCTCGAGGTGAACAAGCTGGCCGGCGGCTATGGGGCGACGAACATCTTCTCCGGCCTGCACCTGACCATCGCGCGTGGAGAAAAGGTCGCGATCATCGGCAAGAACGGGGCCGGAAAGACCACGCTCGTGCAGACCCTGATCGGCGAGATCCCGGCGTTGCGAGGGAATATCAAGTGGGGCCACGAGACCAACGTCGGCTACTTCCCGCAGGAGCACGAACACGTGATCCCCCCCGGGTTCACCATCTTCGAGTGGATGTTCGAGCAGAAGCCCGAGGCCGGCAAGGAGGGCGTGCGCTCTGCGCTCGGCCGGATGCTGTTCTCGGGGGAGGACGGCGACAAGCCCACGGCGACGCTCTCGGGCGGCGAGCGCGTCCGTGGCCTGATGGCCCGGTTGATGCTCCTCAAGTTCAATGTCCTGATCTTCGACGAGCCGACGAACCATCTCGATCTCGAGGCCATCTCGGCGCTGCGTGACGGCATCGAGGCGTACCAGGGGACCTGCATCTTCGTCTCCCACGACCGCGACCTGGTCGAGACCGTCGCCAACAAGATCCTGCTCGTGGAGAACGGCAAGGTCGAGGTCTTCTCGGGCGGCTACGCCGAGTACGCGCGGTCCCGGAAGAAGTAGCGTGGGCCTGCCCCGCCGATTGCGAGCGCTGGGGCCGCACCTCGTCGCGGGCGCCGTGCTCTGGCACGCAGTCGCCCTCGTGCTGGACGCGAGCCCGGACACCTCGTCGGGGCTGAGGCGTCAGGCGTGGAAGGAAGCGACCGTGCAGGCCGAGTTCCACGCCTACGCGGCGATGCTCGGCATGGACGAACCCGTGTTCGAGGAGAAGCTGTGGTCCTTCGCCGTGGGCTGGAACACGGCGCGAGCCCGGGTGATCGGCCCGTTCCACCGCTACCTGGGGTGGGTTCACAGCCAGCAGAGCTGGCAGATGTTCGTGGCGCCCCACACCACGCCTTCGCGGCTGCAGATCCAGGAGATGGACAGCGCCGGCGAGTGGCAGACGCTGTTCGAGGAGCGGGATCCAGACCACACCTGGATGGAGCCTGCCTTCGGGACCGAGCGCATGCGTGCCTCCGTCTTCCGTTGGAGCTGGCCCGGCTACGAGGCCGAGCTCAAACGCGGCTGCCAGGCGCTGGCAACGCTGCGGTTCACGCAGTCGCCGACGCCCGCCGTGCGCTGCCACTTCTACCGGGCGCCCTCCCCTTCCCCCCAGCAGGTGCTGGACGACGCCATCCCCGAGGGCACGTGGGTGCGTGAGCAGGTCGTCCGGAGGTCACCATGAGCCAGCCGGGGGCCTGGGCCCGCTGGGTCGCACTGTGCAGCCGCCAGGAGGATGCCCTCCCCGTGGCGTTGATCCGCGTGATGACCGGCCTCACGGTCGCCGGGCACATCGCGCACATCGCGGTCACCGGCGCCCTGCCGCTCGTGTGGTACGACGCGGCGCACGGTGGCCTGCGAAACCTCGACGGTGGCGTGCTGCGCGGGATCGGCGGGGCGACGCCGGAAGTGGTGGTTCCGTGGAGCATCGCGACATTCCTCGCCGCGGTCACCATGGTGCTCGGGCTCTCCCGGTGGGCGACGTGGGCCACCTGGCTCGGCTTCTGGGTGCTGGCCGACCTGAACGGCCACGCCGGCGGCTCCTACGACGAGCTGCTCACCAGCACGCTGTTCCTGCTGGGCTGGTCGGGGGCGCACCGGCGGCTCTCGATCATCCCGTCGTCCACCTCCACGTCGCCCGCCTGCGTGCGCTGGCTGCTGATCGGGCAGTTGGTCACGGTGTACTTCAGCACCGCGCTGCAGAAGGTGAGCGCCCACTGGGTGCCCTGGGGCGACCACATGGCGCTCTGGTACATCCTGCAGCAGCCGACCTGGCAGCGCGTCCCCATGCTCTGGCTCGCCCCGGCGGCGTGGGTCACCCGCGTGGCCACGGTGGTCTCGTGGTCGTTCGAGATCCTGGCGCCGCTGCTGCTCCTCGCCATGTGGTACCGCCACACCCGGACGCGCCCGGGGCGGCTGCGCGCGCTGTTCAACCGGCTGGACGCCCGCCTGTTGATCCTGTGCGTCGGGTTCGGGATGCACGCCGGCATCGAGATCTCGATGGAGGTCGGCTCGTTCTCGTTGGCCACGGTGGCGCTGTACGTAGCGTGTTTTTCACCCGACGAGCTGCGGTGGAGGCGGGGCCCCCCGCCTACTTGCTCTCGTCCTTGAGCTCCTTGACCAGATCCTGCGCGATGCTCGTGATGGGCTTCATCCACCGGTTGCGGAACTCGCCGCCGCCGGGCTTCTCGCACATCTGCTCCGTGTCCAGGACCTCCTTCTTCTTCACGTCGAACCAGGTGGGCCACACGCAGGCCGACTTGTCGTCCGCAGAGAAACGCTCGACGATGAAGGAGAGGCCGATGCCCTCCTTCTCCTTGAGCCGGTACTTCTTCACGAGCCCCACCACCGTGTCGCGGGTGAACGTGGTCGGGTGGTTCTTCGCCTCGTAGTTCGAGAAGAAGTAGAGGTCACCCTTCCGGGTGGTCTGACCGGCGGGCGTTGCAAGGTCCGGTACCAGGTTGCGCTGGAGGACCTTCTCGAACTCCTCGAACATCGTGTTCTGGAGCATGATGTTCCAGTCGGTGGTGAGGGACTCGAACGCCTCCTGGGGATCCTTGAACCGGCGCACCTGATCCCGCAGGCCGCCCCCGGGCTCGAAGTAGAACTTCTCGTCGGGATCGGTGAACGTCTCCGGGACGTAGATCTCGGCGGCGCTGTAGTCGATGCCCGCCCAGATGACGGCGGGGTTCGTGGCGGACGAGAGCTGGCTGTACATGCCGGCGAACGCGGGTGCGACGAGGAGAAGCAGCATGGAGGACTCGCGGAGAGGGTGGACGCGCGGCGTCTAACTCACGGCGACAGTGCTGCATTCCCGGGGTAGGAGCCCGCGTGCCGCCTCGTACGCTCCCCTTCCTGATCTTCCTCGCCGGCTGCGCACACATCGAGGCTCGCGTCGAACGGTTCGGGGAGCGGGTCCGTCCGGGCGCCATCACCGTCAGCCCCGTCGTGGTGGTCGCAGACCTGCCGGGAGCGCCCATCGGGTCCGTCGCGCCCCCCGGCGAGATCGAGAGCATGGTGGGGGCGGATGGGCAGGCTCCCCCCACCGTGCTGGATCCTGTGGCCGACGCAGCCTTCCTCCGGAACGACTTTGTCGGAAACGTCCGGTTTGGAGGCGGTTTCATTCGAACCGGCGCGGTCGCCCTGGAGACCCGCGCCCGGATCATCGAGCCGCAACCCTCCGACGCCCTCCGCACCCAGGGCACCGCCTGGCTCCAGTCGGCGACCACCGCGGCGTTGGCAGACCGCAGGATCGACATCGTGGACGCCTCCGCGCCCCCCGCCGGTCTCACCCTCACCTGGCGGCCCACACGCGGTGAGGACCCCGAGGATGGTCACGACGACGTGAACCTCCCCCGCACCGGCCTCGTCCCCACTGCGGTCGACGCCAGCACGCTCCCCGGGACCTGGCTCGTGCCCTACCTGCGGGCGTACTACACCCACAACGGGGGATGGTTCCTCGGACAGCGCTGGGGGTGCATGGCGGGCGCGCGGGTGGACGTGGAGCTTGTGCTGTACGTGGAGGGGAAGCCGATCTGGTGGATGGAGGCCGCGGGCCGCTCGCTCGACGAGAAGGTGGCGCAGGCGACCACAGCTGAGCTCGACCAGCACCTGCTCAACGCAGAGCAGCAGGTGGAACGGGCGCTGGAGAAGGGCCTGTTCCGGTAGTCAGAAGACGTAGTTGAGCTCGAACGCCTGGGGGATCCACAGGAGCGGGATGGTCTTCGTCGGAACGGGCAGCCCCACGCGCAGGTACCAGTGCTTCCAGCTGAACTGCCAGGAGACCGTGATCACGCTCTGAAGCTGGTCGGTGAGCGGCTTCTTCAGGTGGACGGTCGCGCCCGCCTGCAGGGAGTCGTCCTCGGTCGCGTAGCCCCCGCTGATCGTGCCCGAGAGGTACAGGAACGTGTTGGTCTGCAGCACGAGGGCGTCCCGGCGGTTGAACCGCCAGTCCGCGCCCAGGTGCGCCTGCGTGAGCATCACGTTGGCGCCCGCGTAGAGCGCGCCGTCCTCGGAGAGCTGGGAGTCCAGCTCCTCGGAGAGGTCCACGCCGATGGCCGTGGCGAGACCCCCGGCGATCTCGTCGAGCCCCACCTGGCCCTTGATGTCGGCGAGGAGCCAGCTCGCCCCAGCGTGGATCGAGAGGTGCCGGGAGATCGACCACGACGAGGTGAGCCCCAGCGGGATCACGTTCAGGTAGCCGCCGTCCACGCCCATCTTCTCGAGGCTGTACCCGTGCCAGGCCCCGGTCACGGCGATGTCGAGCACCTTCGACTGCACGGCGCCGATCTTCGCGTGGGCGTTCGGCACGCCGAGCACGAAGAGGATCGGGGTCGTCCCCACGTCCACGTTGGACCACACGCCGACGTCATCGTCGAAGAGCCCCACGCGGACGTGCTTGAAGCCCAACGTGTAGGCGGAATAGTCGCTGGGCACCTTGGGATCGATGGGCTCTCTGGCCCACTCGCCGGCGAGCGCCGCGGGGAGGAGGAGGAGGAAGAACATGGGGCGATGGTAGCGCGAAGAAGCCCGACCCTGGCCGGCGCGACGTCCGCCGTTCGACGCGCGCCGTGATAAACCGCGCTCCCCTCAAGAGGCCTCATGTTCAGCTTTGGATCCGCTCCCGACTCCCCCGCACCTCCCGCTTCCGAGAGCGTGCCCGGCACTGGCCCGCTCCGTGCGCTCTTCAAGACCACGATGGGCGACATAGAGGTCGAGTTCTACGAGGCCGAGGCGCCCCGCTCGGTCGCCAACTTCGTCGGGCTCGCCACCGGCGCGGTCGAGTGGACCGACCCCACCGGCCGCAAGACGAAGTCCCCGCTCTACGACGGCACGATCTTCCACCGCGTGATCAAGGACTTCATGATCCAGGGCGGTGACCCGCTCGGCACCGGCACCGGCGGCCCCGGCTACAAGTGGAAGGACGAGGCTGCGGCGCTCAAGCTCAAGCACGACCGCCCCGGCCTGCTCTCGATGGCGAACGCAGGGCCCAACACCAACGGCAGCCAGTTCTTCCTCACCGAGGTCGCAACGCCCTGGCTGGACGGCAAGCACGCGGTGTTCGGCAAGGTCATCGCCGGCATGGACCTCGTGCCCAAGATCACCCGCGTCCCCCAGAACCAGAGCAACAAGCCGCTCACCCCGGTCAAGCTCACGCAGGTGGTGGTCTACCGCGGGGCGCGTCCGAGCTAGGCCCAGGGCGGGGCTGTCCGCTTGTTCGGGCGGCCTCGCGGCTCTGGGATCGGGGTTCGGCAGGGTCCGCGGAACGGCCGTCTGGTCTTTCTGCGGTTCCCTCCGCAACTCCGAAGCGTTTCGTTCGTATGCCGGTGCACGCTGTGCTCCCGGTGGAGCATGGGCCCTCGTCCCATCGCCCCGGAACGCTCGTATGCCCGTTCGAACGCCTTCTCCCGCTGTACTCGCGCTGTTGCTGGTCGTTGCGGCGCTGTCAGGCTGCGCGCAGGTCGGCTGGCTGGCGGTGAGCGCCGGCGACGGCTTCACGTGTGGCATCGATGCGGACAGCGTGCTCGAGTGCTGGGGCTACAACCCCGACGGTACACTCAACCCGCCCGCCGGCACCTTCACCTCGCTCGACGCGGGCAAGGACTGGGACGCCTGCGCGATCGACACCAGCGGCGTCACCCGATGCTGGGGGCCCGCAAGCTCCGCGCTGTTGAACCCACCGGACACCGCGCTCACCTCCCTGTCCGTCGGGTCGGGGGTGGCCTGCGGCATCGACCACGCGGGTGCGATCGGGTGCTGGGGCGACCCGCTCTTCACTGCCTGGGGGTGCGACAACCCGGGCTGCGACTGCCACTCCGACGCCATCTGCTACGTGAACGCCGCGCCGCCCTCGGGGAAGTTCACCTCCGTCAGCGTCGGTAGCTCGGCCGCCTGCGCCATCGACACCTCCCAGTCGCTCGTGTGCTGGGGGGACAACTCGGCCAATTCAGGGGGGCTGTCCACTCCACCCGGGGGGCGGTTCACCGCTGTGAGCTTGGGAGACGGCGGCGCGTGCGCGCTCGACACCGACGGCACCGCACAGTGCTGGGGAGCCCCGCGCCTGACTGCCCCGCCCGAGCCGCTGACCTCGATCAGCGTGGGCCTGTACGAGGCCTGCGGCGTCGACCTGGGCGGCGCCGTCCACTGCTGGGGGGAAGGCAGCGACGTGTCCCCCCCTCCTGCGGACACGTTCCGATCGGTGAGCGTCGGCTACCTGCACCAGTGCGGCGTGGACACCCACGGTGACGTGCAGTGCTGGGGGGAGGAGCACGACGGCGAAGCGACGCCGCCGTGAACGTCGCAACGCGGGAGCACCCGGCCGCCACCCGGCGGACCACGGTCGGCAGGTCACCCCTGTCCCCGCGACCTTTGGCCGCCCGGCGGACCAAAGTCGGCAGGTCACCCCTGTCCCCGCGACCTTTGGCCGCCCGGCGGACCGAAGTCGGCAGGTCACCCCTGTCCCCACGACCTTTGGCCGCCGCCCGAGTCCACTTGGCCTAAACAGGATCGCTGCTCAACGTAGCGGTTCGAGGCCGTCGTGGTCCGAGATCGACTCTCGAGCGTCGAGTCTCGATCGGCGAATCTCGACTTTCGAGACTCGATAGTCGATCTCGACACTCGTATCTGCGACTTCACGGG
>CAIQVJ010000125.1 GCA_903875225.1 uncultured Pseudomonadota bacterium
CGCCGCCTTCAAGCGCGCACACCCCCAGCATTACCACCCGAAGTGAGGATGTTCGCGGCGGGTTCGGCTGGACGGGGAGCATGGGGGACAGGGTAAGCGGCGGCGGTGGGGAGGTCTGCCCGGTGTCGCTGATGGGTCACGACGCGCCGCCCATGTGGCAGCCCACGAGCGTGAGGACGCTGACAACTGCCAGCTCCACCGGCACCACCGCGGCCCCCGGGTCCCACGTAGCGCCCTCGAGAATGTCCGCGTCGTCCCTCACGATCAGTGCGCCGTCCACGTTGTCGGTGAAGGAGCAGTCGATGAAGCTCTGATTGTCACAGATACACCCGATCCGCACGGCCCATCCAAATCGCTCGATGGCGAGACCGATGGCCCCCACCTCGCCCGCGCTGCTCCCGATTCGGGCGACAACGAACGCAGCGGTGTCGTCCACATCCTCTTTCTTTTCGACACCCGGCCACCACTGCCCTGGATTCGGGTTGATGTCGCCGGATCCCTTGTTGTAATCATACGAATTGGCGAGCCACAGCCCGATGGTCCCAGACTCCTGGCCCCCGGAGATCGATCCGCCGATGAACTTGCACCTCGTGAGGACCATCGCCCGGACGGCTGCTCTCGGGCCGAGCGCCGCGCTGCCGTCGACGTTCAACGGCTCGGCCATCGTGGTCACCGCCACTCGAAGCTCCTGCATCAACAGGCTGTCTGCACCATAGATCTCCACCAGCGGGCTGCGCGCGGCAATGTGCGCCGGGGCCTCGATCCGAAACCCGATGAACGTCTGGCCGAAGCCCGTGGTGGCCGGATCCGGCTTCCCGGTATCGGGGAGGATCGGCACAGTCGACGCATAGCCGATGCGCACGTACGCCTTGCTGTCTATCGGAACCAGGATCGCGCCGGCCAGGAAGGTGCACCGTTGATCCGACCGGCAGAACTCCAGAGTGCCCGAAAAAAGGTAACGCCCCGCTGGGAACAGGACGTGTTTTCCAGTGGCGATCGCCGCGCGAATCGCGCGCGTATTGGCGGCTGCTTCGCGCGGGCTGGTCGCCGTGACAATCGCGCCCCGGTCAACAACATTCTCGTAGACATCCGAGAGATTCTGAACCATCACGGCTCCGATTGCCCAAGGGCAACGCTGGTGTATACCGAAATGCGCCGTGGGGCCCGGCGGGCTACCCCGCCGCACCGGGACGCCGCTTGCTCAGCTGGTGCGCTTCACGCAGAGCATGGCGCTACACAACGCCGTCTCCTGAAGCGCGCCCGAGCCGTTCCCATAGCTGAGCATCAGTCGGCAGGTGGGCATGAAGTTCGTCAGGGTGGTGTAGGCCGCCTGCCTGAGCGACCCGTTGGCCGAGATGACGGTGCCGAGCGGAGACGGAGTCCCGATCTCGGTGTTCCGCGTATAGCCGGACATCAAGCACACGTTCCAGCGAAACTGCGCGGAGATCCCCTCGGTCAGCGTGATCAACGTCAATTCCTCGACGCCGGTGAGATCGAGGAGATCCTCCGAGACGTCGAGCTCGACGTAGATCGGGGTCGTGGCCATGGTGTTTCCGCCGCTGACGATGCGGCGCTGCGAGAAGAGATCGTATTGCGTGAAAATGGACATGGAGTTCCTTCCAGGCTGCAGGATGTGTCGGCGTCCCCCCCGGGCGACCCGGAAGGCTTCGGACCGGTTGGCCCGACATCGTCAGGGTAGCCCGCATGATCGCCTCCTGCACCAGACTCTTGGCCCAGGCCCAGGCAAATATAACATTCTTTCAAACTATATTATTTCATTCTTGTCAAACAATTGTGAAGCCACTCCCGCCACGCGCGCAGCCCCGCCCGCGGGACCAGACGCGCCGCCCCGTGGGACCGGCGCGGGGGACCGATCACCATCTGGATGCACAGCAGCCCGACCGATCACCACCTGGATGCACAGGACCGCCGACCCGCCTCGGCGTGAGGCGGGCATCGTCACGGGAAAACGCCGATGATGCTCATGCCGCCGCGCGTCGGACCCGCCAGCGCGCGGGGTTCAAGGCGGCTCCTGTGCATTCGACCCCGGATGGGTCCAGGAGTTGTGCATTCGACCCCCAACGCGCTCGCGCCCCCGTGCTGCCCGCCGATCCAATGCTCCCGGCCGTTCCACTGCGGCAGTCAACCGGGCGATCGGGCGAGCGAGGCCGCCAACCCTCACCACAAGAGACCCCTGCGTCCACCGCGCGCGGTCTCGACGCCCCGCTGGGGGATGGGCCGGCGCGAGATCGCCCAGTCGGGTGTTAGACGCCTTCATGAACCGGGTCGAGACCATGCGAGCCCTGCTGATCCCCACCGTCCTCGCCCTGGTCGTGAGCGCATGTTCGAGCACCCGCGCTCCGGCCGGATCGGGCGATTCGAGGACGATCTACCCGGTGGATCTCCCCCCGGGGTTCGGCGAGGCCGACTGGATGGTCACAGGGCCGCCGTCGAGCCCCTACTTCGGTGACAGCCTCGCCGAGGCGGGCGACACCAACGGCGACGGCTACGACGACTTCCTCGTGCTCGCAACCAACGTCGGATACCATGGAACATCCACCGTGGCCTATCTCTACGAGGGCTCCGCAACGGGCCCTGCCGACACCCCGGAGCGGGAGATCCCGTTCGAGTCGGACTGGGGGAGCGCCGGGTCGGGCGACTTCGATGGGGATGGGTATTCGGACGTGCTTGTCGGCGCAGACCTGGAGAACGACGCGCACGGGGCCGTACTCGTCTACGCTGGGAGCGCTGAGGGCCTCTCGACCACGCCCGTCACCACGCTCGATGGCGTCAATCGGCAGGACTACTACGGGACCGCGGTATCCGGAGTTGGAGACGTCGATGGGGACGGGTACGACGACGCCATGATCGGTGCTGCGGGTGTCGATTCCTTTCGGGGGGCCGCATACCTGTACCTTGGCTCTCCGTCGGGCCTGCAAGCGCTGCCCACCTCCACGGTTCAAGGCACGACCGAGCACGACAGCGTCGGCCAGGAGGTCGACGGCGCGGGAGACGTGAACGGTGACGGATTCCCAGACGTGATCGTCAGCGCCCCAGGGGTGAACTCCTGGGCCGGCGTCGTGTACGTGTACCTGGGCTCAGCCAGCGGGCTGTCGGCCACGGCCGGCACGACCGTGATCAACCATGGGGACGGGCGGATCGGCTCCTTCGCGGAGCTATCCGGCGCCGGGGACGTGAACGGAGACGGGTTCAGTGACATCGTGGTCGGCGACCCGCCGGACGCACGCGTGTACTTCGGGTCGGCGACCGGTACGAGCATCACGCCTTCCGTCCACTGGGAGGGCGACTTCAGCTTCGGGTGGCCGGTATCCGACGCGGGCGACGTCGACGCCGACGGGTATGACGACGTGCTGGTCGGTGAACCCGACGCGCTCGCGAGCAACGGGGAGGCGGACGGTGGACGGGCCTGGCTGTACCTCGGGTCGGGCAACGGTCCGGCCACCGAACCGGACATCGGCCTCGTGGGGGCCGACGAACCCGGCACCCTCTTCGGGGCCGCTGTTGCGGGCGTCGGAGACGTGAACGGCGACGGGTACGACGACGTGGTCATCGGCGCCTACGGTGCGGCGTGGCTGTACCTCGGCCGGCCGACGACGTCGGGAGCCGATCCGGACTCCGGCGCAGGAGGCGACTCCGCCGGGGATACGGGCGGCAGCGCCGACCAGGGGTGCGCGTGTGCGTCCCCGGGCGGGGCGACACCGCAAGCCCTGGCGCTGCTGGCCGGTGCGCTGCTCACCACGCGACGGCGACGGCCTGCGCGCGAGCGGTCGCTACGGGCACACGCCCGCGTTTCCTGAGTTGGTCACAGACGTTGGGCCGCTGGTGAGCTTGGCGACCAGGTCGTCCACACGGGTCGGGCACAGGAGGGAGTTGTCATGGATGCCGACGCTCGCGCCCACCGAGGTCAACGAACGGAGGCCGAGGTCGACCAGCCCTCCGTCGTAGTACACGAGCAGGTCGCCGCCGACCTCCTCGACTGCCCCCAACCCGGAGAGGTCCAGCAGGCTGGAGTCCATTCGCAGGGAGACGTCACCGTCCACGGAGGCGAGGGCGGGAAAGTCCATGGACTCCATCGAGAGGCAGTTGGCGATCTGCAGGCTGTCTCCCACGCTCGTCAACGCGGGGAAGCCATCCAGGCGGAGCACAGCGGTGGTGTCGACATACAGGCTCTGGTCCACGGTCTCGAGGGCGGGCGCCGACAGCGTCGTGAGCGCCGGATTGCCGATCAGCTCGAACTTGCCAGCGCTCTGCGCGCCGTCGAGGACGAGGGACTCCAGCACCGGGTTGTCCTGGAGACCGATCGCGATCGTGCGGCTGGTCTCCAGCCTGACCGAGGTGAGCGCGGGGTTGGAGTTGATGGAGGCGGAGGTGAGCCCGTCGGACACGATGTCGATGTCGGTGAGGACCGAGTTGTCGTTGACCAGCAGCGAGGACACACCAAAGTCGTTCAGTTTCGAGACGTCCTGCAGCCGGCCATTGGTGTCGAGCCACACCTCGTCCACGGAACGCAACGCGACGAGGCCGGCGAGGTCGGCAAACTGCGTCCTCTCGACCCACAGCGTGCCGTTGATGGTGGTGAGCGAGTCCAGTCCGTCGAGGCTCTCGAGGCTGGGGTTGCCGCCGAAGTTGAGGGGGTCCCCAACCGACTCGAGCAAGCGGAGGCCGTGGATGTCCGCGAGGCTCGGGTTGGAATCCACGTACATGAAGTCGCCGACGCTGGTCAACGCGCCGAGGCCGTCCAGGTTCTTCAGCCGTTGGTCATCCATCAGGTAGAGGCCGCCGCCAATCCTCGTGAGCGCCGAGAGACCGTCGAGGTTTCGGACGTCCTCGTTGTCCAGCATCCATACGGTGCCTGTGATCTCCGTGACGCACCACATGGAGTCCACGTCGATCTGGCGCCAGTCGTCCATCCGGACGTCGTCGTCGATGACGGACTCGGCGCAGGGGGGGCGATCGTCGGTGTCGGTGTCGGTGTCGGTGTCCGCATCGGCGTCGGTGTCGGTGTCGGTGTCCGTGTCCGCATCCGAGTCGACTGGCGCGGGATGGGAGCAGGAACGCAACCCGAGCAGGAGGATGGTGTGCGGGAGGCGAAACATCCGACTTCAGTAACCGATCCGTGCGCCACGCTGGAAATGCCCACGACCCGGTTGGCGGCGCCGGGCGTGGCGTGATTGGCCGGCCGCCATGCGGTAGACTCCGCGGATGCGCCCCCCCGCCCGCCGCAGCCTCCTCCCCGTCGTGATCCTGTGCACAGGATGCGGCGAACACCTGCTCCCCGTCGAGGACCTCGACGTGCAGGGCTGGTCCAACCAATGCGTCTCGCTGCACACCGCGAAGGAGGCGCTCGTCGCCGACGGAGGCACGTACACCTGGACCCGGGGGGCCGACGCAGACGCCGCGCGCTTCCGCCTGCAGGCCGCGGACCTCGGCGTCTACCTGCTCTACGACTCCGACGGGCGCTACCTCGTCGCGGAGTCCGACACCGTGACGCGTGAGACGTCGCTGCAGTCCGACATGACGCGGATCGAGGACGGCCACCTCGACGACGGGTACGTCTCGGGTGGCGAGTGGGCGCTCGAGCCCTCGTGGAAGGGCGGCACGCGCTACCAACTGCACAACCGTCGCAACGACAAGCTGCTCGGCGAGGAGGGGTTGGGAGCGGACGAGGATGCCCTCGCGATCACGCTCGAACCGGCCGAGGGCTGCGCCACCTTCCCGGAGCTCTCCCTCGACGCCACCGGCACGATCACCCACACGACCCTCGACGACGGCACGCTCTACGGCATCGCGGACGCCCACTCCCACCTGCTCTCCAACTTCGGGTTCGGCGGCGGCGGGGTGTTCCACGGCAGCACGTTCCATCGTCTGGGCGTGGAGCACGCCCTCCCCGACTGCGCGCCCTTCCATGGGGAGGAGGGCCGCCACGACTTCTTCGGGTACGCGTTCGACGCCTCCGGCAACAACACAGCCGACCTCACGTCGATGATCGACGATCTATTGGCCGGGGAGCTGCAGCAGGACAACCACAACACGGCCGGGTACCCCGACTTCACAGACTGGCCCGACGGCGTGCACCGCTCGACGCACCAGACGCAGTACTACCGGTGGCTGGAGCGGGCCTGGATGGCGGGGCTGAGGCTCGAGGTGCAACACGCAACGACCAACTCGGTGATCTGCAACTTCATGGTGGGCGACGGCGTCGAACCGAGCCGGTACGACTGCGAAGACATGACGGCCGTGGACCGCATCATCGACGAGACGTGGGCGATGCAGCACTACATCGACGCCCAGAACGGCGGCGAGGGCAAGGGGTGGTTCCGCGTGGTGAGCACCCCCGCCGAGGCGCGCGAGGTGATCCAGGCCGGAAAGCTGGCCGTGGTGATCGGCATCGAGACCTCGGACCTGTTCCGCTGCAACCTCACGCCGCGCCCGGACGGGCCCGTGTGCGACGCCGCCTACGTGAACTCCCAGCTCGACGACTACTACGCGCGTGGCGTGCGCGCGGTGTTCCCGGTACACAAGTACGACAACCAGTTCTCGCCGGGCGACGGCTCGGGGGACTTCATCGAGCTCGGGAACTTCTTCAACAGCGGCTACTGGACCAACAAGACCGAGGAGTGCCCGGACGATGGCATGCCCGAGGGCTTCGACGGGGGCAGGGTCACGTTCGGGGGCCTGGAGTCCCCGCGCGACGAGTACGTCTCCGAACCGCCCAACGACTTCAGCGAGTTCCCCGAGGCTCCGATCGACACGGCACTGCAGTACGTGGTGGACATCCTCCAGCCGCCGCTGGAAGGGCGCTGGTGCCAGAACGGAACCATCACCGACGTGGGCGAGAGCCTGCTCGACGGGCTGATGGCCCGTGGGATGATCATCGAGCTCGACCACCTCCCGATCCACTCCTACGAGCGGGCACTCGACATCCTCGAAGAGAACGACTACCCGGCCGCCGGAAGCCACGGACGGGACGGGACCGGCCGCGTCTTTGCGCTCGGCGGCATCTCGACGGTGGGGCTGGGGCGCTGCCAGGACCCCGCGGATCCGGGCTCCACGGTGCGCGGCATCACCGACAGGGTGGCGCTCATCGAGCAGAACGGCGGCTACCCCGGCACCCCGTTCGGCTTTGATCTCAACGGCTTTGCCGGCGCACCCGGGCCACGCTTCGCCGAGGGCGCCTGCTCCACGCCCCAGGAGAACCCCGTCACCTACCCGTTCACCTCGTACGCGGGCGACGTCACGTTCACCGAGCCCTGGGTGGGCAACCGGCAGATCGACTTCAACGAGGAGGGGATGGTGCACATCGGCATGCTGCCCGAGCTCCTCGAGGACGCCCGCCACGACGGCCAGGCCGACGCACAACTGGAGCCGCTGTTCCGCTCCGCCGAGGCCTGGATCCGCATGTGGGAGAAGGCGGAGACACGCGCCGGAGAGATGAAGGCGCGCTGAGCGTCGACGGCGGCCCGAGCGGGCGACGATTCAGCGACCGACGTTCTTCCAATCCACGATCCCCACCTTCGCGCCCTCTGACTGGCACTGCGGGCAGAAGTACGCGTCGTGACCATGCACCCCGAGCGTGCGCAACTTCGTCCCGCACCGGTCGCACGGCCCGATCCGACCGCGCACATGCAGGAAATCACGGAGCTTCTCGTCGAGCGGCGGGGCACGACGCCGGATCTCGTCCCGGGCGTGCCCGAGGACCGTGACGATCGCCGCGTGGAGCCCGGCGACCTGCGCCGGGGTGAGCTTGCAGGCGGGGATCCGGGGATGCACGCCGGCGTACCACAACACCTCGTCGGCATACGCGTTGCCCATCGCGTCGAGCGCGGCCTTCTCCATCAGCACGACCTTGATCATCTCGCGGCGCTTGCCCAGGATCCTCGTGAGCACCTCGACGGTGAAGTCCGGCCCGAGCACGTCCACCCCGACCGCGGGCACCCCCACGGGCAGGACGCCCACGGGCGTGAGGTACACCTTGCCCATCTGCACGTCGTCGCGGTACCGCAGCTCCAGACCGTCGACCGGCCACGCGAGCGCGAGATCGGCGGGGTCCTTCGTACCGGGCGGCACGAGCTGAAAGCGACCGGCCAGCATCGGCGAGACGATGAGCTCCCGCGGGCCGAGGCCGAACACCACCGTGTGCCCCCTGCGCTCGACGCTGTGCACGGTACCGGTCAGATCGGTGGCCAGGGCGCGAAGGACGACGGGCTTGCGGACCCGGGGCACGCCGAGCGAGCGGCCGACCAGCGCGGTGGCCAGGATGGGCACCACGTATTCGAGGTCGGGGCGCTCGGGGATGGGTCAGCCCGCTACGGGAAGACCTTGCCGAGGCCGCGATGCCCGAGGGCGACCTCGGAGGCCACGCCCCGTTCGTAGAACGCGAGCCGGGCGAGCGGCGGATGGGTGCCCGCGTAGACGTTCCACCGCTTCACGAGCGCGCCGATCTGCTTCGGATCCTCGAGCTTGCTCACGGCCGCGACGTCGGACCCCAGGATGGTCCCGAACTGGTCGTACTGGCCGACAGCCGAGAGCTCGGTGGTGATGATCTGGGTGAACGAGTGCGCGACAGGGAGCATGTTCTCCATCTAACCCCGATCGCCGGTGCGGCCCGGATCCGTGTTTCAGATTACGCACCCGCGCCATGCGGATCTCCATTCTCGTCGCTGTTCGGAACGCGCTGCGCGTGTTCTTCGAGAACCTGTTCATCGTCCTGTTCATCTCGCTCGTCACGGGCGGAGTGGGGGCGCTGATCGCGGACGGCGTGACCGGGGTGATCTACGACTACATCCAGGGCCACTACGCCGCGACCGACCCGATCCGGCAGGGCCAGATGATGCTCGTCGTCGCCCAGCTCGTCGCGCTCGTCGCCATGACGATCTGGGGCGGGTTGGTGGGGGCTTGGGCAGCGCCCGCCACCATCTACCTGTGGGTGCAGGAACACAACAAGAAGCCCACGAGCCTGAAGGGCGCGATCAACTACGGCATCGACCGGTGGCCCGACGTCGTGGGGCCGCACTTCAAGGCCTACGCTGCGGTGATGCTCGGCCAGGTGATCATCCTGCCGACCATCGTGTTCGGGCTGCAGTACGCGTTCGTGGACGCCATCGCGACGCTCAACCGCGAGGAGGACAGGCCGCTGTACCGATCCGGCCGGCTCACGCTGGGCCGCCGCGGTCAGATCTTCCGCACCTTCCTCCTGGGCATGCTGTGGTGGCTGCCGTGGCAGCTCTTCGGCACGTTCTACGCGCAGGACGCCGGCTGGTACATCATGTTCGGGGGCGGCGTGATCGACTACGCGGTGCTCGCGTTCTTCGACCTCGTGATGGTCCAGTACTACCTTTCGCTGTACCAGAAGGACGCGCCGGAGACCGCTGCGCCGGCCAGCCAGGCGGGGACGACGTCCCCGGGGTGATGGGGAGCAGCTTCCTCGACGCCACCGCCACGCCGCCGACCGGCCCTGTCGGTGGACTGCGGCCCGCGGCCGCTGCGCGCCTGCTCGCCCGGACGCGGGCGACGGGATGGGTGATCGTGCCCACCCGCGACGAAGCCGCCGAATGGGTGCGCGCAGTATCCTTCTTCGCGGGGTTCGAGGCCAAGGAACCCGCCAGGCCGAGGGTGCTGCTGTACCCCGCCGATGACGGGCGCCCCTGGGACGGGGTCTCCCCGGACCCCGATCTCGCGCGGATGCGCCTCGGCGCGCGTGCTGCACGGAACGCCCTCGTCATCGCGCCGGCCAAGGCGCTCCTGCAGCGGGTGCCACCCCTCGAGTCGATGACGCTGCGGCGGGAGATGGCCTTCCGGCCCGGTGAGCTGCTCACCTGGCTGACAGCGAGGGGCTACCTCGTGGTGCAGCAGGTGGACCAGCCAGGCACAGTGGCGGTGCGCGGCGGGGTGATCGACGTGTGGCCGGCCGGGAGCGATCTGCCGGTCCGGATCGAGCGGTTCGACGACGAGATCGAGGCCATCCGGAGCTGGGACCCGGAGGGGCAGCGAAAGGGGCGGGAGCAGAAGTCGGTGACGCTGCTCCCGATGCGCGAGGGCGTGTTGACCGCCGAGACGGCGGAGCGGGCGGCTGCGTGGACCCAGACGGTGATGCACGAGCGCGCGGAGGAGGCCCCGGAGCTCCTGCGAACGTGGCGACGGGTGGTGGAGCAGCTACGCGACGGGGTCTGGTTCTCGGGCGCGGAGGACTACCTGCCGGCGCTGGGGGAGCTCCAGACGCTGGCACCCGCGCGTCCGCTCTACGTGTGGGAGCCGGACCGGGTGCGCGCCGAGCTTGCTGCAGCGAGCGACCAGGTCCGGTCGCGCTGGGCGGCGATGGCGCCCCGCGACCGTCCGCTCACCCGCCCCGAGGACCGGTACGTGGCCGCACCGCAGGCGGACCTGGCGGGCGCGATCGCCCTGACCGTGTCTCCCTGGGGCGCGGGCCCCGGCGGCGCCTCCGCCTCCACGGCGCCGGAGCCCCCCGTGCTGGCCCGCGCCCCGGACATCGCCGCGGGCGGGGAGCTGCTCCCCGTCGTCAAGCGGCTGCGGGCGTGGGTGCAGGAGGGCCGCGCCGTCACGCTCGTGGCGCAGGAGCCCCGCGTGGAGCGCGTGCTGGCGATGTTCCACAACGCGGGGCTCGAGATCCCCCTGGTCCACCGCCCCGCCGACTACGGCACGATCGGCCTCCTCGCCGGGCCCCTCGCCGAGGGCTTCGTCGCTGAAGACCAGGTGTGGATCACCGCGAACGACATCTTCGGCGCCCGGCTGGGGGGCGAGGCGGAGGCCACGCAGCGGCCGCGCGGCAGGAGCTTCCGCGAGGCGCAGCGCAAGAGTTTTGCAGCCGTGCAACCCGGACAGTTCCTGGTGCACGTGCGCCACGGCATCGGCAGGTACGTCGGCATCTCCCGAACGCCCGCAGGCGTGGAGTTCGGCGACTTCGTCACCATCGAGTACCGCGACGGCGCCCGGCTGCACGTGCCCGTCCACCGGCTCGACCTCGTCACGCCCTACCAGGGCGCCGATGCAACCCCGCCGAAGCTCGATCGCCTGGGCGGGGCCACGTGGGAGGCCCGCAAGGCGAAGGTGGCCGACGCCATCGCCGGGCTGGCGAGCGACCTGCTGTTGATCCAGGCGCGGCGCGCCCTGGCGAAGGCGCCGGCGTTCGAAGGCAAGGACGAGCTCTACCTCGCGTTCGAGGAGAGCTTTCCCTACGTGGAGACCCCCGACCAGGAGGCCGCGATCCACGACGTGCTGGACGACCTGGCCGCCGGGAAGCCGATGGACCGCATCGTCGTCGGCGACGTGGGGTTCGGCAAGACCGAGATCGCGATGCGCGCTGCGTTCCGGGTGGCACAGGACGGGTGGCAGGTGGCGCTGCTCTGCCCCACCTCACTGCTCACCATGCAGCACGGCGAGACCTTCCGGGCGCGGTTCGACGCCGTGACCGGCGGCGTCCTGCGCGTCGAGACGCTCTCGCGGCTCACGTCTGCAAAGGAGGAGCGCCGGATCCTCGCCGACCTCGCCGAGGGCCGCGTGGACGTGCTGATCGGCACCACCCGCCTGTTGTCGTCGGACATCCGGTATCGGAAGCTCGGGCTGATGATCGTGGACGAGGAGCACCGGTTCGGGACACGCCAGAAGGAGGAGCTCAAGCGCATCGCCAGCGGCGTGCACACGCTCACGCTCACGGCCACGCCGATCCCGCGCACGTTGCAGATGGCGCTCACGGGGCTGCGTGAGCTCTCGATCCTTGCGACGGCGCCTGTCGGCCGCCAGCGCATCCGCACCGAGGTCGTGAATTTCAACCCCGATCGGATCCGGGAGGACGTCCTGCACGAGCTGCACCGCGGCGGCCAGGTGTTCTTCGTCCACAACCGCGTGCAGAGCATGGACGGCGTGGCGCGATGGCTCCGGAAGCTCGTGCCCGAGGCCCGGATCGGGGTGGCGCACGGGCAGATGGCGCCGCACGAGCTGGAGCGGTGCCTGCGGCGGTTCATCCGCGGGGAGGACAACGTGCTGCTCTCGACCGCGATCATCGAGTCCGGCATCGATCTCCCGCTGGTGAACACCATGATCATCAACCGCGGCGAGATGTTCGGCCTCGCGCAGCTCTACCAGCTCCGCGGGCGGGTGGGCCGCGGCAACGTGCGGGCCCACTGCACCGTGCTCGTGAGCGGAGAGCACGACGCGCGCACCGCGGTGTACGAGCGGCTGCAGGCCTTCCAGAAGCACAACGAGCTCGGCAGCAACTTCGCGCTTGCCAGCGAGGACCTGGAGCAGCGCGGCGCCGGCGACATCCTCGGGGAGCGGCAGCACGGGCAGATCAGCTCGATCGGGTTCGACGCCTACCTGGAGCTCCTGGAGGACGCCGTCGCAAAAGCCCGCGGGCAGGCCTCGATCCACCGCATCGATCCCGACGTGGACATCGGCGTGGCCGGGCTGCTGCCCGACTCGTGGATCCCGGAGCTGCCCGACCGCCTCGACGGCTACCAGCACCTGGCCCTGGCCCGCACCCAGAAGGAGGCCGAGCGCGCGTTCGCGGTGCTCGTCGAGCGCAACGGCAAGGCCCCGACGGAGGCGCAGAACCTGCTCAAGCTCACGAACCTGCGGATCCGGTGCCGGGAGATGGGCATCGAGCGCCTCTCGATGCTCAAGGTGCGGGCGCTGATCCGGGTGGTCCGCGACGTGCCGACCTCCGTGTGGGGCAAGGCCGGCGCCCTCGGGAAGGAGAACCCGCGCCGCTGGAAGTGGGAGGAGGGCAGCGGCGAGCTGGAGGTGCGGTTCGCCCCGGAGGAGGCGCTGGACCCGTGGAGGTTCGTGAACTGGGTGTTGGCCAGTTTGGGATAGAGCCCCTCATGCGCGCAGACCTCCTCGAACTCGACGCCCTGCCCCCGCTCCCGCCGGTGACCCCGGTGATGGAGCCGATGGACGTCGAGTCCGCGCTCCTGGCCCTCACCGGGGGTTCGGTCGTGGACTGGACCGCGCTCCGGTTCGCGACGCACGACGAGGTCAACAGCTTCCTCGCGCTGTGGAAGTGCGACGTCACCCGCCACGCTTGGGCCCGCGAGCGGCTGCGGTACCTGTACAACCAGGCCATCAACTACCTCGAGGAGCACCTGCGGCTCACGATCCGGCCCGAGGTGCGGCGGCCAGACGACGTGCGTGATGCCTTCCTCGCGGCGTCCGAGCGCGAACGGTTCTCACGCGACCGGATCCAGTACTGCGCCGTGCTCAAGCTGATGCACGTGATCAACCACCTCGAGATGCAGGAGCTCCGCGCCCAGGTGGCGGTCCGCGACGTGGACCTCACGCAGCTCGCCTACGACATCGTGCTCGCCAAGGCCGATCAGATGCGGAGGGGCGGGTTTCCGCTCCGGGCTTTCTACGGCAACAAGAAGAGCCGGCCGAGCGTGATCACCAAGCTGCTCGCCAAACGCGAGGCCACAGCCGCCACGATCTTCGACAAGCTGCGGTTCCGCATCGTCACCGAGCGCCGGGACGATCTCGTCCCCGCGATCGCATGGCTCTGTCGCAACCTGATCCCCTTCCCCGCCATCACGCCCGGGGAGAGCCACAACAACCTCCTCCGCCCGGATGAGCTGCACGACCTCTCGCGGCTCGTGCCCGGATTCTCACTCCCCCCGCAGCCCCCCGCGAATCCGCACTCGAACACGGTGTACCGGGTGATCAACTTCATCGCCGAGCTGCCGGTGAGCGTGTACGACGTCCCCGGTGTGGCGCCGCCGCGCAACCGCGCGCTGCTCGGGGAAGCCGTGATGGTGACCGTGGAATTCCAGCTCGTCGACGCCGAGACGGACACCATCAACGAGAGCGGGGAGAGCCGGCACGAGCTCTACAAGGATCGGCAGGCGGTGCGGGTGTACGAACGCCTGGGAAGGAAGCGCGGTAGAACCGGGCGCTGAGGCCACCGATGCTCGCCTTCCACCTCTCCCTGCTCCTCGGGTGCGCGCTCCCGCACAGGATCGTCAAGTCCCTGCTGGCGCCCGACTACGTCACGCAGGTGGCGCCCCTCGGGCAGGTGGCGGCGGTCTCCTACACCACGGGTGAGAAGGGGTCCGTGCCAGAGCCCTACGCGCCCGTGCTCTTCGAAGCCGAAGGGCGCAGCTTCTACCGCGCGGTGGAGGTCACCTCGACCGGCGCCATCGACGTCACACCGCTCGGCGACGACGTGGAGCTGAGCTTCTGGGTCCGCGACCCGGGGCTCGCGCGGAAGGACTTCACCCAGGTGACCGCGGTCACCGGCGGGCTGGACCGGGCCCTCCCCAACGAGATCCGGTTCCTCCCCGACCACATCAACGCGCCGGTGCACCTGAGGCTGAGCCAGTTCGCGAACACCTACAACGACTACGACCTCGGCGAGGGCGACCTGCTGCTCGTGGAGGCGAAGCGGGGGGACGACGAGCCCGAACGATACCTGTTCCTCACCCACGAGTTCGGCCCCCGGTTCAAGTACGGCGGCGGGCTCCTGTTCACGGTCCCGCTCTCGTTCCTCGGGGAGGACCAGCCCCAGACGACATCCACGGTGCTCGCGTTCACCACCTCGTTGGGGTACCGGTTCCGCAGTCGATCCCCCGCGCTGCGCTGGTTCGGGGGCAAGAGCGCGATCATCCTCTCCGTCGGCATCGGGTCGACTGCGCTGACGGCGCCGGACCTCTCGAAGCCCCTGGACCAGCAGCTCCTCGGCCACTTCAACGCCACCCTCGCGGGCGGGGGCTTCGAGTTCTACGACTTCGTCAGCGTTCAGGCCCTCGTGAACCTGAGCTCGCTGGGCCGGAACCTCTCGGAGGCGCCCTGGGCGCTGGCGATCGGCTTCGACCCCGTGCAGTTCGGGCTCTTCACGCGCGGGATCGGCACGCGGGTCCTGCAGAAGAACACGTTGGACGGTCCGTAGCGCCGCTGTGCCAGGGGCGCCGGACTACGACGGATCGGCCAGCTCGGCGTCGATGATCCTCGCGAAGACCTCGGGCGCCACCGCCCCCTTCACCTTGTAGCCGTTCACGAAAAAGCTCGGGGTCGATGTGATCTTCCACTTCTCCGCCGTGCGCTGGTCTTCGCTCACCCGCTGGTCCACCTGCAGGGACTTGCGATCCGCCTCCCACTTCGGAACGTTCAGGCCGAGGTCGTTCGCGATCCGCACGAGCCTGGCCTCGTCGAGGCCCTCCGACGCGAACAGCGCATCGTGGTACTCCCAGAACCTGCCCTGTTCCTCGGCAGCGGCGGCCGCGAGCGCCGCCGGGCGAGCCATGGAGTGCATCGGCAGCGGGTCGTTCATGAACACGATGCGCAGCTTCCCCGCGTACTTCTCCTCGACGATCTTGAGGTTGGGCTGCGCGCTCTTGCAGTAGGGACACTGGAAATCGCTGTACTCGACGAGCGTGACCGGCGCATCCGCCGGCCCCCGCGAGGGGCGACCCGTGACGTCGAGGGGCACCCACGGCTGGGTGAACTCGGTCTGGTTCCGGATCTCATCCGGCGACTTGTTCGCCTTCGCGAGTCGGACGACGCGGCTGGCGACCGTCTTGACGTCAGCACAGAGCGTGGCATCCACGAGCATCGCCTCGCGCTGCAGGCACTTCCCGATGCTGTACTGCTGCTCGAAGCAGGGCACACACGCCCCGACGACATTGTTGAGCACGTACAGCGCCTTGGCCTCTGCCTCCCCGGAGAGCGAGCCCAGGCCCGGGACGAGCGGCGAGAGCTCCACCCGGGTGAGCGTCGTGGGCTCGAAGGGCGGCTTCTCCTTCTTCTTGCTGGTCCCGTCGGCACCCTCCCCCCTGGCCGGAGCCGCTTCCGCGGGCCGGGCGTCAGCGGAGGCCCTCGCGGCTTGATCCTGCCTGGCCTGCGCCTCGATCGTCGCGTTGGCATAGCCGAGATGGTAGCCGCCGTAGGCGCCGGCGCCCCCGAGGAGGAGGGCGAAGGCCAGCATGCCGAAAACGGTGCTGGTTCCGGTGGGGTTCGGCAGATCAGGCATGGACGGCCCCGGGCGGACGAGAGGGATGGCGGCAGGAGGGAGGCCGGCAGACTACACCTGACGGCGGGGGTCCGGCAACCTGGCCCGGGTCCACACCCGGACCGGACCCATCGCAGTCCCGCCGCGCTCACCCGCCCTGACAGCTCCGCGGGTCCGCCGGGTGGTCGTCGATGCAGGCGGCGATCCAGGCGTGCCGCGCTGTCGTCCAGGCCTTCAGCGCGCCGATCTCGGCGTCGAAGCCCCCCTCGGCGGGGGGGTAGTGCGGCCAGCGCGCATAGTTCCGCGCCGCCGCCTCACCGAGCCCACCCGCCATCTCGTCGATCACGGCGCCAACGTGCTCGTCGCTCAGCGTGTCGTCGAGCAGCCCCGCGAACCGCGCCCAATAGGCGATGGTGAACGCCGGGTCGTCGAAGAGCGGGCCGTACAGCCCGTAGGTGAACATCGCGGTGGTGTCGGTGGTCACGTCCGTCGCATCCCACGCGGTCGGGTCGCTCGACCGGTCATCGTCGGTGCAGCCCATCGAGCGGTCCAGATCCCAGAGCGGCCCGGCCACGATCGGGCCCTCCCGGTCCTTGTACATGTAGGCGCTCAGCCGCAGCGCATCGGGGTTCTTGGCGTACATGTTCAGGATGTGGTGGTCCACCCAGGCGTCCACGTCCAGGAGATCGCCGTACGGCACGCCGTCGTGGGCGTGGTCCGGGGCGGTGAGCGCGTCGGCGACGTCGTCCAGCGTGGACCGGAGGTAGGCGTCCTGCTCCCGCTGGATCACGGCCTCCTCGGGGTCCACGTTCACGAACGGGAACTCATACGAGATGGCGCCGCCCGCCGTGCCCGCCTCGAAGCCGGTCTCGGAGTCCCCCGGACGGTCGAGCTTGAAGAGGTACCCGCCTGTCACCTCCGGCTCGGAACGGTCGTCCGGGCCAAGCTGCGTGATGTCGACGCGATCGGCGGCGATCTTGACACGCTCCATCAGCACGTACACGCCCTTGTAGGAGTGCTCCCGCACGGCCTTCCCCGCCTCGGTGCAGAACACCTCCACGAAGCGCGTGCGGGGGGCGTACCGACCGAGGTCGTTGCTCAGCCGGAACGCCAGTGCATCCCGGATCAACGAGCGGTCGTAGTCGAGCGGCGCGTAGAGCACCCAGTCCGAGTCGGCGGGCATGCCGAGCAGCGCCTCCCGGTCGTCATCGTCGCTGTAGTCCTCGCGGAGCTCCAGCGCGTAGGAGTGCTTGGGCTCCCCAGCCGTGCTGGAGCCGCGCTCCTTCACCGCCGCGCGGGAGGAGACCGAGGCGGCGCCGAGCAGCGCCGTGCGGCCATCCTCTCCCACGTCGTGCACCTGGAACGAGACGGGGATGTACTGCGAGGCCGCATCGTGAAGGTCTCCGTTCGAGAGCACGACGAGCAGCGGCAGGTTCGAGCTGAAGCCCGCCATCGACCCCTCCAGGCGCACGTAGCTCTTGTCGTGCAGCACCTCCGCTCCGTCCGCGTCCCGCACGAGCACGCGCAGTTCGAGCCCGTCGCCGACCGCGATGGCGCCCGTGTAGCGCTCGCTGCGGTCGGTCGGTACCGACCCATCGGTGGTGTACCAGGCCTGCTCGCCCGCCTCCAGCGCGAGCGAGACCGCGATGGCGTCCACGAACGTGCCGCCCGGCGGGGAGAACAGCCCATCCGGATCGGCGGGGTCCGGCGGTACGGTCTCCAACGAGTCCTGCCCGCCATGGCTGTCGCCCTGGAACCCGGGGTCCGGCCCCCCGGAGACGCAGGCAGCGGCGATCAGGAGGAGGACGAGCATCCGGCGATCCTACCCGATCCGCGTCGGTGGCTCGCGCCAGACGCCGCGCCCGGCCTGTCGGCCCCGCCGGCCCAACCCGGCCACAAGAGCCAACGCCACCATCCCGACCCACGACGGCTCGCCAGCCCCTGCGCCCGCGCAGCCACAGCCCTTGCCGCTCGGGAGCTTCGGCGCACACGGCGGGTCGTTCCCGTCACAGTCGTCGTCGATCAGGTTGCCACAGACCTCGGCCGCGCCCGGATGGCGGCTGGCATCGCCGTCGTCGCAGTCTGTGGTGCAGGCCACGCCGTCCGAATCGCCGTCCTGGCCCTCGCAGACCCCGGGGCCGTCCGAGATCCGGTAGTCCCAGATCCCGCGTCCATAGGTCCCGAACCGGATCGTGTCCTCACCGGGGAGGGCCTCGGCGCTCCAATAGATCGTGATCGGGGCCTCGTTCCCGGTGATGTCCACCCAGGCGGCATCGCCCGGGGCGCGGGAGTAGGCGGCCGTCTCGGTGCCGACGAACACGGTGCCGTCGCGGGACTCGGCGAGGGCGTACGCGGTCGTGGCGGGCAGCCCCTCCCCCCAGGGCTCAAAGGTGGCGCCGCCATCCGTGGATCGGTACACCACGGAGCCCTGGTAGGCGGAGCCCGCGACGTACACCGTGTTCGGGTCCACCCCCGAAGCGACGAGGGCACTCCCGTAGTACATGCTCTCCGTGGTCGTGGTGCCCGTGCCCCGGGTCCACGTCAGGCCGTGATCGGTCGAGGCGAACACCGCGCCCAGGCTCGTGGCAGCCCACATGTGGTCGGGGTCCAGCGGCGACGATGCGAGCGCCGAGAGGTACCCCCGACCAAAGTCCTGATCGGTGGCAACAGCGCCCGTCCAGACACCGGATGTGTAGACGTACCGGTACAGTTTGCTGGCGCACAGCCAGAAGTCGTCGGGGGCGGACGGATCGGCCAGGATCGTTGGGATCCAACTGTACGACTCGCCCTCGGGTAGCTCGACGTAGCCGGCGAACCCGGGGTCGTCCTCCCCGTCGTAGACGAGCACGTAGCCAGGGTATACGCTGAACACCCGCCGGTGCGTGTGGTCACCCGAGGTGAGGTGCCCGTAGTCACCGGAGAGCAGTTGCTCGAAATCCAGGGCGTCGCCCGTGTTGTCCTGGGTGTTGGTCGCCTGGATGCCCTGGTCCTGGGCGCCCGCCATCACGTGGTCCGGGTTCGCGACAGAGGTGAGCGTCGAGTAGTACTGGCTCACGCGCATCCCCGAGAGGGAGAGGTTGGAAACGCGGCGCAGCGCATTGGTCGAGACGTACACTCCCCCGTGGGAGTTCAGGTACCAGGCCTCGCCCCCGGCGTCGTCCGGGACGACGTCGATCCCCATGATGTCGGCGTGCAGGTATTTCCCGGGGTTCCCGTAGTAGTCCTCCCATGAATTCTGGCGGTCGAACCCCTCCCCCCCGTCGTCGCTCTTCCACAGCTCCACGCCGCCGTAGGCCACGAGCCCGGCGTCGGTCGTCGAGGCGTTCAACGCCCCATAGTAGTCGGAGATCCCCTCGAGCTCGGTCCACGATCCCCCCCCGTCGTCGGACCGGAAGAGTTGGATCTGCGACCGGGAGTCGTACTGCACCGACCAGAGCGTCGGCGCGCCCGCCTCGGACCCCACGAGCTGGCCCTGGTGGTGACCGGAGCCCGTGGAGGCCAGATCGGTCCACGTCTCCCCCTCGTCCATGCTCACCGAGAGTTGGTCCCCATCGAGCAGGTACACCGGGTTCGGGTCACCCTCGGTGATGGGGCCTGTTCGGGGCACCCACAGGTCGCCTGCGTGCGCGAGGTCGTGGACCGGGACGAACGTCCCGCCACCGTCCGTCGATCGGTACATCGAGTACCCGGTGGCCCCGCCCGCGAGCAGGTACAGCGTGTGCGAGCCATCGCTCGATTGGGTGAGGCGCAACGTGGACGTGAAGCCGACGCCATCCGGAAATCGCGAGGCGGACCAGGTGGCCCCATCGTCCCGACTCCAATTGATCCCCGCGGCGACGTCTCCGGTGATGGAGTTGACCGAGTCGCTGTCGGTCCCCGCGACGATCACGTCGGGATCGCCCTCGTCCCCGCCGCCCACCGTCGCAGGGATCAGCTCCAGCCACTGGGCGCCCCCGTACAGGTTGTCCCCCACCGGCTCCCAATCCCCACCATCCAGCGAGCCCTTCCAGATGCCGCCGAGATCGCTGCCCGCGTAGAGCAGGGTCCCATCGCTTGAGGGGCGCGTGATGTGCATGCTCCCGGCCTGGTTCCAGCTCCCGCGCTCCGCCCACCTCGAACCCGCGCCCTGGCCAACGCGGGTGAGGGCGGCCCGCTTCTTCATCTGGTCGAGGCCGTTCCGTGCCTCCACCCCGCGCCAGTCGACGCCGGGCGGGTGGCGGTGCAGCTCCTCGATCCATGCCGCGCGACCGGCGTGGCTCCGCTGTTCGGCGCCCTCGTCCAGCAGGTTGCCGGTGGGGCGCGGGATGGGACGGGCCGCCGGCGGCTCCGGCTCGCGCAGCGGCCCCACCGACGATGTGCGCGTGCAGGCGGAGAGCAGGAGAGGGAGCAGGATCATGGGGGCAGGAGGGCACCTATCGCCCGCGGCGGGCGGCGGCGGGCCACGACCCTACAGGTACCCCCGGAGCCCGCTGACCAGGTCCTCCTCGGCCGCCGCGACGTCCGCCCGCTCAAAGGGGAGATCACCCAGGGCAGCGTCGACCTCACCGGTCGGGCCCTCGACCGTGACGACCTCGTGGCCCGAACACGCGGCCGCCCGGGCCGCGATCTGGGAGGCGGTCACCTCCGAGCCCGCCGCGAGGTCGCCATCCTCCAGGAGCCACCCCGCCATCCCGGCGAGCGACCACCGGTCGGGGACCGCACCGGCCGCAAGCCGGTCCTGGACGCCTGTGATCCGCGTGGCGTCCACACTACCAGCGGCGATGGGCGCGACGGCACCGAACAGCGTCTCGAGCCCCTCACGCACGCCGACGAGGGGGGTCTCGACCTCCGCTTCGAGGAACATCGCATCCCCACGCCCCCGACGAAGCCGGATCCGCGGCGAGTAGGTGAGCCCGCGCTCGACCCGCAGGTGACTGAAAACCGCGCTCCGGACCAGCTCCCGGAGCACGGCACCCTCGGCCGAGCCCCGAGCGCTGGCCCCGACCGGACAAGCCAGGGTGATCCGGCCGAGCGTGCGGTTGGGATCATCCACCACCAGGATCCGGCGGGGGCCAGCCGGAGAGGGCGCCTGCAGGTCGGGCAGCGCGGCGGCAGCGGCCGGACTCCAGGCCCCGAAGCCCGCCTTCACCACATCCCGCGTGTGGGCGGTGTCGATGTGGCCCACGACCACGAGCGTGGCGCTCTGGGGCCGGACCATCCGGAGGAGCCAGTCGTGCACCGTGCTGTCGCCGACGGTGTCCCAGGCGTCGACCGTGGCGAGCCCGCTGGGACTGGAAGCGTCCACGCCAGCCCAGAGCAGCGTCACCGCCCACCACGCGTGATCGGTCGCCGACTGCCGAAGGTGCGACGCGAACCCCCGGGTGGCCTCGTCGACCCGCTCCGGGTCCGCCCGGAGGTGCGCGACCCAGGCCGCGAGACTCGCGAGGGTGGAATCTGCGGCCTCGGCCGGCACCGTGCCGCCCAGCACCCGGGACCCTCCGACCATCGAGGTGCCGATGCCAGAGAGCGCGGCGCCGGTATCCCAGGGCAGGTCCTCCTTGTCGGTGACCGCCGCGCTCCAGGCCAGCGCCGTGAGCCCGGGGAGCGGATCCCGGGCGGCGGTGTCCGGGATCGCGAGCCCGACACGCACGGCCGAGGTGTCGCCCCAGGGGAGCAGCACCACCGAGAGCCCGTTCGGCAGGACGAATCGTTCGATGGCTCGGGGGGCCGCCTGGACGATCGGAGGTGCAGGAGCGGCGGACGAACCGGAGGCCGAACCGCCTCCGAAACCGGGCGGCCAGGCGGCGTCCGGCTTCCCCCGGTGCGTGATCACGGCCGCCATCCCCTCCTCACGGATCCAGCGCCCGAGCGCCTCGATGGTGGAGTCGGAGGTGAGCGATTCGAGCCGGTGCTCGTAGGCCTCGGCAGGCGCCCGGGAGGCCCCGAGGTGGATCAACTCGTCGAACCTCTCCCTCGCCTCGCTGTCGAGCAACGAGAGCGCGTCCGCGCCGAGGCGGAATTCGAACGCACTCCGCGTGCGCCACTCGCCGAAGCCCGCCTTGCTCCGAAGCGCTGCGCTCGCGGACGCGAAGCGCTGCTCGAGCCCGGACATGCCGGAGGCCCGGGCGCGCTCGCGGATGTCGGCCACCAGCCGCTCGGCAGAGGCGTCCTCGGAGACCGGCCGTCTGCAGAGCAATACGCTCGCGGCCCGGCCGGGCACGACCTCACACGTCGACCGCAAGCCTGCCACGCTGCGGGCGGCGCCGGTGAGCAGGTCGATCTCCGGCAGCACGTCCCGCGACGGCAGCGCCCAGGCCAGCCAGACCGCGTCCTCCCGACCGGGGAGATCCGGTGTGTCCACGTCCGCGAGGGAGGGCTCCAGCACGGGCGTCGGACGCTGCAGGCATCGTGCCTCTGCCATTCCGCCCCCCCACGCCGCATGGGCTTCCACCCTGGCCCGGATCTCGTCGGCGACGACGTCCCCTCGGACGATCAAGGTGGTGTTCGCCGGCTGCCACCAGGACCTGGCGAGCGCCGAGAGCTGGTCGGGAGTCCAGGCCGTGGTGGGGTTCGACCACGCCCGGCGATACGGGTGCTCGGCGGGAAAGACCCGCTGCGCAAGCGCGTCCAGCACGAACCGGCCACCCGCACCACGGAGGTCTGCTTCCACGCCGATGATCGCCTCCTCGGAGGCGACGTCGCTGGCGTCCACCCCCGCGAGTGGGGCGGTCATCCGCGCGGCCTCGTCGTCGAGCAGCGCCCCGGCGAACGATGCGTGCGCCTCGGTCGCGAAGCGGGTGTCGTCCGGCGTGGTCTGGGCGTTCCAGGTGGCGCCGATGGACTCGAACCAGGTGCTCCGATCCTGCGCACCGTGGTCCCCCCGGAACCAGAGGTGCTCGAGCAGGTGGGCAGCCCCGGAGGCGCCCGGGAGCGCGGTGCCGCCCTCGATGAAGGTGGAAACGGACACCTCGGGGAGCCGGTGGTCCTCCTCCACCCGCAGGTGGAAGCCGGAGGGATAGCATACGTCGAGGGCGGCGGCGGGCGGAACGGACAGCAGGAGTGTGAGCACGCGAAACTCTACAACAACGCCTGCAAAAGGTCACCGTCCCGGCTGGACGGCCGCAGCGCTCAGCGCTGGTGCGTGCGACACCGGTTGGCGTAGTCCTGCGGGCACTCGAGGGTGCGCAGCCATTCGGTGATCAGGCCCTCGATCGCGGCCTTGTCCGAGGGCGAGGCCTTCGACTCGATCACGTCGATCATGTCCTGCATCCGGGCCGCCTTGCCCACGTGCGCAGCGTAGAACTCGCGGATGGCGTCGTCTACGACGTCCTCCCCGATCAGGTCGGCGACCTCCTCGTAGAAGCACGCGCCCTTCATGTACGGCGCGAGCGACCACAGGGCATCGTTCTCGAAATCGATCTCGTTGCAGGTCTCGTCCGGGAGCACGATCGTGTTCACCAGGGTGGGGTCGCCCGAGTGCCCCTGGCAGATCGGGGTGAGGAAGTCGTCGACATAGTAGGACCACTCGTTCGGCCCATCCACGTGTTCGAGCGCGTGCGCCGCGATGTACGTGGTCGTGCCTTCGGAGAGCACGAAGTCCTCCCAGCAGGCGACCCGCACGCCGTCGCCGAACCACCCGTGAGCGGCCTCGTGCACCTGGGCCTCTTCGTCGTCGAAGTCGAACTTTGCGACATGGAAGTAGGGATGGTGCTCCATGCCGCCCCAGGAGTCGCTGCCCCAGTCCACCTCGACCGTGCCTGCATCCGGGCCGAACGCGTAGGGGCCGTAGGTCTGCTCGAAGTAGTCGAACGCGCCGACGAGATGGGCGGTGCCCGCCCTGGCATCCTCCAGGCCGCTCCCCTCCGGCAGGTACCAGGCATGCAACGCGGTGCCTGCGGTGGTTGTCCCCAGATCGAGCTTCGTGTAGTCGCCCACCGCCACTGCGGCCATGTAGGCCGGGCCGTCGCCGTACGTGTTGGTGGGGAAGACCGCCGTGAGCGCCGGGTCCACGCCGACGACGTTCATCGTGAAGGTGACCCCGTCCTCGAGCGCGGGGTTGCAGGGGAACAGGTTGCTGCAGTAGTACGGCCAGATGAAGCTGACGCCGAGCAGCGGCATCCAGCCGTCGAACTGGGCCGGGGTCCGGGTGGGGAACGCGTAGTCGACGACGACGGTCACCGTGTCCACGCTGCCGGGCGCCGCGACCGACAGGTTGCCGTCCACCACGTCGGCCGCCACCTCCGTGCCGTCGACCGTCACGCGGGACAGCGTCAAGCCGGCGACGTCCAGGGTGACCTTGCCCGCCCCGGGCCGTACGACGAGCGTGGCGCGCCCTGTCAATGCGCCAAGGTCGAGCGCGAGGTCGGTCGTGAGGATGTCCTGCGTGGCGGCTCCCGCGGCGGAGTCATCCGGCCCGACCGGCTCACCCTTTCCGGAGCAGGCAGCGGTCACCAGGAGCGCGCAGACCGTGGAGAAGCGCAGGGGCGAGCAAAGGGAGCGGAGGATCATGGCCGGGGCTACCCCGACGGACCAACGACCGCAACTCACGGTCCCGACGAGAGCCGGGGGACCGACTTCGGGCCGCGGCACCGCTCGCTACCGCCTCCGCTCCCGGAACTCGGGCGGCTCCGCCTCGAGCGGGTTCTCCGGCCACATCTGGCGCGGGTACCGCCGCATGAGCTCCCGACGGATGCCCGGCCAGTGGTTCTTCCAGAACCCGGCCAGATCCCCCGTGATCTGCACCGGACGCTGGTTCGGCGCGAGCAGGTGCAGGACCAGGGGCCGGTCGCCGGCGAGCACCGGGCTGCGGGCGAGGCCGAAGAAGTCCTGCATCCGCGACGCGATGTAGGGATCCTGGTCCGGGGGGTAGGTGATCGGCGTGCGCTTGCGGTTGCCCAACGGCACGGCCGAGGGGGCGAGCCGGTCGACCAGCGCGAGATCGATGGTCCGGCCGATGACCGCTATCAGCGAGACCCCGCCCAGATCGGCGAACGATCGGGAGCCCGCACAGGCAGCGTGGACGACGCTGTCGAGGTCCACCTCGGCGAGATCCACGCCCACGCGTCGCAGCCAGGCGATGCGCGACACGAGGGCGCTCGCGGCGTCCCAGTCGGGAAATACCTTGTGGGCGACGGCGGCGACCTCTGAGGCCAGCACCTTCGACACCTCGACCGGGTCCCCCGGGCCGGGCCCCTCGTCCAGCACCAGCTCGCCAAACCGCAGCTGTTCGACGACCTCGACGCGTGTTCCCGCCCAGCGCATGACCGCTCTCACCTCCGCCCGGTCGAGCAGCCACTCGTCGGGCACCCTCGTGATCCGCCGGGCGCGCGCACCCATCGCCGCCTTCTCGACGTCGGGCACCACGACGAACCCATCCCCGCCGGGCGTCGCGGGGTCCACCTGCGCGCTCCCCCCCTCGGCAAAGACAACGCGCCCCCCCCGCCGCTCCCCCACACGGTCCGGGAACCCTGCCAGGAGGGCGAGGACCAGCGCACCCGCGGGGTCCTGCGCCCGCCGCCCCCCGTCGCGCACGGCGGCCGCAAGCTGCTTGCGCTCCTGGGCGGCGTGCCCACCCAGCCGCGCCCCGTCCAGCGCCCGACTCACCGGATCCTCGGGCCGACCGGTCCGCTCGCCGAGCAGCGCGACCAGGGTGGCCGCCTCGTCACCCACGCCGCGCGCAGCCCCTTCCACCAGCACGCGCGCCAGGCGGGGCGACGTCGGGAGGCCGAGCATCGCTTCGCCGACCACCGTGCGGCCATCGTCGTCCACCGCGCCGAGCCTGCGGAGCAGCGTGCCCGCGGCACGCCAGCCTGCCGCCGGCGGGGCATCGAGCCAGGGCAGGTCCTCGCCCCAGGTCTCGAGCGCCACACCCGAGAGATCGATCCGGTGCAGCTCGGGCAGCAGCGCGGCGGGGCGCTGATCGTAGTCGGTGTACAGGCGAAAACACACGCCCGGCCCGAGGCGCCCGGCCCGGCCCGCACGCTGGTCGGCAGAAGCGCGGGAGATCGGCTGGAGCGTGAGGGTGGACATGCCCGACCACGGGTCATGCCCCGCGATCCGCGCCAGCCCCGTGTCGACGACGACGCCGACCCCCTCCACCGTGACGCTGGTCTCGGCCACGTTGGTCGCGAGCACCACGCGGGGTCGACCGTCTGCGCGCAGCGCGGCGTCCTGCGCGGCGCTGTCGAGCTCACCGTGCAGCGGCAGGACGGTCGCGTCGATCTTCGGGTCGGCCCGAAGGATCTCGGCGCAGCGCTCGATCTCTCCGACCCCGGGCAGGAACACGAGCACGGTCTGCAGGGCCGTGCCCGCGGAGACCGCGAGGCCCGCGGAGACCGCGGTGCGCACCTGCTCGACGAGCGGGCGCTCGTCCTTGCGAAGAAAGGGGCGGATTTCCACCGGAAAACGCCGGGCCTCCGCGCGGACGACGGGAGCGTCGAGTGCACGGCCCAGGGCGGCAGCGTCGAGGGTGGCGGACATCACCACCAGCCGAAGATCCGGGCGGGAAGCGGCTCTCAGGGCCCGGACACGCGCAAGCGCGAGGTCGGTGTGGACGCTGCGCTCGTGGAACTCGTCGAGCACGACCGTGTGGATGGCCGAGCGGGGCGAGCCCCCGCTCAAGTCCCGATCTGCGAGGAACCTGCGCCCGAGGAGCGCCTCGGTGACGTACATCACCCGCGTGGAGGCAGACTCGGCGCGCTCGAAGCGCACGGCGAAGCCAACGGCCTGGCCGGGCGCCTGCCCCAGGGAGCGGGCCACGAAGGTGGCGGAGGCCCGCGCGGCGATCCGCCGCGGCTCGAGGACCCAGACCTGGCCGGCGATCCCGGCATCCCTCGCCCGGTCGGCGAGGAAGATCGGCACCCTCGTGCTCTTGCCCGTGCCCGGCGGTGCCTCCACCACGACGACGCCGTGCTGGTCGAGCGCTTCCGCGATGTCCGCGAGGACGGCGTCGATCGGAAACAGGTCGAGCGGTGCGGGCGCCAGGCTTCAGCCCTCGAGGCCGCTCTGTGCGCCCTCTGGCTCGTCCGGCTCCTTCGGGCGGGGGGAGTTCGTCAGCATCGACCAGAACGTGCGCACCGACTCACCGATCCCGAGGCGGGTCCGCTTGTCGAACACGACGAGCAGGACAAAGAGGACGAGGTAGCCCATCGCGATCAGGTGATGGGAATTCGGCATCAGGGGCTGGATCAGGAAGAGCCCACCGAGCAGGCCGGCCTGCCACAACTGCAGGCGAAGGTCGGCGATCACCGCGATCCCGAACAGGCACTGCGCGGCGGTGAGCAGCATCTCGTCAGACTGCCGCCGGTCCAGCGGGAGGGAGGCCACGCCGTGGCTCGCGAGCGAGACAACGAGCGCGAGCGTGCCGACCAGCAGGGTCCACTGGTTCACGCTCGAGCTCACCAGCGCCCGGAGGCCTGTCTGACTCGCCCCGCGCCAGACCATCAGCGTCGCCACCACGACCTCCGGCGCCTCACTCGCGACCGGGGCCACCCACTGGACGAGCACGAACTCGTCCACGCCGAACTCCTTGCCGGTGTGCACGAGCGCCTCTGCGAACGGCTCGGCGGAGAGCACGATGACGCCCGCCCCGAACAGGAGCAGCAGCAGTACACCGGCCCTGCGGACCATCGTGGACTGGTGGGCCAGCACGGCGGCGGGCCCCACCGGCTCGCTCTCGTGCTCCTCGCCGCGCGCCGCTGCGACGAGATAGAGTAGGTACAAGGTTACATATACTGCAGTGTCGAACAGGGTCAGCGACCCGCGCCACACCGGTACGAGCGCGTACAAGGTCGAGAGCAGCAGGATGGTGATCTCGGCACCCATGTCCCGCTGCAGGACCACCCGGTCCCGGCGAAACTTCGCCCAGTTGAGCACGCACACGAGCGTCCAGCCGAAGCCGAGCATCAGCCGGTTGCCCCCCGTCATGTTCGCGATCGCATAGCCCGCGGACTCGGGATCCGTCGCCGCCTTCCATGCGAACGTGGCGTCCACGGCGTACTCGGGCAGCACCGCCACGAGGGCGAGTACGCTCACGGCGAGCGCCTGGGGAACGTCCTCCTCCGCGACCTCGCAGGCCCAGGAGAGCAGGAACGCTGCGCCCAGGATGGCTACCCCGCTCAGCACCGCGACGAGGGTGTTTCCGACGTCCTGCCCGGTGAGGTGGACGACCAGCCAGGGAGCGGCGACGCCCGCCGCGATGAAGTAGGGGAGCCAACGCATGGCAGGCGGTTATCTCCCCCACGTGGGGGACCGCAACAACCGGGGTCCGCCATCGGTCAAACGGCATAGATCGCAGGATGCTCGCTGCGCTCCTCCTGACCCTCTCTGCACTGCTCCCCGCCCACGCCGCCCCGGGCCCGGACCGACCGGTCTGGCTCGGCGCCACGGTGGGCGGAGGCATGGGGATCGGCACATCGAGCGCTCCGGGCGGCGGGGCGGCGGGCCTCATCGGAGTCGCGCTGGGCAAGGTGCCGGGCCGCTCGGTCGGGCTCGAGGGGCGGGTGGGAGAGAGCCTGTACGCCGGGTCGCTGCGCACGGTCGGGAACGTCGACTTCGACGTCCGCTACCCCGCGGGAAGCGGTCCCTACGGCTACGTCGGGTTCGCCCATCACCACGAGCTCGGAGTGGACGAGGCCCTCGCCCACGTGGGGGGCGCGATCGCGGCCACCTACGGCGGGATCACGCACCGCACAGGCTTCGAGCTGGGCGGCGGCTGGGATGTCGCCCCGATCTTCCCGCGCAGCGCGTTCGGATCGCGGATCCGGCCCACGTTGCGGCTCGGGGTCACGGTGCTGCCGGATGGCGTGAGCCCTCCGGTCTACGTCACCGGCGCGGTCGGCGTGCTGTTGGGGATCGGGAAGGAGCGGTAGCGGCCCGGCGGCGCGCACCGACGGCTGCCACACCGGCGAGCCCGGCCAGCAGGCCAGCCCTGGATCCCCCCCCGGAGCACCCACAGTCGGCGTTCGGCTCGACGTCCTCCGCCGATGCGATCGTGATCGTGAACGAATCTGCGGTGAGCGGGTCATCGGCGTCCATGCCCGGCCAGCCCAGGTTCACGACAGCGAAGGTCGCGAGGCCATCATCGTCTGCGTTCACCGTCACCGTCTCGGCGTCGTCCGCATAGTCGCCCGCGCCCCGGATCCCGATCAGCCGCCATTCCGTCGCTGCGCTGCCGACCAACGATGCCGTCACGCGCTGCTTCCGCTCCACGGAGACGTCGTAGTAGGCCACGCCGAGCGGATAGAGCGGGTGCACAGGGGCTACCGAGTCGCCTCGCTCGAGCTCTGCCTCGCGCCACGCCCTGCCCCCCTCCCCGGCCCACGCGATCCACGCGGGCGCCCTCGGCGTGCCGACGAGCCCGCGAAACGCCGTGAACGCGACGAGATCGGCCTGCCAGTCCCCGGTGAGCTCGTCCCATGCGTCCAGCACGTCCGGCTCGCGCCCGGGACCTTCCTGGGCGGTGGCTGCCCACAGTTGCGGCGCGAACGAGCCGCTGCCGTCCCCGTGCTCGATGTCGAGCCAACGCATCCACAGCGTGGCCCCGTACTCGTAGTAGCTCCAGATGCCGTACTGCTCGTCCAGGAAGTAGCCGTCCTGAAGCACGGTCGAGATCCACGGGGTGGCCTGGAAGTCCGCGAGGTCCGAGGCCGACGTCGTCCACGTCGGATCGGTCCAGTGCTCGGCGCTCACCGCGGTGGACTCCCAGAGCGAGATGCTCTGCTCGTCGAAGTCCGTCGCATACTGCAGCACGTGGTTGAACTCGTGCTGGGTGTAGTGGTGCAGGTCTGCCGTGCGCGCGTCGATGAGCACGAACGCGGGGGTCCCGGCGAAGCCATCGGTGGGATCGCTGTCCTGGCAGTTCCCGTCCCCCGCCTCGCAGTCCACCCAGGCAGACCCCGCGGCGCCCGTCTCGGCGATGGTGAGGTAGATGTCGAGCGCGTCGCTGCCTCCGATGCCGGCGTCGGGCACGGGCGCGCGAAAGCCCAACTGGTCCACCTGCACGTCCCAGGCGGTGTCCGCGTAGCCGATCACGTCGAGACAGTGCTGCTCGTCGTTCAGCCGCGACCAGTGGCAACGGATCGGGTGCTGCGCGCTGTCGACGTAGCCGAAGGAGTCCGGGCGCGCCGCGTACCCTGCGGGCACGCTCCACACCGCGAACGCGAGGAGGAGCAAGGCCCCTACGACCCCGAGAGATCACGCGTGATGCGCGTGGCCGTGAGCGTCCCGGTGAGCGAGAGCCCCGAGAGATCGGTCGTGAAGGAGGCGTCGAGGTTCCCGTCCACGTCGAGGGTGCCCGTGGTGTCGATGTCGTACTGGTAGAAGCCGAGATCGATCGACGAGCTGCCGGTGAGTGCGCCGTCGGCGTTGTCGTAGGCCAGGATGTAGGAGGTGTCGAGATCGTAGCCGTTGAGCGAGAGGAGGCAGCTCGCGTCGCCGGTCACGGTCTCGCCGTAGGCGTCCACGGTGATGGTGGTCGCGCCGGAGCACCCCACCGCGTAGCTGCTGTAGACGGCGTCGATCTGGAGCGTGCCGCTGTAGATGCCCGCGTACGGGCTCTGCACGAGCACGCCGCCGATGGTGTAGGCCAGCCGGTCGCCGTTCGGGAGGTTCGCGGTGGCCGTGAGCGCGTGCGTTCCGACGTCGAGGGCGCTGTCGACGACGTTCGTGCCGGTGATGCCCCAGGCCGTGTCGATGTCGCTGGTCCAGGCGATGTCGGTGAAGTCCATCACGTTGCCATCGGCGTCGTGCACCTCGGCTGCAAACGTGGCGTCCTCCGACCAGGGCAGGAAGTCACCGCTCGCTGGCGAGAGGATGACGAGCGAGGCGCCGTCGTACTCGTGCCAGTCGGAGTCGACTGCGGTGTCGCCCGTGTCCGCTGTGTCCCCCGTGTCGTCCCCGGTCGCGGTGTCGAGATCGCTGCCGGAGCCCGTGTCACTGTTGATGACCTTGACGCTGTTTGCGCAGCCCGACGCGAGCAGGAACGCAGGGAGTGAGCAGAAAATGGCGACGAGGCGCATGGCGGGTCCGGGTTCGGTGAACGGTAGCACGATAGCTGCCAGATCGCGCCCAGGAGTGTCGGCTGATGGTGATGAACCCGCAAAGTGTGATCGACGTGCGGGACCTGCGGCGCGCCTTCGCCGGGCCGACTGGGCCGATGGAGGCGCTCAAGGGGATCACCTTCGCCATCGGCGTCGGGGAGATCGTCGGCTTCCTCGGCCCCAACGGCGCTGGAAAGTCCACCACGATGAAGATCCTCACCGGTTTCATCCCGCCCACATCGGGAACAGCCAGGATCGCGGGGTTCGACGTGGTGGAAGACTCGCTGGAAGCCCGCAGGCGGCTCGGGTACCTGCCCGAGTCGGCGCCTTCGTACAGCGAGATGCGCGTCTGGGACTACCTCGCGTTCCTCGGCCGGGTGCGGGGGCTCGCCGCCGCGGAGCGGGAGTCCGCCATCGAGCGGGCCGCCACGGAGTGTGACCTGACCGACCGGCTGTACCAGGTGATCGGAACGCTCTCGAAGGGCTACAAGCAGCGTGTGGGCCTCGCCGCCGCGATCCTGCACCAGCCGCCCGTGCTCATCCTCGACGAGCCCACCAGCGGGCTCGACCCGAACCAGATCGCCGTGATCCGGGACCTGATCCGCCGCATCGGCAAGAAGCGCACGGTCATCCTCTCGACCCACATCATGCAGGAGGTGCAGGCGGTGTGCGACCGCGTGCTGATCCTGAACCAGGGCACGCTGGTGGCCGATGCGCCGACCGAGCGGCTGGCGGAGCAGACCGTGGGCGGGACGCTCCAGCGCGTGACCTACAGGGCGGGCAGCGTACGTCTGGACGCCGAGGCGGTGGCCGATCGCATCGCGGCCGTGGCCGGCGTACAACGGGTGATCCCGCGCGCCACACAGCAGGACGACGAGGCCGACGCCATGTCCTTCGAGGTGCTGGCCGACCGCGACGTGCGGCCCGCGCTGTTCAGCGTGGCCGTGGAGTCCGGGCTCGTACTCCTGGAGCTCACGCGCGAGAAGAGCACGCTGGACGAGGTGTTCCGCCGGCTGACGCTGACCGACTCCGCTCGATCCTGACGTCCCGATCCCGCGAGCGCCGACTCAGGCCCGCCGGCGGCGGACCGCGGCCGCGGCCAACGCGAGCCCGACGATGGACAACGCCGGCGTGGCCGACACGGTGGCGCACCCCTTCTTCTCGGCGATCACGACCTTCTGATAGGGGTCGTAGATCCCGAACCCTTCGGGGTAGACGGCGATCTTCGTGTACGCATAGTCGTCGTTGGTGTCCGGATCGAGGATCTGGACGCTGACCAGGAACGCCTTGCCACCGCTGTTGGACTCCAGCACCGGGCAGGTCCAGTGCACGGTGGAGCTCGACGCGTTGTCGAAGTTCTGGTTGTCGTCGTCCTGCCAGCTGTACGTGGGCACCTGTCCATCGGCGTCGTACACCAGGGCCTGCAGGGTGATCACCTGACCGCTCTCGCACGCGTACTGGTCCGCCGCGACGCCCGTCTCGCCGCCCACGATGACGGGGTTGGAGTTGCTGTCGAGGCAGGAGTCTGCCGAGTCGATGAGCCCGTTGCAGTCGTTGTCGATGTGGTCGTCACAGATCTCCGTGGCGCCGGGGTGGCGGGCGGGATCGGTGTCGTCGCAGTCGTTGTTCACCTCTGCGTAGCCGTCGCCGTCGTCGTCCGAGAGGGACGTGCCCTCGTCTACGACGCCGTCGCAGTCGTTGTCGACGCCGTCACCCCGCTCGGGGGCTCCGGGGTACGCTGAGTCGTTGTAGTCGTTGCAGTCGCCGTCGTTCTCCGAGAACGAGTCGCCATCGTCATCGTAGCCGGTGGTGCCTTCGTCGATGATGTTGTCGCAGTCGTTGTCCTCGCCGTCGAAGATCTCGGCCGCGCCCGGGTACGTGTTGCGGTCGCCCTCGTCGCAGTCGGGGTTGTCCACATCGGCGCCGTACCCATCGCCGTCGTCGTCGTCCGACGGGTAGTCGGCGCTGATGACCACGGAGACCGCGGCCATCGCGGTGATGCCGCTGCCGTCGGTGACGACGACCTGCAGCGTGTCGCTGCCGGAGTCGAGATCATGGGGATCGATCTCCACCCAGAAGTGCCCGGAGTCGTCCGTTGCCGTGCAGGTGGCGACATTGGCGCCCTCCTGGAGCACCGCGCTCTTGACCTTGCAGCCGAGGGTGGTTGCGGGCTGGTTGACATCGAAGATGTTCAGCTCCATCGTCAACGGCCGGATCGCGTTGTACTTGTAGCCGTTCTCGGGCGACCGGATGAACACGGTCGGCGGCTCGTTCTCGGGGTCGGACCCGGAATTCCCGGTGAGCGTGACGTCGATCCCGTCCGCGGTCTCGGTGGGGTCGTTCGTGTGGATGAGCATCTGGCAGTAGGCCGCCTGGTCGTCCGTGGGGGCGAAGCGGATCTCGGCGAGCGTGCTGCCGCTGGCCTCGAGCACACCGAGCGCAGGGCTCGTGGCGAGGGAGAAGGCGCTGTCGCAGCTGTCCGCGAACGCGACGCTGCTGATGTCCAGATCGCCGTCGCCCACGTTCGCGAGCTCGATGAACGCCACGTGGTCTTCGGTATCCGCGGGGTTCACGTAGCCGAAGTCGTAGGTGCGCGGACGGACGACGAGCGAGGGCGCCGAATGCTTGGACTGGGCGTGGAGGTAGACCAGCTTCCGCAGCCGGACAGGGTCCTTGTGGTAGGCCGCGAGGAACTGGTCGGCCGTGGCGTCTGCAGGGATGTCCTGCGACTCCGTGTCGATCTCCAGCGCGCCCCACACGTCGCCGATCGCGCTCGTCGGCGCGAAGTGGACGGTGATCGGGAGGCGGCAGCCCGGATCGAGCAGGAAGAGAGCGCCTTCGGGCGGGGCCGTCCCCGTGTCCGTCCCCCCACCCGTGTCCGCAGAGCTGTCACCCGTGTCGGCCGGAGGGGTCCCCGTGTCGATGTCGAGAGACTTCGCGGCCGCCGCCGCAGAGTCCCCGGAGGTGTCCACCGCTGCGCCCCCGGTACACTCCGTGTCGCGGATGTCATAGGAGAACGAGTAGTTGTCCGGCGCGGTGTCGAGCAACGTCATCGCGCTCACTGCCATGGTCATGCCGTCGTCCAGCGAGGTCCCGCCATCGTTGCTGACGTAGAACGTGCGGTCCACCACGCTTCCCCACCCGGCGTTCCCGAACTCCACGGTCGGCTGGCTCACGGAGAGCTGCGGGTAGGCATAGTCGAGAACCTGATCCTTTGCCCCACGACAGCCGAGGACCACCAGGGGGAGAGCGACAACGAGGAGGGTGCGGGACATCGAGTCTCCGGGACGGCGGGCGGGCGGGCAGAACGGGCGAACAGCGACGGCAGCGCGTTCGGGGGGAAGCGTACCCGTAACGCAGGTGGCGTGTCAATGACCCCAGAAGTCGCTGCGCGACTTCTGGGGGCCCCGTGCGAGAAAAGCCGGTCCCTGCGGTCGCAGCCGCGACGCCTCGCCAGCTCGGCGCCTGCTGCTCGCTCCGCGCAAGGAACCGTGGTTCCCGGGCCCCGTGCGAGAAAATCCGGTCCCTGCGGTCGCAGCCGCGACGCCTCGCCGGCTCGGCGCCTGCTGCTCGCTCCGCGCATGGAACCGTGGTTCCCGGGCCCCGTGCGAGAAAAGCCGGTCCCTGCGGTCGCAGCGCGACGCCTCGCCGGCTGGGCGCCTACCGGCTGGTGAACCGTCCCGCGTCGCGAATGCGGAGCTTCTGCATCATGTCCGCGAACGCCACGTCGAGTGCGATGCCCTGCTCGTTGGCCATGCAGAGCACGATGAACAGGACGTCCGCGAGCTCCATCGCCAGCGGGTCCTGCCCCGGGATCTCGGCTTCAATCTCCCCAGCCTTCTTCTTCTTCGCCCCGAACCGGTGGTTGTACTCGCGTGCGACCTCTCCGGTCTCCTCCGTGAGGCGCGCGAGCAACGAAAGCGGGGGCCAGTACCCGCCGTTCTCCTTGATCCAGGCGTCGATCGCGCCCTGGAGCTCGGCTATCGAGCGGCTGTCACCGCTTGCGGCCACGCCCCGCCTCGTTCGCGATGCGGTCCAGGATGCCGTTCACGAACGCCCGCGATTCGGCCCCGCCATACTTCTTCGCGATCTCGAGCGCCTCGTTGATCACCACGGGCGTAGGAACCTCGCGGTTGAGGATCTCGTACGCGCCGAGCCGGATGATGTTCCGGTCGACACACGGCATCCTGGTGAGGCGCCAGTTCGTGCTCGCAGCCTCGATCCGGGCGTCGAGCGGCGCAAGCTCCTCGAGGACGCCGCGCACGAGCACCTGCGCGAACTCCATCTCGTCGGGCGATGCAGGGCTCTCGTCGAGGCCCGAGGTCTCCGGCAAGCCGTCCACCATGGCGCCCCACAGCGCAGAGAGCGCCTGCGGCCCGGTGATCTGCCCGATGTCCACCGCATAGAGCGCCTGGAGGGCAAACTCGCGCCCGCGACGACGGCCAGCCATCAGCGTGCCTTCGTGGGCGGCGCGCCCGGCAGCTCGCGGAGGAGGTTGACCATCTCGATCGCGGTCAGGGCCGACTCTCCGCCCTTGTTGCCCATCTTGGACCCGGCGCGCTCGATGGACTGCTCGATGGTGTCGGTGGTGAGCACCCCGAAGATCACGGGGACGTCGCCCCCGCCCGCTGCCGCGATGCCCTTGGCGGACTCCCCGGCGACATAGTCGAAGTGCGCCGTGGAACCGCGGATCACCGCGCCCAGCGCGATGATGGCGTCGTGCTCGGCAGCGCGCACGAGTCGACGGCAGACGATCGGCAATTCGAACGCTCCAGGAACCCACGCCACGGTGATCGCGGTGTCGGGGACGCCGTGTCGGCGCAGGGTGTCCAGCGCGCCATCGAGCAGGCGGGCCGTGATGAAGTCATTGAACCGGGCGACGACGATCGCGTAGCGACCGCCTCGATCGATGAGATCACCTTCGAGGGTGCGGGGCATGGGAGGACCTTTGAGCTACGGGGAGCTATCGCGCGTGCAGCATCCGGGGTAGCCGGAGCCCACGCAAGCGAGCGCATACGGGTTCCCACCACCGGTATCCGGGCCGAACCACGCGGTGTCACCGCCCACCCCCAGGGAGTAGAAAAGCGCCCAGGCATCGAAGCGTTCCTGCTTGAACCACGTGGACTCGCCGAGGACCACCTCCGCCGTCGTTTCGACGGTCTGCAGGCCGAGGGTCTGCCCGGCGAACCTGTGGCAGGTGTCGAGCTCAGTCATGCTGGTCCCACACCCCTCCCCTTGCCAGTCCGCGCTCGAGAGCCCGAGCGCGTACTCTCCCGGCTGGTCGACCTGGATCTCGAAGATGTCGTTGCCGTCACGCGGGTACCAGTAGATCTGGGTGACGGGCGCGCCGGGACAGGTGTCCGCCGTGTCCACGGGGCTGTCCTTCCGGTTCATGTGGCAGCCGAGCGCGAGCAGCCAGATCACGGCTCCTCCCGCGTGGTGAAGATGACCTCCGCCCCGCCGGCCTGATCGAGGTTCACGAGCGTGGCGGCCTCCCCCACCCGCTGGTACACGCGGGTGCCCTGGATCACGAGCGTGGCCTCCGTCACGTCGCGGTCGTCGCGCTGCGCGGGGTGAAGACCGTGCCCGAAGGGCCCCGGAAGGACGTAGAGCGCACCCGTCTGCACGTCGGTCGCCGAGCCCCCGGGGTTGGTGCCGGGCGCGCCGATGAGCACGTCGCCCACACCATCCCCATCCACGTCCCCGGTGGCGACCACGTCGCCGGTCCGCCCCCGGGTGTCGACCCCGAGCACCCGGGCATCTTCCCCCAGCCCGAGCACCCCGAGATCGGTGGCCGACCGCAGCCGGCCGCCGTTGTACACGTGCACGGCGCCGCCCAGGTCATCCGTGGCGGCGTCGACAGACGGCCGACCCGGGGCGCCGACGACGAGGTCGATCACACCGTCCGCGTCGACGTCGCCCACCGCGAGGCTCGCCCCGAAGTACGCGTTCGGCTGCGCACCCTCCAGTCGGAAGAGCTCCCCGTGCACACTCTCGATCAGCACCGCACCCGCGCCCGACCCCGCCACGCCTGCGGCGTACGGCTCCCCGATCACCGCGTCGTCGAGCCCATCCCCGTCGAAGTCACCGCAGCCGAGCGCAGCGCCCAGCCAGGCGCCGGGGGCGTCTCCGTCCCAGCCAGAGAGGTCGCTCGCCTGTCCAGACCCCGAGCCGCCCGGGATCAAGACCACGCGCCCCTGGAGGTCGCTGGCGTCGGCCGCCGCTGCGAGAACGTCCGCAACACCGTCTCCATCGATGTCCCCACACGCGGCGACCGCGCTCCCCAGGCCATCGGCGGCGGCTTCGCCATCGATCACCTGGGTCGCATCGCCCAGGGTCGCAAGGGTGGAGGGACGATCGTACGGAAAAACGTACACCCGCCCGATCGATGGCAGCAGCGGTCCCGCCCGGGCCCGCGGCGCCCCCACGACGAGCTGGGTCGCGGACGCCACCGAGGCGCCGAACCCCTCGCCGGGCTCGCCGGCCAGCTCCAGATCCTCGGTGCCGAGGTAGAACGACCCGCTGTAGAGCTGGACGCGGGAGCCGTCGGGAACACCGACCAGGAGCGCATCGCCGATCAGCGGGGCAAAGCTGCGGAGCCGCCCGTCGCCCGCCCGCCCCGCGATGTGCCCGGTGGCGGCCTCCGCGTCAAACGCACCAGACGGCTCCACGACACCCCGCACGTCCGCCAGGCTGAAGCGGTCAGCACACGTCGCCCCGGTGCAAACCGGCGTGCAGCCCGCCGTGAGCATCACGCCGAGCAGTACCGGAGGAAGGACTCGGGCGCTCATCCTCGCAACGTAGCCGACCAACGGACGGATCAGTGGAGGGCCGGAGTGTTAGGTTCCGGGAACCCTGGAGCCTGAATGCCGCGCGTCTACACCGTGATCCTCGGCGGAGGAAGAGGCAGCCGCCTCTTTCCGCTCACCGCGCATCGCGCCAAGCCCGCCGTGCCTGTGGCCGGGAAGTACCGGCTGATCGACATCCCCCTCTCAAACGCCATCAATTCCGGGTACCGGCACATCGCGGTGCTCACCCAGTTCAACTCCGCCTCGTTGAACGCACACGTGTCGAACACCTACCATTTCGACATCTTCGGCCAGGGCATGGTCGAGGTGCTCGCCGCCGAGCAGACGGATGAGTCGATGGACTGGTACCAGGGCACGGCGGACGCCGTGCGCAAGCAGATCCGAAGGCTCGCCGCGTGGGGGTGTGAGCACCTGCTGATCCTCTCGGGCGACCACCTCTACCGCATGGACTACCGCGAGATCGTCGCTCGCCACGTGGAGAGCGGGGCAGACGCCACGGTGAGCGTGATCCCGGTCTCGCGAGAGGAGTGCACCGGTTTTGGTGTGCTCTCGGCAGACACCAAGGGGTTCATCACCGCTTTCAAGGAAAAACCCAAAGCACACGAGGATATTTCACACCTCGCCCCCCCCCCCGAGCTCCGGACCCAGTGGGACCTGGCCGAGGGGCAGTACCTCGCCAGCATGGGCGTGTACGTCTTCCGGTTCGACGTGCTGCGAGCGCTGCTCCAGGACCCGAACCTGCTCGACTTCGGCAACGACATCCTGCCGATGATGCTCGGCACCCACAAGCTCGGCGCCCACCTGTTCAAGGGGTACTGGCGCGACATCGGGACCATCGCCAGCTTCTTCGAGGCCAACCTGGCGCTCACGAAGGAGGACCCGGAGTTCCGCATCTTCCACGACACCGGCCCGATCTACGCCCGCCAGCGGTTCCTGCCCGCCAGCAAGTTCCTCGACGCACGGGTGCGCCAGAGCATCGTTTCGGACGGATGCCTGATCCAGGGGGCGTCTGTGGAAGGCAGCGTGATCGGCATCCGCTCCCGCATCCAGGCCCGCGCGGAGCTCAAGGACGTGATCATGATGGGCGCCGACTACTACGAGAACGACGCCGTACGCGCGGCCAACCTCGCGAGGGGCATCGAGGCTGCCGGCGTCGGGCCCGGCGCGATCATCGAGCGCGCGATCCTGGACAAGAACGCCCGCATCGGCGAAGGGTGCGTGATCCGGGGCGCACCGGGACGCCCGGACGAGGACGGGGACGGCTGGTACCTGCGCGACGGCATCGTCATCGTGCCGAAGGACGCAACGCTGAAGCCGGGCACGGTGATCTGACCCACCCCGGCCGGCACCCACTCCAGGTGGCCCGGTCCTGCGCCCGTCACCAGATGCGCGCGATGTCCCCGTCGAGGCGCACGACCACGCCCCGGGGGTCCGCCACGACCTGCACCCCGCCCTGGATCGAGAGCCAGACAGCCCGATCGCCCCAGGCCGAGATGGTGGAGACGGCGTCCCAGGCCGCCCCGTCGGGCCCCCCGATCCGGAACCGCTCTCCCGAGGGCTCGACCGTCCAGAGCGCGCTCCCGGCCCACACGAGCCCCGCCGAGCGCGAGACAGGGGCCATCGGGGTCGGACCGCTCCCGTCCACGTTCGCACGGAAGGCGCCCTCCGGCGTGACCCAGGCGACCCCCGTCGGGCCGAGGGCGACCGTACCCACGCTCTCCGCGATGGTGGTGAGCCCGGACTCCGCCCAGCGGCGAAGTCCCGCCGGACCGCGCAGCCACAGAGCCCCATCTCCCGCCCAGCGCAGGTCGCCGTCCTTCCCGTCGCCCGAGACGCGCACCGAGGGCGTCTCGGCTCCGACGACCTGCGTGTACACCCCGTCTCCAGCAGAGTAGGCGAGCACGTCGTCGCGCCACGCGCCCCCCCGGACGATCGCGTCCAAGGCCTGGTCCGCACACTCGCCGTACACCGTGCACGTCCGGGCGGCGGCACCCGCGGCGTGTTCGGGATCCTTCACCAGCGTGCGCAGCCGGCCGTCCGACGTCCACTCGGTCGGCCCCGTCACGCCGCCCGCGATCACCGTGTGCGGCTGCATCATCGCGACGTCGAGCCACAGCAGATCGTCGCCCGTGCGGACGCCCAACCGTCGCCGGTCCGGCGACCAGCGCACCTCGTCGACCGGGGGGAGATCCGGCGAGCACTTGAGCACGCTGGCGGCACCCTGTTCCCGCACGTCGGCCACGCAGAGCGCGTGCCCGGCGACCCGCTCGACGACCTCGATCACGTCGGCCCGGTGGTCGCTCTCGCCGTCGCCGGGATCGCCAGCACCACGCCGCACAGCAGCAGCCCGCCGCTCACGTAGAACGGCATGGAGGGCTGCGTGGCGCCGTACAGCAGGCCGCCGAACGCCGGCCCGAACGCGCGCGCGAGGGCGCTCATCGACTGCGCCGCCCCCAGCGTCTTGCCCTGCTGGTCCGCGCTCGCCGCCTTGGAGATCAGCGCGGAGAGCGAGGGATTGGCGAGCGACTGCCCCATCCCCATCACGCCGAAGGCGATCAGGATCGGGGCTCCGAGAGGCATGGAGGGCAACAGCGCAGTGCCGAGCCCCACGAGCAGGAGCCCCGCGGGCACCAGCGGCTTCTCGCCGAAGCGCTTCACCAGCCGCCCGATCAACCCACCCTGGACCACGATGCTGACGATGCCGACGAGGCCGAACATCCGGCCAACGTCCTTCGGCTCGAGCCCGTGCACGTCGTGTGCGAACAGCGTGAACGTGGCCTCCATCATCGAGAACGCGAACACCTGCAGGAACGTGAGCAGCACACAGAGCCCCACGACGGGGTGTGAGAGCGCTTCGACCATCGCCGTGAGCGAGATCGAACGGCGCGCCGACTCCGAGTCCGGCCGACGGGTCTCGGGGAGGAGCACCGTCGCGAGCAGGAAGTTGAACGCCGACAGTCCAGCGGCGATCCAGATGGGGGTGGAGAGTGCGGACGTGCCGTCGGCATGCGCCGCGAATTCACCGCCGATGAAGGGCCCGAGCGTGAACCCGATGCCGAACGCCGCCCCGATGAGCCCCATGCCCTTCGCGCGGTTCTCCCTCGTCGTCAGGTCCGCCACGCAGGCCTGCGCGATGGTGATGTTCGCCGTCATGATCCCGTGCAGGGTGCGGAAGAAGAACAACATCGCGAGCGAGGTCGAGCTTGCGAACCCGGCGAGCATCAAGGAGGTCATGCCGATGCTCAGGAGCAGCATCGGGCGACGCCCGAACCGGTCGGAGAGCTGGCCCCAGACCGGCGCTGCCACGAACTGCGCGAGCGAGTAGCAGCTCATCAGCAGGGTGACCTGCAGCGCGGTGGCGTTGAACTGCAGCGCGAAGAACGTCTGGAGCGGGATGACGATGCCGAATCCGACAAGATCGAGCACGACGGTGAGGAACAGGACCCCGAGGGCCTTGCCGTTGCCTTTCGGCTTCGGGAGTTCAGCGGTCTCGCTCATGTCATCAGCCCCAGGATGTCGGCGTGCACTGCACCGTTGGTGGCACAGACGCCGTCGACGAGGGGGTTCGCCCGATTGAACACGTACGGCTGCCCGACCCGCCCGCTGGCCCGGCCGCCCGCCGCCATCACGATTGCGACACCTGCACAGATGTCCCATTCGTTCCGGGGCTGCGGGGTGAATGTCGCCTCAGCCTGACCGGCGGCGACCCGTCCGAACTTGTAGGCCACCGAACCCACGGGGTGCAGCTTGACGCGGTCGGTCCAGGCGTCGAACATCCCTTTCTTCATCTCGGTGCGCGAGCATACGATCCGCGCGCCGGTGAGACCCGCGTGCGTGCTCACCTGGCAGGCGGCACCGTTGAAGGTCGCCCCACGCCCGACGACACCGGAGTACATCTCGTCCTGGATCGGGTTGTACAGCACACCGAGCACGGCCGTGCCGCGGTACACGAGCCCGATCGAGACGACGAACTCGGGGATCCCGAGGGTGAATTCCTTGGTGCCGTCCAGGGGATCGATGATCCAGGCAAAATCCCTGCCCAGTCGTACCGGGTCGTCGACGGACTCCTCGGAGAGCCACCCCCAGTCGTCTCGCTTGAGGCGCTTGGCGATGATGCGGTCGCTCGCGAGGTCAGCGTCGGTGAGCGGGTTGTCCTCCCCCTTCTCCTTGACCGTGTAGGAGTCCTTGTAGAAGCCTCGGATCGAGGCTCCCGCCTCGCGCGCGGCGGAGACCGCTGCGTCGAGAGACTCGGTGAGGACTGCGTCGAAGGAGGGATCCATCGCAGGAGAAGATTCGGACATCATGGCCTCGGCAGAGCCGCGCTAACCCGCGCCATCCGACCCGGCCCACCGCACCGAGGATCAGTCGATCAGCAGGCCGCGCAGCTTGATCAGGTCCGCCAGCCCAGGCTCGGCCTGGATCCACGGCTCCTGGTGCTCGATCTTGCCGTCCGTGTCGGTCGTGGGCGCCACGACGTGGATCCTCCCACGACCGCGCGTGAGCAGATCCATCACGACCTCGGGAGCAGCCTCGCCGACGGTCGACGCGATCTCGGGCACGCCGGGCACGCTGGCCGTCGCGCCGGTGACCCGGACGCCAGGACCCGCGATCTCCACGGTGGTGGGAGACCCGGCGAGGTGCATCACCGCAAGCGACGGCACGCCGGCGCGCCCGGCCCGCAGGTCGGACGGGCGCTGCACGACCACGGGTACGAGCTGACCGGGCTCGGAGAGCTTCTCGACCGGGATCGTGTACCGGATCACCTGGTCGAGCTCGTTCCCTCGGAGCTGGAAGCCGGAGGCGAGCACCGTTGCGCCCGCCTCGGTGGCGTCCTTCTCCTCCTGCTTGCGCGCGGCGTCCAGCACGTCCACGCACTGGGCTGCCCCAACGCAGTCGATGCCGTCGTGCCAGAGGTTCTCCTGGCGCAGCTCGATCGTCGCGATGCCGTGCTTCAAGGTGATGAAGTAGACGACCCGGTCTTCACACCCGGTCAGGCCCAGGAGCGCCAGCAGCGCGACCGCGCCGCGCATCACTGACCGACCGTGAGCTCACGCTCGGCGCGCAGCCAGTTGTCCAGCGCGAGGCCGCCCTCGGCGAGATGGATCGCATGGGCTCGGGCGCGAATCGCATCCACCGAGACCACCACGGGCACGGCTACCTCGACGGGCGCTGCAAGCACCTCCACGCTCTTCGCCTTCGGTGCTGCTTTCCTCGCGCGCGGTGCAGCGACCGCCGCAGGGGTCGACGGGTCAAGTGCCACGGACTCTTTCGCTGTCTTCTTCTCGGATTTCTTCGCAGCCATTTCAGCCTCCGCCGCGCGAATATCGCCACGGCAGGCCGGTTGTCAAGCTTCGTCTCCGAGGGGACCGCGCCCTGCTGTCATGCCCCGCCGGCTTCCTCGAGCTTGCGGCGCAGACCCTTCCGCTCCTCGCGCAGGTTGCCGGCGTCGGCCGCCTGCATCGCCTGCTGGAGCAGCTTGGCGGCCTCGCCCTTCTGGCCACGCGCCATGTGCACGTCCGCCAGGGCCTCCGCGGCCTCGATGAGGCGGGGCCACGCCTTGGTGGTCTGCGCGAGCGCGACCGCCTTGGTGTAGCCGTCGATGGCCTGCTGCTGCTCCCCGATCCGGAGCGCGGCGACGCCGAACTGCAGGTGCAGCTCACGCCGGAAATTCGGGTCATCCGACTCGCTGACCATCGCGCGGGCCTTGCCGAGGAGCGCGTGCGCCTCGGTGTTCCGCCCCAACTGGAGCTGGAAGAAGGCGACGTTGAACACGTCCATCGGGACGAAGCGCTCGAGCTTCAGCTCCTGGGTGAGCTGCAGGCTGCGCTGCGCCATCTGGAGGGCGCCCTCGTACTGGTGCAGCATGCCTCGCACCTGGGCGAGCAGCGCGACGGTCGCACGCTCACGCGGTGCGTTCTGCAGGGACTGCGCGATCTGCGCGACCCGGAGAAGCACATCGGCCGCCTTCTGGATCTGCTGGCTCGCAACGAGCGCCTCGCCGTAGAAGAACCCAGCCTCGAGCGCGAGCGCAGCCATGCCGACGTTGCCGCCGATCTCGTTCGCCCGGCGGAAGTGCTCGGCAGCGTCCGCAGGCTTCTTGGCCTGGCGCGCCACGAGCCCGCGGATGAACTCTGCGTTCGCCTGCACCGCGGGCGTGTTCTGCGCCTCGAGCGCGAGCCGGATGTGCTCCAACGCGGCGTTGGCGTTGCCGTCCTGGTGCTCGATGAGCGCCAGGTGGTTCTCGACCTCCGCGATCTTCCCCTTGTCGCCGAGCTCCGTGTAGCCGCGCAACGCGTCCTTCGCGCGGTCGCGGGCCCGGTACATGTCCTGGCGGCGGAAGTCCAGCCGGCTGCCGGCGAAGGTGAGCCACGCGTTGAAGAAGCCGTCGTTGCGCTCGGCCGCCCACGCAAGGGCCTCCTGGAGCAGCTTCTCGGACTGGTCGGGGTCGCCGTTCTGCACCAGGCGTTCGACCAGGTTGAGGTACACCGTCCGCCGCATCGGCTCCGGCCAGGCGATGCCCGCGTGGTACTTGAGGTGATCCTGGGTCATCGCCCAGATGTCAGGGCGGTCGGCGCCGAGCGCCATCGACCGGAGCACCGCCGCGCGGCCGGGCGCGCCGTGGTCCGCGTAGATGCGCTGGGTCTTCACGATGAACTCGTAGCCGCGGGGCACGAGGAACCGCTCGAGGAAGGTGGCCACGCGCTGTGCGAGGTCGTTGCCCTCGAGCGTGGAGTTCGCGTCCAGGATGGCCTGCCGGAAGATCCCCTGCTTGAACTGGTAGACCCAGGTGTTGAGCCCCTTGCTGAACTGGAGCTCCTTCACGAGGTCCGGGCAGGCGTCGAGCAGGTCGTCAACGCTGTCCCGATCCCAGCCGTCCATGTCTGCGACGAGGCCCGACGGGAACCCGAGGCCGAGCAGCGCGCACAGGTACTGGATGCGCGGCGCAGACTCGGCAGTTGCGAACTTGCGCTCGCCCTCCTTGTGCTCCGGGGCGTCCTCGAGCTCGCCGGCGTCCGGGGCAGTGGGGGTGAGCGAGAACAGCGTGTGCGTGGACAGATCGTCCGCCAGCAGCCCGCGCTCGCTCAACAGATCGCACAGCTCGGAGACGTAGGCGGGACGCCCATGCGAGAGCTCCGCAACCCGCGCAGGTGCGGCCAGCTCGTAGCCCTTGGACGCCGCGTACGCCGCGACCTCGTCTGCACCCCAGGGAGCGAGCACGAGCTTCTCGATCTGGTCTGCCCGCCGGTCCAGCAGGTCCAGCAGCGGCGCGGGCATCCAGGAGCGGGCGGCCTCGTCCACCGGCTCCTCGCCGAGGAGCAGCAGCAGGTGGAGATCCTTGCGGTCCATCAGCGACTCGAGCACCGCGAAGGTCGCGATGGAGTGGCTGTTGAACACGTTCTGCAGGTCGAGGACGACGGGGATCTTCGTGGCGATCGCCGCGATGATCTCGCCGAGTCCGGTCACCGGGTTGTCGCGGGGGAGCGACACCTGGAAGCTGTCCTCTCCCGGCGTGGGGGCGCTCTTCTTGAGACCCTCGATGAACGCCTGGATCCATCCCTGCACCCGCTTGGGCTGGCCGGGGAGCAGGCCGTTGAGGGTGAGCTCCACCCGTCCCTTGAGCTGGGGCTCACGGTAGAGCGCACCGTACAGGGCGCCGTAGATGCGCAGGATGGTCTTCAGGCCATCCTCTTCGTCCGAGAGCGCAACGCGCACGACGAGCGTGTCGGAAGGGTTGATGGCTCGAACGAGCTCACCGACCGCCGCGCGCTTGCCGCCGCCAAGCGGGGCTTCGATCACGACGGTCCGGGTGCTGCCGGTGACGGCGCTGGCGAGATGGCCGCGGAGGATGTCGACATCAGCGGGGCGGCAAACGAAAAGAGAATCGGCCACGAGGGGCTCCGGGAAGGGCGGCGCAATGTAGGGTCTGAGGCCCCTGAAGTCAATCTAGTCTGGGGGGCGCCGGGCGCCCCCCAGACCCCCCAGGACCCTCATCGAATCTGGCACGGATTACCATGCCAAATTCGCTCCTCGATCCGCTCCGGCCGGAAGACCGGCCTCCCGCGGATTCGACGCGGGTCCGCAATTTCGAACCGGGTCCACCAGCGGAACACCCCCAGACCCCCCAGGACCCTCATCGAATCTGGCACGGATTACCATGCCAGATTCGCTCCTCGACCCGCTCCGGCCGGAAGACCGGCCTCCCGCGGATTCGACGCGGGTCCGCAATTTCGAACCGGGTCCACGCGCCCGCCCCAGCGCGGCCGCCGGGCGACGCCTGCAGCCCGCCAGCAATTTCCAGATGCGTAGCCGGCCCGCGCTGCAGACCTTCGACCCCAACCGGATTTCCCGGTTACCATCCCGGCACGCGAGACCCCCATGATCTTCCTCTCTGCCGCGTCCCTCCTCATCGCCTGCATCCACAACTCCAAGGTGCCCGATGACGCCCTCGTCTACACCGTCGAGGTCACCGGCAGCACGGACACGTGCCACACGGACGGCTCGATGGACGGCGGGTGGCAGGACACGTTCGAGTACGCCGTCTCGTTCGACGCCTCCTCGGCCGACCTCTACATGGATGGCGAGCCGTTCGCCGCAGGCACGCAATCCGGCTGCAACCTCACCTACCAGAGCGTGGTGATCGGCGCGGACGACCGCGCGGCGGGCGCCATCAAGTGGCAGCTCACCGGCGCCGCAAAGCTGGAAACCGACGCGAGCGGCGATGCGTGCGTGGAGGGAGACACCGAGTGGCTCGGCACCGAGACGATCACGGTGATCAGCTCCGAGGACGACGCCATCGTGCCGGGCTGCACCTACACGATGAGCACCGTCGGCGACTACATCCCGCCGGAGGGCTGATGGATGGCGCGGCGATCACCGCCCTGCAGCAGCTCCAGAGCGCTATCGAGCAGCAGGTCTTCGGCAAGCGGAACGTGGTGGAGCTGGCCATCATCTGCGTGCTCACGGGCGGACACCTCCTGCTCGAGGACGTGCCTGGCGTCGGCAAGACCACCCTGGGGCTCTCGATCGCCAGGGCGCTCGGCGGCAGCTTCGCACGCGTGCAGTTCACGAGCGATCTGCTCCCCTCCGACATCCTCGGGGCAAGCGTGCTCGACCCCACGGGACCTGACGGGCCGCACCTGCGCTTTCGGGGCGGCCCGATCTTCGCCAACGTGGTGCTCGCGGACGAGCTGAACCGCACCCCCCCGCGCACGCAGTCGGCCCTGCTGGAGGCGATGAACGAGGGGCAGGTGTCTGCAGACGGGGAGACCCGCCCGCTGCCCTCGCCCTTCCTCGTCATCGCGACGCAGAACCCCTTCGAACTCTACGGCACCTGGCCCCTGCCGGATGCACAGATGGACCGCTTCCTGTTGCGCAGCAGCATGGGCTACCCGGACCGCGAATCGGAGCGCGCCGTGCTGCGTGGGGACGCGCGACGGGACTTCGGCGGCGCGGCGATCACCGCAGACCAGCTGGTTCGACTTCGTGCCGCATGCGCCGCCGTGCGGATGCACAGCGAGGTCGAAGACTACATCCTGGACATCGTCGCGGCCACGCGGAGCACGCCCGCGCTCGTGCGCGGAGTGAGCACCCGCGGTGCAGAGGCGCTGGCCCGCGCGTCGCGGGGCCTGGCGCTCCTGCGCGGACGCGACCACGTCTTGCCCGACGACGTCCGGCGCATCGCACCCTCGGCGCTGGTCCACCGCGTACAGGCGCGGGCGGAGGGGGCGTCCGGGGGCGCCGAGCGCGCGGTGGACGCCGTGCTTTCCAGCGTGAAGGCGCCGGTTTGAGGCGGGTAGTTGGCTGACGTCGATCCGCTGGCCGAGTCGCAGGAGCAGATCGACACGGCCGAGGTGACAGAGCCCCTGACCGGCGATCCGACCACGGCGGACTACAGCACCTACGAGGCGCTGCGAGCCCGCTTCACCGAGTTCGGCAGCCGCTACAACCGCGTGCGGGCCACTCCGGCGGGCATCTGGTACCTGGTGGTCACGCTCGGGGTCGCGGTAGGCGCCATGAACACAGGGAACAACCTCGTGTATGCCGTGCTCTCGGTGATGATGGGCATCCTCGTCGTGAACAACGTGCTCGCGGAGTGGAACCTGCGGGGGCTGGGCGCACGACGGAGCATACCGGCGGAGCTGTTCGCCGGGGTTGCGGCGAGGGGCGCTATCTGGGTGGAGAATCCCCGTCGCATCGGGCCTGCCTTCGCCGTGCACGTTCGGGAGCTGGACGGCGGGCACGCGGCTGCGGAGGTCATCCGGGTCGACCCGACCGGAGAGGCGAGCGCACCGGCCGACTGGACCTTCGCGAATCGCGGCGAGCAGCGGTTCGCGAAGCTGCGGGTCGGCTCGAGCTACCCGTTCGGCCTGTTGCTGCGGTACCGCGACCTCAACGTGCCCGGCACCGTGCTCGTCTACCCCACGCCCGAGCTCGCGGCCCCCACGTTGGGCGGGCCGGGCGAGGGCATCGAGGGCCAGAGCCCGCGGGGCGGAGTCGACCAGACAGGCGAGTTCGCCGGCCTGCGACCCTACCAGCAGGGGGACCCCGTGCGCCGCATCCACGCCCGCTCGAGCGCCCGCATCGGCACGCCGATGGTGATGCTGCGGGCAGGTGAGACCGGCAGTCGCGTGTGGGTGCGGGTGATGGGGTCCGGGGAGAACCGCGAGCAACAGATCCGACGGGCGACCGGCCTGGTGGTGCAGCACGCCCTGCGCGGGGACGCGATCGGGCTCGAGACCGACAACCAGCGACTCGAGCCTGCGACCGGCGCCCTGCACCGGCGCGCCCTGCTCACCATCCTGGCGCTGCTGTGAAGCTCGGCGGCCCCGTGGTGGTGCTGGTGCTGCTCCTCGACCTGCTCGGGCTGGCCCTCGGGGGCGGTATTGCAGGCGCGGTGGGGGTCCTGGGGCTCGTCGCGCTCCTGGCCCCACGCCCTCGGCTCTCCCCCCTCCGGATCATGCCGCTGCACGTCGCGGCGCTGCTCGGGCTCGCTGGCTTCGTGCTCTCCAGTCAACCCCAGGAGGGCCTCGCGGTGCTCGTGGGCTGGCTGCTCGTGCATCGGGTCTGGACAGGCGCCGGTCGAAGCGACGCGCGGCTGACCCTGCTCTTCGGCTCCCTGCTCCTGCTGCTCGGCTGCCTGCGCACCGAGAGCGTGGCCATGGCCCCGATCCTGGTGGCGCTGGCGTTCCTCCTGCCCGCCGCGCTCCTGCGCATCGAGGTGGGCCAGATCATCACGTTGGGCGCGCGGCCCGCCGCCACCGGGGTCGTGGTGGGGTTGGTGGCCGGCGGGCTGTTCGTGTTGCTCCCGCGACTGCATGGCGGCTACCTCGCCTCCGGGGCGAAGTCCGGCGCAGCGAGCGAGGTGATGCTCGGCGACGATCAGGACAACTCCCGGGACGATCAGGCGGTCGTCATGCGCCTGCGGGTGACCGACCGGGGTGGCCGCCCCATTCCCGGTCCCTTCTACGTTCGTGGCCGCGGGCTCGACCACTTCGACGGCGCGCGATGGACCGCGACGCTGCCCGCGGGCCGATCCCCCTCCCCCGCCCTCTCCGATGCCCAGGCGGCCGTGGAGCTCGAGCCCGCGCTCGGCAACGTCGCGTATGCGCCCTTCGAGACGCTCGGCATCGAGGGCGTCGGACAGCTCCTCCACGACGGGGACGGCACGTTCTTCCACCACCAGGGCGCCCGCGGAACCCGCTACCTGGCCCGGATCCGGCGCGGCCCGGGCGCGCCGCCGGACCTCGACGGCCGCGCCCTCCAGGCCCTCTCGCAGCTCCCGGACCTCGACCCCCGGGTCGCCCCGCTCGCCCGCTCCATCACGCCCGACGAGCGCGACCCCGTCCGGATCGCGAGGGCCCTCGAGGAGTACCTGTCCACCACCTACACCTACCTCGCAGATCCGCCGCCCCCGATCGGGGACCCTCTCGGCACCTTCCTGTTCGAGCGCCGAACCGGGCACTGCGAGTACTTCGCCTCGGCCCTCGCTGTGATGTTGCGGGTCCGAGGGGTTCCCGCCCGCCTGGGCACCGGGTACTGGTCCGGCGAGCTCGACGAGACGGGAGACCGCATCGTCGTCCGCACCGCGCATGCGCATGCCTGGGTCGAGGTGCCGACCGCCCAGGGCTGGCAGATCTTCGACGCCTCCCCGATGGATGGCCTCCCACCGATCAACCCGCCCGGCCTGCAGGCCTGGATCTCCCGGGTGCAGGACTCCTGGGCGCGCTGGGTGGTGGCATACGATCTCGGGGACCAGTCGGCCGGCCTCGAGTCGATCGGCAGGACCGCGGCCTCGCTGGCGGGCAGGCCCGTTCCGCAGTGGGCGGCTGGCACCGGGCTCATGGTCACGATGGGCGTGCTCGGTGCCGGGTACATGCTGGCCGCGCTGGTGCAGGTCGTGAGCGGCCTGATGGTGGTGCGGCGCAGGTCCGGCCCTCGGGACCCGCTCGCGCGCATCGCGTTCCGGGCTCGTCGACGCCTGCAGAGCATCGGGGTGAACGCCCCGGACCTCCCACTGGGGATGCTCGCGGAGCGTGCCGACCCGCGCGTACGCACCGCGCTCTCCGAGCTCGTCGCGTCCATCTACGCGGGGCGGTACGGGGAAACCGACGTCGAGACCGCACGCGCATCCGCGGTGCGCGCCGACCGGGAGCTGGCGAGGGTCGTCAAGCTCGTCCAGCACGAGCGGCGGGCGGGCCGGATCTGACCGGCTCGGCGGGGTGACCGACCCCGCGTGGCATGCCGAGTGGTTAGCTCCCCCGCCCGTGGAGGAGCAACTGAGCACCGAAGCCGCCACACCGTGGATGCGGGCCCTGTTCCACGAGTCCCCGCTCGCGATCGGGTTCTCGCGTGACGGGTTCGTTCTCGACATGAACGCTGCGTACGTTCGGGTGTTCGGGTACACCTCGGCGGACGAGATCCGGGGACGGAGCCTGCTCGATCAGATCGCGCCGCATGCACGCCAGGCGATCCTGGAGAAGATCCGGGCGAGGCAGGCCGGAGAGGCCGTCGCCCCGGTGTACGAGACGATCGGCCTCCGCAAGGACGGCACGGAATTTCCCTTCCTGATCCACGTCACCCGCGTGCTCCTCCCCGATGGCCCGCTCACCATCGCCTCCATCACCGACATCACCGAGCACCGCCGGATCGAGCAGTCACTGCAGGGGGTCGTCGACTTCAACCGGCGGCTGATCGAGGCCTCCAGCGTAGGGATCCTGGCCTATGCAGCCGATGGCCCCTGCATCGTGGCGAACGAGGCCGCAGCGGCGTTCGTTGGAGCTCCCACCTCGGTTCTCCTCGCCCAGAATTTCCGTGCGCTCGACTCGTGGAAGACGTCTGGACTCCTCGACCTGGCCGAAGCCGCGCTCGCCACCGGCACGGTGCAGTCCAGCGAGATCGCGCTCAAGTCGTCATTCGGCCGGGAGTCCCGGCTCCACTGTCGTTTCACCACGTTCGAGGTCAGCGGCGCGCGGCACGTCCTCATGGTCGCCAACGACGTCTCCGAGCAGGTCCGTACGCTCGATGCACTGCGCACGAGCGAGGAGCGCCTCCGCCTCGCGCTGGACGCGACCGGCGAGGGCCCTTGGGACTGGCAGGCAGGGCTCGGGGTCCACCTCAGCGCACGGTGCAGGGAGTTGCTCGGGATCCGCGACGAGGACAGGCTGCATGCCCCCCCCTCGCTGCTCGCCCACCTGGTGGACGAGGATGTGTCGCGGGCGCGGGCGATGGTGGAGGATCGGGGGGCACGGGATCACGTTGCCGAGTTCCGGGTGAAGGGCGCCGAGCCGATCCGTTGGCTGCTGGTTCGGGGCCGCACGGTCGAGTGGGGGGAGTCCGGGCGTCCGGTGCGGATGATCGGGACGATCGCCGACATATCGGAGCAGAAGCGGAGCGAGGAGCAGCGCCGGATGCTCGAAGAACGGACGCGCCAGGCGCAGAAGCTGGAGAGCCTCGGCATCCTCGCGCGCGGCATCGCGCACGACTTCAACAACCTGCTCACCTCGATCCTCGGCAACGTCGAGCTGGCGAGCATGGATCTGCCCGCGGACTCGAGGGGACAGGTGCGGCTCCGTGCCGCGCTGAGCGCCGCGCGCAAGGCGGGGGATCTGTGCCGGCAGATGCTGACCTATTCCGGGCGGGCCGACGTGCAGGGCGAGCCGATCGATCTGCGCACGGTCGTGGACGACGTGAGCGAGATCCTGACCACCACGCTCGTAAAGAAGGCGCACCTGCGCCTCAACACGAGCCATGAGGCGGCCTTCGTGCACGCGGACGTGACCCAGCTGCGCCAGGTGGTCCTCAACCTGGTGATCAACGCGGCCGAGGCCCTCGTAGGGGGGGAGGGCACGATCACGATCTCCGTGGGGGTCGCCTCGCTCGATCAGGAGACCCTGGCGCGGATGCCGGCCGCTGCGGCGCTGGCCGAGGGCCCGTACGCCTGGCTGGAGGTGGCCGACACGGGGGTCGGGATGGACGCCGAGACCTGTGCCCGGATCTTCGACCCCTTCTATTCGACCAAGTTCGCGGGGCGCGGCCTCGGCATGGCCGTGGTGCACGGCGTCGTCCGGGGCCACGGTGGTGGGATCCTGATCGACAGCGCGCCCGGGCGAGGCACGACCATCCGCGTGTTCTTCCCACGGATCCAGGCGCCGACATCCGATGTGGAGGCCGCGGCACCGGCCGCGACTCCCGGGCCTCGGGGAGCCGTGCTCGTCGTGGACGACGACGACGACGTGAGCCTGGTCGCGACCGAGATGCTGTCCATCCTCGGCTATCGGCCGATCCGGGCGCGCCACGGCGAGGAGGCCCTGCGGATGATCCTCGGCGCCGGGGCGGCGCCGTTCGAGGCGGTGCTCCTGGACCTCGACATGCCCGTGATGGATGGCCCCACGGCCCTTCGTGCGCTCCGACGGGCCGGGAGCACGGTGCCCGTCATCATCTGCAGTGGCGACGGGAAGCAACGGCTGGGGGCGGACCTGGAGCACCTCGGCACCGACGGGTGCCTGCGCAAGCCGTTCGACCTCGGCGAACTCTCCCGCGTTCTCCGCGAGGCGTCGCAGGGTCGGAGCCCGGCCGGACCCGGCCCCTTCCCGGCAGCTTCGCGATAGCCCCCCCCGATGTTGCTCCTCCTGCTCGCCTGCGAACCCGCGGCAGACTCCGGGCCCCGCTACTCCCGCCGGCCCCCGGACGACGCTGACGCCGATACCGACAGTGATGCCGATGCAGACAGCGATGCCGACAGCGATGCCGATGCGGACACCGACGCCGACGGAGGATGTCCCGAGGGCATCACGTGCATCGACCATTTTCCCTGGTACGGCAGCGACGACACGACCACGAGCACGCGCACGGACTTCGACACCTACTCCTGCGCCACCGACACCGACGAGTCCGGCCCGGAGCAGGTGTACCGCCTCACGATCCCCGCCGACGGATTTCTGTCGACAAACCTGAATGATCGTGGCGACGACGTAGACGCGCACATCCTCTCCGCGCTCGACCCGGACGCGTGCGTGGACCGCGGGAACTTCGCCGCCGCCTCCTGGGTAGCCGCAGGCACCTGGTACGTGGTCATCGACTCGTGGGTCGACGGCGGCGGCACTGCCCACCCGGGCGCCTACGATCTCTGGCTCAACGTGACGACGCCCGACGCCTACGTCGCAGAGGGGCTGGACTCGCACGTGCTCGGCCTCGGTCTCACCGCGTTCGACACCGCCTGGAAGTCGGGCGACACCGACCGGTTCGAGTACACGATCATCGACTTCTCCAGGCCCTCCGACGAGCACCGTCAGTGGACCTTCGATCTGGCCGACGGCAGCCTGCTCTACAGCCTGCTCGTCGCGCACGGGGAAGGCTCGGGCTCCGACACCGATCCGCGCTACGCCGACAAGTTCTCCAACGAGGACGGCAGCCACATGTCGAGCCTCGGGTTGATGCGCACCGCGGGCCGGTTCACCGGCAGCCACGGCACGAGCCTCACGCTCCAGGGCCTCGAGCCCGGGATCAACGACGCGGTAGAGGCGCGCGAGATCATCGTTCACGGCGCCGACTACGCCACGCAGGCGTTCGTCGACGAGTACGGGTACCTCGGCCGGAGCTGGGGATGCCCAGCGGTGGACCCCGACGTGGTGGACGACCTGGTCGGGGACGTGGAGGATGGCTCGCTGTACTGGTCGTACTACCCGGATCCGGCGTTCCTCTCGGGATCGACGTACCTGTAGGCACGCTGCTCCCCACAGTTTCCTGACCCGGCTCTACAGATTCCACGGGTACACTCGGTGCGCTCTGGATCCCCGATGCTGCTGCTCTCCCTGCTGGCCTGCCAATCCTCCTCGATCAAGCTGAGAGACAGCGCCGGTGACAGCCCGCACGACAGCGTGCCGGTCGACTCGGGGGACGACACGGCTACAGATTCGGATGCAGTCGTGGTGCCCGTCGCCGTGATCCTCCCGCCCGGAGCGGCCACCGCCGGTGTTCCGCTCATGCTCGACGGCTCCGGCTCCTATGATCCCGATGGCGACGCGCTCACGGGCTTCGACTGGGCCTGCGCCGACGGCCAGACCAGCGCCGGCCCCACCGCGAGCCTGGCGTTCGCCGCAGGCATCCAGACCTGTACCCTGGTCGTCCAGGACGCCGAGGGGCTCTCCGGCACCGCCAGCGTCGACTTCGACGTGCAGAACGGCGGCACCACGCACGCGAGTTGGACCGTGATGGTGTTCATGAACGGCGACAACGACCTGGAGGAGTGGGCGCTCGGCGACATGAACGAGCTCGAGCAGGTGGGGTCCACCGACGACGTCAACTTCATCGTGCAGATGGACCGGAGCCCGGACTACACACGCGCCGACGGCGACTGGACGGGGAGTCGCCGGTACCGTGTCGAGGCGGATGCCAGCACGCGCGCCATCGGCTCGAGGGTGCTCGAGGATCTCGGCGAGACCGATGCCGGCGACCCGCAGACCGTGATCGACTTCGCGACCTGGAGCATCCAGAACTACCCGGCGGACCACTACGCGTTGATCTTCTGGGACCACGGGTGGGGGTGGACCTTCGCACCCGACGGGTTGGCACCGAAAAAGGGCATCTCCTGGGATGAATCGACGGACTCCGACATCTCGCCGGCGCAGGGCGAACTGCTCCACATCGTGGACGCCGTGGACCTCCAGATCGGCGGAAAGCTCGATCTGCTGGGCATGGACGCCTGCGTGATGGCCGACTGGGAGATCGCCGAGCAGCTACGGAACGACGTCTCCGTCTACCTCGCCTCGCAGGACTACGAGGGCACCGACGGGTTCGACTACACCGGGATGTCCGACCTGACCGCCGATCCCGCGATGGACGCCGCCTCCCTCGCCGCGTCGGTCGCGCTGCACTTCCACGAGATCCCCGACAGCACGATGAGCGCGGTGGACCTCACGAAGATGGACGCGGTGACCGCCGCCCTGAACACGCTGTCGGATGCCCTGCTCCGCAGCGCTGACCCCGGGGCGATGCTGAACACCGCTGCGTCCAACGCCCAGGGCTTCGACGGCACCGCCTCGACCGACCACGATCTCGCCGACATGCTCGACAAACTCGCGGCGATGGACCCGAACGCGGAGGGCGCCGACCCCGCCACGGCCGACATCGTTGCTGCAGCAGCGTCGACCCGGGCAGCGCTGGATGCCGCGATGGTGGTGAACTACAACCTCGGCGGGGCCGTCAAGAACGCGAACGGCCTCTCGCTCTACAGCCCGGTGCGCGGCCGGATGGACACCACCTGGTTCGATGGGACATGGGCCGCGGATACCACCTGGGGCGATTTTCTGACAGCCGCGCGGGCGCACTAGCCGATCCCAGATAGACAATGCCCCGAAGGAGCCTCTCGTGTCGAACCTGAACCCGAACGACGGGGTGGCCAACCTCGACAAGGCCGGGCTCTCCGAGCTTTCGCTCAGCGCACTGCTGAGCCGTGCGGCCGAGCGCTGGCCAGATGCCCGCGCGCTGATCGGCGAGGGTCGCACGTGGACCTGGTCCGAGCTGAACGAGGAGGTCGACCGCGTCGCGTGCCTGTACGAAGCATGCGGCATCCGCCCGGGCGACCCGGTGGGGTTCCTGCTGGTCAAGCGCCCGGAGGTGGTCATCGGGTTTCTGGCCTGCGCGCGCATGGGCGCGATCCAGGTGCCGGTGAACTTCCGGCTGCACCCCGATCAGGTCTCGGACCAGTTCACCACCGCGGGCATTCGCGCTGTGGTGACCGAGGTGCAGCACGACCCCCTGCTCAAGCACCTCCTCCCGTTGCTGGTCGACCCGCGGCAGGTGATCTACGTCGATGCGCCGGCACGGCACGGCGAGACCTCCTGGTCGGACGCCCAGCGCTTTGCAGGGCGCCGTTCGACGTTCGAGCCCACCGCCGACACGGTCTGCTACTACAACTACACCTCCGGCTCCACCGGTCGCCCCAAGGGCGCGAGCACCACCTCCCGCAACATTGTCGTCAACGCGGTGGCCACCTCGATCGGGCTGGGGTTCGGGCCGGAGGACGTGTACATGGGCATGTTCAGCGTCTTTGCCCATCCGCACGAGCTTTTCCACCGATCGATCCTGTACGGCGGCGCCTTCGTGGTCGTCGACTCGCTCAACCCGCGCATGGTCGCAGACGCGATCAACGCCCACGGCATCACGTGGATGATGGCCGTGCCGAGCTTCTACGAGATGCTGCTGGACTACCTCGAAGGGTCCGAGGTGCAGCTCCCCAGCCTGCGTGTGCTCGAGGCGGGCGGCGCATATGTCTCCCCCGAGATGCACTCGCGGATGGAGTACAGGTTCAAGGCGCGTTTCCTCCCCGTGTGGGGCTGCACCGAGGCCACCGGCGTGGGGCTCGGCATGCTGGCCGATGCAGAGTTTCGCCCCGGCAGCACAGGCAAGCCCATCCCCACCTACGACATCCGCATCGTCGACGAAAGCGGCGCTGACGTGGAGCCCGGCCTTCCGGGCGAGCTCTGGATCCGGGGGCCTGCTGTCATCTCCCAGTACGTGAACATGCCCGCAGAGACGGCGTCGCAGATCCACGACGGCTGGTATGCGACGGCCGACCTCGTCCGCCAGGACCAGGACGGCTTCGTGTACTTCACGGGGCGCCGCTCGGAGATGCTGAAGATCGGCGGAATCCGTGTGTTTCCGCTGGAGATCGAGCAGGTGATCCAGCAACACCCCGAGGTGCGGGACATCGTCGTCGTCCGCGCGGAAGAGCGCCTGCGGGGCGAGGTGGCACGCGCCATCGTCACCACACGGCCAGGCTCCACACTCACCGTCCGAAAGGTCCAGGCCTACTGCAGGGACCGCATGGCCCTGTACAAGGTGCCCCGGATCGTGGAGTTCTGGTCCGAGATCCCGAAGCTTCCCAACGGCAAGATCGACAAGAAGGGGGTGCTCGCTCAACCGGTGAACCCCGACAGGGACGACCGCAGATGAAGCCTACCCACAACCCCTCCCTCCTGCTCAAGGACCTCGCCGGGCTTGGGCTCTACTACCCGGGCGCCTACGCGCTCAACCGCATCCCGCGCAGTACCCTCGACGGCATCGCCCGCGCCGGCGCGGGCATGGTGCGCCGCATGGGCAGCGCCGAGATGCGCGACGAGCTGCAGCGCATCTTCGTCGGCCGTGAGATACCGAGGAAGGAGGACGAGATCCTGCGTGATGCCTTCCGGCTCACGATGTACAACGAGCTCGAGGTGCTGCGCTACCCCTACCTCAACCCGGGCACGATCGACGAGGTGTGCGAGATCGTCGGGCGGGAGAACCTGGACAAGGCGCTGGCCAAGGGCAAGGGCGCGATCGTGTTGATCGGGCACTTCGGCGCAAACCAGATGATCATGCCGGCGCTCGGGCACGTGGGCTACACCATGAGCCAGCTCTCGGCCCCACCGCCGGTCTGGGCGGAGATCCTCAAGGAAACCCGGACCACGCCGCTCTGGAAGAAGACCCTCGAGCGCCGCTGGCAGATGGAGAAGCTGCTCCCCGTGCAGCACATCAACGTCTTCCGGTTCCTGCGGCCCGCGTTCGACTGCCTGCGCCGCAACGAGGTGCTCGGGCTCGCGTTCGACGGCGGTGGTGGCCAGAAGTGGGAGACCGTCGACTTCCTGGGACGGCGTGCCAATTTCTCCGTCCAACCGGTACAGATCTGGAAGAAGACCGGCGCGGCCCTCCTCCCCACCCTGGTGCTGCGGATGCCCGGCGAGGCGCGCCACCGCGTCGTGATCGGCGAAGAACTGCCGTGGCAGGGCTCGCCGAAAGCCGGCCTGCAGGCCATCGCCCAGGCGTTCGAGCCGCACATCTGGCGCTGGCCCGAGCACTACCTCCACTTCCTGCAGATGCGCCGCCGCGTGCGCGGGACGGACGTGTTCCCGATGTTCGACGACTACCCGCCGGTCGAGGGCGGGGGGATGTCGCCCGAGCAGGCGGAGGAGAACCTCAAGCGCGCCGGGACGTGGACGGAGTAGGGGTCATCAGCCCCTGGACTTCGAAAACCTGCGACTGAGCACCAGCCCGGGCACCATCGGCAGCCAGAACGAGAGCAGGCGGAAGAGCAGCACGCCGGCGAGGCTGGGCTCGACGGCGATGCCGAGGAGCGCGAGCCCCGCCAGCGTGCCGCCCTCGAACGTCCCGAGCCCACCGGGAACGACGCCCAGCGTGCGAGCGATCGTGCCGAGCACGTAGGCAGCGCCCACGTAGGTGACAGGGGGAGCCTCACCTACGGCACGGAAGCAGGCCCAGAGCGTCACGGCGTCCAGGACGAAGTTCCCGAACCGAAGGAGCCCCGCGAGGAGCAGCAACGTGGGGCTCCTCAGCAGCGCCGGGTCGGCGACCGCCAGGGTTGCGACCGCCCGCCGCAGCGGGCCCACCCTCGCCAGGATGGCGGGGACCCTGTGGCCTGGAGCCGAGAGCCACAGGATGCCACCGCAGATGACGATGGCCGTGAGCGAGATCGCGGCCGCCATTCCGACCACGATGGCCGAGAGCTCGTGGTGGACGGCAAACACGGTGAGCGAGAGCCCGACAGCCACCCCAAAACCAGCGTAGTAGCCGACGAGATCGACGAGCATCGCCGACAGCGCCGCCGACATCGGCACTCCCCGACGCTTGAGCGCCTGCACGATGACTACGGTGCCGGCGACTCCAGCGGTGGGCAGCGCCTGGTTGGTGAACAGGCTCACGACGGCCAACGCGTAGAGCTCCACGACAGGCCGGGGATGTCCTGCGCGCGGGAGAGTACGCTCCGCCACACCCCAACCTCGGTGGTGTAGGTCAGGAGCTGCAGCGCGAGCGCCAGCAGCAGCCACGCGGGTTGGGCCCCGCGCAGGAGCGCGACGAGCCGCCCCAGGTCCGCGAGGTGCAGCGCCGCCACGACGACCGCACCGAGCGCGGCCACGCCGACGATGCGCGCGAGCCACGGGTGGGAACGCGTCTTCCCGCCGGCAGAGCCCTCTCCGCCGGGGTCGACATGGGGGGCCTGTTCCATACCGGGAGAACCTGCACACCAGCCCGCCGCCGGCCAACGACCCGGGGGCTGACGGCCCCCGCCCTCACCCCTCCACGGCCTCCGCGATCAGCGGGTTGCGCACCTGGGCCAGGAGCTGGAACCCGCTCAACGCGAGCGCCCCGAGCCCCATCAACCACAGCACGACCCCGAAGGGCAGGCATCCGAAGCCCATGACGAAGCACACCGATGCGGCCACCACGTTGAACACGTGCCCGCCCGGGCTCCCGATCGTGAACGCGCCCTCGCAGGCCTCGCAGGCGTAGTCGAAGGTCGTGCCGGTGGGCAGGCCGCGGGACCGCGTCCGGGTGACCGTGAGGCACCGCGCCACCCCGCCGCACTTCGCACAGCGCCGCGTCGGCGTGGTCGCCCGGAAGCGGATCGCGGGCTGGGGCGCGCCCACCACCACGGGGTTTGCCATGTAGGGCCAGTAGCCGGCCAGGGCCATCGCCCCGCCGACGAGGGGGAACACGCAGGTCCAGCCGAGCAGCACCGAAAGCGCGGTGAACGTCCACACGCGCCGCATCGGGACCAGCTCGAAACGGTGTCCACACGCCTGACAGCAGAAGTCGCGGGTGGTGGAACCCGAGGGGACCCCCATCGTCGTGTGCTGCCACTCGCGCTCACAGACCGCCTCGGCCGCGCCACACTTGCCACAACGACGCACTTCGGGTGCTGACATCCTGCCTCCTGATTCGCAGACGGGGAGCCGCCCTCACCCCCGGTTCACCCACTCCAGCACCCGGTTCATGTCCGCCCAGCGAGTCTGCTTGCCGTCCGCGCCGAGCAGGGTCACGACGAGGCGTCGGCCGTCGTCGGTCTGCATCACGGTGGTGAAACAGTAGCGCGCAGTGTCGGTGTAGCCGGTCTTCGCTGCCTCGATGGTCAGGTCCTCCCGGCCCACCATGCGGTCGGTGGAGAACAGGCGACGCGTATGGATCTCGGTGGCGCCCTCCCCATCGGACCCGAGGCTGCGCTGGATGTCCCAGAACGGCGCCGATGCGACCATGGACAACACGGGATGGGCCGCGACGGCGATCGTGGCGCGCGCGATGTCCCGGGCGGTGGACATGTTCTCGTCCTCGAGGCCCGAGGGATCCGCCCAGGAGGAGTGGTCCATCCCAAGCTCGGCGCTCACGACGTTCATCTGCCGGACGAAGTCCTCCACGTCCGTGCCAGCCGCCGCGGCGAGGCCGATGGCCGCACGGTTGTCTGACGCGACCAACGCGGCGCCGATGACGTCCCAGCCGTGCAGGCAATCGCCCGTCGACAGGTGCGATCGAGCGCCGGACCGCGACGGGTACTGCGCGGCAGTGACACACATGGCGTCGTCCAGGTTCGGCGCGAGCGACATGAACGTGAGCGAGCTTACCAGCTTCGTGATCGACGCAACGGGGCGGACGTTGTCAGCGTTCTTCTCGAAGAGCACCCGCCCGGCGTCGAGATCGTAGATGAATGCTGACCGCGCGCGAAGCGCGGGACCGGTTCGCGGGCCGTCCTCCGAGAGCAGCGGCAACGCCTCGATGTCCGAGGCGGCGGGGTACCACGTGGGGCGCGCCCACGGGGCCAGATCGGCGTCCGCATCGGGGGCCTGCAGGTCCCGCAACGCAGGCGTGCCAGCGCGCGCTACCGGTGATTTTTTGGTTTCAACCCCCGCAGTTTTCAGAACATGCACCGAGCCGGCGATCGATGCCACCGGGACCGGAGTGACCGAACCTTCCGCGCGCGGGACCGTGGAGAGACCGGCGAGTGCGACGCCTGCAAGCCCGAAAAGGCTCAAGGTCCACACCGTGACAGACGCGCGCAAGAGGGTGTTCACCGGATCCTCGACTGGAAACAATATTGTCACCGAGTGGCCTTGCCGTGTCAACAGGTCGTCGTTGCTTTTTGTGAGGGTCGGGGGCAAAAAGCCGGCCCGCCCTCCCCCTGGGCGCGGAGGTTGATCGGGGCGGTGCGCCGCGCTAAGCGCGGGGCCAGCCCTGGAGCCTCGTTGCCTCGCGGAGACCTCGTTCGTCAGCGGTTGAGCGCCCACATCCGGGCAGGCGGCGTGGTGCTCGGCGAGGGCGCGGGCGTGCATGGAGTGTTGGTGGGCGTCGCAGCCACGCTCTCCCCGCTCTCCGAAGCAGCGACGCTCGCGATGGCCACGGGCTTTGCCCTGGCTGGAAAACGCGTGGTCGTGGAGCTCGTGGATCCGGGCGGACTCCAGCGGGCCGCGGATGCGCTCGACGACCTCGCGACGTTGGCCAGCCGCTCGGATGGCGCCTACAGCCCCGTCGTGCTGGTCCGGGTGCCGGGCGGCACCGACACGCGCAACGTTGGCGTCCCGGTGTACATCGCCGGTCGGGAGTCCGACGCCGCCGAACAGATCGACGCTGCTCTCGCGCGCGGTGGTGTGGCGGTGTTCGTGGACGACACCCACCCGGATGCCCCCGAGGGGATCGCCCCTGCCGAACCCGGCGCGCCGGTCATGCTGCGGGAGGGCGCTGCCGTGACGGTGTTCGCCAGCGGAAGCGACATCGTCGCGGCGCTCGATGGAGCCTGGAGCAGCGGTGCTGACGCCGGTGTGGTCGAGGTCCGGGGGCCGGGGGCGCTCGGTGCCGCCATCCGCTCGACGGGGCGCGTCGTGGTGGTGGGCGAGATCGCCGCGCTCCCTGCCGGCCTGCGTGAGTCCTTCTGGTCCCTCGAGGCCCCCTGGGTCAGCCTCCCGCGCGGCGCAGACGCCGATGCCGTGAGCAGCGCCATTCACACTGTTCTTGGAGCCTGATGATGGGCGAATCCCTGTTCGTGTTCAACCTTCCCGAGATCGGCGAAGGCGTGGTGGAGGGCGAGATCGTCCGCTGGCTCGTCAATCCGGGCGAGCCCGTCGCCACCGACCAGCCGATGTGCGAAATCATGACCGACAAGGCGACCGTGGAGATCTCCTCTCCCCGGTCCGGCCGGGTCGCGAAGCTGCACGGATCCCCGGGCGACGTCGTGAAGGTGCACGCCCCGCTCGTGGAGATCGAGCTGGGGGTGGGCTCGGCGACGCCCGGTCCGAAACCTGTCGCCACGGCGAGCGCCCCGGCCGCCCGGCCCACCCCGGCGCCGGCCGGGCTCGCAGCGTCCACCCCACCCGCCCGGCCCGCGCCGGCCCCGGCCGCCGCGATCACGCCCACTGCGGCGCCCTCCGGCGCCACCGGGCTGCCCGCAGCCGTGGCGGCCCGACTCCCACCCCCCCCGGGGCAAAAAGCCGCTGCGTCGCCAGCAGTCCGCGCCTACGCCCGCGAGAACGACATCGACATCCACGCGGTGGGCGGCACCGGCAAGGGTGGCCGCGTCACCCGCGAGGACATCGACCAGTTCGCTGCGCCCCCGGTCGCCCCCCCTGCGCTGCAGGCAGCGCCCGCGGCCAACCGGGGCGACGAGCACATCAAGATCATCGGACTACGCCGAAAGATCGCAGAGAAGATGGTGCAGGCCTACCGTACGGCACCGCACTTCTGCTACGTCGACGAGGTCGACTGCTCCCGCCTGGTGGACCTCCGATCGCGCCTGAACGCGGCCGGGGCCTCCCGCGGGGTCAAGCTCTCCTACCTCCCGCTGATCATGAAGGCGTGCGCGCAGGTGTTCCGTGAGTTTCCCACGGTGAACGCCGTGATGGACGAGGAGAACTTCACGCTCGTCGTCCGGAAGGACATCCACATCGGCCTCGCGACCGACACCGCCGCGGGGCTGTACGTGCCGGTGATCAAGCATGTCGATCAGAAGAGCGTCTCCGAGATTGGCGCCGAGATCGCCGATCTCACGGCACGGACCCGCGAAGGGAAGGCCCGCGTGGACGAGCTGACGGGCGGCACCTTCACGATCACCTCGGTCGGCAACATCGGCGGGCGATTCGCCACCCCGATCCTCAACCACCCGGAGGTCGCCATCCTCGGCGTCAACCAGATCCACGACCGCCCCGTGGCGATCGACGGCAAGGTCGAGATCCGGCCCATGATGTACCTCTCGCCGAGCTTCGACCACCGGGTGATCGACGGCGCAGTCGCCGCGCGGTTCGTCAGCGCGCTCAAGGCGATCCTGGAGAACCCCGAGACCCTGCTGCTGGACCTCCGGTGACCGGGCACGCGCTCCCCGTGGAGGGTGTGGATCTGGGCGGCGCGGTCGAACGACTGCGCGCGCTTCACTCCGGCGCTGCGCTTGTCTCCGGTCGGGGACTGGAGGCGCTGATCGCGGGAGCCGCGCTCGCCGTCTCCCGGCGGACGTGGATCCTCCCGGGCCGCCGCGAGATGGGCGCCGCGCTGCTTCGCGGCGCGAACGCCGACGCGTTGCACACCGCCCGCCCGTTCCGCGTCATCCCCGCCGGCCCCTCGCCCAGCGCGCGCGCCGGGCAGGCGGTTGGGCTCGGGATGGCGGGCGAGCCCGCTCTCTGTTTCCTCGGCACAGGGAGCGTGGCGTACGGCACACTCGTGGAGGTACTCGGCAACATCGTTCCCGGCGTGCAGTTCGTGGTCGGTTGGTACGAACGCCCCGGTCCGTTCGCCCGGCCGCTCTCCCCCGCCGTGCTCTTCCAGGCTGCGGGACTCGCGGTCGCGGAGGTCGACGGCACCAACGCGGTCGCGGTGTTCGACGCTGTGCGCACCGGCGCGGCGCTGGTGCTGGCCCGGCTGTAGCACGCCCCGGGGTCAGCCCTCAGGGCGTGCGGTCTGGCGCGGCTGGGAGCTCCGGGTTGACCTCGACGACGATCTCCCGACCGTCGATCGCGGGGAACACCAGCTTCCAGGCCCTCAGGGTGTAGCCGAGGTCGCCCGGCAGCGCATCGGAGCGCGGCGTCCCGCCCGGTCCGTACAGCGGGTCTCCGGTGAGCGGATGGCCCAGCCACGCCATGTGGATGCGGATCTGGTGCGGTCGACCGGTCTCGATGACGACGTCCACGGTGGATGTGCTCGGCCCGATCCCGACCGGCGTGACGTGGGAGACCGCAGACCTCCCCGCCGGGGTCGCGCCGAACACGGTGCCCAGGCGAGGGTGCTCGACGGGGCCGATCGGAGCCCGTACGGTCACGCTCTCCGAGACCTGTCCGTCCACGGTCGCCCGGTAGGTCTTCTGCACGGCGCCCTCGCGCCACAGCCGCTGGAGGTGCGAACGCCCCGCCGCAGTCTTGCCGAAGGCGACCAGTCCCGACGTGCCGCGCCCGAGGCGATGCATGGGGCTCGCGCCGGGCGCGACCCTTCGCACCAGGTGCAGCAAAGTGTGCTCGAGGAACCCCCCCGCAGGCATCGTCGGGAGGCCTGACGGCTTGTCCACCACGAGCGCATCGTCGTCCTCGAAGCACACCGTGAACACCAGCGGTACCGCGGGCTCCTCCCAGGGCGGCCGGCGCCAGATCACCTCGTCCCCGGGCCGTAGCTCCGTCCGCGGCACGTCCACCTCTCCCCGCGACACACGGGCCTCCCAATCCGCCTGGGTGGAGTGCGGGAATTCTACACACAGCCACTCGATCAGCCCCGTGTGCCGTTGCACCCGCGATCGATAGGTGTAGCCGCTGTTCACCCCCCGGTAGTATCCCCCGTTGACCGGCGGGCAGCCGCCGGAGTACCATTGCGCGCATCCAGGACACCCATGAACCGTCTCTCCCTCGCCCTCGCGTTCCTTTTCGTCCCGCTCGTGGGCTGCGGTTCCAAATGCCTCGAGGGGTACACCAAGGACGACGACGGCACCTGCCAGCGGAACAACTATGGCGACCCGCACGACACCTCTGGGGACACCGCTGACACTGCGGACACCGCCGACACCGCGGACACTGCAGACACCGGCGGTTCGGGCAACGCGGCGCCGACCCTGAACCTGAACCTGGCGCGTTTCGGCACCGACGCCGATCAGGTCCCGTTCGTCGAGATCCTGCTCGACGCCACCGACCCACAGAACGACCTGCCCGGCGGTTTTCTGCACATCAACTTCGACGGTGCGGACCTGGCCGATCTCCCCATCTCGGCCGGGACCGTGGGCACAGAGGACTACACCAGCGCCTGGCTCTCCGGTACCAGCCTCTGGATCTGGATCGCCAACGTCCTGCCCGGCACCCATGGCGCCGACATCTCCGCGACCGACGCAGCCGGGAACGTCTCGGCGCCGATACACGTCGACATGTCCAGCGCTCCGCAGTAGCCCCGCAGGCTCCCAGGCTGCGACGCGGCCCGGGGCTCACCTCCGCCAGCGAAACACGTTCAGCAGGCGGTCGCGCTCGCTCGCCAGCGCCGCAAGCTCGGCGTTCTTCTTCTGCAGATCTGCATGGAGCGTCTCGACCTCACGCAGCAACTGCTCACGCGTAGCCTCCACCCCGGAGAGCCGCGCTCCGAGCACAGCCACGGTCTCCCGGCGAAACGCCGCGACGTCTGCGACAGCGGCGCTCGTGGCCTCCACCGCGCTGGTCAGGGCGCGAATCTGCTGGTGGAGTGCGTCGACCTCCGCGCGCTTGGCCGACACCTCGGCCTCGGCCCCGCGCCGGGCGGCCCGGTCCACCTCGGCCTGCGCCCGCGCTGCAGCGAGGCCCCGGGCGGCGTTCAGCACGCTCGGCCCCCGCTCGCGGGCCCCGGGGACCCAGGCGAGGAGCTCCCGGGACGCGTGCTCGCCTGTGAACTCCGCCGCCAGGCGCCGAACTCCCCCTCGCACTCCCTTTCCCCCCTTCAACGCCGCGTGGATGGCGATGTCGAGGGGCTCGTCCACCCAGCCTGCGCCGGCCTGACGGAGGTCCTGCGCCAGCGGCGTGTCGGGGTCGCTGATCAGGGGCGCCCCCGCCGCCAGGGCGTCCATCTGCCGGAACGAGAGCGCCATCTCCCGCTCGTGATGCCGCACGTACCGGTCGAGCACCGCGACTGATCCGGCGCACGCCGTCAACCACTCCCTCCGGCCCACCATCCCCATCTCCCGCACTCCAGGGACTCCGGACGCCGGCCCGTACACGCGTACCTCGGCGCGGCCACCGAGCACGCGCAGGGCCTCCTCGAGCGTGCCAGAAGCGTCCTGCCAGGGCCAGCGCTGTCCTCCCATCACGAGATACGGCGCCCCGGGCTCCGGCGCCTGGACAGGCCCCATGCACGCGAGCGGCACGACGCGCCCACAGGCACGAGAGAGATCCCACCCGGCGAGCCCGAGGATCCCGAGCCAGAACCACCGCTGCCGCGCGTTCGAGAACAGCACCTCGTCGGCCGCGTGCGCCGCCCGGAGCGCGATGCCAGCCTGCTCCTCCTGGCCGCCCTGCCACGCAGCCTCCACAATCCGCGGCGCGTAGAGATCCACGCACAGCGGCGCGAGCCCGCGCAGCGCCCACGCCTCCTCCACAGCCACGCACAGGATCGCGTCCGGGTGCCGGTCCTGCACCATCCGACGAAGCTCGCCGGGGGAGCGGAACCCGCCCGCGAGATCCTGCCTGCGCCGGAGCACGGTGACCTCGTGGCCAGCGCGCTCGAGCGCTTCCACATGCGCATGGGCCCGCAGCGCACCGCCGCTCACGGGCTGTTCGAGGTCGACAGGGGGCCCGTGGGCGACGACGACGATGTTCACGTCGGGCCTACGGCACGGGCCCGAACTCGATGGTGCCCTGGGGGCCCGTGGGCCCCCCTCCGTCGCCGGACAAAGCCACAGCCGTGACGGCAGCGCCGCCACCCGCAACTGCAACCCCGAGCCCTGCCCACACCCACCACTTGGGGCCGCGCCGCTCGATGGTGGCGACGCCCTCTGGCTTCGGCGGATCGTACAGCAGCCCGGCGAGCACATCGTTCTCGGACACGTCCAGCGCCGCCACCTGCGCGCTCACGCGGTCGGTGCGCACGTCACCGGCGTCGCTCACATAGGCCACGAGCGCGGGCGCGAGATCGATGATCGCCCCGACAGGGTCGTCTCCGGGGTCGGCTGTCAGGATCTTCGAGAAATTGCCGCTGGCCGGGGAGTAGAGCTGCAGCGCGACCTGCCCGCTGGGGAGCTCGCCTCCGAAAACGACGAGCCCTCCGGCGGCGTACTGCCCGACGGCCTTGTACAGCTCCCGGGTCTGGCGAGCGCGGGCCGAGGGATCCTCCTCCGCAACGCCCACGCTGCGCTGGGCGAGCAGGGCATCGACCTTCGCGGCGCCGCCGGGCGTGAGCACGACCGTCTCAAAGTGCGAGGCGCCGTTCGCCGCACGCACGAGCACGTAGTGCGTCCCCGCGACCATGGAGATCGGGCCGTCCGTGACCGCGCCGCGGCTCTTTCCGTCGATGAACAGCTCGGCCGCCATGGACGCTGTCACGCTGATGGTGCCCGGGGTCTCCCTGGACACGCCCGCACGCACCTCGTTGAACAACGAGACCACCGAAGGCGGGTAGTTCACGGCGTCCAGTTCGCGCGACGGATCGAGGATCGCCGAACGCCGGAACGCCACCCGGGCCGAGGCTTCGTCACCGAGACCGACGTAGGAGACCCCGAGCAGCATGAGGGCTTCGTGCAACGAGCGGACGTCCGTTGACACCGCGAGGCCGGCGGCGAGCTGGCCCGCGGCATCGTCCAGCACCGGGATCGCCTGGTCGGGCTGGGCGCGGTCGTAGAGCACCCTGCCCTCCTGCAGGCGCGCCTGGCCGGGCCCGAGCGCGTAGCCGTCGAGGATGAGCGTCTCCCGGCCGGAGATCACCCGGCTGGTCTCCATCGGATCGAGGGCGTCGACCTTGCCTGTCTCGTCGAGGGCCTTGGTGAGCGCCTCCGCTGCTGCTTCGGGCGCATCGCCCACGAGCCCGGGGATGTGCAGACCCACGACGTACGCGCGAGGCGTGCTGCCGGCGAACACGGGATCGACGGCGAGAGAGAGGAGGATGGCGAACATCCCGGTATGGTATCCGATCTTGCCAGGGGAAGGATCACGATCCGCGCCGCGCGCCGGGGGGCGCGCCCGCCGTGGCGCTCACTCGCGGTGCACGACGCCATGCCCGGAGGCCGTGTTCAATCCCTGCAGGTCGACTCCACCTTCGTCTCGACATCCGTGGCGAACGTCGCCTCGAGGTCCGTCTGGGTCGCGCTCACCGCGGCGTAGAGCATCTCGGTCGACGAGGTGCCCAGGAAGTCCAGCACCTGCGTGAGCGCCCCCGCGCACGCGGTGGTCACGGAATCGCTGCCCGCGGTCAGGCTCACCCGGGGTGCGGCGACGGTGACGTCCACGACGGTCTCGCCTGCATCCAGGGAGGTTCCGACCACGGTGAGCGAGCTGGTGAGCTCCCCGGGGATCGGGGAGACGTAGCCGGTGCAGCTCGAGGTGGCGCAGAGGATCTCGAGATCGATCTGGAACGGGTCGGCCTCGGTGTTCAGCGAACTGTCGAAGGTCGCGGCGATCGGCATGTCCGTGGAATCATCGGTGGCGCCGAGGGCCAGATCGGCGCTGGTGACCGCGTAGCGCATCCCCGAGACCTCGTAGGAGGCGCCGTCCCAGCAATCGGACCCCACCGAGCCGGTGAGCGCGACCGGCGTGTAGGCGTAGTCCCGGAGCACGCTCTCCGACGCCGCCTGCAGGCAGGCAGCCAGCCCGAAGTCGGCACCGCTGCAGTTCTGATCGACGCCGTCGTCAGGCGCGTCCAGCGCCCCTCCGTGGATGGAGGGGTCGGCATCGTTGCAGTCGTCACCGGTGGCCTCGCCGAGCGTGTCGCTGCCGTGACCATCCCCGTCGGCGTCGTCGTCGTCGCCCTCGTCACAGTTGGTGTCCACGCCGTCGTAGTACACCTCGGCTGCGCCCGGATGAACCTCGGGATCGGCTTCGTCGCAGTCCACGCCCACCGTCCGCCCCGGCGGGGCCTCACAGGCGACCACGGGGTCTCCGCTGCCGTACCCATCGCCGTCGGTGTCGACGTACCAGGACGGGCGGCCGGTCACGGCGGGGTCGGCGTCGTCGGAGAGGGCGTTGCAGTCCTCGTCGAGATCCTCGTCGTCGCAGATCTCGGGAGCCGCCGGGTTGATGCCAGGGTTCGCGTCGTCGCAGTCCCCGGCCTGGGAGACGTAGCCGGGGGTCGGGGCGCAGGTCAGGAGCATGGCGTCGGGATCCCCGAAGCTGTCCCCGTCGGCGTCGAAGTACCAGGCGAGGTCGTCCACGATGCCGTCACAGTCGTTGTCGAGCCCGTCGTCGCAGTAGTCACGCACACCGGGGTGCACGTCGTCCCGGGTGTCGTCGCAGTCGCCCGGGATCGGCACGTACTGGTAGATCCCTTCACAGGAGCTCACCGCGCCTGCAGCGTCGCCATACCCGTCGCCATCGAGATCGGGGTACCAGAGGAGCCCGGTCACCTCCGGATCCCCGTCGTCGCAATCTCCATCGTTGTCCACGAACCCATCGGGTGGCGTGCAGGCGGTGATCGTGACCTGCCCACCCTCCCCATCACCATCGGCGTCGGCGTGGAATGTCCGCTGTTGTACGCTCGCATCGCCATCGTCGCAGTCCCCGACGACAGCGGCCCCGCAGCCGTCGCGCGGCACGCCGTCACCGTCCAGATCGCACCGCGAGAGCAGATCAGCGTCCGACACCAGGGCACAGCCCGCGAGGAATGGACCGAACAGGAGCAGGATGCTGGTCGACGAGCGCATGGTCGGGAGCCTACACCCCCCGCTACCCGGCCGGCAAGGCCTGCCACGGGCGCCGTGCGCGCCAGGCCGCGAGGAGCACCTGGGTAGCGTGTGCGGCACGCGAGCCCCAGAAACTGGGACATCGATGCCCCAGCAAACAGGTGAATCCTTGACAATTACGTGGCATGCTTCGTGCTTCGAAAAACGGTGGAGGTTCGATGTTCCACCGCGCGCTGCCCGGCCTGCTGCCCCTGCTGGTCGGCTGCTCCGAATACAGCCTCGGAGAAAAGATCCAGCACGCCCGCGGCGATTCGTCCTCCGACCTCGACACCGCTGCCCACGACTCCGACGTCTCGGGCACCACGGACTCAGACACCGGGGTGGCGGTGGTGGGGGACGATGCCTGCTACGACCCCGGAACCGCCTACGACATGCACCCGGCCGCCGGCCTCGTCGTCACGCAGTCCAACCTCGGGTTCGAGATCACGTTCGAAGGGAGCAGCGCCGGCTACACGAGCGAGCTCTGGCTCTGGGAGCCGGAGCGGATCGCGGTGGGCACGGGACATACGACCCCGGAGGGGACGAGCACCTCCGTTGGCACGTTCGCGGTGGGCACGGAGCTCGAGTTCGCGATCGTGGTCGCAGACACCGGGTACACCTACTACAGCGGACCTTCCACCCGAAACGAGGACGGGTTCAACCACGCGGCGGTGACCTACACGGGCGACTGCATGTGGGTCGTGGGCTTCGAGGACCAGTACGGCGGGGGAGACCAGGACTTCAACGACATCGAGCTGACGATCTCGGGGCCGCTGGAGCTCCAGCCGGTGGAATGACGAAGGCCGGGGGGGCCTTGCCGAAGCCCGGCCACGCAGGTACGTTCGCGCCCCGGTCGCGGAGTCCTCTGGTGGTTTCTGTTCGCCCCACCACGACCGCCAGGGCAGGGCAACGGACCTCGAGCCGATGAACGCGTCAGGCGGCGCGCGAGCCGGCACGGGAACTCTGTGCGCGCTCGCGGGGACGGTCGTGCTCGCCGTCTGCAGCTCCGGCTGCGCCACCGACGCTCCGCGCGAACCCGAGGCGGCACACGAGGCACGTGCAGGCGTCGAGAATGGACGCGCCAGGGGGAACGACGAGGGACAGGCACTGCCCGACGCGGCCAGGACCAGGCGGCGCCGGGAGGCCACACCGTGGCCCGATGCGCCCACCGCTGACAGTGACTACGCCCCCGTGCCCCGGTCGGAGATCCTCGACCTCTACGCGAGGACCGTGGTGGAGCCGTGGTCCGGAGACATCTACCTGCACCTCGCTCCTGGCCACTACATCCTCGAAGCCGATGGGGCGGACTCCTCGGATCAACGCAAGGCTGCGTTCCACCTCTCGGCGTATGACAGGGAGCGGCATGTCCCCCTGCTCGTGTATGTGCCCGGAGACCCGACGCCAGCGGTCCACCCGGAACCGGTGTCCCTGGAGAGCATCGGGGCGACCCTGTTCGATCTCCTCGCCGTCAAGCGCCCCCCAGGGGTCGTCGCGCCCGCGCTCGCCGTACCCCGGGCGGGCCATCCGAAGCTGATCGTGGTCCTGGTCATGGACGCCCTGCCCTACACGATGTGGGACCAGTACCTGGGCCGGCAACCGAACTTTGCAGCGCTCAGGGCCCGCGGGCAGGAATACTCGAACACCCGTCTGGACTACATGTCGTCCAGCACCACCGTGAGCCATTCGGTGCTCTCGACGGGCCTGCCGCCGATGAAGACGGGCATCCCGATCAACTACACCCGCACAGGACCGGGCCGCAAGACGGAGGTGTTCGTCCACCAGGACCCCAGCCGACTGCTCGCGCCGACTGTCGCCGACCTGTACGACATGCAGCACGGGAACCGCCCGATCGTGATGAGCTTCTCCAGCCAGGCGCGCGCCGCAATCGCGATGGCGGGCCATGGCACGGCGTTCCCGAAGGGCGACCCCGACCTCGTGGTCTGGCAGGGTGACGGATCCGACGAGATCGAGAGCAACGCGCAGTTCTACCTCCTGCCCACGTACTTGCAGGGCTTCCTGCACGGGTACATCGACCGCGCTGCCGGGGCCGAGTTCCTGGGCCGACACCTCGAGAGCCCCAAGGACTTCTTCCTCTCGCCACAGAATGTCCGCATCGGCGAGCAGGTGGTCTCGCTGATGCTCGCCAACGAGCCCGTCGGCAAGGGTGACAGCCCGGACCTGCTCTTCTTCAACCAGAAGGTGAGCGACAACATCGGCCACGCCTTCGGGCCCGAGAGCCTGGAGTACCGGGCGGGGCTGGACGAGCTGGACGCGTTCATCGGGCGCTTCCAGGAAACGCTCGAGAAGACCGTCGGGCTGGACTACGTCCTGTTCGTGACCGCGGACCACGGCTTCGGACCCAGCCTGGGGGCAGCGTCGCAGGACGTGCGGCGTCACCCACGCCTCGAGCTGCAGGCCACGCTGGAGGCCACGTTTGGAACGCCCGACCACCCCGTGTTCGAGGACATCCAGGAGCTCAACGTCTACCTGAACCTCGACAACCTGCGGGCAAACGGGCATACGCCGGCCGATGTCTGCACATTCCTTCAGAAGAACGACTGGGTGAAGACCTGCCTCACCAGGGACGAGGTGCTCGAGGAGCGCCGGCGGTTGGGGCTGTGAGGATCCCCGGCGCCCGACTCCCCGCATGGATTGTCATCCCGGCGCTGATCCACGCGGCGACGCTCACCGGGTGCGCAGGATCGACGGTCCCCGCGGTCCCGGGCGCAGCCCCGGACGAATCGCAGGTGACCGCACCGAACATCATCCTGATCTCCATCGACGGGCTCCGCCAGGATCGGACCCACTTCGGCGGGAACCCGCGCCGGACCACGCCGAACCTTGACTCGCTCGCGGTCGACGGCGTGACGTTCACCAACTCGTTCAGCCAGTCCAACGAGTCCCTGCTCTCCCACGCACCCATCTTCACTTCACGCTACCCCTCCGAGATCGCGCGCCCCGACTACCGCACGTACACGGTCCCGGACAGCGCGGACACCCTGGCCGAGGCGCTCACCGCGGTCGGATACGACACCGCGGCGTTCGTGGCCGGCGGACACGTGAAGGCATTCTTCGGGTTCAAGCAAGGTTTTGCAACATTCTTCGAGGGGAAGGACTTCGGGAGCTTCTTCGAGACCGGCGCCCAGGCATCGAGGTGGGTGGGCACCCGCGCCACCGGCAGGCCCTTCTTCCTTTTCCTGCACGGCTACGACTGCCACCGCCCGTACGTGCACGAGTCCGTGTTCTTCCATCCTTTCGAGCTCAGCCCCTCGAACAAAAAGCTGTGCAAGCTGCTCAGCAAGCGCAACGCGACCGAGCTGGTCTACGACGGCGTCTACTACCCGGATTTCCAGCTCGAGTGGCTGGACCACGAGGTCGGGGAGCGGATGACCGATCCCCAGAGCTACGAGAAGCTCGCGGCGTACGCCCGGACCGCCGGCGCCCAGGAGCGTCGCAAGGTCCTCTCGCCCGACGACATCGACCACGCCGTGGAGCACTACGACAGCGCCGTGCTGGAGGCCGACACGTACGTGGGGTTGTTCCTGGAAAACCTCGTCACCCAGGGGCTCTGGGACAACACGGTCGTGATCGTGACGGCCGACCATGGCGAGGACCTCCAGGAGCACGGGTACTTCAACCACCGCACCGTGATCTTCGACTCGACCACGCGTGTGCCGTTCCTCGTCACCGGCGGAGCGGTGCCCCAGGCCTGGCGGGGGGAGAGGCGAACCGATCTCGTGGAGGCGCTGGACATCGTCCCCACCGTGATGGACATCGCCGGCAGCGTCCCGCCCGCGGGTGCCCGGGGGCGAAGCGTCTGGTCCCTGCTCGAGGGTAGGCCGGTCGCGTCGAAGGACAAGGTCTTCCAGCAGGGGGTGCTCGGCCAGTCCTCGGTGCGGACCGCCACCCATCGGCTCGTCTTCCAGGGGTACCGACTGACGGACGAGGGCTACGGCGCGCACCTGGCGGCTGATCCCATCGACGGTGGGTCCTTCGCGCTCTTCGCCTCGTCGGAGGAGCCCAGGGAGCAGCAGGACATCCTCGCCGCGAACCTCGGGCTGGCGGAGGAGCTTCGAAAGGCGATGGTGGAGTGGTACTCGACGCTGGACAGCGGGGTGGCCGCAAAACCCATCTCCCCCGAGATCCAGAAGACACTGCACGAGAACGGGTACTGGTGATGTCGCCGACCCACCGCTCGTCGCCGCTCCTGCTGGCAGCGCTCGCGCTCGGCGCGGCGCTCACGGGGTGTGACACCCCAGGCTTGCCCCACTGGTTCGAGGACGCACCCCTTCGCGTGGGCTACTTCCATGGCGGGCGCAACACCCTGCTGTACCGGGCGATGGACGACGGGGGATACGAGCGGGAGGGCGTGAAGGTCGTCTTCAGCGCGACCAAGGACGCCGACGACTCCATCTTCTACGACCTCCCGCCCACGATCCTCGCATTCCGGATGGTCACCAGGCAGGAGGCAGGGGCGGGCGACTTCGGGCGCACCACCGGCCCGGAGATCATCGCGGAGATGAAGTCCGGGAGGCTCGACTGCGGGATGATCGGCGAGTCCTCCTTCCTGCTCGTCGTGAACGAGGGAATGCCCTGGACCGCGATCGCGAAGCTCGGCCAGGACTCGCGCGACGCTCCCGGCAAGGTGGTGATCGTCCGCAAGGCGCTGGACATCCGCGGTCCGGCGGACTTCAAGGGGCTCTCGATCGGGAGCCGCGAGTCGGGTCCGTTCGATGCCGTGATGGTGCGCGAATTCCTGCTCCACCAGGGGGTCGCGCTCGACGATGTGACCATCCTGGACCAGGTGCCCTCGGCCAGGCTCAAGCAGATGCTCGACGCCACCGCCGTGGACCTCGCGTTCCTGCACCTCCAGGTCGCCGCCGACCATGTCGGCGACGGCACCTACGAGCTCTTCCCAAACTTCAAGTACGACTTTGCCGACCCCTCGCTGTCACAGTCGCTGCTTGTGTGCAGGAACGACGTCATCCTGGCCCGCCGCGACTCCCTGCTCCGGTTCCTCCGGGCCTACAAGCGTCGCGTGGACTACGAGCGCGCGCTCACTCCGGGGGACCGGGCCATGAACGGGCGCGACAAGTCACTCGGCATGGACCTGTCCTTCTTCGTAGGCTTCAACCTGCCCCAGTACTCGCCGGTGCCGACCGTGGAGCTGCCCACGCTCGAGGCGATGCAGGCGCTGCTCGTCAAGCACGCCTACATCCCCGGGGCGAAGCCGATCGCCCCGTACGTGGACAACTCCATCCTGTTGGAGGCGGTGAAGTCCGTGGAAGCCAGCCCTCCGGCGCAGCCGGATGCAACGCCCTCGTTTCGGGACTCGACGCCCCCGACGCGGTTGATCGCGACGCTGGACCAGGACCACGACGGGCGCCTCTGCGCGTTCGAATTCGACTCGGCGGCGGCGCCCGGCATGGAGTTCGAGAAGCTCGACCTGAACGGGGACTCCTACATCGATGCCGACGAGCTGCGCAAGCTCCTGTACACGGTCGAGCCGCTGCTTGCGGACTACCGCGGCCGCGGACAGGCCGGTGAGAAGCCACCCCAGGCCGGCAAGAAGCACGGGACCTCCGCCCCCGTCGACCCGGGCCCGACCGTGCCTCTCGACGGAGACCACCCATGAGCCTGACCGAGAGCGTGCTGCTCCGGGCCACCCTGGTGCTCGGACTTTCGCTTTCGGGGGCCGCGCTGCTCTGGGGGTTTTTCGGACCTCCGGACGACGCTCCGCAGGCTCCGAGGCCGCTCGTCGCACCGACGGGGACCGGCGACTGCCTTGGCTCCCCGAAGTACACCGCCCAGACCGAGGTGCTGTTCGGACCAGACACCTCGGCCGCTGCGACGTGGCGGACGAAGCTCGTCACGTGCCCCGACGTGGTCACCGGCACCGACGGCAGCAGGCGGATGTACTTCAAGTACCAGGATGCGACCGGCGATTCCGGCATCGGGATGGCGATCCGGCAGGGGAGCACATGGGAGGTGCAGCCCGAGCCAGTGCTGCGCCCGAGCGATCTCGCGGGGCAAGGGGCGGAGCAACTCGGCTGTACCACCACCCTCGTGGAAGGCAGCCTGGAGCGGCATTGGTTTCGGGCCAACCTTCCCGGCAAGCAACGCGTCATCTTCGCCGCCACCTCGCACGGGGGGCACTGGGAAGTGGAGCCCGGCGGCCCGGTGCTCGAGGCCACCGAAGATTGGATGCGGGGCAGCCTCTGGGAGCCCAGTGTGCTCCGGGACACCAACACCTATCGGATGTACATGCGCTGCGGATCACACGTGAAGTCCACCCTGTGCATGGCGACTTCCCCGGATGGGGATGAGTGGACGATGCACCCGCAGCCTGTGGCCATGCACCCCAGGCCCGGGAAGGGAGCCCTCTACGACTCTCCCCAGGTCATCCGGCACGGCGATCAGTACTACCTGTGGTACACGCGAAAGTGGTTCCCGGACCTCAAGAGCGGCTCGTCGCCAGCGGAGGACGAGCCGAGCCAGTCGGAGATCGGCCTCGCGGTGAGCGCAGACCCAGCGTGGTTCGACCTCGAGGCCACCCCGGATGCGATCCTCGAAGCGGGCGCAGCCGACTGGATGGCAGGCGTCGTGGATCACCCCTTCGTGGATGTGGAGGACGGCCACCCGGTGCTGTACTTCCGAGGAGCCGCCTCGGACGCTGGCGAGGAGGGCAGCATCGGGCGCGCGGCCGCCGGTTGCACGGCCACGACGGGGTTGCCGTCCCGGTTCTTCGACTTCCAGCGGCGACAACTCGGGCCGCAGCGCTGACCGGGCGCTGGCGAGCGCCGCAAAGAACCCGCAGGTCGAACGATATCCGCGAACAAACCGCCTGCGCTATGGTCTGACGCCACATGCGTACTCCAGCTCTCACCGCCCTGGTCCTGCTCGCCACCCTCCCCCTGACCGCGACGGGCGCCGCCACGACGCCGGGCACGCCCGAGGAGGCCGCGCTGCGCGCTGCGCTCGCCGGACACGATGCAGATGCTGTGAGCATCCTCGCGGCAGAGGACGACCCTGAGCTGCGTTGGCTCGCGGGCCGCTACGCCCTCGAGGCGGGCGACTACGCCGCCGCCGGTCGCCTGCTCGCCGGGCCGGATCCGCGCGACGTGTGGGGCCGCATCGACATCGCCGCGGCGCAGGGGCAGAGCGGCGTCGCGCTCGCTGCGGCGCTGCCACAGATGGACGCCGCCATGGCCGGCACCCACCGCGATGCGCTCGCCCGGCTGCTCATCGGCTGGGCGGCCGAACGGATCAAGGGTGGCGTCTCGGGCCCCCCCGACGTGCAGAACGCCGCCAGGTTCCTCGACGCCGCGATCACGCTCTCCCCCTCGGAGTCCGTCCGCAACGAAGCGGAGGATGCGCTCTTCCGCCTGCCGCCCGATTTCAGCGATCCCGAGCGAGCGCGCGCCCGACTGGTCGCAGCCAGCGCCGGTGCTCGCAAGCCGCTCCCAGGCTCCGCGACAGCAGCACGCCTGCGCTACGCCGAGGTGCTCACCACGACAGACCCGCGGGCTGCGGCAGCCGAGCTGGCCGACCTGCTCGTGACCGATCCTGCAGACGCGACCAGGATCGGGGAGCTCCTGACCGGGCTCGCCCAGCAGGTGCCTGACGCCACGTTGCTCAGCGCCTTCGAGCACCTCCCCGACACCCTGGACATGGTGCGCATGCGCCTCCAGTGGGTGCTCACCCTGGCCGAGCGGGACCCCCCGACCGCGCTCGCCGCCGTCTCCGGGCTGCGCAGCGACGTCTCCGCGACCGACCCCGCTGCGGTCAACGCCCTCGCTCGCGATCTCCGCACAGCCCGAGCGGCGCTCACCCGCGATCCCGTCGGCCGGCGCAAGCTCTGGCTCGACATCGCCGACGCGGAGGGTCGCACGCCCGCCGGTGACAGCGCCCGCGCCGCCGCGCTCGACGCGCTGCTCGAGTCCGCCACCGACCCAACCGCTGCCAGGGCCGCGCTCGACACCCCCGACGGCGCCGGCAACCCGACGCTGCTCTACCGGGTGATCCCAGCCGACCGCTCCGGAGAGCCGGCGGCGCGCACGGACGCGCTGTGGACCCTCGCCGTGGGGTTCCCGGAGGGGCCGTGGTGCGATGAGCTCGCCACCCGCCTGATCTCCTCCGGCGCGACCACCGCCGAGGCCGAGCGCTTCGACGCCACCTGCACCGGCGGCAGCACCAGCGACTCGCCCGCCGTCGTGGCCGACGTCAACCTCGTCCGCGCCCACGCTCAGGCCTCGACCCAGCTCCGGTTGCAGCCGGTCGACGGTGCCGTGGACGTGACCGCGAGCGCGGTCAAGGAGCTGCAGGTCACACAGCACAGCGTGGACGCCGAGGCGCTGTTCCGCGGCACGGCGGGGAGCGGTGTGAACCCGCTGGACACCACCCTCGACGCGTTCCTGCTGGAGCCGGACAAGGCCTGGGCGGTCCCGCTCACGGGCCTGCAGACCGTGCGGGTCGCGCCCCGCTCCGCCGGCCAACTCGCGGCGATCACCGTGCGAGCCGGCGATCAGCGCGGCACCGCCCTCGTCGTCTCCGATCCCCTGCGGGTGCAGATCGTCGGGCGCGGAGACGAAGCCGTGATCGCCGTGCTGCGCGGCGACCGCCCGGTCCCCAACGCGAGCCTGTTGATCGACGACGGGGGCACCATCACCCGCGGCAGGACCGGCTCCGACGGGATCGCACGCACGAAGGGCACGAACCCGGTGCGGGTGATGGCGAGCAGCGGCGGCGCGCTCGGGTTCGGCACCTCGAGCGGGTTCGGCGGGCAGGAAGACACCGCAGAGGCGTGGAGCGTGGTGCTCTGGGACCGCGCCGTGCCGACCGCGGGCAGGGTGTGCGACGTGCAGGTGTTCGGCACCGCTCCGGTGGGCAGCGCGCCCTCGAGGGGCATGGTGCTCGAGAGCCACGCCCGCGATGGCAGCACGCTGGAATCGGTGCCCCTGGTGTTCGACGGCGGCGTGGGGCACGCGCGGTTGTACACGCAGGGGGCTGGCTCCCTTGCGCTCGTCCGGGACGGCTCACAGCTCGCCACCGCGCCCGTGCCCGCCGCCAGCGCCCCGGTCCAGGCGCCGGTCGGACTCACGCTGTCCACCCGCGCACCGCGAGCCGGCAGCACCACGTTGACCGCCCATGTCTCCCGCCTCGACAGCGGTTCGGAGCCCCTCTCCGCGGAGGTGACCATCACCACGCCGTGGAGCACCACGCACACGGCTGTGGTGCTCGGCGCCGAGAGCCTGGACCTGCCGATCGACCTCCTCCTGGCGCGCCCGGGGGAGCCCGTAGACGTGATGATCGAGCTCGCAGACGGCACCACCGTGAGCGCTACGGCGAGCACCGCCCCGGCGGGACCCGCTCCCGAGCTCACCGGCGTTCCGCCGATCGTGGCCCTGGGGTCGTCGATCCAACTCGGCACCCGGACGACGAGCGACGAGCAGATCCACGCCATGCGCACCGATGGGCCGGGCGAGGTGTGGTCGCCGATGAACCGACCGCTCACCCTCCCGTCCGCCGGCCTGTGGACCCTCACGAGCTGGAACGGAGCGGCCGGCCCGACTGTGTACACGCGCGTCGTGGACCCCGGCGCCCCTGGTGAGCCCCTCGCTGCCGACGGCACCTGGCGTGGACCGGCGACGCTCTTTGCGACGACCGCCGAGGGCGTCCGCGTCGCCCGGATCGTCCAGGACGGCGGGCCGCTCGACCTCAAGCCGCAGCCCGGCGCGCGCACCGCGTGGGTGCAATCGGCGAGCGGTGAGCTGGTGCCGATCACCGGGCCAGACACGCCGACCATCACGGTCACAGGCACCTTGCAGCGCGGGAGCCCGGCACCGCTCACCATCGACGCCCCGGCCGGGAGCCACGTATGGGCCTACCTGCGGGACAGCGCGCCGGGCCCGGACCTCACGCCGGCAGCCGCGGCGCCGCTCTGGGACGGCGACGCCGGGGTGTACACCGACCCGTGGACCCCGACGCCGACCTGGGGGGTCGCCATCTCCGCGGGCCTGCTCGCCGAAGAGGAGCGCATCCACGAGGCGACGGACGTGAAGCGGGTGGACTTCGGATTCAGCCCGGCGGCCGAGAAGTCCGAGGACTCCAGTGGCTATGGCGAGGGGATGGGTGGCATCTCGGGTCGGGGGAGCGGCGGCTCGGGGTACGGCGCCAGCGACTGGGCGACCGGCCGCATCACGGCGAACACCCCGTTCACCGGAGATGCCGTCGCGATCGGCGTCGTGGATGGAAAGGCGCCGGGCGCGTTCCCGTTCGAGGTGCCCGCGTGGGTGCAGGGAGCCGACATCGAGGTCGTGATCCGTACTGCGGACGGACGTTGGGCAACGCGGATCGTCCCGGTGGAGCTGGGGGGCGAGCTTGCGGCGCGCCCGGTCGAGGGGGATGCGCCACCCCCGCCGACCGGAGATGCCGCGGAGCTGGTGGCGTGGGCACGGAGGCTCCCGCTGGACGCACAGCTCCACGCGCTGGAGGGGTTGAAAGCTGCGGGCATCGGCTCCGCCCGCCTGCCCGCGCAGGCGGCGTGGGCGCTCCGGCCGCCCACGACCCCGGAGCTGGCCATCGCGCGCCACCTTGCCGGCGGCACGGTGGATGTCCCTGCCTCGGGGGCCATCCCCGATCCGCACCACGCCGAGCGCGCGCTCGCCACGCTGCTGCTGGCGGGGGGCGACGACTCGCAGCGCGAACGAGCACGCGTGGCGGCCGAGCGGCTGCTCGACGAGCCCGCGGGCCCCGATGGCGGAGGCTGGGTGACTGCACGTGCGGCGTTGGCGCTCTGGCTCGCCGGACAGGACCAGGAGGCGATGACCGCCGCCTCGCGGGACCCTGCGGACACGGTTGAAGCGGCAGCTCGCGCCGTCATCTCGGGCACCTCGGAGCCGGCGTTCGTCGCGGGCTGGTGGGCCATCGCCCGGTCCGCGGCAGCCAGCCCGGCCGACCGCGCGCTGGCGCTCCACGCGCTTGGCCTTCCCAGGGGGAAGGCGCGCACCCTCCCCACCATGGCCCTCGATACGCGCCAGACGATCGATCTCGCCATCGAGGCGCCGCTCGCCCGATGGCACGGGGAGACCTTCTCCCGCGCGGAATTCGCCAACGGGGGGCGCTGGTCGGGTCCGGACGCAGCCCTCGTGCAGCACGGCCCGCCGGAGACGCCGGCGCTCCGCACCTTGCCCATCTGGCTGGTGGTCCCCGCCAACCCGCTCCCCACGCGGCTGCAGTGCCCCGTCGGCGCCGTGACCGAATGGGTCGACCTGCCCCCCTCGCTCAACGACTCCCGCTGGGTGGACTGCACGCTCCGCACCGTCCACCCCGGTGACCAGCAGCTCGCGGTCGCCTGGTTCGACCCGCTCGGACACCGGCTCGCGTCGGGCACCGCCTCGCTGCACGTCACCCCTGCCTCGGACTCCGCTGCGACCGACGCGTTGAGCCAGGCCGAGCAGCTGGGCCTCGGCACACGCCTCGCGAGCCTCGACGGGCCCGATCGCGCTGTCGGGCTGGGGCTGCTCGAAGGGCTGCAACGCACCGCGGAGCTGCCCTCCGACGTGCTCGCTGCGGTCAGCACCACCCTGCTCACAGGCGCGGTGGGGGGCGACCCCACCGGGCTCATCCGGGGCTTCCAGTCGTTTCGCGAGCACGCCCCGGACGGCGTGCTCGACCTCGCCACGGCCGCAGCCCTCGCCCACGCGTACGCCACGGCGCCATCCTCTGCGGGGGGCGACCCCCGACGTGCGCTCGCCGCAGTCCGCGTCGTGATGGACGCACGCTTCAAGGAGGAGCTCGCGGCCGTTTCGGGCCTGCAGTCCGGCGGACTCGACCTCACGGCGCTCAAGCTCCTGCGCGCGCTTGTGCTGCGCTACCCGGAGACCCCGACCGTGAGTCGCGCGCGCTTCCTCGCCCCCGCCATGCTGCTCACCCGCGCAGAGGGCGGTGGCGACCGGCTCGGCTACACCCGCTCATCGCTGCGCCACACTGCCGCGGCGGAGCTCGCGGGCTTCCTCCTGCTGCACCGCGATGGCTGGCACGGCACCGCGAACGCCGCCGCGACCACCCAGGCCGCCCAGGCCGCATCCACGCTCTCGGACGCGCTCGCCTCGTTGGGCGACGATACCCGTCAGGCCGCGCTGGCCGGCCCGCTGGCACGCGCATTCGCAGGGCGCGCCGGCGCTGAGGAGGTGAGCTGGTTGCTCTCCCTGGCGGCCGCCCACGCGGAGTCGGTCGGAGCCAATCCGGCCGGGGCCCTCACGTTGCTCGACCACATCACCCCACCCGACCGCGAGGCGACCGCGCTCGTCGCGCTGGAGCGCGGGCGCGTGCTGGAGGCGCTCGGTCGACCCGGCCCGGCCCGTGATGCCTACACGGTCGCGGCCAACATCGGGAACAACGAGGCGGCCCAACGGCTGCAGTGGCTCGACCGCACGGCGTTCGTGCTGCCATCCATGCTCACGCTCACCCCCGGGATGCCTTCCACGGTCCCCGCGAACCTGAAGTCGGGCACGGAGGTCACGGTGACCGCGATCGCCATCCAGCTCGAAGCCGCACTGCTCAACAGCGGCGGAACGCTGGACTCCAGCGGTGTCCAGGTCACCGGCCTGCGGCCCACCGCGACACGCACGCTGGCTGTCGGCGCAGACGGCGACGTCCCCATCCCCGCGCTCCCGAACGGCGCCTACCTGCTCACGATCACGACCGGCGGGGTCACGCAGACGAGCCTGCTCGTCCGCACCGACGCCGAGCTCACCGTGCAGGGGGGCGGGCCCACGCTGGCTCACCTGGCCACGATGCGCGGCCGGGCGCTCGGCGGCGCGCAGGTCTGGGCGTTCCAGGGCAGCGGCACCGCGCTCAGCGCACGCACCGACGCCACGGGGACAGTCTACTTCCCCCAGGCGGTCAGCAGCGTACTGGCCCGGGACGGGGACCGCTATGCGTTGGGCCAGGGCACGGCGGGGTCAGTGGACCGGGAGCGCCTGAAGAACCTCGGCTACATGGAGGACTACGCTCCGGCCGCCGCCTCGCCCGCCCGCATGAACGAGAACGCGAGCGAGTACGAGGGCCTGTTCAAGCAGGACGCCGACCAGAAGGTGCGGGCGGAGGGGCTGTAGGCTCGAGACGAGGGGGAGCCGCGCCGAACAGCCCGAGATCCGGGTGCCCGCAGCATGGGCGGGCGAGCCCGCGCCCTGACAGAACGGTTCCAAAACCCAACCGTTCTCGGCGGGCGAGCCCGCGCCCTGACAGAACGGTTCCAAAACCCAACCGTTCTCGGCGGGCGAGCCCGCGCCCTGGCAGAACGGTTCCAAAACCCAACCGTTCTCCGCAGGCGAGCCCTCGCCCTGACAGAACGGTTCCAAAACCCAACCGTTCTCGGCGGGCGAGCCCGCGCCCTGGCAGAACGGTTCCAAAACCAAACCGTTCTCCGCAGGCGAGCCCGCGCCCTGGCAGAACGGTTGCACCTCGCCCGGAACGAGGCTATCGCCCGCCCATGCACACCTGGCATTTGACCTGGTCCAGCGTCGGGCGGCGGCCGCTGGCCCCCGACGAGGGCGTTCGGCGACGCCTGATCCGGGCTCTGGCGAGGGTCGCCGGCGGGGAGGTGGTGCTGTACTCCGTCGTGGACGATCACATCCACGTGGTCCTCTACTGCGACGACGTCCGCAGGGGCGTGCTCTCCGGGGCCCTGACGTTCGCCTTTCGCGCGCTCGTGGCCGCCCCGCTCGACCCGCCCTTCGTCCGGCCGGTCCGAGACCGCAGCCACATGGACTGGCTCGCCGACGGGTACATCCTGCGCCAGTCGTGGAAGCACGGGATCGCCGGGCACCCAGCGGTGTGGACCGGGTCGTGCTTCCCGGATCTCGTCGGCGCGCGGATCCTGCCAGGGCTGAACCTGCGCATCGCCACCGCCCTGCCCCGCTGGCGCCTGCGGCGTGCCTACGCCGCGGTCTTCCTGCCCGAGCGACCTCTGCAGCCCGCGGACGATGCCCGCCTGCGGGCAGTCGGCGCGGCACGTCTCGCCAGCGCCGCTGCCAGCGCCGTGGGTGCAGAGCCCACGCTCACGGGGAAGGGCGCCGCCGAGGTGCTGGCCCGCAGAGCCGCCGCCACGCTCGGGACAGCAGCCGGGATCCCGGGCCCCGAGATCGCCCACGCGCTCGGCATGCACCCGGTCGCCTGTGCCCGGCTGCGACACCGTGCTGTCGAGGAGCGCGTCCTCGCGGCCGTGCGCTTGTGGATCGCCCTCGAAGACGAAGCCGCCGCCTCACCCGCTCCTGCCCAACCCCCTCCTGTCGTTCGCGAACCCGACGGGCCGGACTACGAGCCGGGCAGGTAGCGTTTGGGAGTTGGGCGGCTCCGTAGGCGGGGGCGCTGTCCACCTCGGGCAGTGGAACGCCGCTGGGCACCGGCGCGCGGCCCTGCGAGGGAGTGGCTGCCGCCCCTCCCCTGCACCCCTCCCCGCGCCCGATCGACCGCCCGCGCCGACTGGCCGCGGGGGCAGGCAGGGCGTCGCCGCTGCGACCGCCTGGAAGGGCTTCACGCTCACGGGGACCCAGACGCCCATCCGGAGCGCGGGGCGAGCAGCGGACGGCGAGCTGGCGCAGCCGTCGCCGCTGCGACCGCCTCACACAGCTCCAGGCTCACGGGGACCCAGACGCCCATCCGGAACGCGGGGCGAGCAGCGGACGGCGAGCTGGCGCAGCCGTCGCCGCTGCGACCGCCTCACACCGCTTCACGCTCACAGGGACCCAGACGCCCATCCGGAACGCGGGGCGAGCAGCGGACGGCGAGCTGGCGCAGCCGTCGCCGCTGCGACCGCCTCACACCGCTTCACGCTCACGGGGACCCAGACGCTCATCCCGAACGCGGGGCGAGCAGCGGACGGCGAGCTGGCGCAGCCGTCGCCGCTGCGACCGCCTCACACAGCTCCAGGCTCACGGGGACCCAGACGCCCATCCGGAACG
>CAIQVJ010000126.1 GCA_903875225.1 uncultured Pseudomonadota bacterium
CTACCTGTTCCCATTCCGAACACAGAAGTCAAGCTCTCTCGTGCCAATGGTACTGCACCCCAACGGGTGTGGGAGAGTAGGTAACCGCCGGCCTCCCCTAACCCCCGCTTGATTCGTCAGGCGGGGGTTTCTCCTTTTTCATCCCGCCCGGCGCCGTGCGCTCAGGCGCGTGCTGCGAGCCGGTCTCCCAGGCCGGACGCGCGGGCAACGCGGCGGACAAGCGCGCTCTCGAGCACCTCCCGGGAGCAGCACAGCGTCAACGACGACTTTGCCCGGGAGATGCCCGTGTACACCAACTCACGGGTGAGGAGTGGGCTCGGCTCGTCCGGCAGCACCAGGTACACGTGGCCGAATTGCGAGCCCTGGCTTTTGTGGATGGTCATCGCGAACGCTGTCTCGTTCGCTGGCATCGCCCCGAGTGCCACCGCCTTCACATCGTCTCCGCGCAGGAACACGGCCGTGGCGATTCCCTTGTCCCTGGCGACCAGGCCGACGTCCCCGTTCCACAAGTCGTGCTCGTAGTCGTTCTCGGTGACCAGCACGATTCGGCCGACCCACTCCTCGGGCCGCGCGGTCCCCCCGTTGCGGAGGCCCTCGAAGATCGCGGCGTTGAGGCCGCTCACCCCGAACGGGCCCCGTCGCTGGGCGCAGAGCACTCGCAGGTCCTCGATGGCGTGCAGGCTCGCGCGCCAGGCCGTTCTCGCCCCGGGGTCCCGGCGGAGCGGGCGGAGGCAACTGGCGTACGCGCCGATGATGCCCTGGATCACCTGCGGATCGACCTCGGATTCGCCCGGCGGTGGCACGGTGCCGGGAACGGGCGTGGGGAAGAGGCTGAGCTGTCGCGCATCGGCGCGGGACCGCATCGCCGGACTGCCGTGCGCTCCTCCGATCGAGTCCCCGGTTGGCGTGGGCATCGCTCGCCGCCGATCCACGTGCGGCCGGAAGGTCATGGTGCCCACGAGCCGACCCTCCGCCCAGTGTTCGTCCGGTGCAGAGGGGGTCAGGCCCCGGAGCGCGGTCGCGATGTGCCGCGCGACGGCCTCGGGTTCGTCCACGAGGGCTGCCGCCGTGAGCGCGGCGATCGGCGCGGCGAGCTTCGGGTTGGCAAACCGGAACGCCTCCGTGAAGTGGACCATGCCGCAGGCGAGCGGCGGCGCTGTGGCATCGACGGTGCCGGCGACCGCATCGGGACCGAGCACTGTCGCCACGCGCGCTGCAGCGGCCGGGTCGAGACGGATGCCCGAGGCGCCCGCGAGCAGGGTGAGGTCGGCCAGAACGCTCCCCGCCTCGACGCTCGCAAGTTGGTTGCGGTCGCCGAGCAGCACCAGCCTGGCGTCCTCGCGGACGGCGTCGACGAGCTTGCACATCATCGCCACGTCGACCATCGACGATTCGTCGACGACGATGACGTCGTGGGGCAGCGGATGCTCGCGGTCATGGCGGAACCGGGAGGGGGAGTTCGGTTGCCAACCCAGCAATCGATGCAACGTCCCCGCCTGGAGCCCCGTCAGCCATTGCCGCTCGTCGAGCGTGACCGTGGGCGGAATTTCGGCGAGGAGCGATTCCCGCATCCGGGCGGCTGCCTTGCCCGTGGGGGCGGCCAGGGCGATTCGCAGCGGGATCGGAGACTGCCCGCGCAGCAACAGCAGCACGCCCCGCACGGTGGTGGTCTTGCCCGTGCCCGGCCCGCCCGAGATCACCGCTGTGCGAGAGAGTGTCGCCAGGGCGCCGGCAAGTCGTTGCCGAGCGCTTCGTGAGTCGGCCAGAAAGAGCCGAGCCAGATCGTCCTGCAGCCTGGGGATGTCCACTCCCGACTCGGCGACGAAGCCCGCCCGTCGGTTCAGCGTCCCGGCGAGCCGGCGCTCGTAGTCGGCGAGGCGCCCGGTCTGGATCAGGCCGCCCATCCGCTCGAACGGGCTCCCGCGAGCCCCCACGAGCACGCAGGCCTGTGTTCGCGCCCTCCAGTTCACCGGTTCCGGCCAGATCAGGTCCCCGGCGCTCACCGTAGCAGCGTCGCGGCGCGGGAGTCCGTCGCCGACCGCCGTCTGCGCGATCGTGCACAGGTCGACACCGGTGTGCCCGGCGCGGGGCGCCCGCACGGCGAACGCGAGCCCGAGCAGGACGTCGACGTCGTCGACACCTGTCAGCGCGCCGAGGCGACCCACGACGTGAAGGTCGGTGGTATCGAGGAGGCCGGCCGCCACGAAGGGTTCAGCGCGGGTCGCGAAGGCGGGGTTCTGCAGGCGGACGGTCACGGGCGCCTCTCGTTCCGCCGGAACAGCGCCGAGATCGCCTCGATGGTGCCGTGGGTCGGGCGATCGAAGTAGACGCCGTTCACCTGTCCGTCGGGCCCGCGAGCGGTGTCCGCCCCGAGCATCCCACGCACGAACAGGTAGACCACGCCGCCGAAGTCCCGGTCGTAGTCGTATCCGGTCAGTCGGGACTGGAGATAGCGGTGCACTGCCACCGAGTAGAGCATGTACTGGACGTAGTAGTTCTTCGCGACGATCTCCTTGCACAGCCAGGCCTGGCCATAGTGGCCCTCGCGACTGGGGGCGGTCCACCCTCCCTCTCCGGGGCGCAGCCGGTTGGTCTTGTAGTCAGCGACGTACCAGCGAGCGTGCCCGTCTACCGAGGCCCGGAACACGAGATCGATCGACCCCGTCAGGAATCCGGACAGGGAGCGGAGCCGGAGTCCGGGACCGCTTGCGGGGTTGCCCCGCAGCCAGTCGAAGTACCCCTGGGGAAGCGGGGATTCGGGGCCTCGCTGCGCGAGGAGGTTCACGAGCTCCTGCCCGCGCACCTCTACGTGCCCGTCCCAGGCGTCGCCGGGTCCGATGCCGATGTCGAATTTTGCCTCGTTCAGGCGGCATGAGTCCGGTATGTCCTTGAGGCGCAGATCGCCGAGTCGGGGCCCGAGCGGGGTCGACAGCATGGCGGGCAGCGCTCGATCGAGCACCGGGTCGATGGTGGACTTTGGAAACCCATGGCGCTGGCCATGCTCTCGGATGAGCCCGGCAGTGGTCTGCAGGGCGTCCCTCGGGGCGCCTGTGGGGAAGCTCAGGTGTTCGAGCACGGAATGGACCCAGAGGCCGGGCTTCTTCCCGCGCGCGAAGCCGGCGAGGGACTCCTCTCGTCCCTCGGTCCCCGGCGCCAGCACCGGATCCGGGAGGGTCATCGATCGGGGCTCCACCACCTCGATGCCGGTGTCGTCCGGCTCGGCGTCGGCGGGTTCGCCCGGTGGCCAGGCGTCGGTGGGCGCACCGGGATCGTCGGCTGGGGCGCGATCCTCGGGCTCGTCTGCGCCCCCGGCTTCGTCCGCGCTGTCCAGGATGCTGCCATGGCGACTGCCGACGAGCCCGGAGTAGCTCTCGCGCCGCCAGAGGTCATCGAACGTGCGTGCCGTCGGAAAGCTCGAGCATGGGCCCACGGTGACCTCCCGGGCGGGGAGGGGATTTGCAGGCAGCAGCGGCACGAAGCCGCAGTCCGAGACCACGAGGCCGGGGATCTGGGGGCTGAGCCCGTCGAGGTCCGCGCGCAACGAAGCCGGATCACCCTTCAGGGCGGGGGCGATCCGGCCGGCGGCGACCGCGGCCCGATCCCCAGTGCCGCCACGCCCATGAAGCAGCAACCCGAGGCTCGACTGGCTGTAGTCCGCACTCTTCTGACCGGTGAGGGGGCCGGCGTAGAGGACGAGGCGATGCCGGGCCCGCGTCATGGCGACGTACAGCAGGCGCTGGTTCTCCTCCAGGGTCTCACGCCGGGAGCAGTCGCTGTCGCCCGGCGCGGCCCCCGCCTGCCCCCGGAGATCGACGTAGAGGTCGCCACTCCGGTGGAACCGGATTGGGAGGACCCGGGCGTTCCGGCCTGGCTGCAGCCGCCCGTTCCCGAGCGACGGGGCGAATACGATGGGGTACTCGAGTCCTTTGGACTTGTGCAGCGTCACGACCTTCACGGTGTCCGAGTCTGATTCCAGCCTGAGCTCGGCCGTGCCCTCCTCTGCGTCCCCACGGGCGATGCGGTCGGCGAGCCAGGAGTACAGGCCGCGCGGGCCGAGGTGATCCGAGACCTCGGCGCGATGCAGCAGCTCCACGAGGTGGCGAAGATTGGTGAGCCGACGCTCCCCGTCGCGGAGTCGGGCCACCCGCTGCGTGGGCGAGCTCCGATCTGCTGCCGCCGGGCATGTCTCGCTCGGCGCGTCGAGGAGGTCCCCAGCCGCCCTGGCGACGCCCCACGTGGCGAGCACCCTGGCGTCACCGCGGAGCCTGTCACCGAGCGCGGTCCACCGTGCGACGATCGCCTCGCTCGCGGGGTCGAGCGCGCACCCCGTCGTTGTGTCCGCCTCGCGCACGACGAGCAGGTCACGCGCCGTCCAGCCGAACAGCGGCGTGAGCAGCAGGGCGCGGGCCGGGGCCTCCCTGCGGTCGGCGGTGAGCGCGTCAAGCCACGACAGGACCCACCGAGCCTCGTCGGTGTCCATCACCGAGCCCGCTCCTCCGAGCACGGCAGGAACCCCGCGGGCGAGCAGCTCGGCATGCACGAGCTTTGCTTCGCGGTTCTTTCGCACGAGGACTGCGATGTGCCGCTGCGAGAGGGGAACATCCCCCGTCGGCTCACGCACGGTCCAGCCCGCCTGGAGTGCCTGCGCGACATCCTCCGCGACGATGCGCGGAAGAATGGCGTCAGCGTCTCCGTTGGGGAGGCCGCCGGTTTCGCCGGAGCCGAGCACCGCCCGGTCGAACCAGCGCAACTCGATCGGCGCGACCGGGGTGCCGGCGGCGTCGTGGAGCCGTGAGCCGGTGTGCTTCGCCGTCACGGCTTCGTACGCGATGTCGTCGCTGCAGAACACGTTCGGCGAACCGTCGAACAACGCGTTCAGCGCGGCGACCAGAGGCGCGTCACTGCGATGATTGCGGGTCATCGTGAACTGCGCACCCGCGGGTGTGTCCTGGATGGCCTGGGTGTACACGGCGATGTCGGCGCCCCGAAAGCTGTAGATCGCCTGCTTGGGGTCGCCGATCAAGCAGAGCCGGCCCCCGGGGGGGGCGCCGGGCCTGGCCCGGGGGGGGAAAAGCGTGGAGAAGATCTCCCACTGGGTGGCGTCGGTGTCCTGGAACTCGTCGATCAACGCACAGTGGAACCGGGCGCGCATGCCCTCGATGAGCGCTGGGTTCCTGAGCCCCTTTGCCACCACTGTGAGCAGATCATCGAAGGTCTGCTGTTGCGCCAGACCCAGCCGCCGCGTGTGTTCGGCTTTGACGAACGCTGCAAACGCGCCCAGGAGCGCCTCCCCGAGCGTGCGCTCGACCGCCAACCAGGCCGCGATGTCGTCCAGCAGCGGGGGAGCGGGGGAGCCCTTCGGTTTGCTGGCGTCGCGGAAGCGCGCGGGGTCCAGATACCGGGTCAGCCAGTTCCGGCCCGCTGCGGGCGGGCATTCGCCTCGGAGCCAGGGGGCGAGGAGCGGCCAGTTGGTGTCGACAGACTGTGTCTTGTAGATGGCGCCGTTGACGCCGGTCCTCAGCCTCGCCAGCAGGGCTGCCCCCTCGCCACCTTCCACCCTCGCAAGGAGCGAGGCGGCCAGTGTTCCAACCGACGCCGCCAGCGCCCCCGCATCGACGGGTCCCGGGAGGATCCGCGCCCCAGGCGAGCCGATCGCCGCTCGCGCCAGCGTGATCAGGTGTGCGCGTGTCCATCCGAGTCCGTCCAGCGCGGCGCGCAGGCCCTCCGCGGGCGACACCATGTTCGTCGCCATCCAGTCGTCCACCACCTCCTCGATCAGCTCACTGTCGTCCTGGACGAGTTCGGTGTCGAACCCGGACATGCTCTCGAAGGCGAGGTACTGCACCATGCGGGCGCAGAACCCGTGGATCGTCGAGATGGCCGCTGTGTCGAAGTCGCGGACCGCGCGCTCCAGGAGGCCGGCGCGCCTGGCGAGGACCGCGTCGTCAAACGCGGCCCACCCGGACTCACCCGCTCCGCTCCCGGCCAGGACCGCCACGCCGTCGTCGCTCGGCCTCTCCCGTTCGGTCGCCGCGGCCAGTGCCCGAAGCCCGGTCGCCGCCTCGTACAGGAAGTCGCGCACCCGATCGCGAAGCTCCGCCGTCGCTGCCTTGGTGAACGTGACCACGAGGATCTGGTCGATCGACGGGGGCATGGAGCCGCCCGGGGGGGCCTCCACCAGCAGGCGGGCCACCAGCCGGGCGATGCTCCAGGTCTTGCCGGTCCCGGCGCTCGCCTGCACCAGGGTGGCACCGAGCGGGAGAGGGATCTCGAGGTGAAAGGGGCGAAGGCTCATGCCCTCTCCAGGATGGGGAGCCAGAGCTCCCGGGCCAGATCGTCGAACGTGGTCCCTGTCGCTGCGGGCATCGCCTCGTAGATCGGTCCGCGAAAGGCCGTCGTGAGCTCCGGCTGGCTCCCCTCTCCGGGCACGTCGTTCCAGCCGCGCCATGCAGAGGCTGCCGCGGCCAGCGCGGCGGGGAGGAGCGCGTCCCGCTCGGGCCCCTCGGGCGCGCCTGCCAGCACGTCGGCGTAGTCGAAGGAGGTCTTCTCCGCCAGCGGGATGATCTGCGACCAGGCCCGCCTCCAGATCCTCACGCACGTGGCGAGCGCGCCGAGGGGGTCGTCCGGCAGCCGCAGCGGGATGGGTGCGGAGCGCCCGTCGGTCTCCCCGAGCGCCAGCCCCTCGACGTCGACGCTCCCGGTTTGGACCGCGTAGGCGAGCATGCCGATCCAGGCGCGCAGGAGCTTTTCGGCCTTCCGGGCGGGCCCGGGCCCGAGCGCGTAGACCGACCTCGGCCCTCCGGCCGGGAGCGAGGCGAGCGCGACCTCTCCCGTGATGCGAACGCCCTCGATGGTGACGGCGATGTGTGCGGTCGATCGGTCGGCGTCCGCGATCGCCTGGGCTGCCAGGAGTACGCTGTGGCGCGCTGTGGCGAACGCCGTTGCTCCCGGTCGGCCCGGCGGCAGCTGGCCCCGCGCCCGGAGATGCGCCTCCGCCCCGACCAACGTGACGTCCCCCGCGAGCCACGCCCTCACCAGCCTGTCCTCCAACATCCAGGACTCCAGGCCGTCGAGACTGAGCGCCTCGCGATCCTCCAGCACGTCACCCGGCTCCGCCTGGTAGACCCCGAGCCGCTTCCGCATGAACTGGCGGACGGGCTTGCGTAGCCACATCAGCAGGTCGGACAGGAGCAGCTCGCCGGGTGGGGATGCCCGCGAGGAAACGTCGAAGCCCACGCCCTGCCATGTGACCCTCGCCTGACCAAGGGCCACTGCAGCGTCCCGGGCGCGGGTGTCGAAGCGGGGGATGTGCGGCGCCGCCGGCCAGCTTGCGGCGGGCTCGAAGCCCGAGGCCGAGAACGGCTGCACGGCGTGGACGCGGGTGAGCGCATGACGGACCTGCCGCCGCTTCCCGTCCGGCCGAAATCGCCCGTCGTCCTCGGGAAAGGGATTCGAGAACGTCATGTCGCAGAGGTCGAGCAGCTCGCCGATCGGCACGGCCGGAGCGCGCTTCTCGTTGGACTGGCGGTCCCTGCCGGTGAAGAAGATCAGCAGGTGCGAACGGGCAGAGAGGATCGTCTCGAGCAGGAGGTTGCGGTCTTCCTCGCGCATGTCGCGGTCGCCGGCGCGCCGGGCGGAGAGCGTCGCATCGAAGCCGCGGCCGACGGGAGAACGGGGGAACGCGCCGTCGTCCATGCCAAGGAGGACGATCACCTCGAAGGGCACGCTCCGCATCGGCTGCATTGCGCACACGGTGACGGCGCCGGTGGAGGGCCTGTCGCCGCTCCGCGGCGACTCGAACCGACCGTCCAGCAACGCGCGCACCGCGTCGATGCGCACGAGGGGGTCGTGGGGCGCAGCCTCGGCGGCAAGGGCGTCCAGGTGGTCTTCGATCTCCGCGCGGAGAAACCCGGCGGCGTCCGCCGGTTGGGCCACCTCGTCGAGGGCGGCCCGCGCAAGCTGAAGCCAGCGGGAGAGCACGCGGGTCGGCCGTCCGGCCGGCGAGCCGAGCTCCATGCGCCAGTGCTCCACTCGCGCGCACATCTCTGCGAACTTGCCGAACATGGCGACGTCAGCGCCCTCGACCTCGTCGAACGGGGCGACGCCGAACGGATCGGAGCACCCGTCGTCGGCGAGCGTCGCCCCCAGCGCAAGGCGGTCGAGGGCAAAAGCCAGCGTGTACTCGCGCTGTTCCGGGTTCTGGTGCCTGGCACGATCCTGCTCGTCCGCACCCCAGCGCGCGCCAGCGGCGGCGAGCCGTGCCCGGAGGAGGGCGAGGTCTCCGTCGGTCAGCCCGAATTTGCGTCTCACCGGATCCAGCGCCGCGAAGTCCACGAGTCGGGTGACGGTCAGCCTGCCCTCCACCAGTTCCACAAGGCGGAGCAGCGCTTCGGCGAGGGGGTTCAGTGCGCGAACGCCAAGATCGGCGATGGCAGTCGGGATCCTCGGTCCTCCTGCGGCCCCCCACCCGTCCTTCTGGTGGAAGGTGGCGTGCCCCTGCTGGAACACGGACTTCACCAGCGGGGCAAAGGTCTCCAGATCAGGTGTGAGGACGAGCACGTGACGAGGCTGGAGCCGGGGGTGGCGTGCAAAGAGACCGAGCAGCGCCTCCCTCGCGGCCTCCACCTGCCGGGTTGCACCGTGCGTGTCATGAAACTGTACGCTGTGGTCGCCCTCGCGAAGGCTCCGTTGCGGCCGCTCCTCGAGGAGCTGAGCGAGGGGGGCGCGGCGAAGGACGTCGAACTGGAGCGTGTGAAGCGCGCAGCAACCGTCAGCGCCCTCCGTACAGCCGGGCGTCACGAAGTCGCCTTCCCCGGGGTCGAGATCGAGGTCCAGAGCAACGATCTGGTTGTCGATCGCCACCCTTCCCAGCGCCGTGAGCATCGGACTCTGGCCGCCCAGGCTCTCGGTGACATCTTCTCCTTCGCGCGCGCGCGCTCGCAGGCCAGCACGCGTGGCGTCGTCCCCGAGGTATTCGGGGCTCGGGACCAGGCTGTAGAGGTGGACCTCCCGAACGAGTGCCGCACGGCGGAGAGCCGCCGAGTACAGGGGCGGCATGGAGCTCACCGCGAACACATGAAGGGGAGCGCCCTTCCGGGGACTCGCCAGGGCCAGGCGGAGGGAGACGGGCGTACCCGGCACTCCCTCCCGAAGTGCGCGCCAAAGCGTGCCCTGCCACGCTGGCGGGCCGTCCGGGGAGAGACCCCGCTCCCAGGCATGGACCCAGTCCGGGCGGTACAAGCACGCCTTGTCGAGAACTGCGGCAATCTCGCGTGCGAGCCCCCAGCGGTCATGGGTCACAAGCGCATCGTCCGGTGGAGCGTCTCCCTGGCGCCCGTCGAGCCAGGTGCGCAGCGCAAGGAACTCGGAACAGGTGGACGGCGCCGAAAGCAGCGCCGGCAGCACCGAGAGCACCGACCAGACGAGCGATGAGGGCTCCCACCGGGCGTCCACCGCGACGGACTCCGTGGGATCCGCCCCGGAGTACACCTCACCAAGGGCCTGCCTCGGGAACGGAAACTCAAGGTTCATGGCCACACCCAGCGCCCCCTGGGCGAGCCGGTTCCGCAGCCAGCGCTCCATTCCGCGACTGCCGACGCAGATGGTGGTTGACCGGAAAGGATCCGAAGGCGGCTCCGCGGCGATGCTTCGCCCGAGCGCGTCAGCGAGGCGCTCGGCCCGGTTCGAGGTGTGCTGGTGAAGTGCCATGTGCGCCGAAACGCGAGCATACAGGAACGGGGGACCTTTTTCAGCGCTGCCTCACCGCCGGGCGCAGCGACGGCAGACGAATGCCTTGACGACATCGATGTGGTGGGCTACATCGTGGGGGTCGGCGCCTCCTCCGGGACGTCAGGCTGAAAAAAGAGTGAAAAAAACTCTGGACGCAGCCGCCCACCCCGGATAGTAGGCTGGGCGGTCAAACGGCGGGTCTCTCGGGACCTTCTGAACGGCAGCGAGCCGGTTCTTTGAAAAATTGGTAGCAGATATTCGTAACGTTCAATAGAGTTTTAAGACGTGTGCTCCGTTAGCCCGGAGACATACGCAGAGGATTACAAACTGGA
>CAIQVJ010000127.1 GCA_903875225.1 uncultured Pseudomonadota bacterium
CCGCGCCGCGTAGTAGAACTCCTACCCACAGGTTCCTCCTTTGTAGCTGGTCGTTTTCACAGCACACTACTAAGGTAGAACCTGCTTTATTTCAAGTGTTCAGGCGTCGATATGTCGGCCGCGGGGCACCTTTTGGGCTAAGCCCGACGCCACGGTGGTCAGGGAACCCTCGGGGGTGATGCGCTCCAGCGACCCATGCCCCACGTTGGCGAGCACGACGTCGCCCCCCGGGAGCACGCGCAAGCCAGCCGCCACGCCGATCCCCGGGCGGATCACCATCATGTTGCCGTCGATGTCCTGCTTCACGAGGTTGGAGTTCTCGTCCACCGCAACCACCCACCCGTCGTCTGTGAACGCGAAGTCCTCGGTGGCGGTGAACCCCGCGAGCTTGGTCTGCTCGTAGGGAGGGAGCGGGATGGCGTCGCACTCCAGCGGCTCGGCGGTCTCCACCGTATCGGTCTCCACCGTATCGGTCGGCAGGCCAGTCCCGGTCGGCCCGCTGTCGTCGTGAGGCGCGCCACGACACCCCAACAGCGCGAGCAGGACAGCGGTCATGTACACACCTCGAGATCCTGGTCGCAGGTGAGCCCGTCCGGGCAGTCGTCATCGATCGTGCAGGGGTAGAACCCCGAGACCGTCACGTCCGGGCTGCGCGGTTGGGTGACCACGAGGTCCACGCACCCGTCGCCCCAGGCCGCCTTGTCGACCGTGCGCCGGCCAATCCGCCCATTGGGGTACCCTGTCACGCCCGAGGTGACCATCTGTTGCACAAGCTCGGCGGGAACCTCGCCGGCGCCGTCGTCGGCGAACTCGCAGGTCAGCATCAAGGGGGTCGATCCGTGCTGGTCGATCGTGAGTTCGAGGTGGACCGTGGAGGCGGCGCCCGCGGGCGGCGGCGGCCAGGTGAGCGTGACCGGGGTGTTGGGCACGAGCGTCCAGGCGGCCTCGTCGGGTATGAAACCGGCGAGCCCGACCCCCTCCAGCACCAGGTTCCCGGCGGTGAGACGGATGACCGAGCCCTCCTCCCAGGGTGGGTTGGGCAGCGAGGTGTCGAAGTAGCTCTTGTCGGGCTCGACCGGCTCCATGGCGACAGGGTCGAGCAGGCCCTGGACGGACACGGTGCCCAGGTCCTGGCCGAGCGGGTACGGGATGCACTCCCCGTCGTCGTTGCACGTCTCGTCGGAGGCGCACGCCGGGCTGCAATACGGGTTGGTGCGCATCCACAAGGTGCACTCTCCACTGCTCACCACCCGATCAAGCACGTCGGCCGGCACGACGCCGTCGCGGACGATGCCTGTCACGAGCGCATAGCTCTCGTCGGCCTCCACTGCGAACCCGCCCCACCGCTCGGCAGGCTCGCACCCGCCCTCCAGCGCGTCGAGCGTCAGTTGGCCCGTCTCGTCGACCGGCGGGCCCGAATCCGCCCCCTGGCAGGCAACGAGCAGCAGGACCACGGTTGCGAGGATTCCAGGCAGCAACATCCGCAGAGTGTAAGCCGGCGAGGACACCAAACGACCTACCCGGCCACAGTGCCTGCGCGCCCGGGCACCGGCTACCTGATGCACCGCCCCGGAGTTCCATGCAGCCGAGCCGCTTCCTGTTCCGCGCCTTTGAGATGCTCACCTTCATGAACATGCCGATCCGGCAGAAATTCACCTTGTTCGCCCTCGGTGTTTCGCTCTGGTTCGTCGTGATCGGTGCGCTCGGGGCGTTCGCCGAAGGGACCATCGGGCGCTCCGCGCTCCTGGGTGCGGAGCTCATCGCCCACGCGCTCCTGATCCTGTTCGCCATCTCGATCACCCGTTCCCTCACCGGCCCCATCGACGGGATCATCCAGCAGATCCGCGTACTCACCAAGGGCAACCTCGACCACATGGCGCACATCCAGGTCGCGTCGGGGGACGAGGTCGGCGAGATGTCCACCCGGTTCAACCACCTGCTCGACTCGCTGCAGGACGTGGCGACGTTCCGGAAGGTCATCGAGTCCGACGACTCGTCGCTGGACGTCTACTCGCGGCTGGGCCAGACGTTCGACCGTCTCGGGCTCCCGAAGCACCGGGTCTACGCCGCGGATCGTCGGGCGAAGGGGCTGGAGGTGGTGTTCGACTCGTCTGGGGGCGAGGGCTGGTGCAGCGCGGAGATCCTGGCCGACGCAGCGCTCTGCAGGGCCCACCGGACCGGCACGGCCGTGGCGTCGTTCTCCTTCCCGGGCGTGTGTCGGCAGTTTTGCGGGCGGGGGTCCGAGCACGTGTGCGTGCCCCTGATGCTCGGGGGCGCCGCGGCGGGGGCGGTGCAGTTCGTCTTCGACCCCGCGGAGGCGACGAACGGCGAGCAGGCCAGGGCCCGGGTGGAATTGGCGGAGCGCTACGTCAAGGAGGCGCTCCCGGTCCTGGAGACCCGTCGCCTCACCGAGACGCTGCGGGAGCAGTCGCTTCGGGACCCGCTCACCGGCCTGTACAACCGGCGCTACGTGGCCGAGTGCCAGGGCACCATCTCTGCGCTTGCACAACGCCGCGGCACGTCGGTCGGCGTGCTGCTGTGCGACATCGACCACTTCAAGTCGGTCAACGACGTGTACGGACATGATGCCGGGGACCTGGTGCTCAAGACCGTCGCGCAGTCCCTGCTGCTCCAGCTACGTCGGTCCGACGTGCTCGCCCGGTTCGGCGGGGAGGAATTCCTCGCCATCCTGCCCGACGCGACCGTCGAGTCGATCGGGATCGCCGCAGAGCGACTGCGCCGGGCCGTGGCCGAGTGCAAGATCGTCGTCGACGGGGGAGAGCTCCGGAAGACCATCAGCGTCGGCGTCGCTGTCTTTCCGGCAGACGCCGAGTCGTTCGGTCAGTGCGTGAAGCTCGCGGACGCCGCGCTCTACCGCGCCAAGGAGTCCGGGCGGGACCGGGTGGTCGCCCACGTGCGGGAGCCGGCGACGACGACGGGGCCGGCCGCCTGACTACGCGGGCTTCTGCACGCGCAGGTAGATCCACCAGTAGGTGAGCGCGACGAGCCCGCCCCCGCCGACCAGGTTGCCAGCAATCACCGCCAGCAGGTTTCGCAGCGCGCCGGTGACCTCCAGGTCTCCGAGGAGCCAGGCCAGGGGGAGCAGGTAGAAGTTCGCCACAGAATGCTCGAACCCGCAGGCGACGAAGGCCGCCACCGGCCCGACGATGACGAGCACCTTCTCGCCCGCCCCCTGGCAGGCGGTGGCGCACCACACGGCCAGGCACACGAGCACGTTGCAGAGGATCCCCCGAAAGAAGGCTACACCGATCGGGAGCGCGGACTTGGCCGCCGCTACGGCGATGATCGTGCTCCGCACGGCGTCGGGCGGGTGGGAGAACGCAACGAGCATCGCCAGCCCGACGGCACCCACGGCGTTCCCTGCCAGGACCACGGCCCAGGTGCGGAGCAGGCGGCCGATCGGGAGGCGACCCGCCGCCGCGGCGATCACCAGCAGGTTGTCACCCGTGAAAAGCTCCGCTCCGGCGACCACCACCAGCACCAGCCCGACAGAGAACACGCCGCCCGCGAGCACCTGGCGAAGCCCGTACCCGAGCCCGGCCGTGCCGGTGAGCGCCACCATCGCAAACTGCGCGCCCAACGCGATGAACGCGCCGGCCAGCACCGCCAGGGGGAACATCGTGCCCAGCGGCGCCCGCGCGCGGGCCTCTCCCGCGGAGAGCACCTTCGCAGCCACCTCGGCCGGGTTCACGCCCCCACCCTCGGAACACGCTCGCTGAACCCACACAGGATCTCGTACGGGATCGTCCCGGCCCAGGCGGCGATCTCCTCGACCGTGACGCACTGATCGCCCTGGCAGCCCAGCAACACGGCCTCGTCGCCTGCTTCCACCGGCAAAGGAACGTCCGTCACGTCGACCATGCAAAGGTCCATACACACCACACCGACCACCGGACAGCGCCGCCCGCCGATCAACACCTGCGCGACGTTGCCGAGCGACCGCGGGTAGCCGTCGGCGTACCCGACTGGCAGCGTGGCGATGCGGGACGGCCGCGAGGTCGTGAAGCTGCGGTTGTAGCTGACCGAGGCCCGGGCCGGGAGATCACGGGCCACCAGCACCTGGGTGACCACCTTCAGCACGGGCTTGAGCGGGGGGCACCCCGCACAGGGTGCTGCACCGTAGAGCAGGATGCCCGGCCGGACCATGTCGAGGTGCAGGGCGGCGTGCTGTACGAGGGCGCCCGAGTTGCACGTGTGCAGCAGCCTCGGCGCATAGCCGTGGTGCCGGAGCTTGCGGAGCGCTTCCGCGTAGCGCCGGCCCTGCTCGAGCGTGAACGCGAAGCCCGTGGAGTCCGGAGGGGCATCGGCGGTGGCGAAGTGCGTCATGAAGCCCTCGACTTCGAGGTGCCCGAAGCTCGCCAGCCGGTCGAGGAACCGGCCCCAGTGGGGGAGCGCCACGCCGAGCCTGCCCATGCCGGTGTCGACCTTCAGGTGTACCCGTTGCCGAACCCCCGCCGACCTGGCGGCGGTGTCGAGACGCTCGGCGTCGCCTTCGTCGTAGAGCACGGGCACCATTCCGCGGCGCACCACCTCCTCGGCCCCGAACCGGCCCACCCCGCCGAGGCACAGCACCGGTGTCTTCACGCCGGCATCCCGCAGCTGGGCGCCCTCCTCGACCAGCGCAACGCCGAACCAGTCGACGCCTGCAGCCTCCAGCGCCCTCGCGCACCGCACCGCGCCGTGGCCGTACGCATCCCCCTTCACCGCAGCCAGCACGGCGGGGGCGGCCCCGGTGCCGCGGGACGCGAGCGCCCGCGCGACCCCGAGGTTGTGTCGCAGGGCTTCGACATCCACGTGTGCAGCAGTCGGGCGGATCCGCATCCCGCGGGCCTATCCCGCTGATGAGGCCGGGATAGAACGCCGGCGGAGAGTCGGATGTTCCCAACGATCGTCGTCGCTGGCGCCCTCGCTGCTGAGCCCTTCGCGCAAGAAGCCACGTGGACGTCGGATTGCGACGCGGGGGGCGCCGAGGCCTGCGAGCAGCTCGCCGCCGCCGCCGCTGACCAGTGGGCCCGCTCCCTCGCCGAGCGGCTTGCCCAGGATCCGCAGTACGGCGGCGTCTCGAGCTCTGCTGGTGCTCGCGCCGACCTCGCCGCCTGGGCGCTGGGACGCCTGTGCGCGCTCCACCCCGGCCCGGCCTGCCTCGCCACGATGCCCGCCGCCTGCCACGACGGAGACTGGGTGAGCTGCCGCGCCGCGCTCGACGCCCTCGGGGCTGGCTCGCTCCGCTGGTCCGAATGGCGTACGTTCCCGATGGCCGACGGGGTGGGCTTCACCCCTGCGGGCGTGCCGTGGACCATCCGCTGCGGGGTGTTCACCGGGGGCCCGGACGGAGCACCCCGCTCGCTCTTCACAGCGCCCGGGTGCGGTGAGATCCTCGACACGCGCGCCGACGACTCGAGCCTCGTGCTCCTGCTGGGCGCCCCCCCTCTCGGGGACGCGGAGGCGGTCCAAAACGCCCGTAGGGCGTCCGCAGACCGCGACGCGTTCATCCTCCCGGCCGCGGAGGTCACCATGGCTACCTTCCACGGCCGCCGCTGGGCGCTGGAATCGTTCCAGGCCGCCCCGGGCAGCACCTGGAGCAGCGTACGTCTGGCGGGCGACGTCCCGGTGGGGATGGTCGGCCGGGAGGGCCGAGCAGAGCACCTCGCGAGGGGCCGGTTGGGCGCGCCGGCCGAACTGCTCTCCACCGTGGACGCTGCGCTGGGCGAGGGGGAGCGGGGCCCGTGGGCGACTTCGGGCGACTGGATCGTCGCCTCAACGGCGCCGGATTGGAGCGATCAGGACGCACCCACACGCCTCGTGCGCGCGCGCCTGGACGGGCGGGACCAGACGACGACGACGGTGACGGGGGCAGTGTGGTCCCTCGACGCAACATCGGATGGCACGGTGTGGATGGTGGCAGGCGGCGCGTTGTGGCGGTGGACGGACGGCGCGCCCACGCCCATCGCCGTGGCGCCGTTCCATCATGGCGATGCGAACGTCACCGGCGTGCGCGTGGGCTCCGGGGCCGTGGTGCTCGACAGGGGCGTGCTCTCCGACGTGCTCTCGGCCGACGGGAAGCTCGACGCGCGAGAGCCAGACGTGCGCTGGACCTCGATCGGGCCGGACGCCGCCTGGGCGGCCTCGCCCTACGGGGATGGGGATCTACGGCTCACCCAGTGGGCCCCGCTGCCGGCGGCTCCGGGCTGGATGGGCAAGGTCCCGCCGCTCGCCCTGCCGCCTGCTGCCCGCCCCCCGGCTCCGGCCACCGAGATCTACGGTCGGGTCCTTGCGAGCGGGGAGCCAGTAGCCGGGGCGAACGTAGACGCCGTCTATCTCGGCGGCTCCGCCACCACGACCACCGACGCCTGGGGCCGCTACACCCTGCGGGGTCTCGCGCGCAGCGCGGTGCTGGTGAAGGCCAACGCGCCGTCGGGAGGCGCCAGCCTCGAGGTGGACCTCGGCTCTGACAGGCGCTCCATCGAGAGGGATCTGACCCTCGGCGCGGACACGGCGTGTACCGTCCCCGTCGTCGACGCGGCCGGGGCCCCGCTCCAGGTCCAGAAGGCGGTCCTCCTCAGGCGCGGCTTCGCTGAGCCCCTGGAGGTGACGGCGGCCGGGCTGCGGGTCCGCATGTTCACCGAACGCGAGTCCGCCAACGTGCTGGTGGACGGTCGAAAGGGTTCGATCGAGCTTGGCCCGCAGTGCCCCGACGAGGACTGCGACCAGGAGCCACAGCCGGCCTGCCCCGCCCAGGTCCGCCTGGACGGGCCGGTCGCGCTGCGCTTCCGGCTCCTCGACGCAACCGGTGCCCCGGTCTGGCCCGCCGAGGTGAGCGCCCGCGGAGGGAACCCCCCAGCGCACACTTCTCCGGACGGCACCGTCCGCCTCTGGGGCGTTCCGGGCGCCGACGGGGCGCTCGCAGTGGACGTCCGTTGGCCGGATGGCGCGCGCGGACTTGCGCGGGGCGTGAACGGGGCCGACCTCGTCGTGTCGAAGGGGACACGCATCGAGGTCCCTCCCGAGCCGGGCACGCTCTACTTCACCGATGGCTCCGATCGGTTCACCTCGCTGTCTGCGCCAGGCACGCCGACGATCTCGGTGCCCTGGCTGGTCACCCCGCCGCGTGATCTCGTGTTCGTCGGAGAGCACTGGTACGCCGGCGGCGACCCGCAGGCCGGTCCGGACGGGGTCGTCCGCCCTGCCTGGCGCCTGGTGGAGACCGCCCCCCACCTGCTCACCGACACCGCCGGTCACCCGCTGGTCGGGGCGCCCCTGCCCTGGGCGATCAGCGCCCCCGTGCCCTCCCTCCGCACCGATGCCCACGGGATGATCGCGATGCCCGTGGCGGAGGATGCCGTGGTCAGCCGGCTCGTCCGGACGGAGGTCCCCGCCTGGGACAAGGTCACGCTGGATCCCCTCGACATCGACCCCCTCGTCGGGGACGCGCGCCTGGACGCCTTCGTCGGGGTGTGGGCCGCTGATCCCGCTCCGGAATCCGAGGAGCTGTCCGGGAACCCGGTGGCATCTCCGCCGCCGACGGTTTGGGAGTTCCGCCGCGGCGGCACCGGCCTCGAGGTCCTGCGCGACGGCCAGCCGATGCGAGCCGTCTTCCGCGTGGGAGCGGAAGTGCGGGTCGATCCACCCGCCAGCACGGTGACAGGCGATTTCCGGTTCCTTCTCGCCGGGCCCGGGGAGATGGTGGCGCTCGCGCCCGATGACTGGCACCTGCTCAAGAGGCTCCCATGATCCTGCTTTGGACGGCCGCGGTGCTGGCCGCGGACCTGAAGTCCGAGAGCGCCCTGCTCGACCGCTGCACCGGCGGCGACAGCGACGCCTGTGTAGAGGCCGCGCAGGTCCTGCGACTCCGCTGGGCACAGGAGACCGTCCGGGGACTCCGTGGGGAGCCCCGCGAAGACGCCGCTTTCGACGCCTCGCCATTGGCGGGCCTCGCCGACCGGCTCCTCGCAGGCGCTTGCGCGGCGGGAGCAACGGCTGCATGCCCGGAGCCCGGGCGGCCGCTTTCCCAATTGCGCGCGAGCGGCATCGCGCTCCGGCTGGGAGACGTACCCGTGGTCGTGGCCGCAGACGGGATCTGGTACGCCGACGACGGCCGGCCCGCACACATGCCGTGGGCAGCGGGCGAGCAGCACGAAGTGAAAGCAGCCGGTACGGCCGGCAACTCCCTCCTCATCGTGCGCGGACTGGGCCGCGCGCTCGTCGCGGACGAGCCCTGGCCGGTGCTGCGGGTTGCTGGCCGTACTGCCGTCCTGCCCCTGCTCCCGCCCGCCGGCACCGCCTGGGTGGACGTGAGCTCGATCGGGGAGGACGGGCAGGTGCTCGGCGAAGTGTTCCCGTGCCCCTGGGAGGAGAACGCCTGCCCGGCGCTCGGAGCGCCCGGCGGGGGCCCGGCCCTCCTCTTTCCGAAGCTTGGCCTCCGGATGTCCGAACGCGAGAGCTACGAAGGCTGGCAGTTGCTTCGCAGGGGAACCCGCATCGTGGCCGCGAACAACCAGGGGATCGTGCTCGCCGACCTCGACGGGACGCGGGAGACCCGGATTGAATCGACCGCGATCCAGGGCATGTACAACGCGTTGCTGGGCCCGGACGGCGCGGTGATCGCGGGCGGCGAGCCGCTCCGACGGTGGGACGGCGATGCCGAGCCGAGCGGGATCCTTGCCCGGGCGAACCCGGTCGCGCTCGAAGCAGACGACGTGTGGGTCGAGGAGAAGCGAGGCGCGCTCGTGCTCATCGACAGCGAGGGCCGACGCCTCGCCGCCATGGATGGACTCGCATGGCGACCAGACGGCGATGCAAGCCCCCTCCTGCGCCGTCTCCCGGCTGCCAGGGCGCCGGGGTGGCTCACGCGCCTGCACGAGATCACGCTGCCCGGGGTGAGTGAGGTGCCCGTGGCGGCGAGCGGACCCATCACCGTTCGCGGCCTGATGGTCGGCTGGAGCCTGCCGGTACTGCACCTCCTCGGGCCGGATGGCGTGACGCGCGACGTGCAGCCGGACGACTCGGAATTCCGGTTCGACGGTGTCCCCCCTGGCGAGTGGCGGGTGACCGAGGAGGGCCACGACGGCGTCGCCTTCCTCTACGACCTGCCAGATGACGGACGGATCAGCCTTCGCCCGGGTGAGGACGACTGCTGGGTCACCCGCCCGCACGACGAGCCCGCAGAGGCCTGGGCGGGTGCGACGCTCGAGGCGCGGCCGATCACCCGCGCCGAGGCGACCGCCATGCACCTCGCTGGTCTCGGCCACGGGATCGTGACCGCACGCGCCTCGTTCGAGGACGGGCGCGCGAGACTGCCACTGCCCGACGATCTGCGCTGGTCGGTCTTCACCGTGCGGCTCAAGGACGGCCGGGTGGGCACCGCGCTGGGCGAAGCGTGCCCTCGGGAGATCCCGGCGGGCACGGGCCTCGTCAACCGGGTCCGCATCCTGGACGCACATCGCGTGCCTGTGGCAGGCGCCGCTGTGACCTGGCATGGAGCAACCGGAGGGCCCCTCCCCCTGGGTCGCACCGGCACAGACGGGGATGTCGCGGTGCCCGGCTTCGCCCTCGCGACGCTCCAGGGGCTCTCCCTGGATCCCGGCGCGACACCCAGCGGCGACCATGTCTCCATCCAGAATGCGCACGGTGACCTCGATGGGGACGTGCTCGTGGTCGTGGCGCCGACCCGCGCCTGGGGCACCGTGCCGCTCCCCGAGGTCAGCGGCGCGCTGCGCATCGGTCAGGACACGCAAGCCACCGCTGGAGGCACCGCCGAGGTGCTCCTCGGGGAGTCCCCCGCGCCCGCGACCTTCGCCGGCGCCCGGACCTGGACTGCCACACTCGGGCTGGGGACCGCCCCACAGTGGGTGGCGATCGACGATCCCCTGCTCCGGTTCGTCGACGCCGACGGCTCGCCGGCCTCCTACGTCGCGGTGAGTGATGGGCGTGCGCCTTCCCCCCTTGCCCGGCCCACGGACGCCGCAGGCAACGTGCATTGGCCCGCGCAGTGGCCCATCACCGGCGCCCGGAAGCTCGCCGACGGGACCTACCAGGTGGGGCCGAGCACCGATGCAACCCCGCTCGTCGTCACGGACGGGCCACGCCTCCGCGTGGCGCAGGTCTCCGCATTTCCAGGGCTCCCCTGGTTGGAGCCCGGGGATGAGCTGGTGAACTGGGGCGGGGTTCTGGTCGAGGGCTGGTCCGCCGAGCGCCTCCGGTCCTGGCTCCGCATGCGGAACATCGACGAAGCGAAGGTGGAGGTGTTCCGCGGCGGCGTGCCGACCAGCGTGGTGTACGCCGCTCCAGGGCGGTGCGTGAGTTCAGACCTCGATCCCGAGTACCCCGAGCGCACGCGCTGCAGCGCGTTGCCTGCCTCCACGTTCGCGCCGCTCCCGTCGGCGGCCCCGGACAGCGCGGGGCTGATCGGGCGATGGACCGAGGAAGATCCACGCTCCCAGCGTCTGGAAGCCGCGGCGGCGCTCGTGAAGCGGTTGGACGAGCAGAACGCCTGGGACTCGGCTGCGATGTGGGAGGCAACGGACAACCCGCTGGTGCTCGCCGACGCGTTGGAGCTGCACCGGGCGGCTGGTTCAGGTCGCGAGGTGCAGCCCGCGCTCCTTCCGCCCCGGTCTTCGCTCGAGATCGTGGCCGTAGGGAAGGGTTGGGCTGCCCATCTCGGGGACGCCGTCGGGCGGGTCCAGCCCGATGCGACGGGCGCGACCGTGGACTTCACGAGGCAGGCCGGAGATCACGGGTGGACGCTCTGGCTCGCCGCGCCGGACACCCTGCTCGCGCGAGATGCGGGCGGCAGCTACCACATCTTCCGCAGGTGACGGTTAGACTACAAAAGTGTGTGCCACCAGTCGGCCTTCGTCTCCCTCACATCCGGCCAACCGGTCAGGGCGGGCTTCGACATGACCCCCGAAGAACAGGCCTTCACCACCGCCGTCGCTGCCACCGTCGCGGAGATCGAGCGCGCCACGGACGCCGAGATCATCGTGGTGCACGCAGGGACCTCCGGGGGCTACCCGGACGTCCCGCTCCTCGCCGGGATCGGAGCCGGCCTCGTCGGCCTGATCGTCCTCCTCTTCCTTCCCTTCGACTTTGCGCCCTGGTCCGTCCCCGCCGTCGTTGCGGGCCTCGGGATCGCGGGTGGAGCCGCCGGCGGCAGGTTCGAGGAGCTCACGCGTCGGCTCACGTCCGTCGCGCGGCGCCGCGCCCAGGTCACACAGGCTGCCGCGGCCGCATTCCACCGCGAGGCGGTCGCCGGCACGCGCAACCGCACCGGGGTCCTGCTCTACGCATCGCGGCTGGAGCGGCTGCTCGTGATCATCCCGGACTCCGGGGTGACCCGGGCGATCGCACCCGGAGAGCTCTACGGGGTGATGGGGGGCGAGGTCACGCCGCTCCCCCCGAGCACGGAGGGCTTCGTCGCCGCGGTGCGCACGCTCGGCGTGCTCCTTGCGGCGCGGCTGCCGGCGACGCACGACAACCCGAACGAGCTCCCTGACGAGCCACGGTTCCTGCCATGAGCCAAAGGCGCCTTCTCCCCGCGGTGCTGCTGGGACTGGCACTCGCAGCGCCCGCTGCCTACGCGCGCGTCGGCGGGGGCCACAGCTTCTCCCACAGTTCGAGCCACAGTTCGAGCCACAGCTCCAGCCACAGTTCGAGCCATGGCTCCGGCCATTCGTACAGCAGCGGCGGCTCCTCGGGCGGGGGTGACTTCGGCGACTTCATGATCTCGATGGTCATCCTCGGGGGCCTGATGGGCGTGGTGTACGGCTTCCAGACGCTGGTGACCGCGATCGGGGAGCGACGGAGCGGCGCGACCGCGGCGCTCGAGGAGTGGTTCGAGCGGGCACCCGTCGCCGACGGCACGACCGGGGCGACGTGGAAGGATCTGCTCGACCTCGACCCGAGCTTCAGCCAGCCCGCGTTCCGGGACTTCGCGCAGGCGCTGTACGTGCGCGTGCAGCGCCTGCGCGCCCGGGGCGACCTGGCCGCGCTGGCGCCGTTCTGCGACGAGGTCGTGATGGACAGGCTGCGCAAGCAGAGCACCGGCGTCTCCGAGGTCCGCGACGTGGTGGTCGGCTCCATCCTGCTGGAGCCGCCGCGGCTCTCCGCCCGCGACGCATGGCTGCGCGTGGGCTTCGAGGCCTGCTACACCGAGTCCACCAGCGCGGGTCGCTCCGAGAGCTACTTCGTGCGGGAGAGCTGGACCTTCCGGCGTGCGCGCAGCGCTCGGTCCCCCTCCCCCGAGCGCCTGGCCGCGCTGGGCTGCCCCTCCTGCGGGAGCCCGGCCGAGACGAGGACGGACGGCACCTGCGTGAGCTGCGGCACTGCGGTCGCCGGGGGACGGTGGAACTGGGAGGTCAGCTCGATCATCGTGGCAGGCAAGGACCCGGTGTCCGCCCCCGAGCTCTCGGTCGGCGGCGTGGAGGCAGGCACCAACCGACAGACCCTCGTCAGCCCCTTGCTCGGGGTCGGTGCGCGCGACCTGCTCCGGAGGGATCCCTCCTTCAAGATCGGTGCGTTCAAGACGCGTGTCAACGACACGTTCCTGCGGCTGCAGGCGGCGTGGGACGCCGAGGACTGGGAACGAACGCGAGCCCTGCAGACTGCCGCGCAGTTCGACACGAACCGGTTCTGGCTCGAAGGGAATCGACGCTACGGTCTTCACAACCGCCTCTCTTCGGTACGCGTCGGGGCGATCGAGCTCGCGAAGGTGGAGAGCGATGCGTGGTACGACGCGATCACCGTTCGGATCTTCGCGTCGATGAACGACTGGACAGAGGACGCACAGGGGGCGCTCGTGGGCGGCTCGCGGGACCAGACTCGCAGCTTCAGCGAGTACTGGACCTTCATCCGCACGATCGAACGCCCGAAGACCGTCTCCGAGACCACCGATGGATGCCCGGCGTGCGGCGCGCCGCTCGAACAGATCGCAGAGACCGGCATCTGCGGCCACTGCGAGGCAAAAGTCACCGGAGGCCGGTACGACTGGGTGCTCTCCCGCATCGAGCAGGACGACGTGTATCGGGGCTGATGCCTCCGGAGCCCACCACAGCCGGGGGTTCCTGTGTTAGCGGCGCGCCATGCGTATCCTCGTCACCGGCGGCGCCGGCTTCATTCCCTCGCACCTCTGTGAACGCCTCGTCGAGCAGGGGCACGACGTAGTCGGGGTCGACAACTTCGTCACCGGCCACCACCGCAACCTGGCCAGGCTGCTCACCCTGCCCCGGTTCAGCTTCGTCGAGGCCGACGTGACGAAGGAGCTGCCCGTCGAAGGTCGCTTCGACCGCATCTACCACATGGCGAGCCCGGCCAGCCCCATCGACTACGTGCAACTCCCCTTCGAGACGCTCTACTGCGGCTCCGACGCCACCCGCATCGCCCTCGACCGGTGTCGCAAGGACGGCGCCCGGTTCTTCCTCGCGAGCACGAGCGAGGTGTACGGGGATCCCCTCGTACATCCGCAGCCGGAGACCTACTGGGGCAACGTGAATTCCATCGGGCCGCGGAGCGTCTACGACGAGGCAAAGCGGTTCGCCGAGGCCGTCACGATGGCCTACCACCGCTACCATGGCGTCGAGACGCGCATCGTGCGCATCTTCAACACCTACGGCCCGCGCATGCGCGAGAACGACGGCCGGGTGATGCCCGCCTTCATCAGCCAGGCCCTGCGTCGCCAGCCGCTCACCGTGTTCGGCGACGGCCTGCAGACCCGCAGCTTCTGCTTCGTCGACGACAACGTCCGCGGGCTCATGAGCCTCATGGAGTCGGACCTGACCGAGCCCTGCAACATCGGGAACCCCCACGAGATGACCATGCTGCAGCTCGCGGAGTACATCAACATGTACACCGGCAACACGGCGGGCATCGTGCACAAGCCCCTGCCGACCGATGACCCGCTGCAGCGCAAGCCGATCATCGATCGCGCGCGCAACACGTTCGGCTGGGAGCCGCACGTGAGCTTCGAGGAAGGTGTCGAGCGCACGGTCGGGTATTTCCGGGAGCTCATCGAGTTGTAGCGCGCGATTTCTTGATAGTCGGGCGCGGCCACCCCTCACCCCGAGCTCCGATGTCCATCGCTCCCATCGACCACCTCACGGCCAACACCATCCGCGGGCTCGCCATGGACGGCGTGCAGGCCGCAAACTCCGGCCACCCCGGCATGCCGCTCGGCATGGCAGACGTCGCAACGGTGATCTGGACCCGGTTCCTCAAGTACGACCCCACCTGCCCCACGTGGTTCGACCGGGACCGGTTCGTGCTCTCGGCGGGCCACGGCTCGATGCTCCTGTACGCCCTGCTGCACCTCACGGGCATCGGGCGCGAACACGGCTCGCACGCCGAGCAGCCGATCCGGCTCGAGGAGCTCAAGCAGTTCCGCCAGTGGGGATCCCGCTGCGCCGGCCACCCGGAGCACGGCGAGGCCCCCGGGATCGAGACCACCACCGGTCCGCTCGGGCAGGGCTTTTGCAACGCCGTCGGCATGGCGGTCGCCGAGGCGCACCTCCGCGCGCGGTTCGGAGCCGAACATGTCGACCACTGGACCTACGCCATCGTCTCCGACGGCGACCTGATGGAGGGCATCACCGCCGAGGCGGGCTCGCTCGCCGGGCACCTCGGCCTCTCGCGCTGCGTGTTCCTGTGGGACGACAACGGCATCACGATCGACGGCACGACCGAGGTCGCGTTCACGGAAGACGTGCTCGCTCGCTTTGCAGCCTACGGCTGGGACGTCCGCCGGGTGGACGGCCACGACATGGAGGCCGTCGAGGCCGCGATCCACGCCGCGCGCGCCGATGCTCGGCCGAGCTTGATCGCCTGCAAGACCACGATCGGGTACGGCTCCCCGAACAAGGGCGGAAAGTCCGCGTCGCACGGCGCCCCCCTCGGCGTCGAGGAGGTCAAGCTGACCAAGGCCGCGCTGGGGCTCGACCCGGAGCAGTCGTTCGTCGTGCCCGACGCCGTCGTCGCCCGGGTTCGCGCCCAGGACGGCGCACGCAAGGCTGCGCGCCAGGCCTGGCAGGCCCGCGTACAGGCGGCGAATGACTCCGGCTTCTCGCGCGCTCTGGCCAACGCCGAGGACGGCGCGCTCGACCTCGACGCCATCCAGTGGCCCGAGTATGCGCTCGGCGCCAAGACCTCCACGCGCAAGGCCAGCTACTCGGCGCTCCAGGCCATCGCTGCGGCCGTCCCCGAGCTCATCGGCGGGTCGGCCGACCTCGCGGAGTCCAACCTCACGCACCTGAAGGGCTACGCGCAGTTCCAGAAGGCCACGCCCGAGGGGCGCAACCTCTGCTTCGGCATCCGCGAGCACGCGATGGCGTCGATGTGCAACGGGATCGCGCTGCATGGTGGCCTGCGGCCCTTCTGCGCCACCTTCCTCATCTTTCACGACTACCACCGCCCCGCGGTGCGCCTGTCCGGCCTGATGAAGCAGCCCGTGATCTACGTCTACACCCACGACTCGGTGTGGGTGGGCGAGGACGGGCCCACGCACCAGCCCATCGAGACGCTCCAGTCCCTGCGGCTCATCCCGAACGTGGAGACGTTCCGCCCCTGCGACGCCGCGGAGGCGAACGAGGCCTGGCGCGAGGCGCTCCTTCGCACCGACGGGCCGGTGGCGCTCGCGTTCTCCAGGCAGGATCTGCCGGTCATCGACCGCTCGCAGGGCGGGCCCAACGCCGTCAAGCGCGGCGGCTACGTGCTCCGCGAGGCGGGTGACGCGCTCGTCACGCTGATCGCCACGGGCTCGGAGGTCTCGCTGGCGCTGGAGGCCCAGGCCGCGCTCGCGGCGGAGGGCATCGTTGCTCGGGTGGCCAATCTCGTGAGCTGCGAGCGCTTCGACAAGCAGGAAGGCGCCTACAGGCTCGGCGTGCTCGGGGTCGTGCCCCGGGTGAGCGTGGAGGCGGGCACCACGCGCGGTTGGGAGCGGTACGTGGGCCTCGACGGCGCCAGCGTGGGCATCGACCGGTTCGGCGCCTCCGCGCCGGGCAAGACCGTTGCCGAGAACCTCGGGCTCAACGTGCCGAACATCGTAGCGACGGTCAAGCGGGTGCTCGGGTTGTGAAGCAGGACGTCCTGATCGAGCGGCGCGCGACTGCGGGACCGCTCGTCGCGCTGGCGAAAGCGCCGGAGACCGTGGCCGGGCTCGCCTCGCACGTGTTGCAGACCCCGGTGAATGGCGCGATCAGGAGGCACGGCCACTGCAACCTCGTGCTCGCCGGCGGGAGCACCCCGCGTGCGGTCTACGAACGCCTGGCGACGTGTGACATCGACTGGTCACGGGTGTCAGTCTGGTTTGGGGATGAGCGGTGCGTGCCGCCCGACCACCCGTCCAGCAACTTCAGGATGGCGAAAGAGTCACTTCTGTCGAGGGTCCCGATCCCGGCCTCCCAGGTGCACCGGATCCGCGGGGAGCTACCGCCCGAGCAGGCGGCGGCCGAGTATGCCGCCCTGCTGGCAGACGCGCGGCTGGACATCGTGCTGCTCGGCATGGGAGACGATGGACACACGGCCTCGCTGTTCCCCGGTGGTCCGGAGCTCGACAGTGACGAGCGGGTGGTCGTGACCCGGAGCCCCATCCCGCCCACCGACCGCGTGTCCATGACGCTGCGCACGATCAACGAGGCCCGTTTTGTACTGTTCCTCGTCTCCGGCGGGGCCAAGGCTGCACGAATTGCGGAGGTGTTCGAGCAGCGCAGGTCCGGGAACCCGGTGCTGCCCTCGGCGCGTGTCGAGCCCGTGTCGCGTGAACTCATCTGGATGATGGACGAGGCTGCGGGCGCGCTGCTGACCGCAGCCTGACTCCTGTGCGCCGGTGAACGAGCCCGCCCAGGGATCCCGAACGCCTCCCCTTCCCTTCTCCCGCCTCCGGGCTACGTTCCCGGCCTCTGGAGTTTCACATGAAGATCGGGATGATCGGCCTCGGACGCATGGGCGGCAACATGGCGGAGCGCCTGCGGCGACACGGTCACGACGTGGTGGGGTTCGACTCGTTCTCGCCGAACTCCGACGTGAAGAGCCTCGCGGAGCTGGTGGCGGCGCTCGCTGTGGACGGGGGGCCGCGTGTCGTGTGGGTGATGGTCCCATCGGGCGATCCCACGGAGAGCACCGTCGTGGCGCTGCGGGACCTGCTCTCCCCTGGGGATGTCCTGATCGAAGGCGGAAATTCGAATTGGCGTGACTCCCAACGCCGCGCGGCGCTCGTCGGGGAGAAGGGCATCGCCTTCATCGATGCAGGCACCTCCGGCGGCATCTGGGGGCTCACGGAGGGCTATTGCCTGATGGTCGGGGGCACCAAGGAGGCCGTGGACCTCGCGATGCCGATCTTCCTCGCGCTCGCACCCGACAAGGGCTTCGTGCATGCCGGTGCCGTCGGCACCGGCCACTTCACCAAGATGATCCACAACGGCATCGAGTACGGCATGATGCAGGCCTACGCGGAGGGCTACGAGATCCTCAAGGCGAACGACGTGACGATCGACGTCGAGGGCGCCTTCCGCGCCTGGCAGCAGGGCAGTGTCGTCCGCAGTTGGTTGCTCGACCTCGCCGTCCGGGCGCTGGACCAGGACCCCGGGCTCGCCACCATCCAGGGCTACGCCGCCGACTCCGGCGAAGGCCGGTGGACCGTCAACGAGGCGGTCCGGCTCGGCGTGCCCGCACATGTGCTGTCGGCCTCGCTCTACACGCGGTTCGCCTCGCGCCAGGACGACTCGCCGGCCATGAAGCTGGTGGCCGCGCTGCGCGGGCAATTCGGCGGCCACGCGGTCAAGAAGGCGTGAGCACCGGCGTGGCTGCGGTGCACGCGCCCGTTCCTGGTGGTGCGACAGCGCCATGAGCAAACACGACCGCGCGGTGAGCTCGCAGGACCCTGAGCGGCTGCGCTTGCGGGCGGACGACGACCGCTCGGCGAACTGGAAGCGCTGGGGCCCCTACCTGAGCGAACGCCAGTGGGGCACGGTCCGCGAGGACTACTCCGCCGATGGCGACAGTTGGGCGTACCTGCCGCACGACCACGCCCGGAGCCGGACGTACCGCTGGGGCGAGGACGGCCTGCTGGGAATCTGTGACCGTCAGTGCCGCCTCTGCTTTGGTCTCGCCCTCTGGAACGGCAAGGATCCGATCCTGAAGGAGCGACTGTTCGGGCTGTCGGGCCCGGAGGGAAACCACGGGGAGGACGTCAAGGAGGCTTACTTCTACCTCGACAACACCCCTACCCACTCGTACATGAAGGGCCTGTACAAGTATCCACAGCGGGAGTTCCCTTATCAATGGCTCAAGGACGAAAACAAGCGGCGGGGGCGTGACGACCCTGAGTTCGAGCTCGAGGACACCGGGATCTTCGACGACAACCGGTACTGGGACGTGGTCGTCGAGTATGCCAAGGATTCCCCCAACGACGTGTGCATCCGGATCACCGTGCACAACCGGGGCCCCGACGAGGCCGAGATCCACGTCCTGCCGACCCTGTGGTTCAGGAACACGTGGGCCTGGAACCGCACGGGAGAGGGCTACGCACCTGAGCCCCGCATGGAGTTGGCCGAGCCCAACTGCGTGATCGCGACGGGCGACGGCCTGGGCGCGTACCGGTTCTATGCAGAGGGGGAGGCGCCCAGGTTCCTGTTCACCAACAACGAGACGAACGCAGCGCGTCTGTGGGGTGCGCCCAACCGCTCGCCGTACGTCAAGGATGCCTTTCACGAGTACGTGGTGAACGGCAGCCCCGGTGTGATAAACCTCGATGACCGCGGCACCAAGTGTGCGCCGCACTACCGGGTGACCGTCGCCTCGGGGAGCAGCGCGACGATCCGGCTGCGCCTGTGCAACGACGAACACCCGTTGGCGGAGCCCATCGGGGCCGGGTTCGAAGCCTTGTTCCAGCAGCGGGCCGCAGAGGCCGATCTTTTCTACTCCATGCTGGCCGCCCCCGAGCAGACCGCGCAGGAGCGCATCGTCTTTCGGCAAGCGTACGCCGGCATGCTGTGGACCAAGCAATTCTACCACTTCGTGGTTCGGGACTGGCTCGCTGGAGACCCGGGCCAACCCGCTCCGCCCGAGGCACGCACCCGGGGTCGCAACGCCGAGTGGGCCCGCCACCTGTACAACCGGGACATCATCTCGATGCCGGACACATGGGAATATCCGTGGTATGCGGCTTGGGACCTCGCGTTTCACTCACTCCCCTTTGCGCGCCTGGACCCCACGTTCGCCAAGGGACAGCTGGAGCTGATGCTGCGCGAGTGGTACATGCACCCGAACGGACAACTACCAGCCTACGAGTGGAACTTCTCCGATGTCAACCCACCCGTCCACGCCTGGGCCGCCTGGCGGGTGTACAAGATGTCTGCCCCCAAGGGCCAGCGAGATCGCCGCTTTCTTGCACATGTGTTCCTCAAGCTGCTGATGAATTTCACCTGGTGGGTGAACCGCAAGGACGACGAGGGCAACAACCTGTTCTCGGGTGGTTTCCTCGGGCTGGACAACATCGGTGTCTTCGACCGGTCCAAGCCGCTCCCCACCGGCGGACACCTGGAGCAGGCCGACGGCACGGCCTGGATGGCGTTCTATTGCACGACCATGTTCGGGATCGCCGTGGAGCTTGCCCGCACCGACCCTGAATACGAGGATCTCGCGTCCAAGTTCTTCGAGCACTTCGTCGCCATCGCGGATGCCACCAACCATCTCGGCGGGTCCGGGCTCTGGGACGACACGGACGGGTTCTACTACGACCAGTTGCATGTGGACGGCAAGGTCGTCCCCCTGCGCGTGCGGTCCATGGTCGGCATCATCCCCCTGTTTGCAGTGGAGGTGCTGGACGACGAATTGCTCTCGCGAATGCCCAACTTTCGAAAGCGCCTGCATTGGTTCCTCGACAACCGTCCGGAGCTCGCGGAGCACATCGCCTACATGAGCCCCCGGGAGGGGTCAGACACCGGCGTGCGTCGCCTCCTGGCCGTGCCCACACGGGACCGCCTGGTGGGAGTGCTCCGCTATGTGCTCGACGAGGCGGAGTTCCTCTCCCCGCACGGCGTGCGCTCGCTCTCGAAGGTGCACGGCGACGATCCGTTCGAGATCCGCGTGGGCGACGACGTGTTCCGGGTCGGCTACGTCCCTGGCGAGTCCGACACCGGGATGTTCGGCGGGAATTCCAACTGGCGCGGTCCGATCTGGTTTCCGGTGAACTTCCTGTTGATCGAGGCCCTGGAGCGCTACCACCACTACTATGGCGACGAACTGAAGGTGGAGTGCCCCACCGGCTCCGGCGTCTGGATGACGCTGCAGGAGGTCGCCGACGAGCTCTCCCGCCGGCTCCGCTCCCTGTTCCTCCCCGACCAGCACGGCTCGCGCCCCTGCCACGGCGCAGACGCCAGGTTCGCCGACGACCCGAACTGGTCCGATCTTCTTCTGTTCCATGAGTACTTTCACGGCGACACCGGCAAGGGCCTCGGTGCTTCGCATCAAACAGGCTGGACCGGCCTATTGGTGACCCGCGCATGAGTGAGACCCCTCCCCCTCCCCCTCCCGGCCTCCCACCCACAGCCATGCCCGGAGAGCCCGCCCCGGCGGCCGCGCCCCCTGCCGTGCACCCTCCTCCTACGAAGTCCAACGCCGGCAAGCTGCTGCTCGGCTGCGGCGTCTTCGGCCTGGCCAGCGCGGTGATCTGTTGCGGCTGCTCCGGAGTCCTCGTCGCGATGATGCCCAGCCTGGCGGGCAACTGGATCCTCCAGGATCACCCGCTGCCCGGGCCCACGACGAAGCCCGATCCCGCGGCCTCCGCCGCGACGATGGTGAAGGCGTGCACTGCCTTTGCCGCAGGCGAGCAGGTGAGCCTCACCCCGGAGGAGTTGAGCCGGGCCGCGCTCGGCTCGGGCAGCCCTTCCATCACCGTGCTGGAGGTGGGCGCGGATGGGGACACTGCGCGCCTGGCCCTCTCCGTCGAGGTCGACGACGAAGGAGGAGCCGCGCGATGGTTCAATCTCCAGATGGCCGGCACGTTCGCCGTGGACCACGGTTGGTTCACCTCCCTGCGCACCGACACCGTGCAGGTGGCGGACCACGACCTCTCCCCGTACCTTCGCGGCCAGGATCTCGCCGTGCAAGCCAACCAGAGCCTGGCCAACCAACGCATCCAGAACCCCGACATCGGTGACGCGCTCGACAGCGTTGAGCACATGGAGGTAAAGGATGGGAACTTCCTCGTGAAGCTCGCGCCGAACGGAGCCGCCATGTTCATGGTGTGCGACCCTACCGCGCTGAACGCGCTGGTGCCCGAGGTCCCGGAGGTACCGGCGATAGAGTAGCGATGGGCACTGCCCGGGTGGTCCCGCCTGGCCGTTCGTCTCGCCCTGGCGCTCGAACGCTACTTCACCAACGAGCGCTCGCTCAGCGCCCAGAGCTCCGGAGCGCCGTCGAACCGCACGACGCGCCAGGGCAGCCAGTTCGCATGTCCCGGCACGATCAGCTCGGTGTACCTGCCGTCCACGACCGCAGTGGAGTCCGCACACGTCTCCAGCTCGTGGATCGCAGCGTCGAGCGCCGGCCCGGGGTTCTCGCCCAACACCGGGCCGAGCGCAGCAGTGAGCACCTTTCGATCCCAGGCGTGCGCGAGCGGCGCGGATGGAAAATGAAGGGTCATGCGATCAAACCGGTATGCGGAGTCGTCGAGCACCACCGCCGGGCATGGGCCCGGCGTATCCGGCGCCCAGTACGACTGGTCATCGAGCCGGCGCAGGTCGATCAACGCGTAGGCGACCGTCACCCGGAACTGGAGCGCGCCCGCCTGGTCCCGACCCTCCACCGTGCGCCTGGGTGCTGCCACCTCATCGAGCAGGCAGTCGTCCGCGGGGGCCACGGGCCCCGCCGCATCTGCGAGCACGAGGCGCTTCTCCTTGCCGAGGGCCGCGCTGAAGGAGGCCCGCCAGAGGCCCCACGGGGGCGGCTCGAAGCTCCCCGTTCCCGCCAGACGGGGCCGCGCCTGTCCCGGCGTCGCCGTCGGGGCGGCCGCATCGCCCACAGCAGCAGCGACTCCCGCCTCGTAGTCGTGCTCCGCTTGCGAAGGGCCCGAGCATGCCGCAGCACCGAGGACACCGCCGATCATCGCGCAGCGCCAGGGGTTCCGGAGCGCCCCGATCACGGGCTTGAAGGAGTTGACCACGCGAGCCTCCCATCCAGCACGTCGACCAGGCTGCCGAGCCGGGCGTCTGGCATGCCATAGAGGCTGCTCTCCGTCGGGGAAGCGCCATACTCCCAGGCGCGCTGCCACGCCGGCACTTCCAGGTAGCGGAGCGCAGGCGCATCGCACCCTGCGGCGCGTACGTCTGCCACGCGGCTCACCTGTACGCGGGCAACCCGGCCACCGAGGTACTCGACCCGGATCGCCGGAGCGGCGCCGGGAGCCCGTCCGAACAGTGTTCGTCGGGCTGTCTGCGGGGGCACGAAGCTGTCGAAGTCTGCCCCCGAGTCAAAGGGCCTCCCCAGGAGGCGGCGGACCCGCGCCCTCGGGTCACCGACCTGGGGAAGACAGGCGTTGCCCCCAAGCCGAAGCTCCGGCTGCCGGGAGCCCGGCTCGTTCATGAGCACACCGACGAGCCCAGCCATCGGCACGGACGCCAGCGCGTCGTCCCAGAAGGCGGGCGTGAGCTTGACGAGCTCCGTGCGGCGTGCTGGGTCTGCGATCAGCCCGAGCAGCGTGGGGTCGAGCCATGCCCGCACCGCCGCCTCGACCCCGCTGATCCACCCTTCCGGGACCCCGGAGTAGAACTGTTCGTCCCCGTACGCGCGCCCCAGCGCCCAGCTCATGGCTTGTCCACGGTCACGAGCGGCGTCCAGCAGCGCGGCCACGGGAGGCGCTGCTCCCAGACGTTCCGCGGCACGGATCGCAGGGCCCCCTTCGGAGTCGAGGGCAAACGCGTCCGCACCGTGCGCAACCAGGTCCAGCACGACATCGTCATGCTGCCCGTCGAGCGCGTAGGCCAGCGCAGGGGCGGTTCGCGACGGATGGCCTCGGTGGTATTCCGGTGGAATCACCCGATCCGGGTCCGCTCCATGTTCGAGGAGCCACGCCGTGGCGCGAAGCCGGCCCGCCTCCGCCGCCAGATCGAGCAGCGTCCGGGGGTCCGCGCGGGCGCCCATGTGCGTGAAGCCACGGCACACCCACGCGTCGGGATCGCCGACGAGATGAGCAAGGACCGCTACATCCCCGTGCACAGCCGCTGCACAGACGGGCGGCTCCGCCCCGTCCGCGATCAACGCATCGAGGAGTCCCAGCACTGCCGGAGGCGCATCCGCGCGGTCGTCCACGACGAGCCACTTCGCCACGCCCACCAGGCTCGCGCCCTGTTCCCGGAGCCACCGGCAGGTGCCGATGGTATCGGCGTCCACAGGGTGGCTGGCGAGGTAGACGCTGATGGTGCCACCGGGGGCCAGACCATCGACGCTCGCGCCCGCCGCGACGAGCGCCTGAACGACCTGACGACTGGGGACCGGTGCAGAGACCGCACAGCTCAGAGCGTGCACGAGGACAACATGCTCAGCGGTCTCGTTGCCGAGCTCGGCGCCAGCCCGGACTGCGTCGAGCAGCTCCTCAAGGCGCTGCTCTACCTCCTCAAGGCGCTGCTCCGGGGTCGGTGTCTCCTGCACGTCGACCGCGTCATCATCCCACAATCTCTTCCGCGGCGGCCCAACGTACACCCACCCGGATGCCTCCACCTGAGCGCCCCTTCGAATCCAGGCCTTCGTCTTCGCGAGATCCCCGGCCGCTGCCGCCCGGCAGAGCTCCACCTCCGGCGTGGTCGCCGCAGCAGCGGCCGAAAGCGCGTGGAGAACCAACCACATGGACAACCCTCACACGGCGCGGTGGAGTCGGCCATACGGTCGCGGGCCCTCCACAGCCCCGCTATCGCGAGCGGACCCCCACGCTGGCCAGGATCGCCTGCACCTGCGCCGCACCAGCCTCACTGCCCGGCTCCGCCTGGAGATACGCGACGATGGGGGGAGCGAGCCGGGTGAGCAGGGCGCGTGACGCGCACCCGCTCGCCGCGCCCTCCGGGCAGGCCACCGCGATCTCCGGAACGTCGGAGCGGATGCCGGCCTCGAGGTCGTCCATCGGCATCCAGGAGGCTCGCCCCTGGAAGTCGGGGATTCCCGGCGCGACACGTGCATGCGCCGCGAAGCTCGACAGCCCCCCGACCGCCGCCTCGAGCGCCTTCTCGGTACCCTCTTTCGCCTGCTTCGCCACCGAGTCCCGCACGGCGCTGATCTCCTTCGCGGTGGGCCGCTCGGGCAGGAGGGCGACGAGGGAGGCCCGCAGCGCATCGGCGACCGCCAGGGAGGCGGGCGAGTGGCTGGCCGTGAGTGCGACCAGCACCGGCTCCGCGGCGGTTCGCCCCAGCCAGAGCGTGCCCCACCACGTCGAAGCGCGGCGGGCGGCTGGCTCTGGCCACAGTCCGGCTTCCTCGTAGCCCTTGCGAGCCTCCGCGGAGACCGGCGCGAGGAACGGGTCCGGACCCCGCGCGTCACACCGGGCCAGGAGGTGGGACAACGCCTGCGCCGGAGGGAGGGCCACAAGCTCATCGGCGAGCGCCGGGCCCTCGCTGGCGTCCGCACACGCCCCTCCCCCCGATCGCAGCAGCGCCAGCGCCTGCTGTTCGTCGGTGGAGTCCCCAGTATCCGACCACCACAGCCCCCGGAGGGGTCGACCCGGGAGGCCGAATCCGCTTGCAGTCGTGGCGAGCCTCATCGAGAGGTTGCTCATGCTGCGACCCCCGAGCGCGAGGACCATGAGGTCGGCGGCGACCTCAGAGGCGAGGCCGTCCTCACGACCAGCCACTGCCTCTGCGCTCAACGTCTGGGCGAGCGCGTTCAGGCGCTGCGTCAGCGCAGCGTCGGTGGTCGCAGCCCGCGCGGCAGGCTCGAGGACGAGCACGAGGCCCATCAGATCGGCGGGGCGCATCGTTTCGCGAGCGGCCTCGGGGATCCAGGAGAGCGTGGTCGTGGCAGCACAGGCAGCTTCGATGGTCGCGGCGCGCTTCGCGTCTCCCGGCGTGCTCCAGTACGCGAGGTCCTTCGCGGCGGCCAGCCCCTCGAAAACGCAGGCCGGGTGGCATTTCGCGCTGGGCTTCATCACATGGGCGCGCCCCAGGCCGTCGTACTCCACACCGCACATCGAGGCCTTGTCCCACCTGGATGCGTAGTCCTGAAGCATTCGGGGCCCGCGCGCCCCCTGGGTCGCCGGGTCCAGGACGGAGCTTTCGGTCGAAGCGCTCGCGGGCAGGCCGCTGATCTTGTCCAGGACGGCCGCCAGCGCGGCAGCGGCGCCCGTGGCGGGCTCCGCCGGAGCGCCCGTAGCGCCCCCGCGGGCGGAGGAGCAGGACATCGCGAGCAGGAAGACCGGGAGGAGCGCGTTCATGAGCGTACTCCGAGGATATCGTCTCACAGCCGCACGCACCTCCTGCTTCATCGCGCTCCGCAGCGATAGACGGGGGCCCCACCCCGGAGCCCCGATGCCGCGTACCCTCACCCCGCTCCTCTCGGAAGCCGACATCTCGGCCCGGCTGCCGGAGCTTGCAGCCGAGATCGTCCGTGGTCTCCCGGATGCCGCCCGGACAGACGGCGTCGTGATCGTCGGCCCGCTCAAGGGCTGCGTCGTCTACATGGCGGACCTCTCCCGAGCGCTCTGGCGGCTCGACCTCGAGCACACCCTGGACTTCCTGCGGCTCGCCAGCTACGGCGAAGGCACCGAGTCCACCGGGGTCGTGCGACTGGAGGGGGACCTCATCCACTCTGTAGAGGGTCGCCATGTGCTGCTCGTCGACGACATCTGCGACACGGGCAGGACCCTGCAGTTCGCCACCGCGCACCTGCTTGCCCGGGGGGCATCGGGGATCACCACCTCGGTGCTGATGGACAAGCCCTCCCGGCGGGCCGTGCCGCTCGTGGTGGACCACGTCGCCTTCACCATCCCCAACGCGTTCGTCGTCGGGTACGGGTGTGACCTGGCGGAGCGCTACCGGGGCATCCCGTTCATCGGCGTGTTGGGGCCCGAGACTGCGGATGGCGGCTGAACAGGGGGTGCAGCCTCCGGAGCCGGAGGTGCCGGCCACGAGAGATGGCCAGTGTACCCGGTGACGACGACGCCGAGTCCAGCATCCGGGATGCCATACAGGGCGCTCTCCGCGGGGGTCGGCCCATATTCCCACGCACGCTGCCAAGGGGGGAGCTCCAGATAGCGGAGCGCAGGCGCGTCGCAGCCTGCGGCACGGACGTCCGCCGGGCGGATGATCTCCACGCGGCGCACCCGACCACGGATGTACCCGACCCGGATCGCGGGGTCGGCTCCCGAAACGCGGCCGAACGGCGTCCGGGGGGTTCCCTGTGGTGGCACGAAGCTGTCCCAGACACGGTCCGAGGCGAAGGGCCTGTGCAGGACGTGGCGAACCCGCGCTCGACTGTCATCGAGCTGGGGGAGACAAGCATTGGCGGCCAGCCGGAGATCCCCCTGTCGGGCCCCCGGCTCGTTCGCCAACACGCCGACGATCCCCGCGATGGGGGCGGTCGCGAGCGCATCGTCCCAGAACGTGGGTGTCAGGTTGGAGAGCAGAGCGTGATGTCCTGGTTCCTCGAGCAGGCCGAAGAGCGCGGGGTCCAGCCAGGCCCGCGCCGCCGCCTCGACTTCGCTGATCCAACCCGGTGGCTGCTCGCCGTAGAGATCTCCATCCGCGTAGGCCCGCTTCACGGCCCAGGCGATCGCCTGTGCGGGGCGATGGGCAGCGTCCAGCAGCTTTTGCACGAGCGGCGCCTGTGACTGGTCCCGATCCACGTAGGTGATCGCAGGATCCCCGTGCGAATCGAGGGCGAAAGGGTCGGCGCCGTGGGCCAGCAATTGAAGCACGACGTCATCGTGGACTCCATTCAGCGCGAACTCCAACGGTGGGGCGGTGTCCCTGACGACCACGCCCCGCCCGCTCCCCTCGGATTCCGGCGGCACCACCCGGTTCGGATCGGCACCGTGCTCGAGGAGCCAGCCCGCAACGCCCGGGCGTCCCGCCTCAGCGGCCAGGTCGAGGAGCCCGCGCGGCGCATCGCGGGGCCCCTCCTGGGCGAAGCCGCGGCAGATCGGCGCCTGCGGGTCGACGACGAGGTGCGCGATGAACGCGAGATCCCCCTGCGCCGCCGCCGCGCACACCGGAGAGTCTCCGCCATCTGCGAGGATCTCGTCCAGCAGCGCGAGCGCGACAGGAGACGCCTCCGCCCGACCCTCCACGACCAGCAGGCTCGCCGCGCCCAGGGGGCTCGCGCCCCTGCTCCGAAGCCAACGGTAGGTGTCAACCGTGCCCGCATCGACACCGTGGCTGGCGAGGTAGACGCGGATGGCGGCGCCGGGGGCTGGACTGTTGACGTTCGCGCCCGCGGCGATCAGCGCATCCACGACCGGTCGGCTGGGCACCGGGGCGGCCAGGGCACAGCTGAGCGCATGGTAGCGGGTGTAGTCTTGAGAGTCGGCGCTCCCCGGCAATCCCCCGTCAGCCCGGAGATCCTCGATGAAGAACTCGAGCTCCTGGTCCGGCGTCAGTTCGACCTGGATGTTGGGCTTCCGAAAGAACCGTCTCGGCGGCCCGACGTATTCGACTCCGAATCCGTTGACTTCGGCACCTTTGCGAATCCAGGCCTTCGTGAGGGCCAGGTCACCGGCGATGGCAGCGCGGCAGAGCTCCACCTCGGGCGTGGTCGACGCCTGGGCGGTTGACACTGCGAGCCAGAGAGGAACGAGGGTTGGCCACATCCGGACTTCTAACCCAAAAGGTGCCCCGCGGCCGACATATCGACGCCTGAACACTTGAAAGAAAGCAGGTTCTACCTTAGTAGTGTGCTGTGAAAACGACCAGCTACAAAGGAGGAACCTGTGGGTAGGAGTTCTCCTACGCGGCGCGGCCCTTTGCCCGCCCCTGAAGTCCGATCGGACGATCAGTCCCTGACCCGGTTCGCCGGGATGCTCCCGTTCATCCGGTTCTGCTCGGAGACACTGGAGCTGCCAAGAGGGCTGTTGTTCGCTGCTCCC
>CAIQVJ010000128.1 GCA_903875225.1 uncultured Pseudomonadota bacterium
AAGTTCGAGTTGGTGATGTTCGCGACCGAGTACTGCCCACGCACCCGTCCGTCCGGCGCCCAGCCAATGCTGCCGAAGCCGCCCGCGTCCGCCCACGCCGCCGTCGCCTTCGTCGGGGCGGTAGAGGGCGACGCGGTCGCCACCAGGAACTCGTCGAACGATGCATCGTATGCGAGCTCGGCGGTCTTGATGCCGTCCACGTTCCCGGGGAGCTCACCGCGCTTGGCCTTGAGCTGCATGGTGATGAAGTTCGGGATCGCGATCGCGGCGAGGATGCCGATGATGGCGACGACGATCATGAGCTCGACGAGGGAGAAGCCTTTGTTCGTACGCATTTGATACTCCTGTTTGACTTTTGGGGGTGAGACCGGGTTGGCCGGACGCACAGCCCCAATGCAAACTTCGTGCCATCCACATAGAAAGCGTCTTTGTCGTAATTCCACCGCTGAACGCCTCCCAAACCTGCCGAAAAACTGACAATCTGCGGCATGCGGTGACCAAAATGGGCTGCGTCACAAGGCCGATGGCCGGGCCGACTGGCGATCGGCGAAGCGCGTCAGGAGCTCCACGCCTTCACGACCTCCGCCAGCCTCCGCCCGTGCTCCGGGCCGAACGCATGGGAATTCCCGACGAAGAAGCCGCGCTCGTGAACGCTGTCCGCCACGACGAGGGGGCCCGGGATCCGCACCTCGGCGCCCTGCTCGAGCAGGCGTTGAAAGGCCGGCTGGCGCACGAGGTTCGAACCCGAGATCGGCCGGGTCTCGATGCCCGCGGCCTCCAGGCGCTGCATGAGTGGGCGCCGCTCGCCGTCGACGAGCATGGCGAACGCAAACCCCGCATGTCCGGTGCCGGGCAGCTCCGGGAAGACCGAGACCCCGGGGGTGCCCGCGAGCGCCGCGCACCACTCCGCGTGGTTTGCACGCCGGCGAGCGACCCAGGCGTCCAGCCGACGAAGCTGCACTCGCCCGAACGCCCCGGCCATGTCCGTCGGACGCAGGTTGTAGCCCGCGCTCACGAACAGGAAGCGCGAGTCGATGTCGGGATTCCGGGCGATCAGCTCCGCGCGGTCGGAGCGCTCCCGCACCCAGCCGTGCGCCCTCAAGCTCCGCATCGCGTCGGCGAGCAGGGGATCGTCGGTGACGATGATCCCGCCCTCCACAGTCGTGATGTGGTGACTGAAGAAGAAGCTGAACGTCGCAGCATCTCCGAGGCTCCCGATCCGTCGCCCGCCCTGCATCGCACCGTGGGCGGCACAGGCGTCTTCGAGCACGATGAGACCGTCGTAGTCGCAGTCCGCCGCCTGCCCGAGCAGGTGCACGGGCATCACCGCCTTCGTCCTCGACGTGACAGCAGCGCGAGCGGCCACCGGGTCCAGGCAGAGCGAACGAGGGTGCACGTCCACGATCACCGGCACCAGCCCGGCCTGCACGATCGGAAAAAGTGTCGTGCTCCAGCCGACCGCGGGCACGAGCACCTCGTCGCCGCGCTTCAACCGACCGATCTCCACCAGTCCTTCCAGCATCAGCAGGTTCGCCGAGGACCCCGAGTTCACCATGACGCCCTGGGATCGGCCGCACCAGGCCGCCCACTCGGCCTCGAACGCCCGGACCTCCGCCCCCATCGTGACCCGGGTGGTGAGCATGCAGTCCAGGGCCGCGAGGACCTCCTCGGGACCGAACCCGACGACGGTGAGCGGCATACCCGTCGAGGCATCGTGCGATTCCGTAGGAAGGTTGGGCATTTCGGCGTGTACGATGCGCCGGAGGGTGTCACGGTCGAGGGGGGTCATCAGGTTCCGGTGCAGGTGAAGGGGAGTTTGACGTCCGTCGCGGTCCGTTCGAGGCGGTCCGTGGCAGGGCGGCGGATGGGCATGGAGGTCGTCGCGCTGGCCTCGACGACGAGACCGTCTCCATCGGGATCCGGACCTCTCACGAGAGGGCGAGGCCCAGGGCGGGGTGCGTGCGCATGGTGCGAGTCTACTTCAAAACCGTTACCCGCGCGCTCCCAAGAGGTCTCCATGTCGCTGCAAGCCGGAATCGTCGGTCTCCCGAACGTCGGCAAGTCCACGTTGTTCAACGCGCTCACCGCAGGTGGGGCCGCGGCAGCGAACTACCCGTTCTGCACCATCGACCCCAACGTCGGCATCGTGTTCGTGCCCGACGCGCGGCTGCAGCAGCTCAACTCGGTGCAGCCGACACAGAAGATCCTGCCCGCAGCGGTCGAGATCGTGGACATCGCCGGGCTGGTGCGCGGGGCAAGCACGGGGGAGGGACTCGGCAACCAGTTCCTCGGCCACATCCGGGCCACCGACGCGCTCCTCCACGTGGTCCGGTGCTTCGACGACACCGACGTGGTGCACGTGGACGGCGGCCCCAACCCGGATCGGGACATCGACACGATCGACACCGAGCTCATCCTGGCGGACATCGACACCGCACAGAAGCGGGTTGACCGTTGCCGCAAGAACAGCAAGAGCGGCGACAAGGAGGCGATGTTCCACCTCGGCGTGGCCGAGCGCCTCCTGGCGCTGCTCGACGGCGGCAAACCTGCACGCCAGGGGGATTGGACCCCCGAGGAGCGGGCCAGCATCAACGAGTGCCAGCTCATCACCGCCAAGCCCGTGCTCTATGTGTGCAACGTGGACGAGAACGGGCTCAACGGAGACAATGCCTACGTCACCGCCGTGCGGAAGCGAGCGGCCGTGGAGCACGCCCGGGTCGTCGTCCTGTGCGCAAAGGTCGAGGCCGAGGTCTCCGAGCTGCCCGAGGAGGACCGCCCCTCCTTCCTCGCGGACCTTGGCATCGCGGAGCCCGGGCTCGCTGCGCTGGCCCGGGAGGCGTACGCCCTCCTCGGCCTCCAGACCTACTTCACCTGCGGCCCCAAGGAGATCCGGGCATGGACCGTACCGGTCGGCTGCAAGGCGCCCCAGGCCGCAGGCGTGATCCACTCCGACTTCGAGCGCGGGTTCATCCGCGCCGAGGTGTACGGGGTCGCCGACCTGGTCGCAGCGGGGAGCGAAGCCGCGCTGAAGGCGACCGGGAAGCTGCGCGTGGAGGGGAAGGAGTACGTGTTGAAGGACGGGGACGTCCTTCACTTCAGGTTCAATGTCTGATCGCCGCCCGCGCTACTTCCGAACCATCGACGTCAGGGTGGAGGTGGCGATGGTCTGGCCGCCCTTCGCCTCGGTCGTGCTCAACCCCTGCACGGGCAGCGGCACCGAGTCGGCCCACCACTTCGTGTAGGCCGACCCCGCATCGATGATCGTGCGCTCGGAGACAGTCTTCAGCGCATCGAACCGGCCGGCCGGCACGGTGACGCTCTCCCAACCGACCGCCTGTTCGGGTGCTTCCCCACCGGCGGACTCGGGCCCCGGGCCCTTTGAGGCGCTGGCGAACTGCACCACCGTCTCCTCCGGATAGGTGTATTCATAGGTTCGCGGCTGCCCTCCGTCCTGCACGATCTTCAGGGCCACCGAGACCTGCTTGCCGTCGTTGGAGGTGACAGTCCACGTGCCCTGCTCGTGCGACGGCGTCGGGTTGGTCCACGACACGACGGTGCTGTCGACAACCAGCTGGGAGCCCGCCCCCCAGCCCTTCCACGACACGGTGTGGGAGGCGGGGAGCGCAGGCGGGGGAGGAGCAGCGGCAGCCAGCGGGAGCAGGAGGAGGAGGGGCGAAGCCATCGGTTGGTGAACCGTACCACGCATTTGAGCGTTGGGTACCGGGTGCGCGCACGGGGAGGTCCAGAAGGATAACAGCGCGGATGGAGACAGTCGGACCCCGCCTGACGCCTGACTTCAGGGGGTCACCGTGCCCCTGACCCAGCCGGCACGCCACGCCGCGTTTCGCGAGTGGGCGGAGCGCGCGGATCCGGTCGGTCACGCGGAGCTGGACATCGACGGTCGGATCGTCTCCTGGGACGACCAGGCAACGCGGATCACCGGACACTCCCCCGGGGAGGTGGTGGGACGACGGTGGGCCGATCTCGCCGGTCGAGAGCTCTCGGCATCCGCTGGGGGGGCCATGAACATCGTCCGCCGTGACGGCACCTGGGAGCCGATCGACGTGCGATGGTCCGAGCTTCGGGCGCCATCCGGCGAGCTCCTCGGGTTCGGGGTCCTGTTCCACGATCTGGCCGCCGATTCTGCCCTGCGAGCGAGCGAGCTTCGGTACCGGACGTTCGTCGACCACGCCACGGACACGCTGATGCTGCACCGGGGTGCACGGATCATCGACGTGAACCGGCAGGCGTGTGAGAGCCTGGGCTACACCCGCGCCGAGCTGATCGGCCAGTCCGCCTCCCACTTCGACCCGGAGATGACGCCCAGGCTGCTCGCCACGAGGTTGGACGCCCTGTCGGAGGGCAGGAGCATCGTCTTCGATTCGCTGCACCGGAGAAAGGACGGCGTGACCTTTCCCGTGGAGGTCCGGATCCGACCGTTCGAGCTCGACGGGGAGCAGTATTGCCTCTCGCTCGCGCGTGACATCACCGATCGCAAGCGCACGGAGGCACAGCTCCGCGCCGCGCTGGAGGCCCTCCAGGAGACTTCCGAGCGGCTGGTCCTCGCCAACTCGAGGGTGGTGGAGGAGCGCGAGTCGCTCTCGCAGCGGGTCATCGAACGCACCGCCGAGCTCGAGTCCGCGAAGATCGACGCCGAGCAGGCGAACCGGGCCAAGTCCGCATTCCTGGCCACCATGAGCCACGAGATCCGAACACCCATGAACGGGGTGATCGGGATGATCGAGGTGCTCACGAAGAGCGACCTGACCGAGCGGCAGTCCGACACGGTCCGGATCATCCAGGAGTCGGCGCGCTCGCTGCTGGGCATCATCGACGACATCCTCGACTTCTCGAAGATCGAAGCGGGCCGCATGGAGCTGGAACGGGCGCCTGTCTCGCTCGCCGACGTCGTGGAGGGCGTATGCGCCACGCTGGCCCCGGTTGCGGCGAAACATGGTGTTCGTCTTACACTTTTTCTCTCGCCGGACATTCCGGCGCGCATCTGGTCCGACTCGACGCGCCTGCGCCAGGTCCTGTTCAACCTCATCGGGAACGCCATCAAGTTCGGGCGCTCCGTGCCCACCGCCCAGGCGGACCCGGCGCACCGCGACACCGTGTCGGTCCGCGTCGAGAAGGTGGTCTGCCACGGGGAGCCTGACCAGATCGCCTTCCGGATCGTGGACAGGGGTATCGGCATGTCCCGGGAGACGGTCGCCAGCCTGTTCAAGTCGTTCACGCAGGGGGAACGCTCCACCACGCGTCGCTTCGGCGGGACGGGGCTCGGCCTCGCGATCTCGGCACGCGTGATCGACCTGATGGGCGGTCGGATCTCCGTCGAGAGCCACCTCGGGAAGGGCTCGACCTTCACGGTCCTGCTCCCGGCGGAGGCCGAGCCCGGCGGTCAGCCCGCCCAACCCGATCTTCGCGGCGTCGACTGCATCCTGCTCGGCAGCCTCGACCACGTGCATCGCCGGGACATGCGGGTCTACCTCCAGCACGCTGGCGCCAACGTCCATGCCGCCAACGGTGTGGCACAGGTGTGCGCTCTGGCGCGCACGCTCCGGGCGCCCCTCGTTCTCCAGCCGTCGAGCGGAACACCCACCTCTCCCGAAGCCCTTGGGCTCGCGATGGCGATCTCCCCCCAGGGCTCACCCGCGGCCCCGGTACCGACGGTGCTCACCCTTCCCGCCGGCGAGATGCGCCGCCTCGCGCTCCTCGGGGCGGTCGCGACGGCAGCGGGGCTGGCGCCCCCGGCGGCCGCGCCTCCGCCCACCCCCGAGCCGCGCCCACCCCGGCCCGGGCGCGCACCCAGTGTGGCGGAGGCACGAACGCAGGGTCGGCTGATCCTGATCGCGGAGGACGACGACATCAACCAGAAGGTGATCGTCCGGCAGCTCGCCCTGCTGGGCCTCGCTGCCGAGGTGGCAGGCGACGGAGTGGAGGCGCTCCGCCTGTGGCGGCAGGGCGGGTACGCGCTGCTGCTCACCGACCTTCACATGCCCGACATGGACGGGTACGCGCTGGCCGAGGCCATCCGCAAGGAAGAGGGAGTCGAAGGGCGCCGCATTCCGATCCTCGCGCTGACGGCGAACGCCCTGCGAGGCGAGGCCATCCGGGCCCGGCTCGCGGGGATCGACGAATACCTCACGAAACCCCTCCAACTCGACGCGCTCCGGGCAGCCGTCGAGGCGTGGCTCCCCCCGGCGACCGAACCCGATGCCGTGTCGGCGCAGCCGGCCTTCGGCACCGCGACGCGCCCACCGCCCCTCGCCCCCCACGTGCTCGAGGCACTCCGCGGGGACGGTCCCGGAGCCCTGCGCGAAATGCTCGCGGACTACGTGGCTTCGGCACGTCGACTCGTGAGCGACCTGCGGGCGGGACAGGCGTCGTCCGATCTGGCGAAGGTGGCAGATGCGGCGCGCAAGCTCAAGGCGTCGTCGCGGGCGATCGGCGCATCGCCGCTCGCCGACGTGTGCGCCGACATCGAGAATGCGTGCCACTCGGGCGTCCCGCTGGTCGTCGGGAAACGGGTCGCCGACGCCGCACGGCTCCTCGCCGACGTCGAGGCGGCGGCTGCAAAGGCGCGCGCGCCCGGATCGCCCTAGATCGGCCCGACCAACGCCTCGAGCGGGGTGCCGTCCGGCAACCCCACGTGCTTGCACCGGGACGACGCCCCCCGCTCGACCGTCACGAGGGATTTCGGCAATCCCAATGCCCGCGCGAGAAAGCGGACCACCTCGTCGTTCGCCTTCCCGTCGACCGGGGGGGCGGCAACCGCCAGCACGAGCGCACCCTCCTCGGTCCACCGGACGACCCTCGTCTCCCGGGCGTTCGGCTTGACCTGCACGGTGAGCAGCATGAGGGACGGTATCCCTCTCGCCCGGTTCGCGCTCCGGGTGGAAGGCGCCCCCATGCGGCATCCGCGTGCTACCCTCGGGTCCATGCTCCCCGATCCGCTCACCAATGCCGCGCCCCCAGCCGACGCGCCCAGGGGCCGAGGGTGAGGCATCCGGCCCGACGCCTCCTCCCTCTGCTGACCGCCGCGGTGCTCTCGTCCTACCCGGCGGCGGGCGCGGCCGAGCCCGGCCCCACGGCGGCCCCGACATTGATGCGAGTGCACTTCATCAACGTCGGGCAAGGCGCTGCAACCTTGATCGAGCTCCCCTGCGGTGCAATGCTCGTCGACACGGGGGGCGAGCGCTCCCACGACTTCGACAGCGACACGGCGCTGTCCGCCTACCTGGCCGCCTTCTTCGCGCGCCGCACGGACCTGCACGACACGCTCGATCTGGTGTTGCTCACCCACCCACACATCGATCACGTCCGGGGTGCCGGGCTCGTGTTGGGTACCTACACCGTGCATGATGTCGTGGACAACGGTCAAGCGGGCGACCAGGAGGACGCCATCGCCGCAGTGGCGAGCGTTCGGGAGTTCGTCGCCAGTCACCCCGAGGTCCACTACCTGTCCGTCGCGACCTCCGATCTTCCGACGGACGGGGCACCGCTCACCAGCCCCGTGCTGGACCCCTTCGCCCTCTGCCGGGGAGTGGACCCGCACGTGGAAGCCCTCTGGGGCAGGGTACCGGGGGACCCGGGGTGGGGCGAGGACGACTACGGAAAGGCAAGGTTCGACAACGAGAACAACCACAGCATCGCCACGCGGGTGGACTTCGGCGAATCGAGCCTGCTCATCACCGGAGACCTGGAGACGGTGGCGATCCGGGATCTCCTCGACACCCGGGAACATGCATCGCTCGACGTCGACATCTACGAGGTCGGGCACCACGGATCGGACAACGGGACCACGGCCCAGCTGGTCGAGGCGATGTCCCCCGAGTGGGCCGTGATGGAGGTGGGGCCGTACGATCGCAAGGCAAGCTGGACCGCGTGGGCCTATGGCCACCCGCGGGCCACCACCGTGGACCTGCTCGAAGCGGGGGTCTCCGGTCAGCGCACAGCCGTCGAGGAGGAGGTCGCCACGGGGACCCGGACCTTCACCACCGAGGAGGTTGGGCGTGCCGTCTACGCCACGGGCTGGGATGGCGCGCTCGTACTCGACGCCGATGCCAATGGCAGTATCTCGCTCTCCACACCGGACGTGATCCAGCCCGCGCGGGAGCCGTAGGTCCCGGCGCCTCCGACTGACACTACGGTGCCCAGGGCACGATGAGGATGGGATCCCCCACCCGCACGCGCGGAAACAGCACGTCCATGGTCTCGTTGTCGGCACCCACGCACCCCCAGGTCCAGTTGTTGGGGAAGGAGCCGAGTCCGTGGAGCAGGATGGAGCCGCCCATGGCCGTGCCCTGCGAGGGGAGCCGGCCCGCGCGCGAGGCTGCCACGATGCTGTCGTGCGTGCCGGCGCTGATCACACCGAGGGCCAGCGCGCGGTCTGCGTCGGCCTCGTTGGGATAGCTCACGAGGAAGCCCCGATAGAATGACGTCTGACCCACGTCCCGCTTCTCGGCGATGTGGTACCAGCCCTCTGGGGTGGACGCGTTGTCCTTGACGGTCTTTGGCCCCTGCGGGCGCTTTCCCAGCGCCACTGGGAAGCAGAGGGGGCCGGCCTCGTCGCTCACCAAGCGTCCTCCACTGTAGAACCCCTCGTGAAATCCGCTCTTGAAAACAACGATCAACCGGGCGGACTGGGCGCGCGGATCGCTCGCGTAGGGTGTCGGGACCTCAGCGGGGCAGGGCTGTTCAAGCGGTGCGGCCGGGCTCGGAGCGACAGGGGCCTGCTCGATTGGTCCGGGGCCACCGAGCGCGCGGTCACACCCCGCCAGGATCCAGATACTGATCGTCCACACCCTCGCCGTCCCTGCACCGGGAGCCCCGGCGAAGGTTCTGAAGAGTGGACAAGTCAAGCTGGTTTGCATCCCTCTCACATAGCCCGTTGCCCCACGCTCAGGAACGCGCCAGACCCCGCAAATTCAGCGTCCGGCACCGTGCGGACGTTGTACTCCTGCCGCCATTCCATCCAGAATTTCATGCAAACACCCCTCCCATGGTTTTGAAGACGTGGTATGCGGCGGGATGCCCAAGTCCAAGCTGCCCCCCGTCGTCGCCAACCCTCCCGCCAGAACGCCCGCCCAGGTGCCACTGGGCACAGCCGCGCCCGCGCAGAAGGAGGCCGCACACCCGCTCGCCGCGTGGCGCCACGAGCTTGGGAAGCTCCCCGATGAAATCGTGGCAGAACATGCCAAGTCCAGCCGGAAGACCGTCGGTGAGTACCGCCGCAAGCTCGGGATCGATGCGTACACCGGCCACCGTGCAGCCGGGCACCGTGACTCGGGTGCATCCAAGGCACTCTCCGGGTTCATCGACATGCTCGGAACGACGTCCGACGACGTGATCGCCGGCATCGCCGGTGTCGCATCCGGCGTCGTCACCGCCGAACGGAACCGGCGGGGCATCCCCGCGTTCGTGGAAGAGGCCGCCGCCACGGGTGCCGAGAGCCCACTCGCCCGGTTTCGCGATCGGCTCGGCACCGTGGCAGACGCCGTGATCGCAGCCGAGGCCGGCGTGATGCGCACCACGGTCGGGGCGTTCCGGCGATCCCTCGACATCCCGGCGTACGAGGGCCACCGCACCGGGCGCAAGGCCAGCGCGCCGATCGTGGAGGAGCCAAAGGCGAAGGCGCCAGCTGCCCCTGTGGTGGTGAAGGCGGTGGCGGAGTCCAGGCCCCCTTCGAAGCCTGTGGTCGAGGCCAGGCCCGAGCCTGCCCCGGTGGAGGCCGCGAAGCCCGCAGCGAAGAAGGCCACGGGCGCACGCCCCGAGCGCGAGAGCAAGAGCTTCCGGCGGGGCAAGCTCGACGCCTTCGCTCACCTCATGGGCACCATGGCAGACTCGGAGATCGCGCGAAGGGCCAACTCGTCGGTCGCGGGCGTGAAGGCGCATCGCGCCCGCCACAACATCAAGGCCTGGGCGAACACCCCGCGGCGCGAAGAGCCCCGCCCCGCCGCGGTCGCGGCAGCGCCCGTGATCGTCGCGGAGACAGCCGCGCCCCCGGTCAAGGGCACGCCCGGCCGCAAGTCCAAGCTCGACGCGCACCGCCCCATCATCGGCGTGCTGTCCGACGCCAGCGTGGCCGCCCGCGCGAGCGTCACGGCAGAGGCCGTTCGCCAGTACCGCAAGCGCCACAACATCGACGCCGCCTCCCGGGCCGGGGCGGCTGAGGCCGTCGCTGCGCCATCGGTGGCTCGCGTGGCCGCACCTCTCGTGGAAGCTGTGGTCCGGACGGCCCCCACCGCCGTGAAGGCCCCGGCGGCACGGGTGGCGACACCCGCAGCGATGCCCGCCGCGCCCGTATCGGTCGGTCACTCGCATGGCACCCGCGCGTTCCGCGTCGATGCCAGCAACGCCCAGGGTACCGAGCGATTCGTGATCGTCGCCGGCGACATCGGCGGCGCGGCCTCGGCGGCGACCGCCGCGCTGGCAGCCCGAGCGGGTGGCCCCTGGGCGATCCGTTCCGTACGGGACATCGGCGAATCGCTCTGAGGAGCACCACGCGCTGGGCCTACATGGGACGGGCGGACCACAACCCGCCCTCCCAGGAATGCCCGCACTGTACTGTGCCTTCGAGGACCTGGTACATCGGGGCAAAGAGCGTGGATGGGGCCACCCAACATCGCTATCGGTGTGAGTTCGGCCACGAGTGGATCGTACGGGAACCCCAGTCGGGACCCGAACCGCGCTAAGGAATGCCGCACACGCTGGGGTGGGCCTCGGCGCAATTCGCGAGTGAGCTTCCGAAGCTCGCCTCGTCCCAGGTCCCGCACAATCCCGACCCCGCGTCGGTCCACCAATTCTCCATCACCGGCCAGGTGTAGAAGAAGTAGAAATAGTACTCGCCCGTGGTCACGGGCCCGGTGAGCGCCCCCCCGCGGGAGGTGCAGTTCACGTCTGCATCGTGGTTGGTGCGAGGGTTCCGACACAGGAGGAAGTGCCGGGCGCCGAAATCGTGGCGGACACAGTCGTCACAGCCCGAGGGGGTATCGGTGGGGTCGTCCAGCCACCCGTCCGCATCCTGGTCCACGCCATCGCAGATCTCGGGAGCGCCGGGGTGCACGGTGGCATCGGTGTCATTCGGGTCCTCGCACACCGGGCTCCCGTCGCCATCCAGGTCGGCTGTGCTCCCGCGCCGGCACGCTACCCAACTGGACAGGAAGGCATGCCGGGCGCGCACCCAGGCCCGCATGCGCTCCACCGCCGCTACATGCTCTTCCCAGCCGATGCTGCGGTGCGGATCGGCCTCGACGGCGTCCGAAAGTTGGGCCTCCCAGTCATCGATCTGCGCGATCGTGACATCAGGATCCATCGCAGCGTTCATCGAATCCACGGCGTCCACGAACCGGGGACCCCAGGTGGGATCCGCCGTGAGCGCCAGGACCAGCGGCTGAGCGAACAGTCCCATGTTGTTCGGGTAGCCCCGCACGGGGTCGGCATCATAGCCCTGGACATCGAAGTCGTCGTCGAAGTCCCACGGCACGAACAGGATCCCGCGGGTGGGGTGTTCATACAGGTAGTAGTTGTGATTGCAGCACCAGTAGCCGTCGTCGTCGCCCAGCACCGCCTCTGCGGCGAACTCCGTGACCCACTCGTCAAGGTCACCCAGTGTGACGAGCACCGCGGGGTCTGTGGTGGCGCTCATCGCTGCGATGGCGCTCCCATCGGAGGCTTCGGCGTTGGAGACGGGGTCTGACCCATACTTCCAGAGTGTGCCCGTGGCCCCGTCATCGCCAAAGGAGCGCTCCAACCACTCGTGGTCGAAGTACTCGATGTTCGTGTAGGCGCCGTAGAATTCGCCGTTCACCGTGAGCGTGGCCCCGTTCGCACAGGCGAACGGGAGGGCGCCCTGGCCACGCATGACCGACCACGCGATGCGATCCCGAAGGTAGGTCGGCTCGTACCACGTGGCGTCGAGGGAGATCTTGCGCTGCCCATGGAACCGGGCGGCAGGATCCACCTCGTTGAACGCGATGACGAACTGCATCTTTTCGTCGTACCAGGAGAAGTACGGGTTCCCCTTGAGGCGGATCATCGCGTCATCCACCTCCTCGTCCCCGTAATGCAGTACGATGGGGTGGTAGTTCTTTGCTCCCGACGCATAGTCGGCCTGCAGCGCGGACCAGTCCGCGTCCTCGATGTCGATCGAGAACTCCTGCACGACCTCCGGATCGTAGAGGTCGCTGCAGCCGTCCGCGTCGTAGCTCCCGGTGTCCCCGCCGGTGTCGCCCCCGGTCTCGGCGGAGTCGTACGTGTGGGTGTCTGTGACCGTGGGGAGGGAGTCCTGCTCGGTGTCCCTCACGTCCGGAGGCACGCTGTCGGTCTTGATGGACGAGGACGTGCAGGCGAGGAGGAGGAGCATGTTCCAGTCTACCCCGGGGAATCGGCGGCCACGTCCACCTGCAGGGCGGGGCGGAGCCGGTCGAGCACGGTCGCCACCCTCGCCAGGTGCGAGGCGACCGAGATCCGGCGGATCCCCGCGGGTAGCCAACGTGCCAGCCCGTCCGGCCGGGAGAGCCGGTCCTCCCCTCCAGAGCCGTGCCACTGCACGCGCCCGGCGGTGAAGCCGTCCTGCCTGCGTCGCAACAGGAGGCCCCACCCCACCCGCGCCCAGCCGCAGCCCGGCGGGGAGAGCGCGATCTCGACCTCCTGAACGCTCGCCGGCAGCCCCTGGAGCAGCACCTGGGTCGTGGCGGGGGTGGCCCGCGACGTGAGCCGGAGTCGCCGGAAGCGACGGGGCAGCAGGCTCGGCTGCTCGAGCAGCGCGGTGGCGAGCTCGTGGACTCCGGCGGGAGCGTGATGGACGAGGGGGCCGACGTTGTGCTCGCCGAGGAGCCGGATGTTGGGGGGCAGGCCGCCCGTCGTGCGGCGCCCGTGCAGGTAGATCTCCTCGAGCGAGGTGAGCGCCACGAGGCTCACCCCCTCCGACGAAGACCAGTCGAGGGCGAGGAAGGTGGCCCAGCGAGGATCCTCGAGGACCGAGGGCGCGACCATCCGCCCGAGCAGGTTCACCGACGCTCGCACCGGAAAGCCCCGCTCGAACTCGACGGTCCGGGCGTCGATCCCGCGCAGCAGGGTCCACTCCGCGCGATGGAGGGCGAGCAATTGCCTCTCCCGGCTGCGGGTGCGCGAGGTGCCCGCGCCACGCGCGCCCTGGAGCTGCAGGTGGATGAATTCACCCCGGGGGTCGCCTGCCTCGGCGAGCGCATCGGCCAGGACCGCGCGCGGTTCGTCCAACTTCGGGTGGGCGTACACCTCGCCGTAGAGGTCGTCCAGCCCGCGACGGAGCCCGGGCATCGCCACCTGGGACAACTTGCGGACGCACTCGGCCTCGGGCTCGGTGAGCGCGTCGTGCCGGACCCTGGCATCGAGCATCTCGCCGGAGAGACGGCGGGCGGCCTGCGGTGTGAGCCCCCATTGCGGCACCTGGGCACGCAAGGCTTCGCCGACCTCGGCCCATACCCGAGCGGCTCGACGCTCGCCGGAGCGCTCGAGGAGCACGAGCGCGGCGGAGAGGATCTGCTTCACACGGCCGCTGTACGGGAAATTCTGAAGCAGGCGGAGCACCGCGCTTGTCACCCGCGGGTCCGGCGGGAGCGCCGCGATCGCTCGGAGATGGCGCCAGGCCCGAACGCCCGTGGTCGGCCAGGGCAGCTTCAGGAGGGTGGCGACGTCGGCCGGGGTTGCGCGTGCCAGCGCGGTGGCGAGGAGCTCACCCTGCGCGGCGATCGTCCGCGGCGGCACGCCGGTCGGGATCCGGGCAGAGAGCGCCTCGATCAGCTCGCCGAGCTGCGGGTCCCGACACTCCTGCCAAACGCCCAGCAGCGCGTGGACCTGCGCTGCGGGATCGGCCGCGCGCGCAGCGTCGTCGAGCAGACGAAGACGACGGGCGTGGGGAGGGCCAGGGGGGAGGCGAGCCATCTCCCCCGTCTATCTGAACCGGGCGGTCCCGAGACACGAGGGCAGCGCTGGAGCGTTCCCGGCGAGCATGCTCCCGACGAGGTGGTCCACCGCGAGCGGCAGGTAGGTGCGGCCAGCCACGCCGAACCCGCAGATCACCGCCTCGCGTGGGCGACCGGGGATGGCGCCCACGATGGGGAGCCCATCGCAGGAGTCGAACACGATCCCGGCGACCGGCGTCCCGGAGTCCAGCGCGATCCCGTCCTGCTCGGCGAGGCGCGAGAGCATCGCCGTGACGACGGGGTTGGGGACCGGCTCGGTCTCTCCGACCTCCAGGTGCGGCGTCGCCCACCTCGCCCCCCACATCCGCCCCTCCGACGTGAGCACCGAACCGGAGCGCGAGATCGAGGGCAGGCCCGCCCGCACCTCGATCGACTGCCAGCGCACCGGCATCACCTTGTCCAGCAGCCAGGGTTCACTGAGCGACCCCGATGCCCACACGGTCAGCTCACCGGCCGCCGGCTCGGCCGGCTGCACACCCACCACTGGGTCGACCTCCAGCCGCCCCTCCGCCAGCCGAATGCCACCGGGGATCGCCTCTGCGCGAACCCCCAGCTCACCGCACGCCGGGAGCTCCGACTGCGCCCCCAGCCAGTCCACGGCCGTCACCCGCCCGGCTCCAGGATGCGCTGCGACCGCGCGAACGAGGGCGACACCTGCCGACCCCATGGAGGCGAGGAACCGGCTCGGCAATTCCAGGTGACACGGCAACCGCAGCGCCGGGCCCGTCGGACTCCACAGCGGTGTGCCGCCCGGACACACCCAGCCCACCCGTGGGTCGTACCCGACCACGTCCACGCCCACCTCGGCGAGCCGCTGGAACACCCCTCGCCCCGCCAGCCCGAGGCCGCGGACCACGACGTCACAGCGCGTCATCGGGCGCTCTGCGGCGGGCTTGACGCTCGCCGGGTGCGCGTTAGCAGGTGCATGCTGGGCGCATAACTCAGCGGAAGAGTACTACCTTCACACGGTAGGAGTCGCAGGTTCAAATCCTGCTGCGCCCACCACACGATATAACGCCCGCTTTTCCGACGAGGAGGAGCGGGCGTTGCGCGTTTCTGGACGAGGAAGGCGAGGTTTGTGGGTTCAACTCCTGTTGGGCCGGTCCGCCGGGGAGCCCCTGGGCGGACCAGACGACGTGGGCTCGACGCAAATCGCAGACTGCGCCTGTCGCACCCGGCCGTTCGCGGGACTACACTGTCGGTGTGCAGACCGACTCCGTCCAGCTCACCATCTCCGTGCCCGCCGCCCTCGCCGACTCCGGCGCAGGCGAGCGCGCCCGGGTTCTGCTCGTTCTCGATGCTGTCCGGAGCGAGCGAATGACCTGGCGCGCCGCCGCCCGAGCTTTGGGCCTTGCTGCCTCCGCGTTCCTCGACCTCGCCCGCGAGCATGGCGTCCCCGTCGTCCGGGTATCTGCGGCCGACATTGCACAGGATTTGGACACGCTCGACAAGCTCGCCGCAGGTCGCTCCGACCCCAGATGATCGTCGTCGCCGACACGTCGCCGGTCCTTCATCTGGCCCGCATCGGGCGGCTTGATCTGGTCCGAGCCGTGCTTGGACCCGTCGTGATCCCACGTACCGTATGGGCGGAGCTGATCCAGCCCGGCACCCGCGCTGAGGTGGCGGCGACGATACGGGCCGCAGCCTGGATCGAGGTGATGGACGATCCCGAGCTGCGCGACCTGAACCTGGATCCCGGCGAGACAGCGGCGATCCTGCTGGCGACCGCGCTTCACGCGGACGCCATCCTGATCGACGAGCGGCGCGGACGAAGCGTGGCGGGCGAACGACGACGTTCTCATCTCGACGTCGGTGTCCCCGGCCGGGGAGGCCGTTGCGATGTGGTCGAGCGCAGGCGACAGCGGTCGCCTGTTCGGGCGTGATTGCGCAGGGCCGAGCGCTGCCTCGTTCCCTCGCCCGTCCCCCGCCCCCCCTGTGCCCGTCCGGATCAGCGTCGATGGTCGTCACGGTGGGCGTCGGGAGTGCTCCGTCGTGGTCCCCATCTCGTTTCCCACCGCGCACGCGATGCCGGACGGCCGGATCCTCGTCATCGGCTCCCGGGGCGGAATGGCGCCCGGAGGGTGGGCAGTACAACGCCTTTCTATACGCTGGCGACGGTGTTCTCGAGCGGTCCGCCTGCGTTGGGGACGGTGTCGAGTGGGCACAGACCACCCGCCTGGGCAACGTATGGGTCAGCTACTTCGACGAGGGCATCTTCGGAAACCTGGGGTGGGGGAACGGCGGATGAAGCCTGTGTCGCCTGCCCCGATCCGGACTCGCCAGTGAAGCGGTTCTCCGCTGACGGCCGAATCGAGCGGTGGACAAACACCGTGGCCGAGGCAACGGAAATCGTCGTCGAGGACGACCGCATCGGCCTCTTGGCCCCGGGGCGAAAACCCCGACCACGTGGTCGTCGGAACGCTCGTCGACGGGGTGCTCCGGGTCGAAGGCAAGGGCCGACTGACCCTTGGTGGTGGAGAATTCGAGCCCACCCGGGTGATCGGGCGGGACGGTACGCTGCATGCCTTCGTGGACTCCAGCTGGTACTCGATCCCCCTCCGAGTGCTGGCAGGCGCAGTACTCGGTGACTGAGGCCCCTGCCCCGCGGTCATGCCTGCGGCCCCGATCGCCGCGCCGAACCTGTCCAATCCGCACCACACCATCGACGCCACCACGTCCAGCGCCGAATGCGGTGCCCGAACCGCCGCAGCCACCACGTGGCGAACGTCAGCCTTTCCGCCTACCAATGCCCGTTCGCCGCCGCCCGGCAGGCCTCGGGCGGAGCCGGACGCTTCAGGCAGGCCGCGAGGGCCCGCTCCGCCCCGCGCGCGTCACCCAGGTGCCGAAGAGCCACCGCCCGGCCGTACTCGGAGCCCGCGTCCACGGGGCGCACCCGGTCGAGCCCGTCGAGCGCATCGAGCGCCTGTGGCCACCGCTTCAATGCGAGCAGCGCCTCCACGAGCGACTTTCGGGCATCGACGGCGGGGGGGTAGCGCACGATCTCGTCCTCGAGCCACGTCACCGCGTCGGCCGGCGCGCCCGCACGGAGCGCGATCCGCCCCAATGCGCCGCGGAGAAGGCGCTGATCGGGTTGCGCGGACAACGCGCGCTCGAGCCAGTCGGCCGCCGCCGGGTCTCCACGTTCGGCCAGCGCGAGCCCCAGGAGCCCCATCTGCCCGGGGGTGGGCGGAATCTCGGTCGCAGCTTCGGAGAGGTAGGGCGCCGCCTCCGCGAGCCGCCCGGTGTGCGCGAGGATCTCCCCCAGCGTGGCGCGCGCCTCGGCAGAGGGCCAGTCGCGCACGATCGCCCGCGCCTCGGGGAGCGCGCCCTCGGGGTCGGATCGGCCCCGCATCGCCACGGTGAGCAGGCGGGTCATCGGCCCGTCCGGGTCCGTGGCGCGCAACGTGGCCAGCCCGGCGAGGGCTGCGGGCTCCTCCCCGCGCGCCAGGGCCTGCCCGATGTCCCGGATGGACTCATAGGCGGCGATCCCGTCGATGGGGTCGATGTCGGCGTGACGCCCGGGGGCGGCCGACCCGAGGTAGCCCAGGCTCTGGAGCATCGCGACGGCGGGTGCCGGACCCGGCCCGACGGGGCCCGACCCGGACGGGGAGGCCGCAAAATGCGCGAGGTAGGCAGGGGACGGCTCGCCGACGGGGCCCGCGATCGCCTGATCCAGCGGATCGTAGCGCCGGAGCCGGGTGGTCCGGACGAGCGACCCCCGGGCGTCGACCTGCACGTCGATGGGCGCCCAGCCGAGGTGGTTTGCGAGGTAGTGGCTCTCCACGAACACGGGGGACCCGGGCTCGTCGATGCGCCGCCCGTCGACGCCAGGAGGCACCGGAATGCCGGCCCAGGAGAGGAGCGTCGGCATCACGTCCACCGTGGATACCGGCTCCTGCTCGACGCGAGGGGCCATGCCGCCCGGCGGGCGAGCGATGAGCGGCACCCCCGTGGTGGAAGCGAAGGCGAGCGCTCCGTGCTCGCGCTCACCGTGATCGCCACGCCCCTCGCCGTGGTCCGCGACCACCACGATGCCGGTGTCCGCCCACTCGGAGCGAGCACGCAGGGCCGCCAGGAGCCGGCCGATCTGCGCGTCTGCGAAGGCCACCTCGCCGAGGTACGGATCTCCACCCGCAGCGGGCGGCTCGTACGGAAAGTGCGGATCGTAGAGGTGCACCCACAGGAAGACGGGCGCGCCGTGGTGATCCCCGGCGAGCCACCCGAGCGCTGCGTCGACGACCGCGTCACCCCGCCTCTCCACGTCGACCGGGGCATCGAACCACAGGAACCCCTGGTCGAAGCCGCTGGTCGGCCCCAACAACTGCGCGCCGACAGCCGCTCCCGTGTCGTACCCGCGCTGGGCGAGCACCTCGGCGAGCGTGACCTCCGAGGCCGGCAGTCGCAGGTCGCTGTTGTCGCGCACCCCGGTCGAGGTGGGCCAGCGGCCGGTCATCAGCGAAGCGTGCGCCGGGATCGTGAGCGGAACGGTCGTCCGCGCTTCCGCGTATCGCACGCCCTCCGCGGCGAGGCTGTCGATTCCCGGGGTCGCCTGCCCGCCGTACGCGCCGATGGCGTCGCGACGGGTCGTGTCCAGCGTGACCAGCACCAGGTCGGGCGGGCGGCCGCAGGCGTACAGGAGGAGCCAGAGCGGCATTGGCAGCATGTAATCGTGCGGCGGGCCGGGGGCATCGCCACGGGCGGCTAGTGCACCCCGAGGACCGCCCACAACAGGGAGTCGGACCAGGAGCCCGCAACGCGCTCCACGGGGCGCACCGTGAGGATCATCACCTCCGGTGGAACGCCGAGCCGAAGCGGTAGGAAGCTCGTGCCCACGCCGCTCGTGACCACCAGGGACTGACCCCGGGCCTCGTACACGCCCCGCGGGTAGCTGAGCAGGAGGGGACTCCCGATCCACGGCAGGGCGACCTGACCGCCGTGGTTGTGCCCCGCGACCAGCAGGGCCACCCGGGAGGGCATGTCGTCGAAGACCTCCGGGTTGTGGGTCATCGCCAGCACCGGCAGCCCATCCTGTGGCAGGGCCCGGATCGCGCCGGCCATCCCGGCGTGCAGGGTCGTGGAGTCGCCCACGCCCACCAACCAGAACCCACCCCCCGGGGCCCACAGGAGCCGGCTGGTGTTCTCCAACACAGGGATGCCCTCCGCCCCGAACGCCTCGCGGATCCCGCCCGCCCGGGACCACCAGTCGTGGTTGCCGAGCACGGCGAACACCCCCAGCGGGGCCTCGAGCTCGCCCAGCAGCGGGGCGTAGGAGGCCACCGGGACCGGCTCTCCACCGAGCACATCGTTGGCATAGTCCCCGAGCAGCAGCACCAGGTCCGGATGCTGGTCATTGGTGCGCGCAACGAGCGTCCGGATGCTCGCGAGATCGACGTAGGGAGAGCCGACGTGCAGGTCGGCGATCAGCGCGATGCGCAGCGGCGGACCGTTCCAGGCAGCCGGCGCCACCTCCTCGGGCTGCATCAGCAGCTCGGCAGGCTCGATGCAGACGGCTTCGACACCTACACCTACGGCACCGAGGGCCGACACCCCGCCCCCGACCCCACAGAGGAGCAGGATCGCGGGAGGCAGGGAGCGGAGCGCGGGGAGCTGCATGCCCCCAGACTGTACGACAGCCTCGAGGCGATGGGACAGAGCCCGTGAACGAATGTGTACGCAGGACGCCTTCACTCTTTTTCGAGCACGGATCGGGATCGCGGAAATGGTACGATCCCCGCCATGTGGTCCACAACCATCCTCATCCTCCTCGCCTGCACCCACACCAAGGACACCCCGGGAGACACCCCAGGAGACGACTCGGATTCGAGCAGCCCGGGGACGGCCAACTCGGCAGCGTTCGTCGAGCAGAGTGTTCCGCCCACCGCCAACACGTCGGAGCCGCTCACGGCCACCGTCACGATGAGGAACACCGGTACGGCCACCTGGTCGTTCGCCAACGGGTACTACCTGGGCTCGGACGCCCCGCAGGACAACTTCACGTGGGGCACCAACCGCGGCGCCCTGAGCGCCGATGCCTCGATCCCACCGGGGGGCGCCGCCACGTTCACGCTGAACCTCACTGCGCCGGCCACGGCGGGCGACTACCCGATGCAGTGGCGCATGCTCCAGGACGCCGTGGAGTGGTTCGGGGACTCGAGCGCGCCAGCGACCGTCGCCGTGGCGACAGGCGCCCCGGCCTGGACCACGGTCACCGAAGCGCAGCTCCGGGCCTGGCGCGGGTCGATCGCGACCACGCTCGCCCCCGTCCCGTGCGGCCCCCGTCCGGGCGCCGCCGACAACGCAGTGTTCACTGCCCAGTACGACTCCTCCTGCTGGACAGCGGCCGATCGCACCCTCGCACGGGACGCGCTCCGCGCCCACGGCTACACCCACTGGCCCATCGGCCCGCTCGTCCAGAACGGCTACCACGACCAGTACCCCGACTCGGACTGGCTCTCCAACCCCGACGGGTTCCTCGACAACGTGGAGGAGCTCTGGAACAATGGCCTCTACCCCGCCATCTTCCTGCTCCCGGACACGGGGCTCTGCGCGGACGGGTCCTCGATCGACCGCGACTGCGTCGAGACGACCCTCACCCCGATCTACACCTCGGCCCGGTTCCAGTCCCTCGCGCGCGTCGTGGTGCTCGCCTGGGAGCCGAGCTACTCCGCCGACGATTGGCAGTGGGGCGTGCAGTGGATGGCACGGGTGTTCCCGAACGCGCTGCGGTACATCCACTTCCCGAGCGGGCACGGGGCACCGGGGCGGGGGGAGGAGATGGAGCCGAACGGCCCGTATGCCAACGAGGCGGCCATGTGGGAGCCCGTCGCGCCCTACATCCACGGCTTTCTCATGCAGTCGACCTCCACGTTCGGCGGGGAGACGGGGGACGGGCGCACGCCCGAGGACCAGTTCGTCTACGACCTCGGTGACTTCGTCCGACGCTTTCGGGATGGCTACGCCGGCTGGCCCACCGCGGGCGCAGGCGGCGCCCCGATCGACGTCGTCGCGTTCGAGTACGCCAGCTACTACTGCAACGCCGACAGCTCGCAGGGTTCGCCCACCGACGTAGCGGCGCGTGCGATCACCTGGGGCCAGCTGGCCCAGGGCGTCGACGGAGTCGTCGGGTTCGGCGACGCCGGCCCATGACCAGCCGGAGGCGGGGCAGCCGGCCTTGATCACGCGCCGTGATCAGGCCGCGATCGGCGTGCTCGCGCTGCTCTCCCTCGTCCTCGGCGCCTGGCGCTGCCTCGGCTCGGAGTACCCCGGGCTCGCGCTCTCCGTTCCCGACGACGCCTACTACTACCTGCTGCCTGCCTGGAATTTCAGCCGCATCGGCTTCTTCACCTTCGACGGTCTCCACCCCACGTTCGGGTTCCAGCCGCTCTGGGGCCTGCTCCTCGCCGGTATCGGCGCGCTCTGTCCGGACCGCGAGGTGTTCCTCCGCGCAGCGCTGTTCGGAGGCGAGGCCATGCACGGTGCCACGGTTGTCGTGCTCGGGCTCGCGGGCTGGAGGCTCGGCGGGCGGACCTCCGCTGCCGTCGCGTGCGGCTTGTTCCTGGCGAACCTTCCGTTCCTGCGCGCGAGCACCTGCGGCATGGAGAACGCGCTGTACGGGCTGCTCCTGGCCCTGAACCTGCTCGCCGCGTTGCCCGTCGGGGCCGTCTCGCGGATCGGGGCCTCGCCCCCCACACCGGCCTCCCGCGCGGTCGTCGGGCTTCTGGGCAGCGGCCTGCTGATCGGGCTCCTGCCGTTCGCCCGGCTCACCCCCGGTTCGCTCGCCGCGACCCTCGTCCTCGGCGCGCTCGGTGTGCGGCGCCGGGGCTGGCCGTGCGCCATCGGCCTGTGCGGCACGCTCTGCGCTGGCCTCGTCGCCGAGCGATGCCTCCTGGGTCACTGGTTCCCGACCTCCGGCACCAGCAAGCTCCAAGGGTTCGTAGACGGGCTCTGGGGCCTCGACCTCTCCGGCTGGCTCCACCTCGCACGGTCGATGGCCGGCTACCCGGTCAGCCAACTGGTGTTCGGGCTCGGCCTGCCCTCGGTCTATGGCTATGCCGAGAAGGCCTGGTGGTGCGCACCTGCGCTCCTGGTCGCGCTCCTGGCCGCCGCCCGGTCCCTTCGCCGGTCGAGCCTCGTCCCGCTCGTCGTCCTGGCGGCCGCCCTGCTCGCATCCACCGCGACGCCACTGCTGCTCAACCGCCGAGGCGTGGAGCTGTACTACTACGTGTGGTACGCGGTCGAGGCCCCCGTCCTGCTGCCTGTGATCATCGGAGCGGCTGTCGGCGGGTTCAGCCGGTTCGAGAGGGTGGGTGCGGCCATCGCGGCGGTCGGGTGCGCAGCGGCGCTGGTCACCGCGGAGCAACCGCTCACCGGACTGGACACCGCAAACGACTCCTGGGGAACCTGGCAGCGCGCGATGTGGGAGGCGGCAGCCCGGGCAAACGTGCTGGTGCCCGCTGGCGAGCGTATCGGCTCGTTCAACGCCGGACTGCTCGGCTACGCGTGCGACCGCACGGTCATCAACCTCGACGGACTGGCGAACGACGAGATCCTCGGCAGGACCTCGATCTACGACTACGTCCGGGCGCAGCGGATCACCTGGATGATCGACGCGATGCCCGACGCCGGCTGGTTCGGCCAGGATCGGTCGCACTTCGACATCGTGGAGACGATCCCCTTCCAGTTTCCGGGTTTCCAGGGGTACTTCATCGCCCGCGTGAATGGCCGACCGCCCCTCCCCTGAGGCCGGGCGCTCGTCGAACGCGTGCTGGCGCGCGGATCACCGGGGGCGGCGAGACGCGCGAACCTGCTCCAGGACAGCCTCGTACTTCGCGACGTAGGTCGCCACCGGAACGCGGGCGATGGCCTCGCCGATCACGTGCAGCGGCAGGTCATCGAGCCTCTTGAAGCGGATGCAGCTCTTGCCCATGTCGAGCCGCTTTCCCGCAGCAGCGACCCGGTCACGCAGCCACTCCTCGATCCCGGTCGAGCCGTAGACCGTACACAGATACAGGGCCATGTGGTGCTTCTGCGACCGTGCACCCGGGCCGGGAGCCCGCCGACGCCCTCACGGATCCTGTCGCAGCATCCCCTGCACCCGCATCACCACGTCGTTGTAGTCCCGGTCGCCGCCCCCGGTGAGATCCTCGAAGCCGATCAGCCAGGAGCACGCGCCTTCGTAGGTGACCGCCACGTGCTCGACGCCGTCGCTGTTCCGGCTCGCAGGTCCCGACTGCCAGTGCTCACGGGTGTCGTTGATGTCGATCCCGAAGATGAGCTCGGAGTTGGCGGGGAAGGGCCCAAGCCTGAGCACCTTCCCGGGGGTGTCGGCGTAGGCGCGGATCAGCTTGAGCGAGTCCGGCGAGTCGAGATCGAGCTCGTCGTCGTAGTCGGTGGAGGACTCGACGAAGGTGACCGTCACGGGCGTGCTCCCATCGAGCGTGAAGATCTGCGCCGCGGGGTTGGAGGTGTAGCCGTCTTCCGGCTCGTAGCAGGCGTCCGGGGTGCCGGTGTCGGGGGTGCCCGTGTCGGGCGGAGCGGTGTCGTGGCCGCCCGTGTCGTGGCCGCCGGTGTCGCCGACGGGCAGGGAGCCCGTGTCGTCCCCCGAGCCCCCGTTCGTGTCGGAGGTGTCGACGGTGTACCCCCCGCTGTCGTCTCCGGACGGGGTCGCGTGCTTCCCGGCGAACCCGTAGTCGGTGCACCCGAAGAGCCCGGGGATGAGCAGGATGCAGCATGAAGATCGGTACATGGCCAGCCTCTGCCGGACCGAAGAAGCAAGCGCCATGCCAACGGATGAACCTGCACTTTGTCACGAACCTGGGGCGCCGAGCGGTCAGATGTGGGGCGGGCATGACCCAGGCGCGCGCGTTCCACGTGGCACAGTGGCGAGGGGCATCCGCACTTCTGCGAGGCGCGCCGGGCGCATGCTGTTAGAATCGCCCCGTCCAAATCCTGCCCCCCTTCCCCAACACCGGAGTCCCCGTGCGTCTTTTCCTGTCCACCTCCACGCTCCTCGTCATCATCCTCGGCTGCGGCGGCGGCACCACCGCCCCCCCCGCCCCGACCGCGCCCGCTGCCCCCGCCCCCGCCCCCGTCGCGGAAGCCCCGAAGCCCACCGATGGTTACTTCGTGTGGTACAACCCTGGAAAGACCCTCTACCACTCCTCTTCGGACGCGAGCACGTGGACAGCCGTCCCCGGCACCTTCCCGCCCGACCTCACGAACTGGTACATCTCCATCACGTCCGACGCCGCAGGCCGCCTGTACGCCGGCAAGAGCCCTGCCGCGCTCTTCCACTCGGAGGATGGCGGCAAGAACTGGGCGCCCATCGCCCAGACCGCGGCCCCCACCGGCAACGCGGACTACCGCTTCTGCGCCGGCGCGGCTGATGAGCTCTACGGGGTGGGCTCCGATGGCAGCGGCATCTACAGCACCGATGCCGGCCAGTCCTGGACCGTGGGCCGCGTCGCCAAGGAAGGCGCGAAGGGCGCGGGCGACGGGTTCAACGGCGGCTGTGCGTTCAGCCCGACGGGCGACCTGCTCGTGGACGCCTGGTACTTCGATCCCCCGGGTCCGGTCACCCAGACATCCCACGACCACGGCACCACGTGGTCCGCGCTGCCGCGCGCCGCGAACAACACCTCGACCGACGGCCTCGGCTACGTGAACGGCGCGATCTTCTACGCCCAGCACGGTGGCTACACCGGGGCCAAGGTCTCCCGGTTCGACGCCGCGAAGAACGCCTGGACCGAGACACCTGAGCTCAAGGGCGTCGCGGACCGCGAGTGGGCGCTCACCGTGTTCGCGACCGATGGCACCCGCGTCGTCGGCTGGGAGAACCCTTCGAAGAACGCCGCTGGCGTGATCAAGAGCTTCGTCCAGATCTCGGATGACGGCGGCGCGACCTTCCGCGCCGTCCCGGGGCCGCTCGCGCAGGACCCCACGCCCGACACGTGGGACGAGTACATCGCGATGGGTTGGAGCAATGGCAAGTCGCCCGCGGCCATGCCGGCGCCGAAGCCCGTCGAAGCCCCCGCGCGCACCACGCACGGCGCGCCGCTGCCCGAGAGCGCGCTGCCGAAGCCCCCGGGTTCTTCGAGCGGGAGCGCGCCTGTCATCTCGCAGCCGAGGCGGTCGCCCGGTGACGGTCGTCGCAAGGGCAACCACTAGTCGTCATGGCCCATGACGCCGCCGAGCGGCTCGCCCAGGAGCCCGACGTCGGTCGGGTCTCCGACGGCGTGATCGCCCGACGGCTCGGCATCTCCCGCAAGACCGTCCTGGCGTGGCGCAAGCGCCAGGGCATCCGTGCGTATGACGACCCGGTCCCGGCCGGGCCGCTCGCGGCACCGCAGCCCCCGCGCCCGGGGCCGCCGCCGATCTCCCACCGGGTGGATCAGCCCGCGGGCGATCCTCGACGGGCGAAGGCGTCGCGGCTCGAGGCGTTCGCGCACCTGCTCGGCACGATGCCCGACCGGGAGCTTGCGGTCCGGGCCGGCGTCAGCCCCGAGAACGTGCGGATGTACCGCCAACGGCGCGGGATCGTCGCACAGTGGCGCGAGGGCGAGGGGCCGCCCACCCGCGTGGAGCTCGCCCTGGCGCAGGTCGGCGCGGAGCTGGGCCGGGTTCCCGACGCGGTGATCGCCTCGCGCGTGGGCGTCTCGCGGTCTGCAGTCACGCAGTACCGCGCCAGGCACGGCATCGCCGCGGGCCGCAAGGAGGCGCACGTCGTCGAATCCGCCCCCGTCGTCCGGCCCGACCCCATCGGGTTCGAGGTCACCGTTCGCTCCCCCGCGGGAGCGGAGACGCTCACGGTGCTCTCGACCGACGCGGCCTCGGCAGCGCTCGCGGCCGCGCGGTTCGGGGAGGTCTTGCAGCTTCGGCGCATCGGGCGCGTGGTGTAGGTGCCCACCCCGTTCGCGCACACGGGGCTGGCCGTGGCGATCACGATCGCCACGGCTCCGGCCGGGGCGGCTCCCCCCCGGCAGCGGCTCGGCACGGCTGCGTTGCTCGTGGCGCTGGCGAACGCCGCGGACCTCGACTTCCTGCCCGGCCTCTGCACCGGCAACGCCATCGCCTACCACCACGGCGTGAGCCACTCGCTGGTCTTCGCCCTCGCCCTCGGCCTCCTCGCCGCGCGGTTCACCGGCAGGGGTCCGGCGCTGCTCGCCGCGCTCTCCCACCCCCTGCTCGACTGGCTGACCGGAGAGCCCGGCGCCGACGCTGCGATCTACGGTGTACAGCTCTTCTGGCCACTACCCGGGAGGTACATGAGCGCCCTGCACATGTTCGGCGTGTACCACATCGACGCGCTCGGGCTGCTCGGGGGGGTGCTCGCAGCCGAGGCGAGACGCCCCCTGCTCCGTGAGGTCGCGTTCGTGTGCGCCACCCTCGGGGCTGCCGGGCTCGTGCGGTCGCGCACCCGACCCGACCCTGAACGCCTCGCCCCCGTGGCCCCCGCCGACTCGTGAATCGTTCCGCGGATGGCGCCTCCGCGTGGCAGACTACAGGTTACGCGCCGACCGTTCGGAGGTCCCATGTCCATCGTCCTCACCTTCCTCGCCCTCAGTGGCGTCTCGCATGCCGGTGTCCTGATCAACGAGGTCCTCTACGACCCCACGGGCACGGATCACGGGGCCGAGTGGGTCGAACTGTGCAACAACGGCAGCTCCTCCGTCGACCTGACCGGGTACACGCTCGGGGCGGCGGGCTCCGCATGGGGCACGCAGTACACGTTCGCTGCAGGCAGCATCGCTCCCGGGGAGCACGTGATCGTCGGCGCCGGTGGCACGACCTGGACCGGCAGCTTCGGCAGCGATCTGCAGAACGGCGGCTCCGCGACGGACGGCGTGCGGCTCGTGGACAGCGCCGGCACCGTCGTGGACACCCTGCTCTATGACGAGCCGAACACCTCGGCGCTCGTGGACGACAGCGGCGCCGCCGGCACCTCCTTCGCGGTGGACGCGAACGAGGGCACATCGCTCGGGAGGTACCCCGACTGCGGAGACACCAACGCGAGCGCCGTCGACTTCATGCAGTACACGACACCAAGCCCCGGGGCCGCGAACGCCGCGCCCGCCGTGGACACCGGGGGAGGAGACACCGGGGACACGGGCGGCCACGACACGACCGACACCGGCGGCCCCAGCGTGGACTGCACCGGGGTCGAAGGGGTCACCATCAACGAGTTCACCCCGGCGACAGGGCTCGAGTGGGTGGAGCTCTACAACAGCGGCGCCGCCGCCCTCGACATCAGCGGGTGGACCCTCAACTTCGGCACCAGCTCGTTCAGCAAGGACGCCACGTTCCCGGATGGCTCCCTGCTGCCGGCGAGCGGCTGGCTCGTCATCGGGTCCACGGGTGCCGCGGTCAAGGATGTCGCCATCGACATCGATCTGGGCAACGCCACGTCGAACGCCGACGCCCTGCAGGTCCAGTGCGCGGGCGCTCCCGTCGACACCGTCATCTACGGCAAGTCCGACACCAACGAGGATGGCTGGCTCGACGACGACGGCGTCGCCACCGTCTCCTTCGCGCCCGTGCCCGGCGAAGGCCAGACCACCGCGCGCGTCGCCGACGGCTACGACACCAACCAGTCCGGGACCGATTTTGCTGTCACCGACACGCCCACCCCCGACGCCGCGAACCCCTACATCGCGCCCACCGTCTGTGATCCCACCGGCTCCGAGGCCCTGAAGATCAACGAGTTCCTCTTCGATCCGGGCTCCACCGACGCGGGCAAGGAGTGGGTGGAGCTCTACAACGGCGGCCTTTCGGACATGCGTCTCGACGGCTTCACCATCGAGACCGCCACGAGCACGTGGGGAACAGACTTCACCTTCCCGGGCGGGGTCACGATCCCGGCCGGGGCGTTCGTCCTGGTGGGCGGGGAGAGCGTCGCGGGCAGCGACTTCATCTCGACCGACCTCTCACTCGGAAACGGCACGGACGGGGACGGCCTGCGGCTCGTGGACTGCACCGGCGTCGTCGTCGACACCGTGCTCTACGGCGACACCATGGCCGACGGGCTGACGGGGGACGACGGATCGGATGCCGTCGTGTCCGGAGCGGGCAGCGACGTCTCGCTCGGGCGCTCGGCGGACGGCGTGGACACCAACACGCCGGACGACTGGATGGCGTTCACCACGCCCACTCCCGGCGTGTCCAACGGCACCAACACCGGCGCCGACGATACCGGCACCGGCAAGCCGACCGGCTGCGGCCGCGACCGGCCCACGTCCACGCGCCCCGGAGCGGGCTGCTCGGTCGCGCCCCCCCTGGGCGGCCTCGAGGGGGTGCTCGTGGCCCTGGTGATGATCCGCAGGAAGCGGCGCGCCTAGCAGCGGCGCCGGCCTACAGCTCCCAACCCGCTCGCGCGTCGGCCCCGCCGTCGAGCTGCGCGGCGAGCTCCACGGCCTTCGCCCTCGCCTCCTCGTCCCCGGCCTTCGGGATCACGGGGCGGACGATGAGGTACAGGTCTCCGCCGTCCACGCCCTTGCCGCGCAGCCGCAGGCGCTGGCCGTTGCCCGTGCCCGGCGGGAGGGGAAACCGGATCTTCCCGCCCATCGGCATCGGGATGTCGACGCTCGCTCCGCCGATCGCCTCGGAGAGCGAGACCGGGAGGTCCATCTCCAGGTCGTTCTCCTTCCGGCGGAGGAACGGGTGCTCCACGATGTGCACCCCCAGGAGGAGATCCCCGGGGGGCCCCCCACTGCGCCCTTCGGCCCCCTGGCCGCGGAGGCGCATGGTCTTCCCGTCTGCGATGCCCGCCGGGATCTTCACGTCCACCGGCTTGCGCTCCCGCACCCGGCCCGTGCCGCTGCACGAGACGCACTCCTGCTCGAACACCTCGCCTCCGCCCCCGCACTCGTTGCAGGCGACGACCATGTTGCCGCCGAACTGCCGGATCTGCCGACGCCCGCTGCCCTTGCAGGCCCGGCACGCCGTGCGGCCCGTGCCGCCCTCCCCGGCGCAGGCCTTGCAGTTCACCGGACGCATCACGGTCACGGTGATCGGGTGTCCGCGCAGCGCGTCGAGCAGCGGCACGTGGACGTCGCCCTCGATGTCTGCGCCACGAGCGGGGCGATGGGTGCCCTCCCCGTCGAACCCGGCACCCCCGAACCCGCCGAACCCCCCGCCGCCGAACCCGCGCAGGATGTCGTCGATGTTCACGCCGCCACCCCCGAACCCGCCGCCCCCGAACCCACCCGCCGGCCCGCCGCGCGCCTTCCAGGCCCGCGCCTGCTCCGCGTCGAAGCCGCTGCGCAGCGAGTCCTCGCCGAACTCGTCGTACAGCGCCCGACGTTGCTCGTCCCCGAGCACCTCGTGCGCGGCCGAGACCTCCTTGAAGCGCGCCTCCGCGCCCGGCTCCTTGTTCCGATCCGGATGGAACTTCTGCGCGAGCGTTCGGAATGCACGCTTGATTTCAGCTTGATCCGCGGTCTTCGGAACGCCGAGGGCCGCGTAGAGGTCGAGAGCCATGGATCTTCCGGGGTCGCTACCCGAGAACGTAGCCCCCGTCCCGGCCCCGAGTAGCGCCGCGATACGATCCCACGTGGAAACCGACGCCCCGACGGCCGATCACGCATGGCTCGCGCCGGCCGACTACCCGCCAGGAGCCCGCGACCTGCACGCACAGGGCGCCTGCATCGTCGATGTCGCGGTGGACAGCGAGGGGAACCCGACGGGCGTCGTGCGGAAGGACTGCAACGACGTGTTCTTCGAGGCGGCCCTGGATGCGGCGATGCGCTCCCGCTTCTCCCCCGGGGGGCTGCGCACGTTCACGGTGCAGTACCCGTTCTCCGTCGACAGCGGGCTCCGACACGACTGGCGGGTGAGCCTGCTCGGCTCCGCGTATGGCCTCTGCGCGCACTGCAGGGATGGCGGGCTCCTGACCGAGGACTCCGCGCTGCTGGGCTTCGGCCGCGCGTACGACGGCTTCCTGGTCAGCGCATACGCCGGCAGCCGGGACGGCGGGCTGGAGGTGGGCGCCGGGGTTGCGGCGCGTGTGTTCTGGCAGCACGCCTTCTCCCCCACGGCGAGCCTGCGGAGCGCCCTGGTGTTCGCGGAGGGCGACACGCCGATGTACCACTCGCTGGTCGCGACGGGCGGGCTCTCCGTGCGGCCGCCCGGCCAGCGCTGGGGCGTGGAGGCACACGGGGGCGTGGACCTGCGCCTCGGGTGGCGGTACTACCGGGCGATGCGGCCGGACCTCGGCGTCGCGCTCTCCTGGGACTTCCCGCCACCGGGCACCACAGCGCGCCTGCGCACCGCGAACACCCCCACGACGCTGTCGGTGGCGGCCCCCCCCATCCCGATCCCGCCGCCCGCTGCCCCGACCCCGGCCGATCCGCGCGAGGTCCCGCTGGGCGACCTCACGCTGCTCTCGGCGGTGGCGCCGGTGTTCCCGGACGAGGCCCGGCGCCTCGGGCTCGTCGGCGATTGCTCCGTTCGGGTGAGCCTCACGGCCGACGGCATCCCCGATGACGTGCAGCCCGCGGACTGCCCGGCCGTGTTCTTTGAATCGGCGGCGGAGGCAGCCCGGGCGACGCGCTTCGCCCCGTTCATCGGGCCGGTGAGCGGGGGACCGGCGCCGGTGTCCGTGCTGATGACCTACGAATTCGAGGGCCTCCACGGCGCGCTGAGACGCGCGGAGCCCACACCCGCTGGGGTCGTGCTGGTCGCCCCGGCTGTCGAGCGGCAGGCCCGCGAGCTCCGCGCGTGTGTCGACAGCGCGCTCACCCGCGATCCCTCGATGACCGGGGAGCTCTCGATGGGCTGGCGGGTGGTGAGCGGCGTGGTGGTGGACGTCCAGGTGGTCGCGAACACGACCGGGGACAAGGCGCTGGGCGCCTGCTTCGCCACCGGGATCCAGGCGCTCCGGTTCGAGCCTTCCGTCACCACCGAGGTTCCGGTCTACACCTGGACGGTGCCGGGACAGTAGGGGGTGCCCGAGCGTGGGCGATCAGTCGGTGAGCCCCGGCACCACGTACACGATGCCCTGCGAGACGCCGTCGGACGCCGTCTCGAGGCTGGCGGTGCTGATGAGATCGTCGATGCCGTCTCCGGTGAGGTCGTCGGCCATGGCGACGTCCATGCCGTACACGGAGTTGTCGTGCGAGGAGCAGAACGCGGCGGTGTCCGCGCCGGTGGCCGACCGGGCGCCAGACCCGAGGGGACCGTAGAACACCACGGCGCAGCCCCCGGAGTCGCCGGCGGTGCCTCCGCCAAAATCGGCGAAGTCGCCGAAGGGCGCGCCCACCCCCACGTCGTACACGCCGTCGTCGTCCAGATCCCCGGCTACCACGGTCCAGCCGAATTCCGTGCGCCCGGTCTCCTGCACCAGCTGCGCCTCCGACACGGTCTCCACAGCCCCATCGGGCGGGAGCTCACCGAGCAGGTACACGGTGGAGGCCGCGAGGTCGGTGACAGCGACCTCGGGGTCTCCATCCCCGTTGAGGTCCGGCTGGCACTGCACCTGGGGCTGGAACCCGACCGTCAGCACGCTCGACGCCGCGCTCGAGTCGACGGCGCCCCCCACGGACCCGGCGCTGTAGACGCCCACGGTCCCCGCGCCATCGGCCACGATCAGGTCGTCCACTCCGTCGGAGTCGACGTCGCAGGCGGCCAGGGGGCGCCCCGAGATCCCCACCTGCGCGGTGACCTCCACGAAGTTGGGGAACTCCGTGAGGGTGCCGCCATCCGCGTCGCGGTTGTCGATCCGGACGATGCGGGGGGCGTCAACATTCCCGAAATACACCCAAGAGTAGGAGGATGGCTGACTGCCCAAGCAGAACGCGGCCACGCCAGTGCCCGGGCTGGCCCGAAACCAAACGGGCTCCGCCGCGAGGTCGCCGCCTTCATTTCCTATCCGGAAGAATGCATCCCCCTCGACATCGTCGTAAGAATGCACCACGAGGTCGGGAGCGAGAGGATCGGACACCCAACCCAGTTCGACCGGCGCGACATCGAGGTCGCCGACGGCCCAGACTGCATCTGCGTCAGCGGCACCTGTCACCCCGGAAAACGGGTGCTCAAAGATGAGGATTTCCTCAACCTTACCGGCTGAAAATGACCCATGCTCGATCACGGTGTCCGCCTCGTCGTTGCCATCCAGGTCCCCAATCCTCACCTGGGAGAGTCCCCCGCCGAGATCATTCTCCAGCGCCCGTTCGGTGAGGTCCGTCGGTCCGCCGTAGCGGCAGTCGCCGATCCCCCCGCACGCGTTGACCACACCGTCGCCGCACACCTCCGGCGCCCCGGGGTAGACCGACCCGTCGGCGTCGTCGCAGTCGACCTCCTCGCTCGCCGGCGAGTAGCCGTCAGGCTCCCCGCACGCGGTGACCGATCCAGATGCGCCCGCTGTGTAGCCATCGGCGTCGGCGTCGACGTACCACTCCGGAGCCCCCTCCACGTTGTCGTCCGCGACGCCGTCGCAGTCCTCGTCGCTGCCGTCGCAGGTCTCGACCGCCTCGGGGTTCACCGAGGCGCGGGTGTCGTCGCAGTCCGAGCCCAGCTGCACCCAGCCCTCCTCGGGATCGCAGGTCACCGCGGGCGCGTGTTCGTCCCCGAACCCGTCACCGTCCCGGTCCGGGTACCAGGTGGCGCCGCCCTCCTCGTCGATCCGGTCGTCGCAGTCGTCGTCGACCCCGTTGCAGCGCTCCACGGCCCCCGGATACCGCGCGCCATCTGCGTCGTCGCAGTCCCCGTCGTGCTCGGAGAGGCCGTCCCCGTCGTCGTCGACAAACAGCGCCCGGGCCGCCTCATAGCCCGGGCGGTCGAGCAGGCAGCCGAGGGCGAGGAGGATCACCGGCAGCTTTGGGTCGCAGAGTACCCATTGGTGGCCGAACAGGACCCGTACCAGTTGTAGTCGCAGGAGGGCTCCCACGTGGAGGTGGAGCCGCAGCTTGGCGCCGACCCGCTCCAACCCGAGCTCCAGCTGGTACACAGCCAACTGCACGAGAACACGTCCGTGTAGTGCTTCGTCTCCACCGAGTCGCAGTTGTAGTCGTAGCTCGAATCCCCACGCACCGACGTGAAGTACGAGCTTGCGCCCGGATGCGCGCTGGAGTTGTAGTCGTAGCAGTCCGTGTTGTTGGTGGTGTCGTACGTCCCGCTCGTGCCGCACATGCACGCGTGCGTGGCGTTGTCGCCGTAGCCGTCGCCATCGCGATCGTCGTAGTAGGTCGTGCAGCCGGTGGAGTTGGTGGGATCGATCGAGCCGTCACAGTCGTTGTCCAGCCCGTCGCAGGCCTCGGAGCCCCCCGGGTGGGCCAGAGCCGACGAGTCGTTGCAGTCGGTGGAGGTGCGTACGTACCCGCTCGGTTGGGTGCATTGCGTGAGGGTGATGCTCGACTTGCCGTACCCGTCGCCGTCGGCGTCGAGGTACCAGACCGTGGTCGGGTTGATCGTGCCATCGCTGTCGTTGCAGTCGCTGTTGTTGGTGGAGTAGCCCGCGAGCAGCGTGCAGCCGGTCATGATCGTCGCGGAGGTGCCATAGCCGTCGCCGTCGGCGTCGCGGTAGTAGGTGATCAGCACCCCGTCGTCCACCGTGCCGTCGCAGTCCTGATCGATGCCGTCGCACACCTCGGGGTCCCCGGGGCTGATGCCGGCGTTGCCGTCGTTGCAGTCGCTGGAGTTGGAGACGTAGCCGGAGGGCGCGGAGCACGCGGTCGTGTAGACGGCGCCCGTGCCGTACGTGTCGTGATCGGCGTCGGCGTACCACACCGTGGCGTCCACCGCGCTGTTCTCGTCCACCGTGCCGTCACAGTCGTTGTCCACGGAGTCGCAGTACTCCGAGGCCCCCGGGAAGTTGGCGGCGTGGGCGTCATCACAGTCGGTGTCGTTCGCCACGTACCCGCTCGGTTGGGTGCAGGCGCGGGTCGTGATGCCGCTCTGGCCGTAGCTGTCACCGTCGGTGTCCGCATACCAGGTGTCTGCGTCCACGGCGTCGTCCTCGTCGACGGTGCCGTCACAGTCGTTGTCCACCGAGTCGCAGTATTCGAGGTCGGCCGGGCTCACGTCCGCGCGGGTGTCGTCGCAGTCGGCCGAGTCGAGGACGAACCCCGCAGGCTGGGAGCACGCCATCTGCGGATCATAGACGTTGCCGTAGCCATCGCGGTCGTCGTCGCCGTACCACACCTCGGCGTCCTCGGCGGTCGCCTCGTCGATGGTGCCATCACAGTTGTTGTCGACCCCGTCGCACCACTCGGTCGTGCCGGGGAACACCGCGACCGCGCCATCGTCGCAGTCGCCGGAGACCACGCTCGCGCAGGACGCGTTCACCGAACCCTGGCAGGTGCCGGACTCGCAGAAGCAGTCGCCGTCGTCGTCATAGGCCGTGGTGCCCTCGTCGATGTAGCCGTCGCAGTCGTCGTCGGTGCCGTCCGGCGCCTCGGGCGCGGAGGGGTAGACCGTGATGTCCGCGTCGTTGCAGTCGCCTCCGTTCTCGGAGTAGCCGTCCCCATCGTCGTCGTAGCAGAGCGTGCCGTCGTCGGCGATGCCGTTGCAGTCGTTGTCCTTGCTGTCACAGGTCTCCACGGCCCCGCTGTAGGTGGCGGCGTCCGTGTCGTCGCAATCGCCCCCGGCCTCGGTCTGTCCGTCCCCGTCGTCGTCATAGGCATCGGTGCCCTCGTCTGCGATCCCGTCGCAGTCGTTGTCCCGCCCATCCTCGACCTCCGGGGCGCCGGGGTAGGTCGTGCCCGACGTGTCGTCGCAGTCGCCGTCGATCTCCGTGTAGCCATCGCGATCGTCGTCGTAGCAGGGCGTGTTGTCGTCCACCGTGCCGTTGCAGTCGTTGTCGATGCTGTCACAGGCCTCGATCGCGCCCGTGTAGGTGCTCGCGTCCGCATCGTCGCAGTCCCCACCCTCCTCTGTCTGGCCATCGCCGTCGTCGTCGTAGCCGTTGGTGTCGTTGTCGATGATGCCGTCGCAGTCGTCGTCGACGCCGTTCTCGTACTCGGTGGCCGTGGGGTGCGTGGACGGATCGGCATCGTCACAGTCGCCCTGCGCCTCGGTCCATCCGTCGCCGTCGTCGTCGATCGTGTCGGCGGCGACCACCTCGAAGTAGGCGTCGGCGGTCACCAGGTTTCCATCGGAGTCCGTGACCGAGGCCGTGAGCGTGTGTACGCCCACCGAGAGCTCAGCGAGGCACGACGCCGAGCCCACGGCGTCCGGCGTGGGCGCGCAGATGGTGCCGTCGACGTCGGAGGAGAGCGTCACGACGAGCGCAGGGAGCGCATCCTGGAGGTCCGCCACCACCGCGACGAAGGCGAAGGTGCTGCCCTCCACCCCATACTCCCCCGGTGTGGGGTGCACCCAGCCCACGGTCGGCGCATCGAGCACGTCTGCGATCCCAACACTCACGCTGTCTTCGGAGGACTCGGCGGAGGTGTCGACCACCTGGACGGTGATCAGGTGGTTTCCAACCTGGAGATTGTTCGTCGCAAAGCTCACGTTCCCATCGGCATCCGGGGTGCTCTCGGAGAGCTCGCCATCCAGATCGGACTGCCAGTACACCTTCAGGTCGGTCGGAGCATCCTGGCCATCCTCGACAGACGCGGCGAACGAGACGGTGTCGCCTTCGTTGTAGGTGGATCCATCCGTGGGCTGGAGCAGCGAGACCGCGGGTGGGGTGTTGTAGACCTTGACGCCCCGCTCGGAGCAGGCGGACAACGCCGTGAAGCCAGCAAGGGACAGGACCAACAGGGGTGTACGCATGGGAGGCTCCACTCTCCCCCACGGTACCGGATCAACGGCCCAGGGTCAAGCGAAGCCGGGCAGCACCGGATCCTACAACCTTGGCGCGCTCTGTCCGATGTCCGGGCCCTCGCCTTCCGGCCCGCGGGCCTCGAAGGGCTTCTCGGGCGCCACGCCGTAGCGGAACCGCGCCAGCACGATGGCGAGCCCGAACAGGAACACCGGGATCGAGACGACCTGCGAGGTGGAGAGCGAGATCCCGGCGACGGAGTACCCGGTGCCCCGGACCGTGTCGCCGCGCAGCGACTCGTTGAACGGGCGCCAGAGGGAGTACATCATCAGCACCATCCCGATGATCTGGCCATCGAACCTGCGCCATCTGGCCCAGGCCCAGGACGTGAACAGGAAGATGAACGTGGCGGCGAAGATCTCGTACACCTGCGTGGCGAGCACCGGCACGTGGTTCTCTCCCACGCCGTCCACCATCATCTCGATGAGGAACGGTGGGCCGGGCACCGCCCACAGCTGAGGGCCCCAGGAGGCCGGCAGCAGCGCGATGGCGTTCTGGGGCACGTCCACAGCGCGTCCGTGGCAGCAGCCCGCCATGAAGCAACCGACCCGGCCGATGGCCAGGCCCAGCATGACGGTGGGGCCGAGCGCATCCGCCATCTTCAACGTCGGGATCTTCTGCCACTGCGCATACCCGATGCTCGCCAGCCCGGCTGCGATGAAGCCGCCGTAGAACGCGAACCCGCCCCGGGAGAGGTTGAAGTACATCGCGGGGTGGGCAAAGAACTCCTGCCGATCGTCCGACATCGCCAGGTGCAGGAGGCGTGCCCCGCCGAGGCCGCCGATCACCGCGAGCAGGTACATCCCGACGAGCTTGTCGGGATCGATCCCGACACGACCCGCCCGCGCGTGCGCCACCATCGCCGCGAAGATGAACGCCAGCGTGATCGTCAGCCCCCAGGTGTTGTAGGGGATGTCGCCGAACTGCGCCGAATGCTGGTGGAAGAAGGTCTTGTACATGAGCTACTGCGCACCGACCGCCTGCTCGAATGCGAGCAGGTCCCGCTCCACCGAGCGGAGCGCGAGGGCCCAGGTGGCGGGGTCGGCCAGATCGAGCGCAAGCTCCTCGCGAGCGATGGGCTCCGCCCAGGCGTCCCCGGTTCGCCGGAGCAGGCGCTCGTAGCCGGGCGCTCCTGCAGGTCCCATCGGGCGGAAGTGCTCGTAGACGAGCGCAGAGAACAGGTAGCCGAACAGGTAGGGGAAGTTGTAGAACGCCAGGCCACCGATGTAGAAGTGAAGCTTGTTGGCCCAGAACATCGGGTCGGTATCTGCCACTTCGGGGCCGTACCAACGCGAGTAGATCGCCAGGGTCTCGGCCTCGAGCTGCTCGGGGTCCAGCGGGCCCGATGCCCGCATCTCGTACAGCCGCTTCTCCAACTCGAACCGGGCGGGGATGTTCACGAGGTAGGCGAGCGCGTCGGAGAGCGAAGCGTCCAGCAGCCGCAGCCGGGCCTGCGGGTCTGTCGTCTGGGCCAGCGCAGCCTCGCGCACGAGCGCCTCGCCGAAGGTCGAAGCGGTCTCGGCCAGGGTCATGGGCAGGCGCCGCTGGGCGGGCGGCACGGTCGCGAGCACCTCGTTGTGGAACGCATGGCCAAGCTCGTGGGCGAGGGTGGACAAGCTGCGCTCATTGTTGCCCCACGTCATGAAGATGCGGCTCTCGCTGCGCTTCGGCACCTCCGCACAGAACCCGCCGCCCCGCTTTCCTGCCCGATCCTCGATCTCCACCCAGGACTCGCGGAACGCGCGCTCGGAGAATTCCGCGAGCACCGGGGAGAACGTGCGGAACTGGGAGACGATGAAGTCCTGCGCGTGCTCATAGGTGACCACCGCGTTCGACCGCCCGAGCAGCGCCGAGAGGTCGGTCCATGAGAGGCGCTCCTGCCCGAGCGCCCGGGCCTTGGCCGCAAGGTAGCGCTGCATCAGCGGCGCTGCGGACTTCGCCGTCTGCAGGAGCGCATCGAGCGTGGATCGCTCGATCTTGGCGTTGGCGAGCGGCTCGTCGAGCAGGTCCAACCCACGGCGGGCGTTGAGCGTGATCCGCGCGCCCGTGATGTGCGTGAGCGCCTTCGCGCACGTGGGCGCAATCCGGCGCCAGCCCTCCTTCTGCGCCGCGAAGGCGCGCTCCCGGAGCTCCTTGTCCTCCCGGGCGAGGAGCTGGGAGATCTGGCCCGGAGACAGTTGCTCCACGCCATTCCCCCGGTCGAACGGGATCTTCAACGAGCCCGCCTCCTGGTCGTAGAGCTCCCCCCACGCAAGGATGCCGTCCCGCGCGAGCTCGGTGGACAGCGACTCCTCGGCTTCGGGGAGCTTCAACCGGCCCAATCGCCGCCGCTCGAGCAGGTCGCCCTGCATGTGCTCCAGACCGGGGAGCCGCAGAAGCGCCTGGAATGCCTCCTCCGGCATGCGGATCACCCGGTCGTTGGGCGTGACCGACGCCCGGCCGAACAGCGTCCACAGCTCGCTCGCCCGCGCATCGGCCCGGAGCGCGTCCCGGCCCACGGCATCGGCCGCGGCGTGGCATCCCGCGAACGTGCCCAGGGTCTGCAGCTCCTCGGTGATGGTCTCGAGGTCCAGAAGCAGGCGGGCGAGCGCAGGGAGGTCACCCTGGGGGAGCACCTCGGCCCGGCCCAACATCGCCCTGAGCTGCTCCTCGGCGAGCGCTGCCGACGCCTTGAACGCCGGGCCCATCGGGCCGCCGACGTAGATGTTGTCGAGGTTCCAGGTGGGCGCGGGAGCAAAAGGCACGTCGGACTCCAATCGGGGAGCAGGCATCTAACGCTGCGGGCGGGACCGGACCGCGCTGCCACACCGCCCCGGGATCGCACGATAAGCCCCGCCGATGTTCCTCGCCCTCGTGCTCCCGAGCTTCGCCTTCCGCGCCCCCGTCACCCCGGGGCTGGCCGAGCCCGCCACCAGCATGGCGCCCGACGACGCACACCTGAGCTTCAACGCCGGGAGTGAGCTGCACCTGGGCGCGTCCCCCCGTGCGGCGGGGTTCCAGGAGCGGTGGGGCCGGGCCTGGGTGCGGTGGGACGAACGCAACGGCACGCCCCGCTTCCTGGGGCTCCCGGCCGTGCCCGAACCCCAGGCCGACGCGCTCACCAGCGACATCGCCCGGCTCTCGGGCATCGACCCCACGGAGCTTCGCGTCGTGGAGACCCGGAAGCACGCCATCCCCGGTGGTTTCCGGACGACGATCCGGTACGAGCGGCACCACCGCGGGGTGCTCGTGGAGCACGACCAGGTGCTGCTGCTGGTGACGAACGGGAAGATCGGCGCCGCCTGGGCGCGGTTGACGCCCTTCGCGGGGATGGCCGATGCGCTGCCGGGCGAACGCATCGTGCCCCTGCCCAGCGGCCACGCGGTGCTGGCGTTCCGGGTCCTGATGTCCGACGAGGTGCGGTACGTCGATCGGCTCGGGGCCACGGTCTGGTCCTACGACCCGCGCAGGTTCTCCGCCTTGTCGGTCGAGTACGAACCCACGACGGTCGGAGATGCGCTGATGACCGGGCCCGCCCGCCTGGTCACGATGACCGACTCGAGCGGCGCGACCGCGCTCACCGCCACGGATGGCTCACACGCGCTGTCCGGCACCCTGGACGCCTGGCTCGACGGCACCTCCCTCGCGGTGCTGGACAACGGCGCGGCCCTGCACGTTGCGGGCGAGGACTCGTTCACTGTCACCCAATCAGACGTGACCCCCTCCGCGGCCGACGTGCTCCACCACTTCTACGTCGTGCAGGACTGGCTCCGCGAGCGATGGCCCACCCACGCCTGGCTCGACGACCGCGTTCCGGCCACGGTTCGCGTGCCCGGGGTCTGCAACGCCTACTACAGCTCAGGCACCATCAACTTCTACGCCGAGGGAGGCCCCTGCGTGGACCTCGGGCGGATCGCAGACGTCGTGTACCACGAGACCGGGCACGGAATCCACGAGTACATCCTCGCGGGAGGGACGTTCGCCGGCGACGTCTCCGAGGGCTCCGCGGACTACATCGCAGCGACGATCCTCGACTCTCCGTACATCGGCAACGGGGCGATGGGGGCCGGCACGTGGTTCCGCGAGCTGGAGACCGACCACTACTACCCGACGGACGTTACCGGCGAGGTGCACAACGACGGGCTGATCTGGGCGAGCTTCCTGTGGAACCTCCGCGGACAGTGGCGAGCCACCTACGGGGACGAGGTGGGCATCCCCATGGTGGACGAGCTGTTCCTCGGGGCGCTGGAGCAGGGCCCGACGCTCACCGACCTGCACGAGGCCGTGATCGCGGCCGACGACGACGACGGCGACTTCACGAACGGCACGCCACACGCCTGCGAGCTGGAGACCCTGCTCGCCCACCACGGCCTCGGGCCCGGCCCCATCGGCGAGATCGGGTTCGACCACACCCCGCTCGGCCCCCAGGCGAGCGCGACCGTCGAATACCCCCTGGCCTTCGACCTCTACGCGATGACCCCCGACTGCGCCGGGCTCGACGAGGACAGCGTGGCCCTGTGGTACACCGCCGACGACTCGCTCCCCGTGCCGGGCACCCGGCTCCCGCTGCCGCCACCCGACACGGCCGACACCGGGTTGGACACCGCGGTCGACTCGGCCGACACCGGCGGCCCGCCTGCCCCCGAGATCGCAGGGTACGACGGGTGGAGCAGGCTGCCCCTCGCACACACCGGCTCCAGCTACACCGGCGCGCTCCCCCGCCAACCTGCCACCTCGCACGTCCGCTACTTCATGGAGGCCTCCTCCGACGACGGCACCGAGCGGATGCAGACGCACGGCGGAGACCCCGACGCGGTCTACGCCTTCTGGGTGGGGGACCGCCACGCGGTGTGGTGCGAGGGCTTCGAGTCGGGGTTCGGCGGCTTCGTCCACGGCGCCGGACGCCCCGACGCACCGGACACCTCCGGGGCCTTCACGGACCAGTGGCAGACCGGCGCGCCGACGTCGGGAGACTGGGACCCGGAGAGCGCGGTCGAGGGGGCGTCGATCGCCGCGACTGCGCTGAACGGAAACTACCTTCCCAACAACGCGATGTTCCTGTCCAGCCCCACGCTGGACCTCTCCACCGCCGGGCCGATGCTGCTGTTCCACCAGTCCCGCTGGCTCACGGTCGAGGACGGACTGTACGACCACGCGCAGCTGAGCGTGGGCCCGCGGGTGTTGTACGGCAACGACAGGACGCCCGGCGGTTCCCAGGCCACGCTCGACGTGAGCTGGGTCGACCAGGACATCGACCTGCGGTCCGGGCTGGCCACCCCGGACGGCCCCGGCGATCTCGGGGCGCTCCGCTTCGATTGGACGCTCACCTCCGACCAGGGCCTGGAGTACGGGGGCTGGGCGCTGGACGACGTCTGCGTGTACGACCTCGACGACGTGCCCGGGCACTACCGATCGAAGGACCTGGCGGCGACGGACGACGCACCGGTGATCACCGTCCGTTGGGAGAATCCATGGATCGCACCGCTCGGGCACACGCGGCTCGTCCGCAAGCGCGCCGGCTACCCAACGGATGCCGACGACGGGGAGACGCTCCTCGACGACGACGCACCGGTGATCGGAGCGGCGGAGGTGTACACAGACACCGCGGTGGCCCCCGGGGAGACATGGTACTACGCGCTCTTTGCTGCACCCCCAGGCGGTGCGTGGTTGGGAGGCGTGCTCGCGGGCGAGAACGCAGACCAGGGGAGCACCCCTCCGCTGGACACGGGGGACGTGCCGATCGACACCGGGGATTCCGCGGTGCAGGACTCTGGAACCGGCGAGACCGGCACGACGCCGGACGAGAAGACCGGGGGCTGCGGGTGTGCGACGGCCCCGGACGCCGCAGGGAGCGTCGGGCTCATGGCCCTCGGACTGGCGCTGGCAGCGCGCCGGAGGTCCAGGTGATCCGACCCGGGCGCAACCCATGAGCGGCCACCTGCTGCAGTACCTCTGCCCTCCCGCTCCCGAGCCGACCCGGGATCCGGGATCGGGCCCCCGGCGCCTCACGTTCCTGGGTACGGCGGGGTTCGTGGTGGAGATACCCGGTCGAACCCTGGTGCTCGACCCCTACCTGAGCAGGCCGGGCCTCCTCGCCACCGCGTTCACCCGCCTCGCGAGCAACGAGGCCCTGCTCTCCGAGGTCATCCCCGTCGCCGACGACGTGCTCTGCGGTCACAGTCACCATGACCACGCGTTGGATGCCCCCGCGCTGTGTCGGCTCACGGGCGCGCGGCTGATCGGTTCGCGGGCCACGCTCAACCTCGGGCGCGCGGCCGGCCTGCCGGAGTCGCAGCTGGTGCTTGCTGATGGCCCGGTCCCGTGCGGGCCATGCACGGCGACGCCGATCCGCTCGCTGCACGGCAAGGCGGTGCTCGGCCGCGTGCCGCTGCCGGGCGACATCCCGGTGCCGCCACCCTGGCCCCCGCGGGTGTGGGAGCTCCGCCACGGGGACGTCTACCTGTGGCACCTCGACCTCGCGGGGGTCTCCGTGCTGCACGTGGACTCCGCGGACTTCCACGCCGACGACCTGCGCGCCTTCGTGGGCGATCGCCCGGTGGACGTGCTCTGCCTCTGCGCCGTCGGCCGGGAATACCGGCGAGACTACACCCGCGAGATCGTAGGCATCGCGCGGCCCAGGGTCGTCGTCCCCTGCCACTGGGACGACTTCACGTTGCCGTGGGGCACGCCAGCCCGCCAGCTCCCCGGAGTGGATGTCGCGAGCTTTCAGAGCGAGATCCGCGCGGCCGGCAGCGAGCCGGTCGTGCTGGGGTTGGGGCAGAGTTGGAGGTTCTAGCGCCTCACCCGCTCCATGAGGCCGGATTGCAGTCCCAGGCTCGTTAAAGGGCAGGGACCCGGAGCCGCACTGTTCGACGTCCTCGACTTCCGCACCCCGCTCGAGGCGTCGCCCGACCTGTACGTGGTCGTCTCCCCCGATCTCGTCATCCTCGCCGTGAGCGATGCCTACGTGCGGGCGAGCATGCGATCGCGCGACGATCTCGTCGGACACGGGATCCTCGACGTGTTTCCGGACAAGCCCGGCCCTCCGCAGGCGCACGCCCTCCGCACCTCCCTGCAGCGGGTGCTGGAGTCCCGGACCGCAGACGCGATGCCCGCCGAGCGGCGCCAGGTGCCCCGGAGCGACGGCACGGGGCTGGTGGAGCGCATCTGGCGCCCCGTGAACGCCCCCGTGTTCGGGCCGGACGGAGCGCTGTTCTGCATCATCCAGCGCGTGGAGGACATCACCCCGCTGATCCGGGCGGAAGAAGCCGCGAACCGGATGGAGCGCGAGATGGCGCACCGGTCCAGGGAGCTCGCGGAGGCCGAGGTGCAGCTCATCGAGGCGCAGGAGCGCATCGGACGCATGGAGTCGACCGAGCTTCGCCCGCCCATCGTGCTCGTGGTGGAGGACGACGCGTTCACTCGCGCGGTGATCACCGACTGCCTCGCGGGCCACTACCGCATCGCCGAGGCCGAGAGCGGGGAGGAGGGCATCGCCACTGCGCGGAGGCTGATCCCCGACCTGATCCTCGCCGATCTCGTGATGCCCGGCATGGGTGGACGGGAGATGATCGCCGAACTGCGCAGCATACCGGCGCTGAACGAGACCCCGGTGATGGTGCTGAGCGCCACGACCGACGAGGCTAAACGTGCGGACCTGCTCCGGAATGGCGCCCAGGACTTTCTCGTCAAGCCGTTCTCGCCGGGCGAGCTCCAGGCTCGCGCGGCGAACCTGATCGCAGCAAAACGCCAGCGGGAGGCCACCACCCGCCAGGCCACCACCGCCGTCGAGCATGTGGAACGGCAGCTTGCCGACTCGACCGAACTGTTCGAGTCCCTGGCCCGCCTGGCTCCGGTGGGCATCTACCGCACAGACCCGGACGGCCGGATGGCCTACGTGAACCAGCGCTGGTGCGACCTGACCGGCCTGACCGCGAGCCAGGCCATCGACGGGGACTGGACGCTGGCCGTCCACCCCGACGATCGGGCGCAGATGATCCGCGGGCTCCAGACGAACGTCGGAACCCAGCCGACGCGGGTCGAGGGTCGACTGCTCTGGCCAGACGGCACGGTGGCCTGGGTGGAAGCGCAGCTTGCCGTCCTCCACGGCGTGGATGGCACCTTCCTGGGGCACGTGGGCACCCTGTTCGACCTCACCGCCCGCCGACAGACCGAAGAGGCCCTGCGCACGCTGTCTGCCAGCGCCCGCGGTGCCCGGGACGACCAGTTCTTCGAGCTCATCGCTCGCCGGATCGCGGAGCTGGCCGGCATGGAGATCGGCTTTGTCGGCCGGGTACATGGAGAGCCCCCTTCCCGCATCCGAACCCTGGCCGTGTGGTCGAACGGCGCGATGGCCCCGAACGTGGACTTTCCCATCGCGGACACGCCCTTCGCCCCGATCGTCGGCAAGGAGCTGTGCGTGTTTCCGCGCGAGGTGCAGGCGGGTTTCCCCCGGGATCCGATGCTCGCCGAGCTGGGCGTCGCAGCGGTCGCGGCGATCCCGCTGTTCGACGGCGCGGGGAGGACCCTGGGCCTGCTGGGACTGATGGGCACACGGCCCCTCACGAACGCGGACACGGTCGTCGGTCTGTTGGAGCTTTTTGCCGTCCGCACCGCGACGGAGGTCGAACGTCAGCTCAGCGGGCGCCGCTTTGCCGACCTGTTCGAGCTCGCTCCCGACGCGCTCGTGATGGCCACGCAGGCGGGCATCATCACGCTCGTGAACCGCCAGGCCGAGCAGATGTTCGGGTACAGCCGGCGCGACCTGGTCGGCTGCTCGATCGACCTGCTCATGCCCGAGGTGATCGCGGCGGGGCACCTCAAAGAGGGCCTCGCACGCCCAAAACCAAGGGCCACCGGTCGAAACAGCCTGCACGGCCGCAGGCGGGACGGCAGCCTCTTCCCCGTGGAGCTCACCATGAGCCCCATGGACTCGGACGATGGGCGAGTGGTGGCCGCCGCCGTGCGAGACATGACCGAGCGCCAGCAGGCGCTGCTCGAGCTGCAACGGGCCTCGGACGGCCTCAAGGTGGCCAACCTCGCGATCGAACTGGAGCGATCGCTGCTCTCCCGGCGAGTCACCGAGCGCACGGCCGACCTGGAGGCAAGCAACCGGCAGCTGCAACAGGCAAAATCGGAAGCCGAGCAGGCAAACCGGGCGAAGTCCGCCTTCCTCGCGGCGATGAGCCACGAGATCCGCACACCGATGAACGGCATCGTGGGGATGGCCGAGGTCCTGAGCCAGAGCCGGTTGCCGCGGAGCGAGGTCGACGCCGTCCGCACCATCCAGGACTCGGCGCTCTCCCTCCTCGGCATCATCGACGACATCCTGGACTTCTCGAAGATCGAGGCCGGCCGCGTGGAGTTGGAGCACGTCCCCGTCTCCGTGGAGGCGCTCGTCGAGTCCGTGTGTACTGCGCTCGCGCCAGCGGCTGCCGGCAACTCCGTCGACGTGACGGCGTTCGTCGACCCCGCGGTGCCGGACCCCCTGATCACCGACCCCACCCGCCTGCGACAGGTCCTCTACAACCTGCTCGGCAACGCGATCAAGTTCAGCGCTGGGACCTCGTCCAACCGCGGCCGGGTCGCCGTCCGGGTGCAGATCATCGGATCCCACCCGTCGCCGGACGAGTCGCCCGATTCGAGCCAGGTCAGCCTGCTGGTCACCGTGGCCGACAACGGGATCGGCATCGGCCAGGCGGCGCTCCCCACGCTGTTCACGCCCTTCACCCAGGCCGAGGCATCCACCACCCGCCGCTACGGGGGCACCGGCCTCGGCCTCGCCATCTGCAAGCGGCTCGTCGATCTCACCGGGGGCGACATCTCGGTTAGCAGCACACAGAGCCTGGGCTCCACCTTCATGGTGCGATGGCCCGTGGGCCTGCAGGTGCCCCATGCCGAACGCACCCGGCATCTGGAAGGTGTGGACTGCGTGATCATCCCGGGTTCGCGATTTCCTGCCGAAGACCTGCGTGACTGGGTCACGGACGCCGGGGCGCGGGGCCACCTGGCTCGCGACATCACGGCGGCGCGATCCCTCATCGAGGGGCGCGCCACGGCCGTGGTCATCGAGGAGGCTGCCGAGCGGTCTCCCTTCGGCGACGACGTGGGTTCACTGGCGTTGCGGCGGGTGTGGATCACGCGCGGCCGTCGGGCGCGCGGTCGGCTCGAGCTCCCCGGGATGGTCACGGTAGACGGCGACACGCTCCGCCGGGCCGCCTTCGTCCAGGCGGTCGCGGTGGCCGCGGGGCGCGCGGCGCCGGAGCGCACTCCCCCGATCGCGGATGACCTGCTCCCCGACGGCGAAACGAGACCCCCGACCGTCGCCGAGGCCCGCGCGGCCGGACAGCTCATCCTGGTCGCAGAGGACGACCCGGTGAACCAGAAGGTGATCCTGCGCCAACTGGGGCTGCTCGGCTACGCCGCCGAGATCGCGACGAACGGCGTGGAGGCCCTGCGCCTCTGGCGCAGCCAGAGCTTCGCGCTCCTGCTCACCGACCTGCACATGCCGCAGATGGACGGCTACACGCTGGCCCAGGCCATCCGGCGCGAGGAGGCAGAGACCGCGCGGGGCACACGCACGCCCATCCTCGCGCTCACGGCCAACGCCATGCCCGGCGAAGCCAACCGGGTGCGGGCGCTGGGGATGGACGAGTATCTCACCAAGCCGCTGCTCCTCAAGCTGCTGCGCGCCGCCCTGCAACGCTGGCTTCCCGGTGCGTCCGGCCACTCGGCCGCTTCCGACGAGGGGCTGGCGACGACCGGCACGCTGCTCGATCTGAAGGTGCTCCGGGGCCTCGTGGGAGACGATCCCCAGACCATCCAGGAGCTGCTCTCCGACTTCCTGGCATCCGCCCGACGCGCGCGCGCCGACCTCACCCGGGCGTGGGCTGCGGGCGATGCCCACCGGGTGGCGGAGCTCGCCCACAAGCTCAAGTCGTCCGCACGGGCGGTGGGCGCCTTCGCCCTGGCGGAGCGGTGCCTCGACCTCGAGACCGCCGCCGGTGGAGCCGAGCCACAGCTCATCTCGTCACGCCTCGACCTGCTCGTGGCCACCCTCGCGACGGTCGAGGGCGCTGTGCGGACCGAGTTGGCCGGGTAGCCGATCGCTCACGGGCCCCGGCGCTCACTCCACGCGGGTCACTCCACCGAGCGACAGAGCCTCGCGCCCACGTAGAGCGCCCGCGACTCGGGTGCATCCCCGAGTCGGAACGCCACGCTCGCGCTTCGACGGTAGGCCGTGAACGCACCGCCACGCACCGACCGGTTGCTGCCGCCGGTCGCGCGCGGGAGGAAGCGCCCGTCCACGATGGTCGGCCCCTCCTGCCGATAGGCGTCCTTGCACCAATCCCGCACGTTGCCCGCCATCCCACGCACGCCGTAGGGCCCCTCGTCGATCGGGAAGCTGCCCACGACGGCGGGCGTCGGACCCTCGGGGTGGCTGTCGCACATGTTCGCGAAGGTGGGGTCGAGGTGGTCGCCCCAGGGGAACGGCCGCCCATCCACCCCTCGGGCAGCCTTCTCCCGCTCCAGCTCCCAGGGCAACCGCCATGGGAGGCCCGTCCGGGCGGCCTCCCACTGTGCAAACGCCGTCGCGCCGTGCCAGTCGATCATCATCGCGGGCCACTCGGCCTGCCAGGCGGAGCGCCCGTCCGTACGCAACTGGAACGTGCCGTCGGGATTGCGCGCGTACACGAGGTCGCCGAGGGCTCCCACCACGGCGGGACGCTCGCGCGGAGCGAACCTCAGCGCGGCCTCCTCCTTGCCTTCGGCCACCAGCGCATTCAGGAACGCGATCCACTGGCGGTTGGTGATCGGGTACCGCTTCATCACGAAGCTGTCGAGCCACACGTTCTTTCGCGGCAGGCCCCCGGTGGCCTCCCGGTCGCCGCCCGAGATGAACCATCCCGCAGGCACGTAGCAGTCGTCCGGGCCCAGCTCTTCCTTCCGCAGCAGGCGGACCGGCCGCGGCTCGACCTCGCCCGGGGCGACGCCGTCCCAGTGCGCTTGCCGGCCGATCCGCACCGGGTAGCGGGTGGGCGCGTAGCCCTCCTTCTTGATGACGACGATGTAGGAGCCCATCGCCACGTGCCACGCGCGCATCGGGGCCCGGCCAGGGCTGCGCACCAACTGGAGCGTGAGGCGGCGGTCGCGTTCCACGCACCGGTACACCTCGACGGCAGCCCCAGGCGGGTCTGTAGAGACCGCGAGCATGCCGTCCCCACGCAGCCAGTCGGCGTGCTGGCCGTTGTCGTGGGCACGCAACTGGCGCTCGGCACGCCAGAACTCGAGCGGGTCCCCGGCGGTCTCGGCCGCCGCCATGCGGAGCCGGTAGTGGTCTGCGAGCCGCGAATTCGCCTCGGGGAGCTCGGGATCCAACGAAAGTGCGGCCCGAAGCAACTGTACCCGTCGCACATCCTCGAGCGCCGCCTGCTGGGCGAGCTCCTCGGCCTCGTCCTCGAGATCCCAGAAACCGCGCTTGTCATCGACGGCGGCATGCCCGGGCACCCGGTTCGCGATCGCCGCGGCCTGCTCCCTGGCGGTGCGCGCCCGCTCCGACAGCGTTCGAATGCGCACCTGCTGCTCCTCGGCCTCGCGCAGGAGCGCGACCGCCTTGGCCTGATCACGCGCGCCCTCCAGGTAGGCCTGGACCCCCGCGGCAAGCTCGCCAGCCTCGGGGAAGCGGTCTGCCGGGTTTCGCGCCATCGCCCGCTCGCACAGGTCCACGAGGTGCTCCGGCGGGCTCGGCTTCTTGCCGATCTCTGGCGGATTGATGGAGCGGAGCACCCTGGGCAGCGGCGCCGGGGGGAACTTGCGCACCTTCTCGAGCACCTCCTCGACGGTCTCCGCGTCGTAGGGGGGCACACCGGAGAGGATCTCATACAGGATCGCGCCCAGCGCGTAGACATCCGCCGTGAGCCCGGTGAGCTGGCCCCGAGCCTGCTCGGGCGGCATGTAGGAGGGCGTGCCGACCACAGACCCCATCGCCGTGGCGTGGGTGTCGGTGCTCCCGGGGCCGGTCAGGCCGCCGAGCTCCGAGTCGGTGCTGTCGAGCATCTTCGCGAGGCCCCAGTCCAGCACCAGCACCTCGCCGAACGCCCCCAGCATGATGTTGTCCGGCTTGAGATCCCGATGCACGACGTTTTTGGAGTGAGCGAAGGCCACGGCCTCGCACACCCTGTGAAACGCCTGGATCAAGCCTGGAAAGCTCCAAGAGCTGCTCGTAGTGCCCCAGCGCCCGTCTGTCGAGACGTGGTGCACCTCGGAGATGAGCGTCGTCAAGGTGACCCCCTTGACCTCCTTCATCGCAAAATACGGGCGACCATCCTCCGTGCTACCGAGGGCGTGCACCGGGACGATGCCCGGGTGCTCGAGCCTCGCCGTGATCCGGGCTTCCGCGACAAAGCGCGCGAGGAGGGAGGGATCCGCCACGAATTCGGTGCGCAGCAGCTTGATCGCAACGTCCCGGCGCAGGAGCTTGTCCCGGGCCCGGCGAACCTCGCCCATGCCCCCAGCGCCGAGCTCCCCCAGATCCTGGTATTCGGGGCTGGGATTTGGCAACGAACCCTTCATTGACTCGCCGGAGAGGCCGGATCGTAACGCACTGCCCACCGCGATTTCAGTGCAGCTGCGCGCGAGTCGCCCCGCCGCGCGTCCAGCGGATCGGGTTCACCTGCGGCGCCTCGTCACCAGCGCGCCCACGGCGACAAGGGCGCCGAGCCCGACAGGAGCGCTGGGAGCCGTGGAGCACGTGCCACACCCGAGCGCGTACTTGTCGCCGTCGTCCGGGGTGACCCCCGGGTCGTCCGTACCGGCGGTGTCCTCGGTGCCGGAGTCGGCAGTGTCGTCCGCGCCGGTGTCGTCCGGGGTCGCGGTGTCGTCTCCGCCGGTGTCGTCGATCACAGGGTCGGCGAGCCAGGTGTCGACCCTGCCGATCGAGTCCTCGCTGGTGTAGCGGGTGCCCACCGCGATCTCCCAGGCCTTCGTGGCGTCGTCGCCTGCGTCGTCGATCAGGAGTTGCCCGGTGATCGGGCTCGCGTAGAGCAGATCGAGGTGCGAGAGGTTCGCGGTGTAGCTGTCCGTGACCACCGCTCCCCGGCCCGTGAGCGCAGTCTCGTCGAGCGCGCTGGTCACGAACACGAGCCCGTCGGAGGGCCCGGTGATCTCGCCGAGCACGAGCGCGCCGGAGGCCAGCCCCTGCACCTCGTCGGCCGAGATCCCGACGTCGATCAGGGCATCGCCGATCGCGTCGGCGAGCATCGTCGAGAAGGCGTCGAGCCCCTGGTAGAGCGCGTCGGCGAACACCGTGCCGTAGTACTCGGTCACCATCGTCTCGTAGGAGGCCGGCATGAGCGGGTTCTCGCCCGCCATCAGGTAGAGCTCCACGCCGGGGTCGACCCCGTGGTGGTGCAGCTCGTCGATGAGGTTGCCCCCAGCGTCGATGGCCACGTCGATGCCGTCGGACTTGGAGTAGAACCCGGTCCCCCCCTCGTACGTCGTGTACCAGTCCTGCTGGCTCGCGTAGGTGCCGAGCCAGGGCATCTGGCCGGGGAGCGTGTAGTCCTGCCGCGCGAGGAGCTGGCGCTGGCCGGGGAAGAGGTCCGCACCGTCGGGCAGGAAGTCCTGATCGGTGAGGGCAGACGAGCCGAACGGGTTCGAGGTGGTGTAGGGGTAGTAGTCCGACCAGGACGACGGAGAGAACGCGGTGTCTGCGTCGAGCGACATCTCGTTGCCCGAGCTCCACCGGTACGCGGTGTCGATCCCGCCGAGCGGCGTCGCGATGAAGACCGCACGCCGGACGGAGCCGTCGTAGGGGGTGCCCACGCTCGCGTAGGCGGTGGCTGTGTCCGTCGTGCCCCAGGTGCCGCTCGCCGTGTTCGAGAGGTACACGGCGGTCGCGATGCCCCCCTTGGAGTGGCTGACGATGTCGACGTGATCGGCGCCCGTGCGCGCCTTGACGACGGCGACGGCGTCCGCCACGAGCTCGGCTTGCTGAAACACGTCCCCGTGCGGGTGGGGGAACGTGATCGCGAACACCGGGCGGAAGGCGTAGTCAAAGTGGCTCGCCATCGTGATGAAGCCCCGGCTGGCGTTGTCGCCGGCACCGGGCACGAACAGGATCGGCGTGCCGGTGGCGAGCCCGATGTCGGGCCCGACGTGCAGCAGGAACGTCCCGGAGTCCGGCTCGGAGGTGCCGAAGCAGGTCGCGATCCACGGCGCGTAGAAGTCGCTGGTGGGCCAGGCGGTCTCCGAGTTGTAGGTCACGGGCCCGAAGAGCGTGGTGTCCGGATCCCGATACCGGGCGATCTCCGCCCACAGTCGGACCGATCCATCGTCGGTGTAGGTCTCGGTGCCCGTGTACGCGTGCTCGGCGGAGGCGGGGTCGAACCCGGAAGTGGCGTGGGCGGGAGCGGAGAGGGCGAGCAGCGTGAGCGTGAGCATGAAGACTCCCGATGAGGAATTCCGGACTACCCTGCCGCTCGCGGCGAGCACGCTCACGATCCGTCCCCGAGGAACCGGTCCACGGCAGCGTTGAACCCCCGCGGGTCGTCGTGGTGCACGGTGTGCCCGGCGCCCGGCAGGATGACCAGCTCCGAATCGGGGATGCGGCGGGCAGCCTCCTCCCCGATCGAGCGCGTGGTGCCGCCGGTGAACACCGGGTTCGGGATGAGGTGGTCGTCGCTGCCGAACACGATCAGCGTGGGGGCGGCGATCCCGGGCAGGCGGTTCCAGACCGGGAAATCGATCATGCCGGCGATCGATCGGGAGACAGCCACGCTGGTGGCGGCGAACGAGGGGCTGTGGCCCATGCGCACGCGCTCCTCGATCAGGCGCTCGACGCCGTCGTCGTGGTGGTTGAACACCGTAGCGACGAAGTTGGCGCGGATCTCGTCCTCCCCCGCCTCCATGGCGCGGGTCTCGGTCCACCACGACTTCATGAACTGCCCGGTGCCGGGCGAGAAGCGCTCGATGCCCGCAGGTGCGGCCAGTACGAGCTTCTCGACGCGCTCGGGGTGCGTGAGCGCCAGGGTCATCGCGATCTGCCCGCCCATCGAGTGCCCGAACACGACCGCGCGTGGGGCCCACACCGCAGCCATCCAGTCGGCCACGATCTCGGCGTACCAGGGCGGGGTGTACGGCGCGTCGGGGTGACCGGACTGCCCGAAGCCGGGCAGATCGAGCGCGAGCACCCGGTGGTGCCTGGCCAGGTGCGGGATCTGGTACTCCCAGAAGCTCGAGTAGCTGGACAACCCGTGGATCAGGACGATGGTGCTCGCGCTGTTTCCCGAGGGCGGCGCGTCGGGAGGGTCCCCCGAGTCGAGGTACGCGATGTCGATCCCGTGCACGGTCACGTGCTGGACCGGCAGAGGGCTCCAGATCTCGGCGGGCTGCATCGGGCCCTTGGCGGCATATCGGGGAGCACAGGCCCCCTGCATTGCTGCAAGTGCGAGGAGCCCGGGGACGGCGGCGAAGCGAAGTGCGCGGGGCAGCATCAGATCACGATCCACTGGAACGAGGTGTAGACGACCCAGGGGTTCCGGGCAAATGCCGCCTGGCCCGGCGACGCTGCGTCGAGCAGGACGGCCCCTGCCAGACCGAGGGTCGAGAGCGGGAACGGGTGGCCGGACACCCGCGCGTTGAGCTCGGCTCCGTGCCCGCCCGCGGCGGTCGCCGCCTGGGCATAGCCGCCGCCCGCCGTGACGGTGAGCTTGTTGGGCAGCGGATCGTAGCCCACGCTGCCGGAGAGCCCGACGAGCCCGCCGCCCGCGTTGGAGGGATCGTAGACCACCGCGACCTGCCGGTTGATCGAGGTCGGGTCGGGGAAGAGCAGCATGCAGCCGTGCGTGGTCCACGACGACGCCGCGATGCCGTAGCTGTTGCCGGTCATGACCCCGCCGTAGGCCTGGCCGTCGCCATGGCCCGCGGCCCCCGCGGTGTCGGCCGAGGTGTAGAGCGCCTCCGCGCGGATCACGCTGCCGGCGCCGGCTGCATATCGAAAGCGTGCCTCGACATCGGCGAGCACGCCGAGCACCGGCACGTCCTTCTTGCGGTCCAGCACGTAGAGCCGACCGGTGTCGAGGAACACGTTCCCCGTCGCCCCGAACCGCCCGTTGTCGAGCCCCGGGTCGTACCCCACATCCCCGCCGAACCAGCCGAGCGCCGCAGACGTCTCCGGCGCGACCTCGGTGCTCGTCGCGCTGGTGTCCGTGCGCAGGTCGAGCCGCGGCCCGCCCTGCATCCCGGAGAGCGCGCTGGTCGGCCCGCTGCCGAGCACCCCCGCGGCACCCCCCGCGCGGTCGCGCAGGTACCAGGCGTGCGCGCCGATCCGGACGGCGTAGGCCGGGCGCCACTCCGCGTCTGCCATCCAGAGCGTGATGTCGTCTGCGGTGGCGAGGCCCTGCTCATAGAGCGTGTAGGCCCCCGCGCGGTAGCGGAGCACGTTGTTCTGCACACCGTAGAGCGTCAGCCCCGCGGCCTCCGTGCCGAAGAACAGCAGGTGACCGCCCGAGCGCGTGAGATCATCGAGCTTCGCGGTGTCGGGATCGTAGACCCCATCGCCCACGAACTGCAGCCCGGCCACCAGATCGGCGCTGGTGCCCTTCCCCGCGGCCTTCGAGCCCCCGGGCCCCCAGAGCTTGAACTTGCCGTACAGGCGGCGCGTCTGCAGGTTCACCTGATCTGCGCCGAACGCCCCGCCGGTGTTGCCGCCCGTGCCGTAGGAGGAATCCCCCCACGCGAAGTCGATCTCGAACGCGGCGCCGAGCGTCGCGCGCCCGTCGAGCAGCTTCGGCCGGTACTTGAAGAACGTGCTCGCCCGCTGCTCGGTCGCGAACCCGACGATCTCGCCCTTGTCCTGGACGGTCGTGGAGTTCAGCCCCCCGAGCGTCCCGACGATCTGCCCGTTCACGTAGGCCGAGCTGGTGGTGATGTTCGAGACCGTGGGCTTCACGTCGAGGATGCCGACGAACTCGAGGCCGGTCTTCGGGGGCGTGGCGACGGGCACCACCTCGGGCTCGGCGTCGTCTGCGTCGAGCACGTGTGCTGCCTGCTCGCCGGTTCCGGGCCATTCGGGGGTCTGGGCCCTGGCGGGCGAGAGCAGCGTGGCAAGGTAGAGGAGCAAGGGGGTCCGGGGGCGCATGCATGTTGTAGCGCAACATCGAAAATGTTGCAAGACGACAATTGCAGAAACCGCTGGATCGGCAGTGCTACGCCGGGGCAATCACCCGGGTACTCCCGGCCAGGCGTAAGGTACTCCCCCGTCAGCGGGCGCTGGGCACCGACCTCGCGAGCCGCAAGCCGCGATCGAACTGGGTGCTTCCCCGAAACGTGGCCAGCCGACTGGCGACGCTGACGCGAGCAGCGTCGTCACTGAAGCTCCCACCCCGGAGGACCACCGTTGAACCCGACTCGGGACCCGTCGGGTCAGTCACAGCGTCCGAGGAGTAGGCTTCGTACCAGTCCTGCGTCCACTCCCAGACGTTGCCGCTCATGTCGTAGATCCCGCAGGCGTTCGGTGCCAGGCCGGCCACAGGGTTCGAGTTGCCGCCGCTGTTCCCCGAGAACCAGCCCACGTCGGACCCAGTGTCGGAGCCTGCGTGCTGGAGGTCTGTCCCACAGCGCGCGGCGCCCTCCCATTCCGCCTCTGTCGGGAGCCGATAGCCGGCGCAGTCGTAGGGGTCGACGGCGACGCTGCAAAAGACACCCGATTCGCCCATCGTGCACGTGTAGCATTCCTCGATCCCCTCGGCGTCGGACATCGCGTTGGCATACGCAGCCGCCTCGTGCTGATTCACGTTCTCGACCGGGCAGTCTCCGGCGGTGCACCCGTCGGTCGAGGGGTTGTACCCCATGACGGCCAGGAACTGGTCCTCCGTGACCTCGGTCACGCCAACATGGTAGTCGTGGGTCAACGTGACGGTGTGGACCTCAAACCCGTCGTCGGGTTGGCCCGGGGTGTCACCCATGTCGAAGGTGCTGGCGGGGACCACCACGAATCCCGCGACCGCGCCGGTGTCCGTGTCGGTGTCGGTGTCGGTGTCCGTGTCCGTGTCCGTGTCCGTGTCCGTGTCGGTGTCCGTGTCCGTGTCCGTGTCGCTGTCGGTGTCGGTGTCGGTGTCGGTGTCCGTGTCCGTGTCCGACTCGGTGTCGGTGTCCGTGTCCGTGTCCGCGTGGGTGTCCGTATCCGCCGCCCGGGAGGTGTCCCCCGGGGTCTGCGGAGCGCATGCAGTGACTGTGAACAGGGCGATTGGGAGGGTGAACATCGCGCCCAATCTAATGGGCCGCGATCGAGTGGGTGCAGTTGAGGCCCCTTCCGACAACCGGGGCGCGGGTCCCTGGGTGAGCCATTTCCCTCAACGCCTGTCTATTCCGCGCGATAAACCTGCACATTGTCCCCTGCGGCGAGCCCGTCTCCCTGCGTCGAGCCAAAGCCCCCAGCCGGGGTCGGGGCGGTGAAGCCGTAGTCCGGGTCCACCTGCACGACCTCGTACGTGAGCGTGCTGCCCGCCACCTGCCAGATGCCGTCCGCAGTCGCTGTGTAGGGCGCCGACTGGGTGAGCGTGATGGTTCCGGGGAGCGTGGCCGTCGAGGTCGAGAACGTGCCCTGGAGCGTGCCTGTCTGGCCATCCTGGTCGGTGGCCGTGACGGTGTAGCTGCTGTCCGCGTTGAACGACGCGTGGATCGCCGCGTAGTTGAACGGGTCGCCTGCGAGCAGCGGCGCGAGGTCGGCCCCGGCCGAGACCCAGTTGCCGACGATGCTCTGCACCCCGGGATCCGTGTCGGCGTCGCTGTCCGAGTCGGCGTCCGCGTCGGTGTCGGTGTCGGTGTCGGCATCGGCCGAGGTGTCGAGGGGGCTCGTGTCCGTCGCGTCATCCGGAGCACAGGCGAGGAGGGCGAAGAGGATCATGGTGTGCCGGGGTGAATTCGGGATCTGAGCAGCGGCTTGTCGATCTTGCCCGAAGCGGTGCGGGGGAGCTCGGACTCGACCTGGATCATCTTCGGGACCTTGTATTTCGCGATGCGGCAACGCAGCTCCGAGAGCACACGTTCGACGACCCGCCCGTCGCCGGGCTCCTCCCCCATGCGTACGGCGTCCACCGTGACCCAGGCGGCCCCGACCTCGCCCCAGCGCGGATCGGGCACGCCGACGACCGCCGCCTCCCGAACCCCGCTGCATTGCAGCAGCGCGGCCTCTACCTCCGCCGGGTACACGTTCTCGCCGCCGGAGATGAACATCTCCTTGATGCGACCGACGACCCAGAAGAAGCCCTCCGCATCGCGCGTGAGCACGTCGCCCGTGTGGAACCATCCATCCGTCAGGCTCCTCGCCGTGCCTTCGGGATCCTCGAAGTAGCCCGAGCACACCGCGGGGCCGCCGAGGATCAGCTCGCCGGGCTCATCCGTACCGCAGCGGGTGCCGTCCGGCCGGACAAGCTGGGCGTCCACGTGGTGGATGGGCATCCCGACGCTGCCGGCCTTGCGCTCGGCATCGGCTGCGGGCATGGAGAAGCAGTTGGGGCCCACCTCGGTGAGGCCAAAACCCTGCCGCAGCGGGATGCCGCGCGAGAGGTACAGGCGCAGCAATGGGACCGACAGCGGGGCGCCACCGCACAGGGCGTCGCGCACGCAGGAGAGATCGGCGCGGGCAAACCCCTTCTGCTCAGCCATCATCTGGAAGATCGTCGGCACGCCCATCAGCGTGGTGATGCGCTCCTGCTCGATCACCCGCAGCGCCTCCGCAGCATCGAACCCGCGCGTGACCACGACGCGCCCGCCGCGGTGCAGCAACGGCGAGGAGAGGCAGTTGAGCCCACCCGTGTGGAAGAGCGGCGTGAACGTGAGCGTGCTGTCGGCTGCGGTGAGATCGCAGGCGAGCACGGTGTTGAGCGCGTTCCAGTGGAGCTGCGCGTGGGAGAGCAGGGCGCCCTTGGGCTTTCCGGTAGACCCCGACGTGAACAGGATGACCCACGGCGCATCGAGAGCGGAGCCCGGCCCCTCCGATGGGTCGGACTCCGGGCCCGCTTCGAGCGAGAGCGGCGTCGGCAGGCTCGGCAGCCCCGGGTGCAGGGCCTGCAGCACGGGCAGGAACTCCCGATCCCCGAGGACCGCGGTCGGGCGCGTGCGGGCAAGCTGCCAGGCAAGCTCCACCGGCGTGAGCCGCCAGTTGAGCGGCACGAGGACGGCGCCGCGCTCCGCACAGGCAAACAAGAGGGCGAACGTCTCGATCGTGTTCTGGGCGAGCACCGCGACGCGGTCTCCCTGTCGAACGCCCTCCTGCTCGAGGCGCGCGGCCCAGCGGAGCGAACGGTCGTATGCCTGGGCGTAGGTCCAGCGCCGATCGGGCACGCCGGGCACGATCTCCACGAGGGCTTCAGCGTCGGGACGGAAGCGGGCGTGCATCCCGAGCCAGTTGCTCGTGGCTCTGGGGCGGATCCCGGATCGGGGGAGGCGGTCGGCGATCATCGCGAGACTCCAGCTACCTCGCGCGCCCAGCGATCGACGAGGGGGTAGAACGTGCGGGGCCCCTCGGAGCCGACCACGACGCCGATGTGACCGCAGGCCAGGGTGCAAGTCTCGACCTTCGCGCTACCGACCGCTCGGGCCAACGGCAACGCCGCGGCAGGCGGACAGATGAAGTCGCCCTCGCAGGTGACGATCAGCGTGGGCGCCGTGATCGCACGGAGGTCCACCGCCACACCCTCGATGACCCAGGTGCCGGCCAGCAGCAGGTCCTGCTGGTAGGTGCCCCGGATGAACTCCGCCGCAAAGCGGCCGGGCATCGGCACGTTCTCCTCGAGCCAGCGCTCCCGGGCGAGCACGCGGGCGAGCTTGTCCCTGTCGGACGCCGCGGCCTCCACGGCGCGGTACTTCGTGACCGAGCCGACCGGGTCGAGGAGGTTGAAGGCAGGCTTCATCACGTTCACCGGCACCAGGCCGTCGCCGTCGAGGAGCTTCGGCAGATCACGGTCGAGGTCGAGGTGCTCGGGCGCCACGAGATCGCGGAAGCGCCCCGCGTGCGCGTAGGAGATCGGGGTGTTCAGCGCGATGAACCCCGCGACCGGGCTCTCGGGGTGGCGCGCGATGCTCACGGCGCTGACGACCCCTCCCATGCAGTAGCCGAGCACCACAGCACCAGACAGAGCCCCCAGCCGCACCGCATGGCGGTTCGCCCGGTCGATGGCGCGGGGCAGCAAGGTGTCGACGACGTAGCTCACACCTTCGTCCGCGTCCTCGGGCCCGGGGACGCCCCAGTCCACGAGGTAGACGTGGTGTCCTGCCTCGGCCAGCGCGGCGCAGAGCGAGCGCCCGGGCTCGAGATCGAGGATGTAGGCCCTGTTGATCAGCGAGGGCACGAGGACGATCGGGTGACCGACCGGTCCCCGGGCGACCGGCTCGTAGTACCGCACGACGAGCTTGTCCTGCACATGGATGACGCGATGCGGCGTGAGCCCCACGTCGGGGCGCGGCGTGACCGCATGCACCGCCATGCCCTTCGCGATCGCGGTCCACGGGTCCGGGGCCGGGAGCGCGGCGAGCGGGTCGTGGCCCGACTTCACGGCCGCCCCAGCCACGCGAGCAGCGCGTCCGGGAGCTCACTTCCCACGCACACCCCGACGTGTCCACCACGGATCGTCTGGGTCGTGACCGGGGCGCCCCACACCGACGCGAGGCCGAACGCGGCGGGCGGCGGCACGATGTGGTCGGCCGAGGCCGCGATCACATGCACGGGTACAGAGCCGGCGCGCAGATCGACGGGCGCGCCGTCCATCGTCCAGCCGCCGGCGATCAGCGCATTGTCGAAGTAGCAGCGGCGAACGTACTCGCGGTACGCCTCACCCGGGAAGTCGACGCCGTCGCCGTTCCACTCCTCGAGCGCGGCCCAGAGCATGCGGAACCCGGGGTCCTCGATGCGCGACCACAGGCCCTGCCACTTTGCAGCATCACCAGTGGGGCGCAGCATCTTGAAGCTCTCCCGCATCATCTCCTTCGGGTAGTTCCCGAGCCCGTCGACGAGCGCGTCGAGCGGAAAGTGCGCCGCGTTCGACCACGCGGAGAGCCGGCCCGACGCGTGAAAGTCGATGGGTGTCGCGAGCGTGCACAGCCGCCGGAACCGCTCGCGGTGACGGGCCACATGCATCGTGAGGAACGTGCCGCCGACGCAGTACCCGATGGCGTCCAGCTGGTCGACGGCGTCCGTCCCCGCGGGGGCCTGGGCGGCGACGTGGCGGAGCGCGCGGTCAGCCATGCGTCCGAGCGTGGTGTCGACGTAGCGGGCGAGCGGCGTGTCCTTGTCTTCGGGACCGGGGCGCCCCCAGTCGACGAGGTAGACGGGGTGCCCGGCTCCGACGAGGCGCTCGACGACCGAGCGACCGGGGAGCAGATCGAAGATCGTCCAGGTGTTGATCAGCGGCATGCTGATGAACACGGGACGGGGCGGGGCGGAGCCCGGCGCCCGGGGTTCGCCACGTGGGGAAAAATACAGGAGTCGGGCCTTGTTGTCGCGATGCAGCACGGCATGGGGCGAGCCACCGGTGCTCACGCGGAAGGCCCCCGTGTGGCGCTCGGCGAGGAACACGGCGAGCTGCGTCGTGCGGTCCAGACCAGCCCGCTCGGACTCCGTGAGCGACATCATCGGGCGCCCCGCCGTGCGCCCGGCTTCGCGGAGGGCACGTTCTCGGTGCTTGCAGCGGGGGCCTGGGGCACATCCGCGCTCTCCGCACGGGGACCGCCGGCGGCGCGCTGCGCTGCGGCAGCCGCGATCCGGGCCTCGGCCGCCTCAATCCGGGCCTTGAGCGCCTCCTTCTCCATCGCGATGAGCCTGTCCTGCATCTGCAGCAACAGGTCCTCCTGGGAGAGCAGGCGATCCTCGATCTGCGTCACGATCTTCGTGAGCCGGACCACGTCGTCGCGGGTGGGCAACTGCAGCTCGCGAAGCGCCGAGTCCATGGCCTTCTGGTACTGGCCGCGGGCCTGCGCCATCGGGCCGACCGCCTTGATCGTGTCGTAGAACGCGGGAGATTCGAGCACCTGGTCCCACCAGGAGCCCATGGCCTTCTCCCAGGTCTTGTATGCGTCACCCTGCATCTTCTGGAAAGCGTCGGCGGTCTTGTCGGCAGGCATCGGGGCTCCTTTGTTGCATTGCAGTGTAGCAACGCCACGCAGGATGTGCAAGTGCACAATTCGATGTCCGCCGAACAGCAGGCCACGAACCTGAACGGAGCCACGACGGAGCCATGGGCGCCGTGGCAGCCCTTCCCAAGGCCAGGATCAACGAGGGCGCGCCCTCGGGGCACCTACCGCTTGTTGCGCTTCTCTTCCTCTTCCTCTTCGCGCATCATCTCTTCGCGGGACTTCTTCGTCTTGACGAACGCGCGGCTCACTTCCTCGACGCCCACCGACATCATCTCCTTGGCCCCGCCCTTCTTGCCGCGCTTGCGCATGACCATGAACCCGACGATGAGGATCAGGAAAAACGCGAAGCCGCCACAGCAGAGCAGGCTGCTGATGAGTCCGATTACGAGGGCCATGAGAACATCCTGGTGGAGTGGCGTAGTTATCGAACTTCTGGGAAACCGGCTACGCGATCAGAGCCGCACACGCCTCTATCTCCTCGCCCGGGGTCAGCCCCGCGTCGAGGATGGGCTGCAGACGCTGGAGCATGGCCGCGCTGCCGACGCCGAGCCGCACTGTCGGATCCTCCCCCAGGCGGAAGCGCAGCGCCCGCGCGGCCGAGAGCAGCTCGATCGCCACGACGAGACGGCTGTTCCGCACCGTCTCCCGGTAGCGCCAGGCGGCGGTCGTGCTCATCGCGACGTGATCCTCCTGGTCCTCGCAGGTCGGGATCGAATCGAGCGTGCTCGGCCACCCGATGGCCTTGTTCTCGCTCACCAGCGAGGCCGCCGTCGTCTGGGGGAAGAGCATGCCGAGACCATCGTCCTTGGGTCCAACGGTGGCGAGCGCGGGCGGCAGACGCGCGGAGAGCGAGCCGGTGGTGAGGCGAAAGAGACGGCGCTCGGAGAGGCTGGCGAGCTCGGCCACCGCGATGCGGGCCGACTCGCACGCCATGCCCACCGGTTCGCCGTGAAACAGCCCCGCGGAGAAGGCCCGATTGGGGTCGTCCCCCGGCTCGTCCATCAGCATGACGGGGTTGTCGGTGACGCTGTTGACCTCGATCTCGACGGTCTGCTGCGCAAAGCCGAGCTGGTCCCGCACGGCCCCGAGGATCACGGGTGTGCAGCGCAGGGAGTAGGCGTCCTGCACCTTGTCCGGGACCGAGTCGGTGAGCGTGCTGCCAGCGAGCAGCTCCCGCAGGCGGGCCGCGCAGGCGATCGCTCCAGGGTAGGGCCGCAACAGATGGACCCCCGGGTGGAACGCCCGGGTGACCCCGCGCAGCGCCTCGATGCTCATGGCTGCGGCGATCTCGGCGTGCTCCACCAGGCACCAGCTGTCCACCAGGGCCAACGCGGCGATCGCCGTCGTCATCTGGGCCCCGTTCGTCATCGCGAGCCCCTCCTTGGCTGCGGGCACGAGGGTGGGAATGCCAGCCCGTCTCATGGCCTCCACTCCCGGCAGCATCTCCCCCTCAAACCTTGCGTTTCCGCCCTCTCCGAACACCACCAGCCCGAGGTGGGACAGCGGCGCGAGATCCCCCGACGATCCGCAGCTCCCGAGGCTCGGCACGCGCGGGGTGACCCCCCGCTCCAGCATCTGGAGCAGCGTGGTGACCAGCGCCAGCGTGCACCCCGATGCACCCCGGGCGAGCGCGTTCGCCCGCAACAGCATCATCCCGCGGACCACCTCGTCCGGGGCGTCCGGACCCACGCCCGCGGCGTGCGAGCGGATGAGGTTTCGCGAGAGCAGGGAGGTCTGCTCGGGGTCGATCCGCACTCGCGCCAACGAGCCGAACCCTGTGTTCACACCATAGATTGCGCGCTCCCCGTGCAGCACCGAGACCACCCAGGCCCGCGAACGCAGTACCGCAGCGCGCGACGCCTCGGTGAGGCCGATCACGGCGGGCCCGCGGGCTGTCGCAGCGAGCGCGGCGAGGGTGAGGTGCTGCCCATCGAGCTGAAGGTCGGTCGTCGGCATGGCACCGGTTATCCCCGGACCGACGGCAACGCGCGTCGAAGACTCGCGCACCGCGCTGTATGGTGAACTACACAATCAGTGTGCAGATCACATCCGACGTCGGTCGGATGCCCGACGTGCAGGTTCTACCCGACTTATCCCCGACCGTGGCCCGCCCCGGGCCGGGCTATACTACCCCCGAGGTGGTCTGTGCCTGAAGGCGAAGTTCCCGACGACATCATCGATCTCGCAGTTGCGATCGAACTCGAATGCGCAGCGCTCTACGAGACATACGCACGCGCCTTTGCAAAACGCGCCGAGCTGGTCACTTTCTGGCGTCTGTACGCGGAGGCGGAGCGCTACCACGCCGCGACGATCCGGATCCACCAGGCGAGCTTCGCCGACGCCCCCGTGTCCGGGCAGGTCGACGTCTCCGCAGCCCAGACCTTCCTGCGGGACCTGCGCACGGCGCGAGCGGAGGCGGAGCGTGCCGGCGTGACGGTGAAGCAGGCGATGGGAAGGGCGCGATGGGTGGAGGAGTCCAGCGCGGAGCTCCACGGCCGCACCCAGTTCTTCCAGAGCCACCCCCACCTCGCGGACCTGTTCGCGAAGATGGCGGAAGAAGACCACGCGCACCGGGACCTGCTGACCTCTGCCGAGCAGAAGTTCGGGTAGGCGAGCCGACCTACCCCAGGCTCACGACCTTCCCCTCCAACGCGAGGTCGACGAGGGTGGGCGTGCTGGGGACGCGACCATCGGCGAACCGGACGACGCGGCAGAGCGGCTTGCCGAAGCGGGCCTGCCCTCGCGCGCCCGAGATCGAGACCACCACGCGCCCATCCGACAACCCGAGGCGGGTGCCGGGCGGAAAGGGCCCGACGGCATTCAGGAAGATCTGGAAAAGCACCGGGTCGTACCGGGTGCCCGCTCCGCTCTGCATGCGGGAGAGCGCCTGCGGGGCTGACGCGAGCGGCGACGGACGCCGGTCCCGCGTGAGCGTCTCGTAGTCGTCCGCGATGTGGATGATCCGGGCGTAGAGCCCGGGACGACGAGCATCGGAGAAGTCGGTGTGGTGCTCCAGGGTGGAGAGCAGGCGCTTGATCTTCGCCTGGTGGAACCCGCGCTGACGGAGGAGCAGACGGGCCCCGCAGGCGGCGTGCTCGGCCATCGTGGGCGGGAGGCCCTCGATGCGGTCGGCATACCCGGTGTCGTGGAGCATGGCGGCCACCCCGAGGTCGGCCAACGCCGAGTCCGCGAGCCCGAGGTCGAGGCCGATGCGCAGGCAGAAGGCGGTGACGCGCACCGCGTGCCGGGCATGGGCGGGCACGGTGGGGTCGAGCTCTGCGCTCGCGATCATGGCCTCGTCGCCCAGCTCCACCAGTCCGATGACCGCGCGACGCACAGGGATCGGGTTGGGCAGGCGGGCCACGAACAGGTTGTCGAAACAGTCGGCGACCGCGATGCTCGCGCGCCGGACGATGGCTTTCGGATCGGTCACACGGGAGGTGGTCTCCGACGTCATCACAAAGCGGTGCAGGCCGCTGGCCGAGACCTGCTCCAGTCCGGAGGCGCGAAGCGCCTCCCGGAAGGGCTCCAGCGCCTGCCGCTGCTTCGGCTCCCTCTGGGAAGCCGGCTCGCCGCTCGCCATGAGGACACAGAGCGACCGCACCTGGCTCGCGTCCAGGGGGTCGTCGAACGTCAGCCCCCCGCAGCCATGACGCGCCAGTTCGTCGCCGAGCTCCATGGCGCTCCGCTCGTCGATGCGAACCCGCACGTCGTTCACGTACACGAGACCCTCGACACACACGAGGTGTGTGACGCCGAGCAGATCATAGAGGCGTTGCAGCGTCTGCACCAGCTCCCGCGTGGGCTGCGCGAAGGCGCTGTTGTCGGAAGCGTGCAGGCGGGTGAGCTTGATCAGCCCGTGCAGCACGCGCACGAAGTGCTCCCCGAGCTCCCGGACCGTTTGGGCCACCTCGCGGTCCTCCCCGCCACGCGCGTCCTTGAGGGCCCGGCCGATGGTGATCTGCGCGAGCGAGATCTCTTCTGCGCTCATCGCAGCCCCGCCCGTCTGCGTTCCCGCATCGCCATCAAGGCGGCGGCCTGCATCCCTCCGCCACCCCGCTCCGCAACCTGCTTGATCAACGCCTCCGCATCCTCGCCCGGCACCCGTGCGAGCCCGGCGAGGGCCGCGTGCATCAGCTGCGCCTGGACCGGCGTGAGCACGGCGAAGAGCCCGCGCGGCCTGATCCAGTCGCGGAAGGTCTCGAGGGCGTGCGAGCCATCCCCCTCGGCCAGGGCGATCGCGTATGCGTCGGCCTCACGCTGCTCCATGGCCTGCCCGGCGCGGGTGATCTTGGCGAGCAGGGCCGGAAACACCGAACGGATGCCGCGCCGTGCCACATGGTCGAGCGCCGCCAGTCGCACCTCGATGCTCGGGGAGCCGAGGAGGGACTGGATCACCCGCGGAGGCGGCTGCGCCGCCAACGCATCCAACGCGTGCACCACGGCCAACTGGACATCCACCTCGGGCCGATCCGCCAGCACCGCGGCAGCCTCGAGGCAGAGCGCCGGGTCTGCGTAGCGGAACACCCGCAGGAGCTCGCACGCGAGGTCCCGACCGCCGCTCGTGGCCTGGGCGAGCAACGCGGGCCCGTGCGCGGGTACCCATCGCTCCAACAGGGTGCGAGCCACGCGGCGTCCGACCTCGGAGCGCTCGGTGACGACGAGCGACAGCAGCGTGTGGAGGTGATCCCCCGGGCACAACTCGAGCAGGCGGATGAGCTCCGGCGGGGCATCGAGGGCGTCGGGCCTCATGCCGCGGAGGACCCGCCCGATGGCGGCCTCGTCGGCGAACGTGGCGAGGAACTGGGCGCGACGGAGGTTGTCGTGCGGAGTACGGAGCGGCGTGTGGATGAGCGCGTGCGCCAGCTCCAGCAGGTGCAGGAGCACGCCCTCCGCGAGCAGGAAGTCGCGCATCTCCCCGAGCTGGTGCACGATCTCGTACCAGCCCAGCTCGCCCCGCGCGCACGCGGCCAGGAGCTCGAACCCCAGCCGTACGCACAGATGGGGCAGCGCCGGGCTCTCGTCCTCCTCCAGGAGTTGCTCACGCGCCCCGGGGAGCACTGCAGCGTACTGGATGTTGCGTTCGCCGGGGAGGGCGGGCGGCGGCAGGTCGAAGTCGAGCGGAGCCTCCACGTGCGCCGCGGACCGCCAGATGCGCGTGTCCTCGAACTCCTCGTTGATCACGCCCTCGACCGCCTCGACCTGGATCTCCGAGAAGCCCGCCTTCCAGAGGAGCACCACCATGTCGTCCTCTGCCTGGCGGACGCCGGTGTACCGGATGGACAGGATCTCCAGCAGCTTCAGGATCTCGTGCCAGGGCACCTCTGCCGAGATGTCCAGCCTCCGGACGCCATCGCGGTACAGCCGGAAGGCGATCGACCGCTCCCGATCCCGGTCGAGGTACACGACCTCGCCACCGCTCACGATCTCGAACGGGCGCACCTCGAGCGTGAGCGCCCCATACAGGGCCCGGTAGGCCTCCGTCGCCGTGTTGAGCGCGGCGAGGAAGGAGTGGATGGCCTCGTTGCCGGAGTCGTAGAGCAGGAACGACCGCGCCGCGCGCGTGAGCGCCACCACGAGCGCGTTCGCAGCGCGCGTGCGCGCGGTGGATCCCCGGGCCTGCGCGCCTTCCGCGGACAGAAGCTCGGGCAGACCATCCGGAGCGGCGAGTGTTTCAGGCTCCATGGACCGATGCTATCGCAAGTGGGACGACGATTGGGCGTGGTCGCACAGAGATCCTCACGACACCGACAGAATCTGACCCGGCTCCCGCTCGGCCTCCGCGAGGAGGTCCCACCCCTCGGGCAGGTAGTCTCGCCATTCTTCGGGTACGGAGCCGACCCGGGCCAACGCGAGCCGAAGGACATCGAACTGCGTCGGCACGCGGGGGTATTGCCGGAGGGGCATGTTGGCCTGCGCGGGCGTGTGGTCGGCCTTGCGCGTATTGCACCATCGGCAGGCCGCGGCGCAATTCTCCCAGCAGGTCACGTTCACCCACCGTTTGGACCAGGGCAGGTACACCACGCCATCGCGGGCCTGGGCCCGGGGGATGACATGATCGGTGGTGAGGTCGGCGCGGTCCGGCCGACCGTCCGGGAACCTCGGCCGAGCCCCGCAATACTGGCAGGTGAAGTGGTCCCGGGCGATCACGTTCCTGGAGGAGAAGCGCACCCGCCCGCGAGCCTTCGCGTAGCGTCGCAGCGCGATCACTGCAGGCCAGGGCACCGCGAGGCTCGTGGAGCGCACGAACCGGCCCGGGTACGACACCACCGTGACCGCCTTCTCGTCGAGCACGAGCTCCACCGCGCGCTCCCAACGCATCACCTTCATGGGCGTGTAGTCGGCGTTCAGCTGGAGAACGTGGGGGGTGCGCGAGATCATGGGGGGTCAGGGGTCGTTCCTCCATCATGCCTGAAGATCATCAGGAATTGAAGTATTTCTACCCCGTGAGTGCCTGCAACGCCCGCCGCGTGTACACCGCTGCCATCTGGCGGCGCCAGGTGGTGTCGCCATGCGTGCTGCCCTGCGGCCGGGTCTGCTTGAACACCAGATCGGCGATGGCATTCACGGCGTCTGCACCGAGGGGCACACCGTCGAACGCCTCCAGCCCGCGGATGCCCCGGGGCTGGGGGTTCACGGCGCCCACGACGATCTGCAGACCGTGGGCGCGCGGCCCATCGAACTGCCCCACGACGGCCAGCCCGAGCTGGGGGAAATCGATGGAGTCCCGCGTTCGCAGCTTGTGGTAGCTCCCGCGGAAACCCTCGGCTGCCGGCTTGGGCACCCGGATCGCCGTGAGCAGCTCACCCTTCTCGATCTGCAGGTGGTCCATGCCGTTGTAGCGGTACAGGTCGCGGATGGAGAGCGACCGCGCCCCGGCAGCGCCGAGCAAATCCAGCTGGGCGTTCATCGCGAGCAGCACCGGGACCGTGTCGCTCGACTGCGTGGCGACGCAGGTCTTGGGGCCCCCGACGACGTGACACCACGTCCCCTCGGCCTTCAGGCAGTATCCGAGGGCGCGCCGCCAGAACTCCGTCTGGTTGAAGTACAGGCACCGCGTGTCCAACAGGACGTTGCCGCCGAGGGTGGCCATGGTGCGGATCTGGGGGCTGGCGACGAGCGCCGCGGCGCGGGCCAGGGGCGGCAGGTGGCGCGCCACCAGCGGATCCGACGCCAGCACGTCGAGCCGCACGGCAGCGTCGATCACGACCTCCGCCTCGGTCTCCCGGACCTCACCGCTTAGCGAACCGAGGTTCACCAGCCGCTTCGGACGGACGATCCGGTGCTTCAGGTTCGGCAGCAGGTCGGTGCCGCCTGCGATGTACATCGCCTCGTCCCCGGCGGCACAGGCTTCCTCCCAGAGGCTACGCGCCATCGCGTAGCTGCGCGCGTGACGCAGCGTGTAGCCATCCATCCGGAGCATGCTGACCTACTTCTTCCGCTTCTGCGCCTTGGATTTCGTGTTCGGCGCGCTCCGGAAGCCCGGCTTCACCGCATGGTCCGTAGGACGGGTGAGCAGGCTGTTCGGGGCCCTCGCGCCGGTGGCGAGCGGGTCGGCGCTCGTGTCCCTGGCGTGGGGAGCGGCCGTGAATGGGCCGGTGGCCGGGGTTTCGGTGGCATCGGGCTTCGGATCGGGGGTCGTGGACATCGGGCGCTCCTAACCCAACTGCGCGCCAAACCCTACGGGCTTGGACTTCTTTTGCCCGGGCTCCTCGGCTGCGGCCTGATCCAGCAGGGCCTCGGACACCACGAGGTCCCGCCGTGCGGCACGGAATGCAGCCCGAAGCACGATGTTCTTGATCTGCCCACCAGAGAGCACGTGGCGGCGCCCCAGGGCTTCGAAGTCCAGGTCTCCCTCGGTGGGCACCGTCGGCGGCAGGAGCCGGCGCCAGATCTGCGCGCGCAGCTCAGCGGTCGGCAGCGCGAACATCAGCTTCCACCCGATCCGGCGATCGAGGGCGGGGTCCAGGCGCTCCGGCAGGTTCGTCGCCAACAGCACCACCCCGTCGTGCTTCTCGATCTCCACGAGCAGCACGTCCACAGCGGAGTCATCGTGCCGGGAGGCATGTCCCGCGCCCCTCGCCGTGAGCAGGGCGTCCGCCTCGTCGAGGAGCAGCACGGCGCCGAGCGCCCGCGCCTCCTTGAACAGGCCTTCGATGTTCTTCTCCGTGTTCCCCACCCACATCGACACCACCGACGGGATCGACGCGCTCAGCAGCGGGCGGTGCAGCTCCCCTGCGATGGCCTCCGCGCAAAGCGTCTTCCCGGTGCCCGGTGGCCCGCAGAGCAGGGCGGAGACGCCCTTTCCGTATGACAGGTGACTGCCGATGCCCCAGCGATCGAGCACGGTCCTGCGGTTCCTCGCGGCGTCGACGATCTCCTGCACCTGGTCGAGCTGCTCCGGGGGCAGGAACACGTCCGAGAGCCGCACCCGTGGCGTGCGGGTGGGCGAGCCGGGCTGCCCGGTGCGCCGGACCTGCGACTGCGCCGCGGCCTCCAGGTGCCGCATGTGCAGGCAGGGCGTGCCCGCGCCGGCGTCCTCGTGGACCGCCTCGGCCACGGCCGCCAGCACCGCATTCTTGATGTACCCGCCGGTGAGCTCGAACCGGCTCGCGAGGAGCTCGAGGTCCACGTCCGGCGCGAGGGGGGCCTTCGGCGGCAGGTGCTGCCGCCAGATCCGGAGCCGGGACTCGCGGTCGGGCTCGGGGAACGACACGCGCACCAGCGCTCGGCGGTCGAGCGCCGGGTCGAGCTGCTCGGGCGTGTTCGTTGCCAGGATCGCGACGCCCTCGAAGCGCTCGATCTCGGTCAGGAGCACGTTCAAGAGGTTGTTGCCCGACGAGCGTGCGGCGAACAGGCTCTCGCACTCGTCGAAGAAAAGCACCGCGTTCTGGAGCCGCGCCTCACGAAAGAGCGCCGGGAAGAAGCTGTTTGCCTGGCTGTGCTCGAGGAATGTCGGGATGTCGACGTTCAACACCCGTCGGCCGATCCGCGCGGCCACGCCGTGCGCGGTCATCGTCTTGCCGGTGCCCGGCGGGCCGTAGAACAGCATGAGCACGCCCCGCCCATAGCGGATCACCTCGTCGAGGCCCCACTCCTTGCGGTAGCGGAGGTACTCGTCGTGGCGCTCCACCACCGAGAGGATGCGTTTCCGGTCTGCCGGGTCGATCACCACGTCGTCCAGCGACGCCAGCGGGTCCTCGAGCCGCGAGAACTCCAGCAGATCGCTCGCGAGCACCGCATCGCCGAGCAGGAACGAGAACGTGCGGGCGGAGACGCGCACCGTGGCCTGCAACAGGTCCTCCGGTCCGTTCATCGCGCCCATCGTCGCCATCAGGTCATTGGAGTAGAGCGCCGCCGTCTTCCCGAACACCTTGCGGCGCAGGATCCGGTCTGCGAACCCGAACTCCATGAAGTTGAAGGCAGCCTCCACCGTGGGGCCGCCCGCCGAGAATTCCTCGCGCGTGAGCACCGCGTAGAGATCGTCGAAGCCGCGGGAGAAGGCAGGCGCGATCGCGAGCAGGAGCAGCGTGCGCTCGAAGTCGTCGAGGCGGTACAGCGCGCAGAAGCGGTCCAGGGCCGGGGCCTCTCCCGCCGCCCGGGTGGCCACGAGGCGGGCATCGATCTCCTCGCGCAGACGGGTCTCGTCCGCACGGTGGCGCTTGAGCCGGGTCGAGAGTTGACGGGGCGACTCGGGTACGCCGGAGCTGAACGGGCTCGACTCGGCCTGCGCGCGCACACCGCTCTCCGCGAGCTTCCGCTGGGCGCCGAGGCGCTGGCACCGTGCCTCGATCCATTGCAGCTCCGCCTCCAGATAGGCAAGGTTTCCCTCATACGGCTTGGTCATGCGCCCGCCGGTATCCCGCGACCGCGGATGTTCCCAAACGAGGTCCGTCATTTGGAGACCCGGATGACCCCGGATGGGGCGGGGCGCCCCGGGATCATTTTGGCCGACGCCCGTGCGCGGACACGAAGTTAGTGGGCCCGCCTCCGGAGTCCGCATGTACGAGCCCCTGCGCGAAAAACTTCTCACCGAGCTGGCCGGTATCCGCGAGGCCGGGACCTACAAGCGGGAGCGCGTCATCGTCTCGCCCCAGGGGAGCGACATCCGGGTCCAATCCGGATCGGGCGACGTCCTGTGTTTCTGCGCCAACAACTACCTTGGCCTGGCCGACGATCCCGCCCTGATCCAGGCCGCCAAGGACACCATGGACAGCCACGGCCTCGGCATGGCCAGCGTGCGGTTCATCTGCGGGACCCAGGACATCCACAAGGCGCTCGAAGCGGAGATCGCGACCTTCCTGGGGACGGAGGACACGATCCTGTACTCCTCCTGCTTCGACGCGAACGGAGGCCTTTTCGAGACCCTGCTCGGAGAGGACGACGCGATCATCTCCGACACGCTCAACCACGCCAGCATCATCGACGGCATCCGGCTCGCGAAGGCCCAGCGCTTCCGCTACCAGCACCTGGATCTCGACGACCTGCGGCGCCAACTCGACGCCTGCAGCACCGCGAAGGTCAAGCTGATCGCGACCGATGGCGTGTTCTCGATGGACGGTGACATCGCGCCCCTCGACAAGATCTGCGACATCGCCGACGACTACGGCGCCATGGTGATGGTGGACGACAGCCACGCGACCGGCTTCGTGGGCAGGACCGGCCGCGGCTCGATCGAGCACTGCGGCGTGATGGGCCGGGTGGACGTGCTCACCGGCACGCTCGGGAAGGCCCTCGGCGGCGCCTGCGGGGGCTACACGTCCGGCCGCAAGGAGATCGTGGAGCTGCTGCGCCAGCGCAGCCGGCCGTACCTGTTCTCCAACACGCTGCCGCCGCCGATCGTGGGTGCTGCCCGCAAGGCGTTCGCGATGCTCTCCCAGAGCACAGAGCGCCGCGACCACCTCGAGCGCCTCACGCACCGCTTCCGCTCCGAGATGACCGCCGCGGGCTTCCAGATCCGCCCCGGCGTGCACCCGATCGTCCCGATCCACCTCGGCGACGCGCGGCTGGCCACCGAGATGGCGGACCGCATGCTCGCCCGCGGGATCTACGTGATCGGCTTCAGCTTCCCGGTCGTCCCGAAGGGCCAGGCCCGCATCCGCGTCCAGATCTCGGCGGCCCACACCGACGCCCAGGTCGATCAGGCGATCGCGGCGTTCGTCGAGGTTGGCCGGGAGCTGGGGGTGGTTTGATCCCGGTGGCGGCCTCGCTCGGCCGGCAGCGAGGTCAGCCAACCGCCGCGGAACGGCCGTGAAGCCCGGCGGGCGCTGCCCGACGCAAGCCTCGGGCCTGCGGGTCGAACCATGATCCGCGCCGCAATCCACAACCCCTTCGCGGTGATCGTCGCGTGCATCTTCCTCGTGATCGGGGGGATCGCAGCCGCGCGCGCCCTCCCGTTCCAACTCCGCCCCACCGTGGAGCCCGCGGAGATCCAGGTCAACACGAGCTACGCCGGCGCCGCGCCCGCCGAGGTGGAGGACCAGATCACCCGCCGGATCGAGGAGCAGCTCACGAGCGTGAGCGGCGTGCGCGAGATGGTCTCGACCTCGAGCGCGGGGCGCTCGGCGGTGACCCTGCGATTCGAGGACGGGGTCGACCGCGACGTCGCGATGATCGACGTGCTCAACAAGCTCGGCGGCGTGCAGGGCCTGCCGCCCGAGTCCGATCCGCCGGAAGCCACGGCGACGACGAGCGACCAGCAGGCGCCCATGATGTGGATCGCCGTCACCGGCCCGAGGGACGACACGGGCGCCGCGCGGCCGATCCCCGTTCCCCAGCTCCGGCAGGTGGTGGATGACACCGTGGCGCCGAGGCTGCGCCGCGTGGAGGGCGTGGCCGGGATGATCATCTCCGGCGGCGACGTACGCGAGGTGCACCTCCTGACCGACATGGACGCGCTCGCCGCGCGAGGACTCGCGGTCGGCGACGTGCTCTCGAGCCTGCCCCGCCAGGACGTGAACAGCCGAGGGGGGCCCCTGTGGGTAGGGAAGCGCGAGTACACCCTGCGCACGCTCGCGCGGCCGTCGAGCCTGCGGGACCTGCAGGACGTGGTGCTCCGCCGCGACAGCCAGGGCACGGTCCGGCTCGGAGACATCGCAAAGCCCGTGATCGAGCCCGCCCTCGGCCAGAACATGATGCGCCTGAACGGGGTGCCGGGCATCTCGCTCGGGATCCAGCGACAGACCGGCTCGAACGTGCCCACCACCGCGGATGGCGTGCTGGCCGCGCTCGAAGAGCTGCGCCACACGTTCGCCGAGTCCGGCGTGCCCGTCGCCTTCAAGGTGCTTTATTCCGAGACGACCTACATCGACGACGCGGTGTCGGGAGCCGTGAACGACTCGATCACCGGGATCGTGCTCGCCGCGATCGCTCTCCTGATCGCGCTGCGCTCGCCGCGCGCCGTGGCCCTCGTCGCGATGGCGCAGCCGCTGGCTGTGCTCTGCGTGTTCCCCGTGCTTTGGCTCCTCGGCCGGTCGCTCAACATCATCACCCTCGCGGGCCTCGCGTTCGGGATCGGCATCACGATCGACAACGCGATCGTCGTGGTGGAGAACATCCACCGCCACCGGGAACGTGGCGAGGGGGTCCTCGAGGCGGCGTTCCTGGGCACACGCGAGGTGAGCGGCGCGATGGTCGCCGCGACGATGACGAACGTGTGCGTGTTTGCACCCGTCGTGTTCCTGCCGGGGGAGGCGGGCCAGATCTTCCGCGACCTCGCGATCGGCATCTCCACGGCGGCGATCGGCAGCCTGTTCGCGGTGCTCACGGTCGTGCCCGCAGCCGCGGCGTGGCTGGGCACCGGGAGGGTGGCCACGATCGCCGGTGGTGGGCTGCTCGGACGCGTGTACGGAAACGTCGTGGACGCGATCACCTCGCGGCTCTGGGTGCGCGTGCTGGTGATCGGGGGTGCGCTCGCGGCCAGCGGACTCGGGCTCTTCGCCGTGCCCTCGCCGAGCTACCTCCCCGAGGGGAACCGGAACCTCATCCTCACGTTCGCGCGGCCGTTGCCCGGCACCTCCGCCGAGACCGCCGGAGAGCTGCTCGCGCCGCTCGAGCAGGAGCTGCTGAAGGACCCCCGCGTCGACAGCACGTTCGTGGTGCTGTCGTCACGGTTCTCGGCGGTCGGCATGACGCTGAAGCCCCAGTATGCGGCTGCCGGGCCGTTCACCGTCTTCCTCGGGGAGCTCCGGGGGCGTGTGTCCAGGGTGCCCGGCTTCCGGTACCTGTTCCCCCGTCGAGCGAGCATCTTTCAGGATCCAGGCAAGCAATTCGAGGTCTCGATCTCCGGGCCGGACCTCGATCGGCTCACCGCCCTCTCCGGGAGCCTCCAGGCGTCGCTCCGGGCGCTGCCCGGGGTGGTGAGCGTGCGCTCGAACTTCGAGACCGGGAACCCCGAGCTGCAGGTCGTCCCGGACCGCCCTGCCCTCGCCACGCTCGGCATCACCCCCCTGGAGGTCGCCAACGCCGTGGAGGTGGCGGTGGGCGGGCGGCGAGTGGGCACCTACCTCGACGAGGGGCGCGAACTGGACGTGGTCCTGATGGGGCAGGACCGGTACCGGCACGACGCAGCCGCGCTGCGGGCGCTGTACGTGCGCCCCGGCGTGCCCCTGGACGCCGTCGCGAACGTGAACGAAGCCCTCGGTCCGGTGGCCATCCCCCACCTCGATCAGGCGCGCGCCATCACGCTCTCCGTGAGCCTCGACGAGTCAACGCCGCTTGGTCGGGCGATCAGCGCGTGCGAGTCCACCGTGCTGGACCCCCTCCGCGCCACCCTGCCGGCCGGGTACCTGCTCACGACCGGCGGATCGGCCGATCGCCTGGCCGAGACCTTCGGCGGCCTGCTCGACTCCTTCGGCTACGCGCTGGTGATCATCTACCTGTTGCTGGTGGCGCTCTACAGGTCGTGGTCGCAACCGATGGTCATCCTGACCGCCGTGCCGCTGGGCATGTGCGGCGCGTTGCTCTCGCTCGCGGCCGTACACCTCGTCGTGCCCGTGGAGTTCGACACCATCGCGATGCTCGGCATCATCCTCCTCGCCGGCGTGGTCGTGAACACCAGCATCCTGATCGTGAGCCAGGCCGAGGAGTTCCTCGCACAGGGCCTCGCACCGCGGGACGCCCTGCGGGAGGCCGCGGCGTCCCGGCTGCGCCCGATCCTGATGAGCGTGATCACCAGCGTGATCGGCATGCTGCCGTTGGCCGCGGGGCAGGGATCCGGTTCGGAGCTCTACCGCGGCCTCGGGATCGTGATGGTGGGCGGCATGGTGTTGTCCACCCTCGGCGTCCCGCTGGTGGTGCCGGCGCTGCTCGCGATCCGGAGCCGGTGGCGCGCAGCCTGAGAGGGGACCGGTGGTATCTCCGGATCATTCTGGGAACCGGGCGCGCCGCCAGATTACAGAGGAGCGATGGCTACCCGCGTTCGAACCCGCACTCTCGCCCACCTCGACAAGCTGCTCGCCATCTCCGCGCTCGCGGCCGCCTGCCACCCCGTCGACCCCGGCTACGGCGTGGTCGATCCGATCCCGGACCCCGCGCTCGACGCCCCCCCGCCCACGGCGATCCCCCCCGGCCCCCCGGGCACTCCCTCGACCATCCCGGAGGCCACCGGGGGGACCACGGTGCCCACCACCCCTCCGCAGCCGCCCCCCGACCTGGGGTATGGCGTGGTGGACCCGATGCCGCCGCCGGCAGACTGCACCCTCTTCTCCCGCGCGATCTACGCCTACGCCACCTTCGAGGGGGGTGCTCTCCACGTGACCGTCAGCGCACAGGCCCGCTACCGCGAGACCTCCCTCGACGCCCGGCAGCCCAGCGTGGCGCACGCGGTGGTCACCGAGGCCAGCGTCACATCGCAGACCTGGACCCTCGCGCTCATGCCCGAGGCGCCCGCGCGTTCGCTCACGTTCGTCGCGACAGGCGTATGCGGCGGCGCGCCCGCGAAGGCGACGGTGCAGGTGAGCTGGGATCGGCTGGAGAAGGACGCCCCGATCCGCGCCCAGGTGATCGAGGAGCCCAACTAGCCATGCCGCCCGTCCGATCCTCCACCCTGCGCCACCTCGAGACCCTGCTGGGGCTCTCCGCGGTCGCCGCGATGACCGCGAACGGCGACGCGCTCGCGGGCGAAAAGAAGGAGAAGGCCACGGTCGAGCCGACCACCGACCCGATCGGGAGCCTCGGCTACTCGGTGGTGGACGAGCTCCCCTCGCCCGCGATCTGCCAGGACCTTGCGAGCAGCCTCTCTGCGCAAGCGTCGATGACGACGTCCGGCCACGTGGTGGTGCGCGTGCTGCCGCTGCCCGGCTACGACTCGGTGCTCCTCGACGGCGGCTCGGCCGAGGTGAGGGTCGGCCGGGCGACGATCGTCACCAGGGACGCCATCCCGGACACCCCCGGGTGGGCCTTCGAGCTGGCGCCCGTGCCCCCCACCCAGGGCGTGGCGCTCACGGTCCCCGGCACCTGCGAGGGGGTCCGGGCCACGGCGAAGATCGAGATCCGCTGGGAGGGGTTGCTCACCTCCACCTCCCTGTTCGCGGTCATGATCCTGCCCAGCGGCCCCCCGCCTGCCCCCGGTGGAGCCTCACCATGAAGATCGCGCTCGTCGGCCCCGAGATCGAGGAGAACCTCTCGCTCCGCTACCTCATCTCCTCACTCGCAGCCGCCGGCTACGAGGCCGAGATCGTCGCCTTGAACCGCACCGAGGAGTTCGGCGCGGTGCTCGAGCGCCTCCTGGCGGTGAGCCCGGACCTGATCGGCCTCTCGCTCGCGTTCCAGTGGCGGGCGAAGGACTTCTTCGCCCTCGCCGTGGCGCTCCGGCAGCGCGGCTGGAGCGGCCACCTCACGGCCGGGGGACACTTCGGCACGTTCGCCTGCAGGGACATCCTCGAGGAGTTCCCGGAGATCGACACGATCTGCCGACAGGAGGCCGAGGAGACGCTGGTGCGGCTCGTCCGGAGCGTGGAGAGCGGCGGCGAGCAGGGTGCGATCCCGGGGCTCGCCTACCGCGATCCGGAGGGCAACGTGCAGCTCACGAGCCTGCCCGAGCTGCCCGACGTCTCGACCCTCCCGTTCCCGGACCGCCGCGGCGCACCGGCAGCGTGCTTCGACCACAGGATCTCGCCGATCGTCGGCAGTCGCGGGTGCTACGCGAACTGCTCCTTCTGCTGCATCGCGGCCTGGCACGAGCAGACCCTCCCGGGAAAGCGGTACCGCGTTCGGGACCCGGACGACATCGCCGCCGAGATGGTGGCGATGCAGAGGGAGCGCGGGGTGGAGATCTTCGTCTTTCACGACGACAACTTCTTCCTCCCGGGGCACCCCAGGAACCTCGCCCGGTTCAACGCGCTGGCGGACGCGCTCGCGCGGCGCGGCATGGGGCCCTTCGCGACCGTCGTGAAGGCGAGGCCGACCGACGTGGACCGCGACGTGTTCAGGGTCCTCGTCGACCGACTGCACTGCATCCGCTGCTACGTGGGGGTCGAGACCGACGCCGACGCCGGGCTGAAGACCCTGCAGCGCTGGGCACAGAGCCGCCACAACCACGAGGCCATCGCCATCTGCCGCGAGCTCGGCCTCTACGTGTGCTTCAACCTCCTCATGTTCGACCCGGACACGACGCTCGACGATCTCGAGCGCAACATCGCCTTCATCGGTGCAGCGGGCGACTACCCGCACAACTTCGGGCGCGTGGAGCTGTACGCCGGCACGCCCCTGCTCGACCGGATGCAGCGAGAGGGCCGGGTGCGCGGCGACTGGCTGCAGTGGGACTACGATCTCGACTCCCCCGAGGTCGAGCGGGTGTTCCGGATGGCGATGCGCACCTTTCACGCCCGGAATTTCGGCCCCGATGCGCTCAACAACCGCATCATGGGCACGCGGTTCGACCTGGAGGTCGCCCGCAAGTTCCACGCCGACGTCTTCGACCCGGCCTGGCTCGAGGAGGGCCGCCAGCTGACGATGTCCCTCGCGGCCGACACCGCCGACGCGCTGCTGGCGATCGTGCGACGCGTCCGGGCAGGCCCCGGAGAGCCCGGCGCCGACGACGCGTTCGCCGCCGGGCTCGCCGTGAGCCGCCGCGCAGTCGAGGAGGACATCCGCGGTGCCACGATGCGCCTCGCACGCTCCCTCCGGGACGTGATCGGCCAGGGCCAGCCGCTCACCGACGTCGGCGACAGGGTTGCGACCCCGCTGCAGACCCAGCGCGTCTCCCCGAGCGAAGCAGGGCGCTCACTGGCCAGCGGAGAAGCGATCCTCCCGGGGAGCTGAGGCGGTCACCCCGCCGTTCGGCCCAGCAGGCTCTTCCAGAACCCGCCCTCGGTCGACTTCGGGGGCGCAGCGGCCGCCTTCTCCTCCCGGCACTGGCAGCGCTCCTTCGGCGCGACGTCGCCCAGCACCTGCTCGATGTGGGCTCCGCACCCTGCATAGGTTGGCTTCCCGCAGCTTTCACACGTTACGCGACGACACATACCGACTCCGATTGAATGAGGTTGACATCAAATGCAGGTTGGACCGCGATGGTCCGCTTGACCTTGCAGCCATCCACCGCGCGGAGGAGGGCTGTGTGGTACTTCTCCGGGAAGCCCGTGGGCACCTGTACCGAGAGGGTGATCCGCGAGGGCAGGTGCGTGGCCTCATCATAGTCCACATGCTGGGTGAGCCGCAGGCCCTCGGTCGGAAGTTGCCGAGCGTGACAGAAGGCCAGCGCGTAGTAGCCGGCGCAGGTCGCGATCGACGCGAGGAAGAGGTCGAAGGGCCCGGGGGCCGAATCGTCGCCGCCGTTCTTGGCGGGCTGGTCGGTGTGAAACACGAACCCGCCGCCTCGCGCGTCTACGCGCTTGCCGCCGGGGAAGGTGATGTCCATGTCCATGAGGTACTCCAGCACGTAGGAGCCACACGGTCCGAAAAGGATTCACGCCGGTCGAAAAAAGATCCGCACCGCGCTCAGCCGATGACCACCCTGAGCGCCTCACGGACACGGTCCTGCACGTCTGCCGGCGTACTCGCGGCCCCCAGCTCGTGGCAGAGGGAGACGCTCCGTCGGAGTGACGCGCACGCACCGTTGCACGAGGGGCACTGGGCCACGTGCGCGTGCATCCGCTCACACTCCGCGGGGCCGATCTCGCCCTCCAGGTAGCGGGAGAACAGCCCCACGACCTCGGGGCACGATGCCTGGCGCTCCGGAGAAGGCGCCAGCAAGGGCGCGATCCGGGCGCGGATGGCGGCGCGCCCCCGGTGCAGGCGTGTTTTCACGGTGGCGATCTCGAGGCCGAGCGCCTCGGCCACCTCGGGGGCGCTGAGCCCCTCCATGTCGCGGAGCAGCACGACGGCGCGGAGCTTCGGGTCGAGCGCGCGGATCGCGAGCTGCAGGGCAGCCGCAAGCTCGCGGCCGGAGGCCGCACCCTCGGGATCGCCCTCACCACCCTGGAGCTGTGACGGGCCCTCGGGCACCACGGGGGTGGTCTCCTGGGGCTGCCCTTTGCGCCGACGGCGGGACTTTCCGCAAAAGCTCCGCGTGACCGCATAGAGCCAGGAGCCCAGCGCGGCGTCCTCTCGCACCTCGGTCAACGCGCGCGCGGCCGCGATCAGGGCCTCCTGGGCGACGTCTTCGGCGTCGGTGGGGTTCGAACACATCGAGCGGGCGAACCGCAGGACCATCGGCCCGTGCCGCACCAGCAGCGCCTCGGTGGCCTCCCGATCCCCGTTCCGCACGGCCCGCAGCAGCTCCTCGTCAGCGCGTGTGTCCATGGCCTACTTGTGCCGCCAGTCCTTCTTCGGCGCCTTCTTGCTCGGATCCTTCCACGCAGCGAGCCGACCACCGGTCGTGCTCGGCCCGCCCCCGCCGCCCTTTCGCGCGGGTGGCATGTTCAGGGACTCGCGCGGGGCCGCCGCTCCCGGCGCCGGTGCCGCCGCGTAGTCGAAGCCGGGCGCCTTCATCCTCGGGATGCCCTGGCCCAGCTGACGCTCCAACTGCCGCAGTGCGCCCTCATCCTCGGGGCTCACGAAGCTGATCGACTCGCCCGTGGCGAGAGCGCGCCCGGTGCGCCCGATGCGGTGCACGTAGTCATCGGAGTGCATCGGAAAATCGTAGTTGATCACGTGGGAGATGCCCTCCACGTCGATGCCGCGAGCGACGATGTCTGTCGCGACGAGCGCGCGGACCGCGCCACACTTGAAGTCCGCGAGCGCACGCTGCCGCTGGGGCTGCGAGCGGTCCGAGTGCAGGACCCCGGTGCGGATCTCGAGCTGCTCCAGCTTCCGGGCCACCCGGTCGGCGCCATGGCGGGTGCGGCAGAAGATCAGCACGCTGTCCATGTTCTCCTCATCCTGCGTCTTCAAGATGTGGCCGAGCAGCGAGAGCTTCAAGTGCTTGGGCACCTCGTAGATCCACTGCTTGACGGTCTCGGCCGGATTCGCACGGCGACCGATCTCGATCTTCTTCGGCGACCGCTGGAAATCCCGTGTGAGCTCCTCGATCTCCTTCGACAGGGTGGCCGAGAACATCAAGGTCTGGCGATCCTTCGGCATCGCGCGCACGATCTTGCGGATCGACGGCAGGAACCCCATGTCCAGCATGCGGTCGGCCTCGTCCAGCACCAGGTGCTTGAGCCCGGCGAAGTTGCCGTTCCGGCGGTCCATGAGGTCCTGGAGCCGGCCCGGGCAGGCCACGATGATCTCGTACCCGGAGCGCAACGCGAAGATCTGCGGCTTCTCGCCCACGCCGCCGAAGATCGCGGCCACGCGGATCGGGAGGTGTTTTGCGTAGATCTCGACGTTCTCCACGATCTGGGCCGCAAGCTCCCGCGTGGGGACCAGCACCAGCACCTTGGTCCCCTGCCCCTGCTTTCCGACCAGCTTCGTGAGGAGCGGGAGCATGAAGGCAGCCGTCTTGCCGGTGCCCGTCTGCGCGATGCCGATCAGGTCCTGACCGGCGAGCACCTGGGGGATCGCGGTGGCCTGGATGGGCGTGGGGGTCGTGTACCCGGCGTCGACGACGGCAGCGAGCACCTTTGCGTCGAGCCCGAGCGTCGAGAAGGAGGGGGCGGGGGTGGTCATGGCGGGCTTCTACGCCGTCGCGGCCGGATCGGCCCGCCAGCGTGGAGGTTCAGCGGCGCTCGGCGGCCGGATCGGGACCACGATCCGGCGGACGTAGCCGCCCTACTTGGGGATCTTCAGCTTCATCCCGAGCTTGAGCGCGATGCCGCCCTTCAGCACGTCCTTGTTGGCGTCGCGGATCTTCGAGAACTGCATCTTGTCGCCGTAGAACTGACCGGCGAGGGAGTAGAGCGAGTCGCCGGAGACCACCACGTGCGAGGTCGGCAGCTTCACGGCTGCCGGCGTGGCGGTGGGCTTTGCGGCCGGTGCAGCGGCTGCGGGCCTGGCGATCGGCGCCACCACGGCCTCGGCGACCGGAGCGACAGGCGGCTTCACGGCGGCCTGTTCGGCGGCTGCGGCCTCGGCGGCAGCGCTCGCCTTCGCGAGCGCCACGACCTCCTCGGGCACGGGAGGAGCCTCCGCGGGGGCCTCCACCGCCACCGGCGCGGGCGCAGCGGAGGTCCGGAACAGCGTGACCGCGCCGAACGCGAGGATCGCCACGGCCGTGGCGCCCGCCGCCACCATCGCCGCACCGCGCCAGAGCGCCTCGCGGTCCCGGGTCTCGGTCACCTCGGCTTCGAGCCGGATCGTCTCGGAGCGCAGGTTGCGGGCCTCCTGCCGAAGGGCCTTGATCTCGCCCTGCTCGCGAGCGGCGACGCGCGCGCGGTGCTCCTCGTCCCGCTGCCGGTCCGAGCGGATGAGGGCCTCGAGGTGCTCGCGGTAGCCCGCCGGGCACACGGCCCCCGCCTCGACGGCGGCCTCCAGCCGCGCGAGGGCCTCACCCGCGCGACCCTGCGCGGCGTGAACCTTGCTCAACAGCAGGTGGGCATCGGCATCGTCGGGGTCCAGGCAGACGAGCATCTGCAGGCGCTGGGAGGCCGGGCCGAGCAGGCCTTCCCGCGCGAGGTTGAGCGCCTCGTTGTACAGCGACGCCGGGGCATCGATGCCGTGCGACCGCAATGTGTCTGCGATCACCGTGGGGGCGTCATTCCCGAGGGGCGTGGACGGGCGGCCGGGTTCGTCGAATTCGAGGGCTGCGCTCATGGGGTACCTGCTGCAGGAGTTCCGCTGGGGAAGCGGAGGGTGGGAGTACTTCTATATCATGTCTTGACATGGCAAGTCCACCCTGATTTCGACGAACGATGGGAGCGCAGCAGGACGATGGCTCCCCCCTTGACGCTCAGACCCCGGTCCAGGCCCCCACGAACCGCCTCCCGACCTCCTGATAGCCGGCCGCCATGAAGTGGATGAGGTCCGCGGCGGCCCACGGCGGATCCAACAGACGCCACCGCAACATGCTGCCCGGACCGCCGGTGACCGCCTGCAGGTCCCAGCTCGCGCAACCAAACTCCGGGGCCGTCTCCGCCTGCACCCGCGCAACCCATGCGGTCGGACCCCAGATCGCGTAGGTGGTCCCGCTCACCTTCTTGCCGCGATCACTGGGACCCACCAGCAAGCAGGCGGTGTTGGGGAGCACCTCCCGGAAACGCTGCAGGCTGGCCCGGAGCTGGGTGCGATAGCCCTCGGGGTTCAGGCTCGGATCATTCGCTTCGTTGGTGCCGTACGCGAGCACCGCCAGATCGGGCGTGCGCCTCGCGAGGTAGGCAGCCTGGAGGGTGGCGTCCCAGCGGGTCCACGAGGAGACCGTGCGGCCGCTCACCCCCATCGCGTCCACGACCACGCCCGGTCCCTCCCCCTCCATGTTCACCCCGAGGAGCCGCACCGGTCCGTCGCCCGCGGGTTGCACCGTCAGGCGGTGCGGCCCGTCCGGAACCTTCAGCACGGTCATGCCCGGCCCCGTCGCGCCGCGCGTGGAAACCCGCACGGGCGCTGCGCTGTCCACGGTGAGATCGAGGTTGCCCCCTTCGGGCTGCAGCAGGTACTGGACCTCGAAGCGCGAGACGTGCTGGCCCTGGGGGTTGGATCGGGTGGTCTGGACCCAACCCAGGCTCGTGGTGGAGGACGACTCCACGCTCATGCCCGCAACGCCGAGCATTCCATCGCCCCGGCCCCCCGAGCGCCTGTCGTAGTCGCTCACCCAGGCGCCCTGGGTGCAGAGGTTGGCGTCACTGGCACGGTATCCGGACCAGGGCGCGGCCGGCATGACGAACCCGTGGCCGGCGTCGCCGAACTGGCCCTGGAGCTCCCGACGAACCTCGCCGGTGTAGTACTCACCGGCAACGTGGGATGCACCCCAGAACGCGATGCGGACCACGTGGTCCCGCCTCGCCATCGCGTCGTAGACCGCATGCACCCGGTCGAGCGCCTCCGGTCGGCCGCGGAAGGGCTCGAGCGGCACCTTCGCAACGTCGTACACCTGCCCGATCTGCAGCCGGGCACGGTCCTCGGGGGAGAGCTGGGGTTGGGCAGACGCAGGGTCGAGCACGAACGTGCCCATCGGGGCGATGTCGATGGGCGTGGACTCGGTGGCGGACGAGCCGGTGGAGGACACCCCCGGGGACTTTGCGCTCCCGCTCTGCACGCAGGGAGTGTCGGGCGGCCCGTGCGCGTCGGGGACCTCGATGGTCTGGACCCAGGCAGGCTCCGCGGCTGACGCGGCGGGGACTCCGAAGGCGAGCGCCAGGAGGATCACAGGGTTGCCTTCGAGGGCGACGGGGCACCACCGGTGGCCGGGGCGGGGGCGGGTGTCACCGCCGGCGCGGGGCCGGGCGGGATCGCCGGCGGTCGTCCCGCGCCGCCCTTCGACTTCCAGTCGTCGAACCCGCTCTCGATCGCGTCTGCCAGCATCTGGCCGATGATGTCCTGTCCCGCAGACGAGAGATGCAGCAGGTCCGACCACGCCAGCACCGGTTTCATGGCAGCCCAGCGCACCACTGCGCCGTTGCCGCCCATCGCTGTCCACGCATTCCAGAACGCGCACCCCTCCTGCTCCGCGGCCTTTTGCATCGCCGCCACGGCGCGAGGCAGGTTGGGCTTGGTCCTCGGGCTCCCCCCGTCTCGTGTGCCCTGGTCGAGCGGCGTGACCACGAGGCAGCTCGATCGGGGAGCCCCGGCCCGCAGCCGGTGCACCGCCTCGAGGTAGTAGGGGATGTACTCGCTGCCGTCGCCCTTCGAGAGCACCGGCAGACCAAGCTCGTTGCCGCCCAGCATCACGACGACGAGATCGGGATTGCGGTGGGCGACCTGGTTGTTCAGGTGCGTGCGTCCCTGCTGGGTGAACGAGCGCGCGCCGACCCCGACCACGCCCAACGCGTCCCAGACCACCCCCGCCCCGCCGGTCTCCAACACCATGCCGTAGAACGTGACCGGCCCGGCCTTCCCCGCCCCAGCGGACGCGCTCGTGAACCCCTGGGTGTCGTCCACGGTCTGCCAGCGATCCCCGGTGGACTCCGCGATCGCGCTCCCGCCCCCCGCGCCTCGCCCGGACACGCTCGCCCACCAATCGCCCCGCTCGGGGCCGATCTGGTACCAGAGCTCGAAGTGCTTCATCACGAGCCTGCTCCCATCCGGGTTCTTTGGACCCGTGACGGTGAAGTACCCTTCCGCCGGCACCGTGGTGGCGATGCCGCCGTACCCGTAGCGCCCACCCCCGCCGCCCAGCAGCAGGCTGACGGTCTCGAACTCGCCGTGCGGGGTGACCACGACGTCCTGCCGTACGCTCCACCGCGGGTCCATCCCGGCCGAGAGGTAGCCGGGACCCGCGTTCCCGAACCGGGCCTGCAGCCGGGCCCGCACCGTCGACGTGATGCCGTCTGCCGCGATCGTCGAGTCTCCCCACTGGCTCGCGCGCGCAGTGCCCTTGCCCTGCTCGGCCAGCGCGAGCTTGCGGTAGAAGGCGTCCATGCCCCGGTGATCGGCATCGACGAGCGCAGTGGGCACGCCGGGTGGATGGGCCGCGAGCGTGGCGTCCACCGGCCCGGCGGGCGCGACGGTGAGCGAGGCATCGACAGGGGCCGCCGCGGTCAACTGGCCGTCCTCGGACTCCACGACGCGGGGTGCCGACGCCGGGAGCAGCTTGGCGAACACCGGGATCGGGTCGCCCGACTCCCATGGCCGCAGCTCCGCCAGGGCGGGATGCGCGTAGGTGAGGGCCAGCGCGACCGCGCAGGTCCCGAACGAGCCGAGCAGCCGGGGGATCCCGGGGGCGTCAGGAAACATGGGCTGTCCTAGAAGTCATGGTAGATGAACGCCAGGGTGTCCCCGGGCCCGAACTGCACACACAGCCAGCCTGCGAACGTGAGCGCAGCGCCCTGGACGGGGGCGGGTAGACGCGAGAAGGCATCACGCGCCCGCGCTGCCCACCCCGGGCTCGACGCGTGCAGCGCGTACCCAAGCGCCAAGACGACCCACGCATGCAGGGAATACCTCGGAAAGGCCCAGTTTCCGTGCAGCAACTGCCCGGCGATCTGCCCGGCCACGGTGAGGTCGGGTGAGCGGAACAGGATGCGGGCGAGCACCACGAAGTGGAACGTGAGCGCCCACCGCCATCCTGCCTGCATCCAGTTCGGGTTCTCCGGAGAGTATCCGGCGCGCTTCCAGTACCGGTTGATGCTCACCGCGGTGCCGTGGAGCAGCCCGTACAACACGAACGTCCAGTTCGCGCCGTGCCACACGGCGAGGATCACCAGCGTGATGTAGGTGTTGAGGTAGGGCCGGACTCGCGAGCCGCCCAGTGGGTAGTACACGTAGTCGCGCACCCAGTCCGAGAGCGTGATGTGCCAGCGCCGCCAGTAGCCCGCGACAGACGTCGCTCGGTAGGGGCGGTTGAAGTTCTCCGGGATCTTGAAGCCGAACAACCGCGCGGACCCGATCGCGAAGTCGGTGTAGCCGGAGAAGTCGCAGTAGATCTGCATGCTGTAGGCGTAGAGCGCAACGAGGGTCTCGAACGCACCGAACCGGGTCGGATCGGCGAACACCGAGTCCACGATGCCGATGCGCAGCACGTCGGCGATGAGGACCTTCTTGACGAGCCCGGTGCCCAGCCGGGTGAGCGCATACGACACATCCTCGGGATCGAGCTTGCGCGAGGCCTGCAGTTGCGTGAGCAGCGTGCCCGCCCGGAGGATCGGGCCCGCCACGAGGTGCGGGAAGAACAGCAGGAACGTGGCGAAGCGAACGGGGTTGGTCTCGACCTCGAGCGGGTTCTTCGGCACCTCGCCGCGGGAGCGCGCCCCGAGGGTGCGACGCACGTCGATGACGTAGGCCAAAGCCTGGAAGCTGTAGAACGAGATGCCGATCGGGAGGTGGTGCTTCTCGGGCACCGTGACGGGCACGAAGACCGAGAGCGTGTCCATGGCCCAATGCGTGTACTTGAAGTACACCATGGGCCCGAGCAGCACGAGCGCGGCGGCGGCGAGCAGCGCGCCGCGGGATCGTTCGCCGACGCGCGGGAGCGCCAGCCCGAAGGCGTAGGCGGCGGCCACGATCGCCAGCAGGAAGCCGGTGTCCTGGGGGTTCCAGGCGGCGTAGAACAGCAGGCTGACCAGGAACAGCCACGAGGTGCGCGCGAACGGCGAGCCCAACATCCAGTGCACGATCGCGACGATCGGCAGGAAGAGGAAGTAGTCGAAGGTCGCAAAAAGCACGGAACGCGGGGCTCTTCAGGGGTGGGGAAGGGGCAGGCTCGGTGGAAGGGTGCAGAGCGGGGGCTTGACGCGTCGAGAGGTATCGCGATCGGGCCGGCGGCGGGGGCACGTGGGGATGCGGGGCGGGCGGGCGGAGGGCGGGCACGGGGCGACCGGGCGGCGAGCGGCGGGCGGCGGGCGGCGAGCGGCGAGCGGCGGGCGGCGAGCGGCGAGCGGCGGGAGATCGGCAGAGCGGCGGGTAGGGAAAGAGT
>CAIQVJ010000129.1 GCA_903875225.1 uncultured Pseudomonadota bacterium
CGACCGTGAGCACGTGGGCGGTCGCCGTGCCGCCGCCGGCGACGCTGATGGCGACGCCGATGCCGGTGATCTCCCCACGGCGGGCGCGGACGAGGAGGGCCTCCAGCAGGTCCACCACGCCCTCTGCGCCACCTACGGTGGGCGAGATGCCGGTGCCCTCGAGGAGCCGCTCGACGCTCATCCCCACGCCAACAGGGTGACGGTGAACGCCGTCTGCCCGGAGGCCTTCGCGAGCTCCATCACTCGGGCGAAGTCGGCCGGGTTGGCGACGACGATGCAGCCCTCCGACCAGGCGCCCACGACAGAGCTCTCGTGGTCGGCGCTGGCGCGGTGCACCTGGGTCGCCGTCGACGAGGACCTCGTCGGGGTGAGGTCGTCGATCCCGTCGTAGCGATCGACCGGGATGGGCACCAGCGGCACGAGGCACTCGTACTCCCCGTGGTGCCGCCCGAAGCCGAGCCCGTTCTGCACCTGCCCGGGCGCCCACACGGCGGTCCCGTCCCGGCGCTTCGGGTGCTCCCGCGACGGCCGGCCTGGGTCGGCGGTGCACCTGCAGGCGAACGACGGCTCACGGGCCCCGTCGAGCACGAGGAGCATGTCGTCGAAGGCGTCGAGGGTGCCGCGGGCGTTGCGGAGCACAACCAGGTGCACGCCACGGGGGAACGCATGGCCCTCGTGCCCGAAGGCGAAGAGCAGTTGCTTCAGCGTGGGGGGCGTCATCGGGGCGTGTCCGTGTGCGCGGTGGCGGTGGTGGCCTCGGAGACCGGCTGGGTCGGCTGAGGCGGGGCGTGCCCGGTGAGCCGCTCGAAGACGGCGCCCCCGAGCTGCATCACCAGGTACATGGTCCCCAGCGCGAGGGCGGACTGGACTGAGGCCGGGAGCTTGCCCAGCGTCCGGGCGAGCCAGCTCGACACCCCGGGCCCGGCGTCCTTCGCCTCGGTGCGGAGCTCGCGGACCAGGCGCGACGTGCGGCGCCGGTTGTCGACGATGATCGCCTTTGTGCCGTGCGCGTAGACCTGGGCCATGTAGCGGGTATCGGCGCTGACCCCCGGGGGCGCGGGCGGTGCGTCGTACACGGCGTCGTCGTCGAGGTCCTCGGCGGGATCGGCGTCGTCGATGTCGATGGCGTGGGCGTGGGAGGTGCGCGACATGGGAGGCTCGGCGTTCAGGTGATGGTGACGCTCCCGCCCCCGCGGGGGTAGGCGAGGGCGCGGAGACGGAAGGTGCCGATGTCGGCGGTGATGCCGCCGCCAGTTCCGTTGACCACGACGAAGGACACAGCCTGCGGCCCGTTCCCGTCGTTGCCCGCGGCCTGCCCGACGCCGGCGTTGCCGTACATCCGGTCCTGGCACGTCTGGGCGTTCACGCCGATGTCAGCGTCGGTCGCGTTGACCTGGACGTCCACCGTCGACCCGTCGGCCATGTGGGCGACGAGCTTGCAGGTCAGGCCCACCTGGTTGCGGGCGGGGACCAGGATGTTGTGGATCCAGAGGAACGAGGAGGAGCCGACGTCGTACTTCTTCAGCGTCGTGGTGGAGTTGGCGCCGTAGAGCCGCGAGGCCTCGTTGTGGTCCTTGCAGATGGGGCCGGTGTACCCGGCGATCGACAGCGTCCGGTCCACGGTGAGGTTCCCGCCACCGGTGAGGCCCGTCCCGGTGTTGACGGCCCGGGTCGTGGGCGGCGCGCCGACGTCGGCCGAGGTGACCGTCACGTCGGCGGAGAGTGCGTGGCCGTTGACCGTCCTCGAGGTGGGGACTGCGCCGATGGAACTGGTCGAGACAGCGGCCGCGGCCCCCGCTGCATCAGCACCGACGTCAGAGGCGGTCAGCGCCACGTCGGAGCTCAGCGCGTGACCGTTGATGGTGCGCGAGGTCGGGACCCCTGCGGCGGGGAGGCTCACCCAGGAGGCGTCCTCGGCGAGCACCTTCGTCGCGCTCGGAGATCCCGAGGCGGCGGGGACAGCGCCGGGCCGACCAGCGCCGAAGAGCCGAAGGCGGAGGTCGGAGAGCTTCCCGCCGAAGACCTTGGCGTAGACGCTCATCGCAGCGTCTCCGGGGGCAGGAGCTGGAGGCGCAGCCGGGTGGTCCCGGGCGCGGACCCCAGCGTCACCTCGCGGACGAGGGCCACGCGGCGCTGCAGCGCGATCTCCGGGTCGGTCACCAGCACAACGTCTCCCACGCCCACCTTCCAATACGTCACCTCGTCGACGTCGTACTCGACGGCGACGCGGGGCAGCGCGAAGGCCTTCGCCCACCAGTTGAGGATGAGGAACGCGGTGGTACGGTCGTAGACCACCGGGGCGTCCAGCGTCTTCTCCGACAGCCCGAAGCGCTTCGCGGAGAGGGCGCAGAGCGCGTCCGGGACCACGTCCGGGGCATCGGCGTCGTACTCCCCAGCGGTGAGCCGGGCGACGCCCACGAAGGTGTTCGTGCGGACGCTCTTCGCGTAGCGGAGGGTGAACTCGTTCGCGACCATCGAGGAGTCCTCTTCCACCATCGACGCGCGGCTCACCGAGGGGTCGGCGCCGGTGTCGAGCAGCGCGACGGCGTCGCTGGCCTTCGCGTCGTAGCGCCAGACTACCAGCGCCATGCCCTCCGGCCCCGGCACCGGGGTGGCGGGGAGCAGGGGGAGCAGCTGGTTCACGATGAAGTCCCAGGGGGTCACCCGGGCATCGATCGCGAAGTCGAGGAGGAATGGGCGGAGGAGCCGGGCGGCGGTCGCCATCCGGGTGCGGTCGACCGGGAGGGTGGACTGCTCCAGCAAGTCCAGGATGACGTCGCCGGCCGAGCGCACCGTGACGCCGTCCCGGGTCACCCCCCCGCGGCTGTCGTCCTCGTCGTCGATCCACACCAGGTAGGCCTGGGACTGGGTGTCGTTGAACGAGCTCGCGAGCGACCCGCTTCCCAGCGCGTAGGTGGTGGCGCTGTCGAAGTCGGTCACCGAGTAGGAGTAGGAGTAGGTACCGGTGTCGGCCTGGGGCGCACCGATGGGGCTGGACACGTAGAACCACGGTACGAACGCGATCGGCTGGCCCGCGTCGTCGAACCCGTTGCGGATGAACACCCGCTCGGCGGCGGTCTCGTCCTCGGTGAGCAGGTACGCGCGCTGGGCAGCGACGTGGTGGCCGGCGACGAGGATTCGGACCTGCTGGTTGTTTCCCGCATCGTCATCTGCTCGCGCATCGATGCGCCGACCCCGTGCGCCGGAGACCTGGCCGCCGGAGGACACCGACGCGTCTACCTTCCCAGGGTTGCCGTAGACGCGGGGATACAGCTTCCCGAGCTGGTCCGTGTCCAGCGACGTGATCGAGGTCAGGAAGTTGGCGCCGGTGACGATCTGGCCGGCCGGAGGGATGAGCTGGCGATCGAGCCAGGGCGCCCCGCTGATCGTGCAGCTCGTCGGCTCGCCCTCGGCGCCGTACACGGGGTTGCAGACACGGCCCACGACGACGACGCGGCGCTCCTCGTATGAGGTGCCGACCACCCAGCGGGAGACCTTCGCAGGGGCAAAGGTGAGCGGGAACCCGGCGGCGATGCGGGCGGCGACGTTGAGCGGCCAGACGCACGAGATGGAGGCCTCGGGCATGTCCATCGTGGTGTCGCCGGCGTTGATCGACTCGGTGACCTGGAACTCGTCCAGCACCGCGTGGAAGTGCAGCGGGCCGGCATCGCTGTCGACGTGGAGGGCATCGGCGTCGGGCATCGCGTCGCACAGACGGATCATCCTGCCGCCGAAGTCCACTTCGACGAGCCAGATCACCATTGCTTCGGGGTCAGGGGTCGCGATCACAGTTCCTCCTCAATTCGTAGGGTGGCGCCTCGCCAGACGTCGTTGTCGCGCTCCTCGCCGAGCACGTGGTCCAGGCGCCAGGGCGACGTTCGCACGCGGCCGTAGAGCATCTGGTCCGGGTGGTTGAGGTGCTTCGCCCCGCTGCCGGTGACGATCTGCGGCAGGAAGACGCAGAGCCCGACCTGTCCGCCGAGCCGCTCGAGCACGCCGCCGATCATCGGCAGGGTGTCGGCCGGCGTGCCCCACGCGGGGCCAGCGGTGTAGGGCAGGACGGAGATGGGAGAGGGGTTCGCCTTGAGCACCGGCCGCTGGCGCACCTCGTCGTCCCAGGGGAGCTCGACGGCGCGGCGGTTGTACGCGTTGAGGCGGCGAGCTCGGCGGGCCCCCGTCCGGCCCTCCCACATCGCGCTCAGCGACGCGGTCTCCACCGCCCGCCCCCAGGAGTACGGGGAGGCGAAGGGGAGCACGTTGCCGAGGAGGAACGCGCCGGCCTTGAGGTAGCCCTCAGCCGTCTCCTGCGACAGCACCTTGAGCTTGTAGCCGCGGTACGCCGAGGTCCCTGCGTTCGGCAGCACGAGGGTGTAGTCTCGCGGGCGGACCGCTCCGGTCCCGGAGTTGGGCAGCCCGGCGAAGTCCTCGATCACGAACCGGATCGCCACCGTCCCCGTGCGCCAGGTGCCGGAGGAGTTGGCCGTGATGCGCCGGACGTCCCCCGTGCCAAAGTCGAAGTAGCTCCCAACGAGCGCGTTCTCCGTCCACCACGGGCTGTCCGAGCTCACCCGGACCGTGATCGTGGACCCCGTGCGGGTGTAGTCGAGCCCCGACTGTCCCGTCGAGGTGTCGATGTCAGCAATCTTCGTCGTCGCTCCAACGCTATCCATGCCGTAGAGCTCAGCAAACCGCCAGTTGATACGACCGCAGTACAGACCCAGCACGGGGCCGAGCGGGAGGTGCGTGGACCCCGCGTAGCCGGAGCTCCAGTCCCAGGTGATCCACTGGTCATTGGAGGTGTCCACGCTCCGCCACTCCTGAGCCGGCGAGGGGTGGGCATCCGGGAGGGCGTGCTCCAACGGGTACTCGGCCCGGGGGGTGATGGTCCAGCGGTCGCCCACGTAGGCCGGGCCCGTGGTGGCGAGCACCCGGAGGCCGCCGGAGACGATCGAGCCAGAGGCGGAGAACGGGCGCCCGACGAGGTCGGCGGGGTTGTCGTAGCTCTCGTGCAGGGTGGACCCCGTCGTCGAGCCCATCGCGAAGCCGTGGAGGCGGAAGCTCGCGTGACCCGTGGCCGCGCCGGAGAGGGTGCCGAACTTCACCTCGCACGTGGCGTAGGTGCCCCGGTGGAGCGTCGCGCTGTTCGCCAGGAGCGTCCACTGGCGATCCTCGGGCGAGGACCTGGGGCGGTACCACGCGTTGACCTTGCCCGTGTTGCCGGCGGCGGCGTCGGTGTTCCCCAGCGCCACCAGGAGCTGGATTCCGGTGGCGCCGTCCGTGGTGGCAAGAGTGGCAACGACGGCCGCGGCCTCGGTGTCGGTCACGGTGATCGCGGTCGCCGTCACCTCCACCACCACCCGGTAGCTGTGGACGCCGTCGGAGAGCGACACCCAGAGCTGTCCGGACACCGGGGAGGCGACGTCCACGTCGAGGAGCGCCACGAGGCCCTGCGCGAACGTCGACGTCGCCGGAGCGCTCCAGACCGCCTGGTCGATGACGCCGCTGTGGTTCACCCGGAGGCCTGCGGCGGTGAGCAGCGTCGCAACGGCGCCGGAGGTGGCCGCCGTCCAGGGGCTGGTCCCCTCGTCCGGGAGGTCGAAGGGCAGGTAGGTGTAGGTCCAGCCGATCTGGTCCACGGCCTCGGTGTAGGAGCTCTCCCAGAGCGGGAGGGTCACCGTCGAGTAGCCGCCGAGGGTGATGGCGTGGAGCGAGTACTCGGGTGCGGCATCAACGCCGGCGTGGTGCGGCCGCATCACCATCAGCGCCTGGCCGGCGACAGACACCACGGAGAACTCCAGCGGGCGGGTGTCGCTGTCGCCGAAGTACCACCAGGTGCCTCCGGAGCCGGCAGCGCTGCCATGCCCCGTCGTGGCCCACGTGCGGCCCCCGTCGGTGCTGTGCACGACGTAGCCGGCGAAGTGGTCGTCGGCGTCGAGGCCGGCAAGGTACAGGGTGCCGTCCTCGTCCGCCCAGAGCGCCAGCTCGCCGCTCCCGAAGTGGCCGCCGGCCGTCAGGTCGGAGAGCGGGGCCGCCCACTCCACCGTCCCCGCGGCGTCGACCGTCACGGGGCTCGCGTCGGACATCCGCCCGAAGGGGGTCGCCAGCCGGCGCACCTGGGGCTGGTTGTAGATCGAGGTGGCGGCGTTCTTCACGACCGCGAGGACGAAGACCCCGTCGACCACGGTGACGGCGGGGAGGCCGTAGCAGGCGTCGTTGAGGTAGTCGATGAGCGTGAACGTCGCCCCGAGGTCCGAGCTCGCGTACTGGTACACGACGTCGAAGGTGGGCCCTTCGAACTCCACCAGGAGCAGGATGCGGCCCGAGGCCTCGGCGGAGCGGAGTCGCTTCGGGACGTAGGAGCCGGTGTTGAACGCGTCGGGCAGCGTGGACCGCGCGCCCTCCGCCCACGTGACCCCGCCATCGTCGGAGTACGACATGTCGATCTGCGCGAGGCTGCCGGTGAACTCCCGCCAGTAGAAGCACAGGATGCGGCCCGAGGCCAGCTTCACGAGGCAGGGGTGCGTCGCGGCGGCCACCGACAGCGTCCCGACGTCGGCGACCTCGACACCCGCGCTCCAGGTGCCGTAGGCGGTGCGGACGAAGGCGTACACGTAGCGGGCGCTCTTGTCCGCGACGGCGAGCACGGTCCCGTCGTCGAGGGCTACGGCCTGGGGGCGGTGCCAGGTGTCGGTGGTCTGCCGATCGATGTACTCCCAGGACGTGGGGGAGGCCGGGACGTCCCAGCCCCGCCAGTCCTGGGTGAGGAACCGCCACGCGAAGGTAGAGCCGCCCGGCTTGGGGTCCCCCGCCCGGAGCGCCCGGAGGTACAGCGTCTCGTCCAGCGTGGTAGTCCCCGCCGTCTGGATGACCATCGAGGTGTCGGCGATCGGCTCCGCAGCGCCGGGCAGGGGGCCGGCCTGGGTGACCGTGGAGTCGGTGACGATCGCGGAGGCCGTCCACCGGGGATCGGCGACGAGGAGACCCTGGTTCACGGGGCGGACGATGGCGGGCATCAGGACTCCATGCCGACCGCTGCGGAGTGCACGAGCTGCTGAGCCACGGGATCGTGGCGGAGCAGCGCGTCGCGCTTGTACGCAAAGGCCTGTCGACTGTGTTGATACGTCGTCAGCGCCACCACAACCCCGCCGCCGGTGGCGACACCTGCGTTCGCCTTGCGAATTTCGGGGCCGATGAGGCTGGCGCCGGTCGGAGTCGCCACCATCTCGCGGGCCCGGAGCTTCGCGTTCACCTCGTCGGGCGCGAGGACCTCGCCGCCGGAGTGGAAGGCGGGCTGCTGCGCGGCGGCCTCAGCCTCGGCGCCGACGCCAGCGGCGATCACCATCGCAGCGCCGATCGCACCCAGCGGCGAGGGCGGGGGGCTCTGCGCGAGGGCGTTCATCGCGCCGAGGGTGGTCGCCAGGGCGATCTCGCCCATCTTGGCAGCCTTGGCGATCCCGAAGGCCTGAAGCGCCTGGTCCTTCGCGGCGTCCTGGCGCCGATCGAGCTCGGCCTTCTGGGCGTCGGTGTAGTAGCGCTCCCCCTCGACGAGCTGCTCCTGCAGGCGCTGCGCGGTGTCGGCGGCGACGGCGTAGCTGTCGGAGGCTGCGCCCTCCACCATCGAGAGGCCCTGCTGCGCGTAGCTCCCGAGCGCGGCGACGGCTTGCTGGTCCGCCTCTTCGGCAGCGCGGGCGGCGTCCTCGGCGGCCTTGGTCTTCGTGTCGGCGATCGCCTTCGCGGCGACGGCGGCCTCAGCGTCGTACTTGTCGTTGATCGCCTTGATCGTCTGGCGGTGCTGCTCCTCGAGGGTCTCCCGGGCGGAGGTGTTCTCGTGGCTGACGTCGAGCCCCTGGCGGTACGTCGCCTCAAGGTCGGCGAGGTCAGCCTTCCGGGCGGCTTCCACCTTCTCCACGCCGGAGAGCTGGGCATCGCGGGCGGCAGCCTCCGCGCGAATCATGCCAGATAGGGCCCCCTCAAACGAGGACTGGGAGCGCTGGGCGGCGGCGGTGAAGAATGCGAACTCAGCGTTCGTTACCGCGATCTTCTCAGCGAGTTCCTTCTCCGCCTTGGCGCCGTCCTTGTCCGCTTTCGTCTTCGCCTCCTGGGCGAGGCGGGCAGCGGTGGTCGCGTCGCGGACCGTGCCGAGGCCGGTCTTCGTCTGGTCCATCTCGGTGTTGAGCAGGCCGATCTGGGTGACTGCGGCGCGGACGTTCTCGGGGGTGTCGGCGAGCGGGTTCTCCTTCACGGCCTGGCTCCAGGACTCCCACGCCGCCTGGGTCAGGCCCTGCTCCTTCAGCACCGCGGCCGCGCGCTCGTCGTGCGCCTTCGACGCGGCCCGCACCGCCTTCTCGTACGCGCCCTGCTCGTGCGTGAGCTTCCCGGTCGCTACGTCGGCGTCGATCTGGACGGCGCCGAGGCGCTCGGCCACACCGGTCGCGGTCGCCATCGTGTCGGCGAGGTACTTCGACTGCTCGGCCGCTTGCTGGGCGCTGGCCGCGTAGTAGTTCCAGACCCCGTAGCCGACGACGGCAGCGGCACTCAGGGCAACGGTGGCCGCGCCGAGGGTGGTGAGGCTCAGGCCGAGCTCGCCGGCCATGCCGGAGGCCACCTCTCCCCCGTCCGCCAGGTCATTGAGCGCGCGGGCAGCGCTGGCCGCCTCGGGGGACACGAGCCCCAGGAGACCCGCGGCCTTGCTCGCGGAGCTGCCGGCCTTCCCGAAGGCAGTCTCGGCCGTCTTGAACGAGCCCGCGAGCTCGCGCCCGGACAGCGCCGCCTTCTTTGCCGCGGCCTCCGCTGCCTTGAGTTCCTTCGACAGCTGGCGGGTCATGTCCCGGGCGGCGTCCGCCCCCAGGCCAGGGATCTTCGCGAGCTCGTCGCGGAGCTGCTGGAGCTTGATTTCGGCGCTGAGGCCAACGACAGGTTCGGCCATCACGGGCCTCCGCGGTTCACCCGGTCAGCGATGACGCGGGCCATGTTGGGGATGGCCTTCTTCAACCGGAGGGTGAAGGGCTTGCGGATCAGCTCCACCATGAGGTTCTTCCCGTCGGCGGCCTTCGGGTTGTGCGAGAACCGGTAGAACTTGCCGGCAACGATGCCACGGGCCTTGTCCCCGCGGCGGGCGTGCACCACGTCCTTGCTGCGCCCGGCTGCCCGGGCGTCGCTGTACTCGCGACGGGTGATCTCGGTGGCGATCTGGGAGAGCGACGAGGGCCGGTGTACGAGCACCGCCACCGGCTTGCCTTTGTTCAGCCGGGTGTCGGTGGAGCCCACCGTCACGCGGACGACGTCCCGGGCGGCGTCGAAGGTCGTCACCACCGTGATGTCGCCGGACTTCCCCGAGCGCTTCTGCACCTGCTCGTACCACTGGCCCTTCGCGGCGTCGGCCACGGCCTGGGCCTCGGTCTCCGCCTGGGTCACCATCTCGCGCTGCGCCTCGTCGAGGATGGAGCGGCACCACTTCTCCAGCCCGTCATCCAGGGTGATGGTGACGTTTCCGTCGGTGTACCGCGTGGTGCCCATCAGCCGAGGTCTCCGAGGGTGTCAAGGGCGAGGAGGAGGGCGCGTTCGTCGTCGGGGAGGCTGTGAGCCCAGAGGGGCGGGTGTCCCAGCCGCAGGCTCAGCCGGGCGAGCTTGCGGTCGTAGGCGCCCTCTGGGCCCCGGAGTCTTTTCCCAGCGCAGCCACCGCCTCCCGCTCGGCGGCCCACGCCTTCGCCTGCTCCGTGAAGGCCGTCACCACGACGTTGCCGGCGGCGAGGATGTCCTCGTCGTCGAGGTGGTGAACGCCCACGAAGTAGTCGTAGGCCTCGTCCCCCAGCCGGGCGCCGGAGCGACCGAGCTTGGCGAAGGTGAGGCCGGTGTCGGCGGTGAACATCGCGGCGAGCTCGGGCACGCCCATCACCATCGCCGCCGACCATGCCCGAAGGTAGGCCGTCGCCGCGGCGTCGGGGTCGGTGCACTTCCGCGCGGCCTCGGTGACCTCGCGGACGTGCAGGCGCTGCGTGGGCACGACGACGGGGAAGGTCGCCGTGATCGGGTGAGCCGGGTCCTTCCGACTGGTGAGGGTGACGAGGAGCATCAGGTCCAGGTCTCCCAGTCGGCTTCGCTGTCACCGACGTGGTAGTTGGTGATGGTCACCGTCGCCATCATCTCCTCCTCCTCGGAGCCGCCCTCGGCGAGGCCGGAGACCTCGACAGTGCAGTAGTTGCCCTCCCAGCTCGGGGAGGTGCCGAAGTCGGTGCGGGTGAGCGTGAGCTTCGCCTTGCAGGTGAAGACCTCGTCGCCGCCGGCATCGTCGGGCAGCGTGGAGACCAGCGCCCCGTAGGCGCCCTCGCCACGGACCCAGTCGATGATCACGCCGTTGGTGGCGTGGGTGAACATCTGCGGCTTCACCTTGAAGGTGACGGTGCGCGACTCGATGAAGCCGGTCGCCGCGAGGGCCACCGTCTTCCCACGGCTGCGGAAGGCCTTGACGTTCTCGCCGGAACGCTTGATGACGCCGAGGTCCACCGCTTCGGTGAAGGGGCAGCCGAACACGATCGGGGTACCGGTGTTGTCCGTGAAGGTGAAGCTCCCGTGCTTGGGGAGGATCGGCTTCGCAAGGGTGAGTACGGTCGGAGAGGGCATCGGGCGCTCCTGGTGAGGAGTAGGGCGGCGGGCGAACGAGGAAGGGGGTGAGGAGGGGCGACCGGGCGCGACCCAAGCCGCGCCCGGTCAGCGGCTCAGGCGGCGTCGACCAGGGTCTCCGAGCAGAGGAGCTCGGCGCCGAGGAGGTCGAACACGCCGCTCGCGGTGCCGTCGACGTTGAGGAGGACCTCGACGCAGTCCACGCCGGCCGGGAGGTACACCGGGGTGCCGAAGGTGACGGTCATCGTGTGGGAGCCCACGGCCTTGCGCTCGGGGGCGGTGTCGTGCGCGGCGTCGTAGGTGATGGCCCCGAAGCTCACCGCGGCGGCCGGCGCGGAGCCGGTGTCCGGGAGCACCTGGTACGCGGCGGCGACGGTGACGTCGTTGATGTCCGCGGTGCCGACCGTGTAGGCCATCTTGAAGCCGGTCACCTTGATGCCCTTGCTCGTCGAGGTGCGGGAGCGGGGGAAGGCCTTGAGCGCCAGGTCGTGAGCGGCGGCGGCGGCGGTGCGACGGAGGCGGTACTGGGCGGTCGCGGGGCGAGCCGGGGTCCAGGTGCCGGACACCGCGAAGAACTGGCCGAGCACGTCCATCGGCACGATCACGTCGGTGTTCTCAGCAACGATGGCGGAGACCACGTCGGTCTGCGTCGAGGACGCCACCACGTTCCACTCGCCACCGCTGCAGAAGAGCAGCGCGTAGTCGTTCGCCGAGGTGAGGGTGATGCTGCGCCCGCCCTGCGTCCAGATCTGCCCCTCGGCGGTGCTGTTGTTCACGATGACGACGGCCTTGCCAGCCTCATCCGGGGTGAGGAGCAGAAACTGCCCGTCGGTGCCGCCGGTGATGGCGTCGAGCTGGTCCGTCGAGGCGTCCGCCTCGGTGCCCACCTTGATGTAGGTCTCCTTCGGGCTGACCCCGAAGACGCCCGTGGCGATGGTCCGGGTGGGCGCGGAGGGGGCGAGGGCGAGGAAGGCGAGGATGCTGTGCAGTCCGGACATGGTCACTCCAAGGGGGTCTGGTGGATGGCGAGGAAGCGGGTCTCGAACTTGACCAGCGTCTCTGTGGCGGTGGGCTCGGCGTCGCCAGTCCATACCATCGCGAGATCGACCGTCCAGTCGGCGCAGAGGGCGACCCGGAGCGCCTGACTCACGGCGCCCATCGCGTCCTCGATCGACAGGTGGTCGGAGGCCTGAGCCTGCAGCGCCACCAGGATGATGATCTCCGTGTGGGTCTGGACCCCCTCGGACGGCCGCTGGCGCACGCCCACGGGCTCCGCCTTGCCTTTCCCCACCACAAAGGTGTTCGGGGCCATGCTGCGGAGGTTCGCCTTGAGGAAGGCGTACGGCTCGGCCGCCTGCCGGAGCGTGGACAGCTGCGCGGCCACGCGGGTGGCCACCAGCGTACGCACCTCGGCTGGCGTCTTCGAGCTCACCAGCCACCCCCAGGCCCGAAGCTGCCCGGGCCGGGCGACACCGGACGCCAGCGCCCCGTTCCCGCGCCGGAGCCAAGCCACAGCGGGCCCCGCACGCCGACGCGACTCCCGGTCGGGAGGTAGGTGGAGGGGTCCGCCTCGGCGAACGTGACGGACTCCCAGGCGGCGATGAACTGGCGATCGTAGTCGAGGTACTTCGACCACTCGGGGGTGGCCTCGCCGGGACCCACGCGCTGGTACGCCAGCGACAGGGCCTTGAGGATGACGGGCTCGCGCAGAGAGGTGGAGTCGACGATGAGGTACGGACGGCGGCCCTTCTGCCGGAGGAGCTGGCGAAGAATGAACCACGCCTCGGAGACCACGTCCTGGAGCAGCTCGGCACGGGCGGTGTCGTCCGCGAGGATGTCCTCGAGCTCGGTCGCGCGCTTGAGAAGCACGTCCGCGGTGACCACCAGGACCGCCTCGTACAGAACGACGCTCGCGGCGTTCTGGAAGCGCCGGGGCGCCCCGTCGACCGTGATGGACCAGCGAATCAACCAGCCATCCCCGGGGCTCTCTCCAGAGGTGGAGGAGCCAGCGAACACCGCCGTCGCCACGTTGTCCATTACCGAGGCGGTGATCGTCTGCGCGATCGTGCCGTCGGGCTTGAGCAGCGAGGCGCTCGTGCTGCCGACGTCCGCTGCCACCCCGTTGGTCCAGATTTCGGCCGTCGCGGAGTAGTCCTCTCCACGGAGCAGCTCGTCAGGCTCGGCCCAGGTGACGGCGATCACGGTGGCTTACTCCATCCCAGAGGCGTCGTCGGGGTTCGGGACGGGCGCGTCGAGGCTAAGCGACATGCCCGCTTCGAGCTTCGCCTTGCCCTTCGGCTTGGGCTTCACCACCACGGGCGCGGCGGGCGCCGGCGAAGAGGCCGCGGCCCCCTCGCTCTGGCGATCCGCGATGGTCTGCCAGGTCTTGAGGTCCGCCGCCGCCTTGCGGGCGCTGTAGCTGCGGCCGGTCGGGTCCTTCTCCAGCTTGGCGGAGTGCTTGCGATCCGCGTCGTGGAGGGCGCGCTCGATGAAGGCCTCGTCGGGCGCCGCGGGGATGATCCCCTTGCCCGCCCAGTGCGCCAGGAACTGGTCGAGGATGGCGTAGTCAACGGAGACCCGGCCGGCGTTGATGGGGCCCGCCTTCGGCGTCTCCCACTTCACCTTCCAGCACACGACCGCCGCCCGGCGCTCAGGCTCCCAGGCGTCGAAGCTGTGCACGGGGCCGCCGAGCTCGGCGGGGCCATCCGAGGGATCGACGATGACGTAGCCGCGCCGCTCGGCAGACGCGCGGAGCCGGCTGAACTGAGCTCGGAAGTCCTTCGACATCTCCCCGATCGAGTGCAGGCCGGGCCGGAGCTGGAACGGCACCATCACCGGCCGGAGCTTTCCGTCGGTGCCCGGTTCCCAACGCCCAGCGAAGCCGAGCACGAAGGGCAGCGTCATCACGCTGTGCGGGAGGTGGTTCGCCTGGCTGACGGCGGCCGTCGGGAGGGAGAAGTCAGTGGACACGTGAACTCCGGAAAGAAGGGGTGGCGGAGGCCGCGCCAGGCGGCCTCCGCCGATGGATCACACCGCGGTGGTCCAGAGCAGCCCGGCGGCGTCCTGCGCCACGTCACACCCGAGGAAGGTCTTCCCGCGGATGTAGGTCTCGGGCTTGGTCTCGGAGGGCTGCTGCTCCATGAGCATCATCTCCAGCATGTACTGGTTCGCGACGACCACCTTGGGGGTGGCCTTCGCGAGCAGCATCGCGCCCCGGGCGAAGATGCTGTTCTGGTACTTGCCGCCGGAGGTCGGGACCTTGAAGCTCGCCACGACGTCCATGTTGTTGAACCGGCCGAGGTAGGAGCCGCCGATGTTGCGGGCGAACGCCTGCACCTCCGGGGACTGCATCGCCACGTTCATCTGCTGCGCGAAGAGCGAGTCCTTCCGCAGGGACTGCGCCACCGAGGTGTGCACGAGCGCGAGCTTCGGACGGCCCGGGTCGACGAAGGCGTTCTCGAGGGTGGAGCCGGCGTCGAAGAGGTCCTCGAGGGTCGGCTCGCCGCTCCCCGCGTCCTTGACGTTGGTCGCGAAGGTCGCCCCGTTGGTCGCCAGGAGGTTGGTGACCGTCAGGCCGTACCGCTTCACCAGCGCCCGAGCGAAGCGCGACGCGTCGAGCTTCCCGTTGGGCGCCACGCAGACCGCGAGGTCGGAGGTGGTCCACTGGGTGTAGTACTCGCCGATCGCCGCCGAGAAGCGGTCCGTGGCGAGCGCGGAGTTGGCGAAGGTGCCGCCCTCGGCGATGCTGGTGAGCGTCGCGCCAGACTCGAGGTTGTCCTCGTCGATGTAGGTGGTGTCCGAGCCGGCGCCCTGGAGGTCCGGGCCCCAGATCAGCGCGGGGTGGTTGGTGAGCGCGTACTCGTCGGCCAGGGCCGCGAGGATCTCACCGATGATGACGAGCCGTTCGGAGTCGCTCTTGATGGCGCTCCAAGTGATTTCGTTCGACATGGCCTATTGGCCTCCAAGGAAGGGGGTACGCTGAGCGCCTTCACTTGGTGTCGCGGTCGTGTCCGCGTGGGCGTGCCGGTTGTGTCCCGGCATGCTTTCCAAAGTTGTCACGTTCCGGCCCACCTGTCAAGCCTTGTTCTGCGCAGCGAGCGCAGCGGTGGCCTCGAGCATCTGCTTCTTCAGGGCAGCGTCGCCCGGGTTCGCGCGGAACTTGGCCTGCAGCTCGGTGACCTGCTGCACGGTGACCGTGGGCGTGGCGGCGGGAGGCGTGGCCGCGGCCGTGGGGAGGCGGGGCGCGGCGGCAGCTCCAGCCGCAGCGGCGCCAGGTGCGGCGGCAGCGGGCATGAACCCCACCAGCGTCCGCGGCGCCTGCGCGGTACCCGCCTGGATGGCCTTCCAGTACTCGACGGCGGAAGCAGGCTTGCCTTCCGCGGGGAGCTTGCCGTAGGCGTCGTTGACCGCGGCGGCGTGCTCCTCGTCGAGGACGCCGGCGCGCGCGAACTCGAGCAGGCTCTGGGCGCGGGTGAGGCTGGTCTGGAGCTCGTCCGGCTTGAGCGCGCGGAGCTTCTCCAGCTCCTGCTCCGCCGTCTTCAGCTTGCCGGAGACCTCGTCCAGACGGTGCTTCGGGATCATCGTCCCGGTGGCGGCGGGCGTCGCCTTCGCGGGGACGACGACGGGCTCCTTCGCGGGCGTCGCCGCCGGCGTTGCCACGGGCGGCGTGGGGGTCGCGCCGGCCGCCGGCGTGGCGGGAACGACCAGGGTGGCGGCGTCGCTCATCCGATCACCTCGGGATCCGGCATCGCCTCCGGTGCGGAGAGCTCGTACGGCTCTTCGGTCACCGGCTCCCCCTCGTTCTCGGGGTCGGCGTTGCCGAGGAAGATGGCTTTTGCGGCGGTGGTCTCCGACTCGGGACACCACCACTCGGCGTGGTCCACGAGCTGGGGGAGATGGGCCTTCACACGAGCCTTCACCTCATCGCCGCTGAGCCCCTCCTCATGCTCGACGACGACGTCGGCGAGCACCACCCGCTGCAGGCGGACGGTGGTGAAGGTCATCCCCTCCCCTGGCTCCCAGGACGAGCGGCCGCTCATCGGCGGCATGGGAACGGGCGCGACGGCCCCCGACACGTACTTGGCCATGGATCAGGCTCCGAGTTGAGCTCCGGCGTCAGCCGGAGGAGAGGGCGGCAACGTTGCCGGCGTGGGGGGCGTGGGCGACGCGGGCTTCGGCTCGGCGTCGATCGCAGCGAGCTCGGTGTCGACCCGCCGCGCGTCCCAGCCGGGGTGCAGGAAGAAGAGGGCAGTCCGGCGCGACATCAGCCCGCCGGCCATGAGCGACTCTGCCGCGGTGGCGCGGGAGGTCAGCTCCGCGGCGCCGAGCTCCACCGCCTGGTAGTCGACGTTCCAGACCTCCGGCATCGGAGAGGGCTTGCCCATCAGCAGCGCCACCGTGTGGAGCAGCAGCTGGTCGGACCGGCGGAACACCGGGGCGAAGATCGCCTGAGCCTCGGCCACCGCTTCGCGGGAGACGGCCAGGGAGTAGCCGGAGCGGATGTCGCTCTCGCTGCGGGTAGCCTCCGGCGTCCGGACCCCGGCGCGCGTGAGCACGTTCTTGGTGTACATCGCCACGACGCGGAAGAGGGCCTCGACGTCGGCGCCCTGGGTCCAGCTCGTCACCAGTGCCTGCTTTCCCTCCGCGCTCCGGATCTGCATCACGATCGCCGGGTCAGCGATGATGACCTGGCGCCCGCCCTCGGAGACGGTCTCGGCACCGCTCACGACCTCGCCATCGATGAGCACGCGCTGCGGCCAGGCGGCCTCGGCGATCACGTGGCCGATGTGGGTCATGTACAGGATGATCCGCATCGCGCCGCGCGTGACGTCGCGCCCGGACTTCCAGTCCATCAGCGTGCCGGTGTCGGCGTGGTGGTACAGCACCACCGGCATCACGAGCTCGCCGAGGGGGTCCTTCGTTGTGAGCTCGGCCTTCGCGCCCTCGGCGTGCTGCTCGACCTCCTGCACCGTGCGGCGGCGACACCAGCCGCTGGGGTTGCCCTCGACGTCCTCGACCTCGTACTCCCAGAGCTCCCAGGACGAGCCGGACGGCAGCCATCCCGCCCAGTAGGCCAGCGCCTTCGGGTCGTTCCGCTTCGGCCGGATGTCATCTCGCCAGAGGTCGGGGGTCACCGTGCGGAGCTGCACGCGGCCGTTCTGCACCGCGGCGATGACGGCGATGTCGCCGAGCGCCAAGGTGTCGCGCTGGCCGATGACCATCTGCGTCCAGTGGCCGGCGCGCTCAACGGCGACGAGCACGTCGTCGAAGGGCCCATCGACACGCGGAGCGTAGTGGTAGAGCGCGGCGAGCTGGTTGTGGACGTCCGGGTACGCGTTCGCCGCCAGGTCCACGGCCTTGCGCATCACCTCGCCGCGGTCGAGCCCGAACAGCGCGGTGAGCGCCTGTTGGACGTCGAGCTCGTGCTCCCCACGGAGGAGCCGCAGGCGGAGGCGGAGCTCGTCCACCCGCGCCCGGTCCTCCACGGACACCACCGTGAGCGGCAGCGTCTGCATCAGCGACCCGTACCCATGCTCGTGACCACTTCGGCCTCCGCATGGAGTACGTCACCAGCTCCAAACTTTTTTTACGGGGCAGTGCGGATGACCGGGCCGGCCGAGGACCCGTACGGGAAGATCGTCGGCTTCAAGGCGTACCGTAGCGCGTCGATCACGTCCTTGTACGGGTGCGAGTCGGAGTAGTCCCAGGTCTCGAACCCCTTGATGAGGTGCTTGCACCGGCTGTGCACGAAGAGCCGGGTCATCACCATCTGCGCGTGGAGGAAGCGGCAGCCGGGTTCCTTGAGGCTCTGCGCGCGCGGGCCGTCCTTGGCGGAGAGGATGACCGGGCGCAGCGCGCGGAGCGGCATACCCAGGCGATGAGCGACCCGGCGGGCCGTGGCCGTGTTGCTCTTGGCCTCCCACTGGCTGGTGACCGGGTTGTCGCCGTAGATCGTGGCCAGCATCTCCCAGCGCACCCCGTTCCGGGCGAGCATGGAGAGGACCTCGTCCGCGAACGTCTCCGTCGTCGTCGCGCCCGTCACCACCACCTCGTCCACGACGTGGGCGTAGACGTCGCGGGAGCCATCGCGCCGGCTCACCTCCAGCACCTTCACGAGGACGGCCACCTGTCCGAACTCTCGATCGGCGGCCGCGTAGTCGATGCCGAGGCGCCAGCTCAGCCGCGCGCCGGCGCCCACATTGGTGGTGACCTGGTCGCGCACGTGCTTCGTACCGTCCCAGGCCTTGAAGAAGACCCCCTCGGGTCGGGTCTCCCACTCGCCGTCGAGCACCACGGGCGAGAACATCGCCGGCGTGATCCGGCGCTGCTCCCCGACCCAGGCGTCGGACATCTCCGTCCCGTCGGCGAGACGCATCCGCTGCCCCGTGCCGCGGAAGGTGAGCGCGGCCGCGTCGAGCTTCGCGTGCACCTCGGGCAGCACGCCCTTGTCGACCATCTCGTGCAGCCACTCGCACGGCCGGTTGATCGGTGTGAGCGTGATGATCACCTTGCCGGCCCGGCGCATCACGCGCTTCTGGAGCTCGCGGAAGATGTCGAGGTCGGTCGGCTCGTCGATCCACACCCAGTCGATGGTGGCGCCAGCGAGGGCCTCGGCCCCCTGGTTCGTGGTGCGGAACCGGAGGATGGACCCGTTGCTGAAGACGAGCGCCGGGTTGTCCTTCCCGAAGCCGGAGCGCGGGTTGAAGCGCTGCCCCGGGGCCAGTTCGTCCTTCGGCACCAGCGACCACACCTTGGTCATGATGGCGACGGCCTGGCTCCAGCTCGTGCACACCACCCAGGCCTCGATCGGCGCGGTCAGCCGGGTCCCGGTGGCCAAGTCGTACCCGAGACACCGCGCGATGGTCAGCGCCGCGCCGACGACCGTCTTGCCCACCTGGTTGCCGGCGCGGAACAGCGCGAGCGTGCAGCGCGCGACGAGCTCGACGTACTCCCACTGGCGCCGAGTCCAGTCCATCCAGTCCAGCGGATGGTCCTCGACGTGCTCACCCCACCCGGCGAACGCCGCCTCGAGGTCGCGGAGCTCGGCGACGCTCGCGGGCACCTGCTACCAGACCTGTTCGAGCTTGGCCCTCAGCTGCTGCCGAGCTCCCACCGGCATCTTGGTGACGATCGCCACGATGCGATCGAGCGCATCGCCCGTCGAGGAGAGCCGCTCGCGCTCGGCGGTCTCGGCGGACCTCGCCTCAAGCAGCGCGACCTCCGCCTGGGTCACCTGTCGGGTGAGCGTGGCGACCGCGGTGTAGCTCTCCTTGAACTCGGCGCTCCGGCACTGCTTCCGGATCTCGCGGAGCCGCTTCGTCCAGAGCTTCACGAGGTCGTGACCCTTCGCGCCCTGTGCCGTCGGGGCGTTCGCCATGCGCTACCCCTCCTCAGGGCGTGGAGGGGGGCCAAGTTTTTCGAAGCTCGCGCGCGAAACGCGACGCCACGAGCCCGGGGGAGGGGGGTCGGTTTCACACCCCCTCGCCCTACCCCCCCCTTTCGACGCGGTTTCGGTCGCTTTCGGCCTCATTTTGCGGCCTCTGGATAGGTGAAATCGAGCACATCCGAGCTTCGACGGAGCAGAATGGCAGAGCGCCTACCCTCCTTCCGATACCTGTCCTTGAGCACGCTTCGCGCCACGATGCGGGCGTAGGCCTGCCGGTTGCCGCGCCGAGGGTCATACCCTCGGGAGGTGAGCAGCCGGACCAGCACGTCCTGCACGTAGTCCTCGTGTTCGTAAGCAGGCAGGGCACCGCGCTTCTCCGAGCGGCACAGGGCATCGACCATGCGAGGGTCCCACATGCGGGCGCTGGGCGGCACGGGGGCCGAGCTGGTCGCAGAGCAAGGAGCCACGGCCTCTGCGCTGGCCTTCCTCTCGTTCCCCTCACCCATCGCGCATCCGAGGTGGAGTCAGAATATTGCGTGTAGCGCAATAATGTACGTCCTACCTGAACAATGGTAGCACGACGAACCAGATACGTCGAGCGGAGCTGGTTGTCGTGCTCCCGTGGTGCTCCCCAGTGCTCCCGTCCACTCGTCGGACGGGAGCACCGCCATCCGGCGTTGCACCTCAGCTCTGAGAGAAGTGCTCCCCTTGCTCCCGTCAACTCGCTCAACACCTTCAGGATGGAGATCATGATCTGCGATCGATCCCCTCCCCCCCCACATCGAAATAATCAACGCTCCCCATCTCAGAGTCTTTTACAAATATCACGGGAGCAGGGGAGCACTAAAGCGAAAGTGCAGGTTGAACATGGCGTGCCGGTGCTCCCGTATACGGGAGCACCACGGGAGCACAGGGGAGCACACGGGAGCACGTTCGACGCCTGCGCCATAGTCGCGACGCAAAAACAAGAGCGCCGCGGAGGGTTCCCCGCGGCGCTCTGCGATCGTTCTCGTTGTTGAGTCGGTCAGTACACCACTCCCGAGGAGTCCGTGGGCACGTAGTCCACCGGCTTCCTCGGGGGTGCAACCTTGGCCTCCGCCTTGTACCAGCGCCAGCCTCGCGAGTGCTCCTTCTGGGCGTACCGCTTCTCCCACCCGAGTGACCGCAGGATGTTCCCGATCACGCGCTGCTCGCTCATGGTGACGTGCCGGAGCTCCATCTTGAGCACCTCAACGGCCACCTCGGCGACGGTCACCCCGACGAGGGCGCGCCCGTGGAGCCAGGCGTCCACGAGCTCGGCACGCTCATCCCGCACGACGTACTCGGAGACCACCGCGATGCGCTCCTCCTCCTCCTCGGCCGTGAGGAACACCTTCTCGCCGGCGAGGTAGAGCGCCTTGGCCTCCGCCCAGAGCTGGTCGCGCCAGTCCTCGACGAGGTCGATGTCGATCACGCTGGGCACGTACAGCACGTAGTAGCGACGGTGCCCAGACGGGTCGGTCAGGAACGACCGCTCGTTCGTGGTGGCCACGATGATCGAGGTCCGCTTCCACGAGACCTCCTCCCGAGCGTAGGGCGGCCGGAACCGGTCCTCCCGCCCGCTCACGAAGTTCTTCACGACGCCCGACTCGTACCGCTGGGCCTTGTCGAATTCGGCCCACTCGTAGGCCCAGACCCGGTTGATCTTCATGTAGGCGTCCTTGTCGCCCGGGTGAAGCTCCGAGTCGTTGAACCAGGCGCCGCCGAACAGGGTGCGGAAGAAGGTGCTCTTCCGGATGCCCTGAGGCCCGACCATCACCAGCGCGGTGTCCACCTGACAGCCGGGCTCCATGACGCGAGCGACCGCGGCGACGAGCGTGCGCCGGATGAAGGCCTGATGGATCGCGCGGTCTTCGCAGTGCAGGACGTCCGTGAGGATGCGCTCGACCCGGGACACGCCATCCCACTCCGGGAGGGTGGAGAGGTAGTCCCGCACCGGGTGGAAACGATGCCGGTGGGCCACGTCGGTGAGCGCCTCCTTCACGGCGCTGAGCCCCGGGTGGAGGTCGTAGTGCTTGCCGAGCCACGCGACGGTGGAGCTCCCGTCCCGGTCGATGGAGAACGGCTCGCTCCACCAGGTGACGTTGCCGGTGAGCTCGTCGCGGCGGAGGCGCTCCCCCCAGCGCGGGTCGTGGAGGAGCACGAGGTACACGTTGTCGTAGCACTGGCGGGGCTTCGCCGAACCCGTCAGGGGGTTGATGCTCATGGCGAGCTGGTCGCGCACGGCCGGGTGGGCGCCGTTGCGGTCCCGAGGCCACTCGTGGGCGTCGGAGATGTCGAGCACGTGGGCGTCACGAGGGCGAAGGGCCGCGGCCCGCTTGGCGAGCTGCTCGACGGCCTTGCGGCGCTGGCGGAGGTCCCGCTCGATCGCCGACGCGATGCGGTTCCCGCCCCGAACCGCGGCGATACGCGCGATCTGGGCGGTCGTGGCGGTCTCCGGGAGCTCCGACATCGCCTGCAACCAGGCCACGTCCTCGGCGAGCGAACCGAGCTTGGCGACCCGGTCTCCGGCGGTGTCCGCGAGGCGCACGGCGTCCAACACTTGCGCAAGTGTTTGGATCGGGTCCGACTGGTGCACCCTCTCCTCCTCGGTCTGGTGCACCACGGGTGCACCATGGTGCGGGGCCGGGTGCACCACTGGTGCGGGCTGGTGCGCCCCCCCCTGCACCAGGGGTGCACCATGGTGCACTTCGGGGTGCACCACTGGTGCGCCCTGGTGCACCTCGGGCTGGTGCACCACTGCCACCGGGATCCCGTGCCGGCTCTTCCAGTTCCGGAGCACGTTGGCCCCGATGCCGAAGTAGTCGCCCACGTCCATCGACGACAGCTCCGGGTGCTCCGCCCAGTAGGCGAGGACCTCGTCCCGGCTCGGCGAGCTGCTCGACGAGCTGCTCGTCGCCGGCGCCTTGAGGTCCGGGTGCAGGGGTCGCCCGTGCCCCACCTTCAGCCCGTCCGTGATGACCCGCGCGACCTCCCGAGCGTCCTTGCCCGAGGCCTCGCCGGCGCGCTGGAGCTCCGCCACCACGGTGGCCTCGTCGATGTACCCGTTGACGATGTAGCCCCCCATCTTCACGGCCTTCGCGTAGAGCACCTTGTGCCGCTGGCCTTGCCCCGCGCCCACGATGTCCTGGCAGGCCCCCACGAGGCCGTTGGCGACGAAGCGGCGCCCCACGTCCACCTGCTCGGTGACCACCGGCGCCACGTAGGGGGCCGGCCGGGCGGGCGCCTTCGGGAGCACCATCTCCAGGAGCCACGCGGGTGCCGGCGCGAGGGGCGACTCGTCGAGGACCTCGTACTCGAAGCCCGAGGCGTGCGGGCTCGGCGGGGCGACGACGTACCCGCCGGTGGCCCGCACATCGATCCCCTTCACCACGGCCTGCCGGTTGCGCATGGGCGCCGTCATGGCCCAGTAGAAGTGCCGCCCGCCTCCGCCCGTCCGGACGGTGAGCGTGGGCGGGAGCGCGCCGTGCTGCGCCTCCAGCTGCGACAGCGAGACCTCGCCGCCGGCGTCGACGTCCACGTCGAGCACCCACCATCCGGAGCGTTCCCCCGCGGCGAGACCGATCGCGGCGTCCGGCCACTTCGACCACCACGCGCGCACCTGGTCCGCGTCGAGGCTGGCCTCCACGGGCCAGGACTTCACCAGCGGCTTCTTGTCCGCGACCGGGAACACCGGCCAGCCCTTCGCGGCGTAGTCGAGGGCGGCGTCGAGGAGGTGGCTCATGCTGTCGCTCGCCGTACGATGTCTTCGACCACCTTCGCGTGGTCACGCTTGGCCTTCCCAGTGGCCGCCCACGCCGCCCGCTCCGCCACGTTGGTGGCCTCGAGCGTCTCGCACTCCCGGAGCTGCGCCTCGTGCCAGCGGGCCACCGCGCCCGAGGGCGTGGTCCCGCCGCGGATGGCCTTGGCGGCCTCGGGCGAGCTCACGAACACCGGGGAGTCCCCCGCGAGCGACAGGGCCCGCACGAAGGCCTCGACCTCTGCGTCGAGCTGGCGCTCCCGCTTCCGCACCCGGGTCTCCGAGAGGCGGATGCGCCGCCCCTGCATGACGACCACCGAGACGTAGCTCTGGGTGACCTTGGCCGCGCAGCTCCAGTCGCCCGCCATCGCCGCCGCGGCCGCCTGCCACGTCTCGTCGGGCGGAGGCCAGATCGGGAGCGTGGGAAGCCACCGGTGCGGGATCTGCTTCACGGCGAAGAGCACGTCGAGCAGGTCGGCGGCGACGCCCGTGGTGGGGACGGCGTTGTGCTCGACCATGCGCGCGATCGCCGCCTGATGCTCCTGCGGCAGCCGGGTCGAGGCCCATCGCATCTTGCCGAGGGTCTCCACCTGCTTCGAGCTGGGCACCTTGGCGCGCGCGTCCGACCGCTGCGGGCGCCCCTCTTTGACCAGGCCATCCGCGAGCGCGGCCAGCCAGAGCTGACGGGCCCACGTGCCCACCGCGTCGAACGCGTTGACCATGGTGGGCGGCTCCTCGAGGTCGAAGTCGAAGGCCCACCCGTCGACGACGAGGTCCGGGTCCACGGGGCGCGGCTCCGCCGGCGGGAGCTCCTCCTCGACGTCCTCCTCCCAGCCGATCGCCGCGGCGTAGGTCATCGAGAATTCGTTCGTGAGGCCCAACGGGTCGAGGATGATCGCCTCTTCCTTCCCCACGCACGTGCGGAGCACGCGGCCCGCCTCCTGGATGAACCGGTTGCGGCTCCCAGTCTTGCGGCGGAACCCGATCCAGCGGAGGAAGGGGAAGTCAGCCCCCTCGCTGAGCAGGGACGGGTACACGACGGCCCGCACCTTCTCCTCTTCGAGGTCCCGGAGCCGACTCGCCTGCTCCCCCGGGGTGAGCCGGGAGTGGACGGCGAGCGCGGGGACGCCGGCGGCGCAGAGCTTCTCGGCGAAGGCCTCCGCGTCTCGGATGGAGGTGGCGTTGCAGGCGCCGGGCCCGGTCGTCTCCTTGATCATCGCGATCATCGCGTCGTCGAGCTCGACGGCCTCCCCGGTCCACGGCACGATGCGCCACCTGCAGATCACGCCGTCCTTGAGCGCGTTCGCCGGCGTGTAGCGCACGAGCTCCTCGTCGAAGAGACGCAGGCGCTCGGTCTCCTTCGAACGATGGGCCGTCGCGGTGAACCCGAGGCGGGTCTCCGGCGCGAGCCCCTCGACGACCTCGTGGATCGCCTCGGTCTCCGTCTTGTGAGCCTCGTCGGCGATCCAGAGCACGCACTTCCGACCGAGCTTCTCCAGCTGCACGGAGAGCGCGGCGAACGAGTCGTTGCAGCACACCACGACGGGCCTCGACGGCTCCTTGGCCTCCGTGAAGTACCGGCCGACCTTGGCGGCGCCGATGCGCTTGGCGACGGTCTGTGCCACCTGCCGGACCAGGCGCTGGGTCGGCGTGGTGATGACGATCACCTCGCTCGTCGAGGTCGGGAGACGGTGCGCGCACACCTCGGCGAGGAGCACCGTCTTCCCGGAGCCTGTGCACGCGACCACGACGCCCTTCCGCTTCGCCCCAAGGGCGGTCAGCAAGGTGGGCAGCGCCGCGCCCTGCCACGCGCGCAGCTCGGTGGGCGTCCCGTTCACCATCGCCGCGTGGGCCGCCTCGTTCGCGGCCAGCCTCGCCTTGGTGGCGCGGTCGGCGGCGCGCAGCGCGGCATCCTCTGCCTCCTGACGGGCCCGGCTCTCGATGCGGTGCAGGGCACTCACAGCTGACTCCGGCGCCAGGTCTCCGCCACCCACAGCGCGTCGGCTTCGTCGTCCTCGCCCAGCCCGCGGGGCGCATCGTCCCCCCACTGGGCGCGCGACGCGAGCACCATCATGTCCTTGCTCGCGTTGCCCTTCCCGGTGGCGACCTTCTTCACGGTCCCCACCGGCATACCGACGTAGTTGGGGAGGAGCTGTCGCTCACACCAGCTCTGCAAGGCGGCAACGATGCCACCGTAGATGTGGGCGGCGTCGGTCCCCGCGTGTCGCCTCACCTCCTCGTACGCCACGACGGTGATCTCCGGGAACGCCTGTCGGACGCCGTTGAGGTAGCCCTCGAGGCGGAGGAACCGCATGCCGCTTCCCTCGTATCGGCGGGGCGACAGGTCCCAGGTGCCCGAGGCGAGCCGCGCTCCGGTCTTCGCGTGGAGCACGGCCCATCCGCAGTACGTTCCGGGGTCAATGCCGAGGATCACGGGGGTCAGAACGGACACGGGGCCTCCAGTTCGGGCAGGATGGTGTGGCGGAAGGTGGTGGCACAGGCGCGGGACTGAGCCCGGGCGTGGGTGTCGGTGAGCAGCGCCCGGCCGGCCTCGAGGTCGACGAGGGTGCGGCGCCGGCGACGGAGCTCGACGACGATGGCGTGGACGTCGACGGCCTGGTCCCGGAGACGCCGGAGCCAGCGGGAGAGCCGAAGGTGGCGGCGCGAGCTGTTGCAGCTCAGGCAGCTCGTCACGAGGTTCTCGTTCCGGTTGTCCCCGCGCCCGCCCTGCCTGGGGAACAGGTGATCGAGGGTGAGCGAGCGCGTGCCACCGCACCACAGGCAGCGATGCCCATCCCGGAGGTACAGGGCGTAGCGTCGCTCGCGTCGAATCCAGTTAGACCCGTTCCAGTTGGACAAGGCTCCTCCGTTCCCGATGACTCGGGCGTACATTCGAGTGGTCACGCGGCTCACAGCCCGGTGGCGAGGTCGTGAGCGGCGAGCGCCAGCCACCGGAGCTGCCCCTCCTCGTCGAGCTCAAGCACGGCCATCAGCCGCACCAGGTGGCGGACGCTGAGCTCGATCCCCCCATCGCACCAGCGGCTGACGGTGGAGATGTCGACCTCCATGCGGTCGGCGAGCTCGGCGAGGGTGACGCGCTGGTCCCGCCGCCGCTGCTCGATCGCGGTGGCGAGCAGACTGCGCCGGTCCGCCAACCGCGGGCGGCCCCGCATCCGGAGCCAGCTCGGGGCCGCGTTCACCGGGCGCCCCGGATGACGCGGCGCAGGAAGGCGCCGATCTTGGCGACGTCGTCGGCGAGGGCGTCGACCTTGGGCAGCATGGCACGGGCCTCAGTGGCGTCGACACGGCGATCGCCACGGAGGGCCAGGTGCACGTTCGAAGCAAGGCCGGCCGCGGCCTCCACCAGCTGGATCGCGTTGCCCTGGACGTCGGTGTCGATGTCGCCCCCTTCGAGCTCGACGCGGGCGCCCCCGATCTCGGCGAGCGGACCGAGCACGAGGCGGGGGTCCGCACCCGAGGCCAACAGGCCGGCGAGCTCGTCGAGGTCCATGGCCCGCTCACCCGACCGGAACCGGCTGATC
>CAIQVJ010000130.1 GCA_903875225.1 uncultured Pseudomonadota bacterium
AGATGTTCAACACCGCCCGCACCTACGCCACCGACAGCGACCGCGACGACGCGGACCTGATCGAGCACTTCCTCACCCTCGACTCGCGCCTCGCGGCCATCGCCCAGGCCGATCACGACGAGGCGCTCCGCGACCTCGAAGCGTTCATCAACCACCAGCTCGCCTGCGTCCTCGCCGACCTCGACTCCGGCGCTCTCTCGGAGGTCGCGTGAGCGCCGCGGTGGTGGTGTCGCTCTACGGGCTCGCCCGGCACGCGCTGACGCGGCTCTTGCGGGATCTCGGCGCTCGGAGCGCGGGTCGCGCGTGCCTTACGGCGGTGACTTGGGAGGCGTGGCAGGAGATCGCGGACGACATGCGCTCGCTCGCTCGTCACGACCTGGAGCGACGCAGCTACCAGCTTGGCGTCCAGGCCTGCGAGGCGATGGGGCGCGGCGATGCGGCGGCGACCGTGGACCTCCTGTTGGAGCTCACCGGGGACGACCTCCCCGAGTGGTTGACGCGCGCGGAGGAGGCGAGGGCGAGCCTCTCCGGTGGGGGTGCCGTCGCGGACGACTGCCTCCGGCTGGACGCGGCGCAGGCGCGGCTCTCGGCGATCCGCGATAGGTGGGTGCGGTCGGGTCTGCGGTCGATGGGAGAGATGGACGCGCTCCGCACCGTGGAGTTCGCGCTGGAAGAGGCGGCGTTATGCTGATCGACTTCGCCGTCTGGACGCTCGCCAGGTCCATGTCGCGCCGCAGTGACGGCGCTTCGGTGCGGCTCTACCGCGCTCGCGGTGGGGCTCGCCTCCTGCTCATCGGCGAGGGCCGCGAGCACTTCTACCGCGTGGGCGATGCCGACCGCGCCGCGGCCCGCTTCGAGCGCGAGGTGGGCCAGTGATCCCCGCGGACAGCGAGTGCGGCCCGGACTGTCCCTGCCTCGAGGGCGAGCCCATCGAGGAGCGGATGCCTCCCACGGCGCAGGAGATCGAGCACGACGCCTACTGGTCGGCCCGCCAGGAGCGCCAGGAAGAGGAAGAGCGCGGGGCGTACCGATGACGCCCTCGGAGATGCCCACGGTGCGGCCCACGGTGTCGGCCTACTGCCCACGGTGCGGTGCGGTGCTCGTCACGGTGCCCTGCCGCTGCGACCCGGTGCCTGCGGCGTGCCGGGCGAGCGTCGCGATGGACGAGGCCGTCAGCCGCATGACCGCCGACGAGGTGCGCTCGTTCCTCGCGTGGCGCGCCAGTCGGACGCGCCCGCGGCGGGACTGAGACGCGAGGGCTCCGGCCCTGCGGCGGCCGACGGAAGCGCGTGCGTATTCGCGCCCCCGTCCGTCGCCGGAGTGCCGGACCACTCCACGGATTACACGGCTTCGTAAGAGAGGACGGCTTTGGCGATGATCGACAAGACGGCGATGGAGTCCCTGTGGTGGCTGGCCGAACGACTGCAGAAGGCGTGTGTTTTCACGAGTGAGGTGACGAGCGTCGATAAGGCGTTCGCGATCCTCCTGGCGGGCGAAGAGATGGGGTTCTCGCCGATGGCCTCTGCACGATCCATCGCGCTGGTCAAGGGGAAGGTCAGCCTCGGCGCGGATGCCCAGATCGGCCTCTGCAAGCGGTCGAGCGCCTGCCGGTACTTCTACCTCGTGGAGTCCACCGAGCTCCTCGCGACGTACATCACGCACCGCGAGGGCGACCCCGAGGCGACGTCGCTCACCTACACGATGGAGATGGCGCGCACGGCGGGCCTCGCCGGGTCGCAGACGTGGCGGTCGCACCCCAAGGCGATGCTGCGGGCTCGCGGTGGCGCGGCGCTCGCTCGCGCGGTGTACCCGGACGTGGTCGGCGGCATTTACGACCCCGACGAGGCCGATGAGATTCGGCGCGGCGGCCCGGCGCAGCACGTCGCTCCCGCCGCTGCCACCGCCGCCGTAGACGCCCGGCGCGTGGAGGCGCTTCCCAGCGAGCCGATTGACGGTATCTCCGAGTACCTCGCGGCCGTCGAGGCCATCACGCTCCCCGGCGAGGCCGTGGCGGTGTGGGCGAAGCACCGGGCCGAGCTCGCGGCGCTGGGGTCCGCCGGCCAGGACGCCGCCTGGCGGGCGATCTGCGCCCGGGTCGAGATCACCGGGAAGATCAAGAGCGGCAAGGTGTGGCTCAAGAAGGCGCTGGCCGAGGAGTACGCCAGGGCCAACCCGGCGCCTGTCGCTCGCGAGCCCGGTGACGACGACGATCAGCCCGACCCGCCTGCGGGTGGCACCACCACGAAGGGCACGCGCGCGGCTTCGGGCAACGGCAGCTCGGTGGCGACGGCGCCCACGGCGGGTGCTCAGGCGCTCCGCGTGGTGCTCGACAGCGACGCGCACGTCCCGTTCGAGGGGACCTGGCGCGAGACCGAAGCAGGGTGGCACGATCACCTTGCGGGAATGACCGTTCGGCGCCGGGTCGAGGCGTCGGTTGCGTGCAACGGGGGGCTTCTCGGCGGGCCGTTCATCGCGATGGCGGCCGAGCGCATCGTGGCGATCGACAGCGAGCGCCCGCGGCCCGCGGGGGTGGCGCGGCTGACGGCGATCGGCGTTGGACAGACGCTGGAGCGCATCGCGCTCGACGCCTCGCGGGAGCGCGCTGCGCTGGCCCAGCGGGCGGTGGCGGCGTGAGCACTGCGGTGCACGTCCGGGGTCTGACATGAGCGCCCTCGAGCTCGCTCGCGAGGCCGGGACGCTGGGGGTGGTGCACCCCACCCGTCGCCCGCCGGTGCACATCACGGTGCTGTCCCCCGCCCAGGTGCGTGAGCGGCTGCGCGAGCGAGCCATCGAGGAGATGCTGGCGTGGGGTGCCCTGTGAGCCTGGAGTTGATCGACGCCCGCCCGGCGCGTGTGTCCCTCTGGCCGGTGGTGCGGGATCGCCGCGCCCGGCTCTGGGTCGCTGCGCTCGATGCGTGGTCGCTGGTGGTGCTCGCGGGTGAGCCGGTGGGGCTGGTGCTCCCGGCGGCGCTCCCTCCGCTGCGTCGCCTGCGCCGAGCGCTGGCGGCTGGTCGCGAGCGGACGGTGGTGATCTGCGACGAGGCGGACGTGCCGCGCGCCCGCGCGTGGGTGGCCGAGCTCGGGGATGCTGGCGCGGCCGTGGCCCTCTGGGCAGCGGTGGCGGTGTGGTCGGACGCGGCGGCTGAGCAGTCCCTGCGACGGGAGCGTGGCGGTGCGCCCTGGGGGCTGTACCGCGAGGCGGCGCTGGCGGTGGCTGAGGTGCTGGGCAGCGGGGCGGACGTACTGCGGGCGGCGGATGCCCTCGCGGCGAGGATGGACGGGGTCGAGGCGCGGCTGTGGGGCCGGATGGGAGCGGGACGATGAGCCGAGGGATGACATGGCTGGTGGGCGCAGCTCGCGGATTGCGGATCGAGGTGCCGTGCGCGTGGGTGCGGTGCGACGCCGCGTGGTGCGAGGGGGTTGTGATAGCGCCCGACACGTTCCGAGAGGATGCCGCGGCGGCTTTCGCGGCGGCGGAGGGCTGGACGCTCGGGTCGGAGCGCGACGTCTGCGAGGTGCACTCGTGACCGCCCTCCTGCCCATCTCCGCGCTCACCAGCCCGCGCGACCGATTCCGCTGCGTCCCGATGGCCGCTGAGCTCTCGGTGCTCGCCTGCCATGCACGCCGTGCCGCGACCTACGGTAGCCCCCAGCTGCGGCGCGCGAGCATGCACCCAGAGTGCGTGCGGTGCGAGCTCGGTGCCCAGGTGGCCGAGCGGGTGCCGCCGACGCGCGCGGCGTGCCCCACCTCCGCGGCGCCTGGGTGCGCTAGGACCGTCGCTGGGGCGCGTGGCCGTATCCCACTCTGCCCCGACCACCGGCGCAGCGCGCGGGAGATGACCAATGTCTAGCGACCTCGCCAACCTGCACACCCGCAGCCACTGCGGCCACTGCGAGGTGTTCCGGGAGCACGCCCGCCAGCGGGACCGCGCCGACGCCGCCGATGCCGAGTGCGCGCGGCTGCTGGAGGCGCTCGCGGCGTCCGTGGCTCGCGGGGTAGCGCGGTGGGGCATCGCTCAGCACGTCGGTGACCTCACTGCGGAGCGCGACGCCTCCCGTCAGCAAGTCGAGCTCGCCCGACGCTACCTCGCCGCCGTGCGGGCCGAGCGTGCGGCTGAGGCGCGCAACACCAACGCGTCGTCGGGCCGGGTCGCTACGATGGCGGCGATGCTCCAGGCGCGGGGCGAGCGGACACGGGCCGAGGACGCGCTCGCGGCGGCGCTGGGGGTGTCCGGTGGGTAGCGCCATCCGGCAGTTGCCCCGCTACCTCACCGCGCAGGACTGCCGCACCTGTGTCCCTGGTCGCTCGCTCTCGTGGGTCTACGCCGCGATGCAGGCCGCCGGGGCTCGACGCAGCCGAGACGGCGCGGTCATGCTTCGCGAAGACCTCTGGACCAGCTACCTCGATCGGGAGTTCACGACGACATGCGATTCCGAAAGCGCGACGGCATCTGGAAGGTCCGGCTCACCATCGATGGCGAGCGGTTCGAGCGCTCGACCGGATGCGCCGACCGCAAGGCGGCCGAGCTCGCGGCCCGTGAAATCGAACGTGATCTCGCTGACCCCCAGCGTGAGGGTCGGCGGCGTCGCGAGGCCACGACGCTCCAGGACGTGATCGACCTCGCCGCGGCCCGGTACAAGGCCGACGCGGCGAAGGGGCGCCGGTCCGAGGCTACGGCCGACTTCTACGGCGTGCGGTGGGGGCAGGTGTTGCGGGTGCTCGGTCCCCTGACCCCCGCCGCCTCGGTCACGGTCGCCACCGTCACCGGGTACGTCCAGGTGCGGCGTGAACAGGGCATGAGCGACCACACGATTCTCAAGGACATCACGGCGCTTCGGGTCGCGTTAAGGATCGCGCGCGACACCGGGCTCTGGGAGGGCCACCTCGAGGCGCTGGTGCCGGCCGACCTCTCGACCGACTACGAACCCCGCACCCGGGCGCTCACCATCGTCGAGGCCCAGGCCCTCATCGCCCACCTCACGCCGAAGCGCGCGGCCTGGGTGGCGTTGATGATCGGGGCGGGCGCCGAGCTCGCCGCCGCCCAGCGGGCCGAGCGCCTCGACTACGACCGGAAGGGTGGCCTCGTGCACCTGCGCGGAACGAAGACCGACGACCGCGACCGCCATGTCCCGGTGGTGCTGCCGGAGTGCCGGGCGCTGGTGGAACTCGCCTGGTCGTGCGGCAGCGGCAAGGGCGCGATGCTCCTCGCCCCGTGGGGCAAGATCTGGCGTGACCTCCAGGCGGCGTGCGTCCGGGCCAGGATCGACCCGTGCAGCGCCCACGACCTACGCCGCACCTTCGCCCACTGGCACCTCGCGGCCGGGGTGTCGTTCGAGGACGTGGCGCGGGCGATGGGGCACGCCTCGACGGCGATGCTCTACCGCGTCTACGGCAAGCTCGCCCCGGCGGACCTACGGGCGCGGATGCTCGCGGGACTGAATATGTCCGCCCCGTATGCGCCCCGCGAGGGCGTCGATTCGTCGCAAACATCGCAAACAAACGAAAGCCCCGACCCGCGCGTTTCCGCTACGAATCAGGGCTTTTCAGAGTACCGGCGGTCGGAATTGAACCAACGACCTTGGGATTATGATTCCCCGGGACACGGTGCGCTGATTCACCTGTTTTCCCCGTGGAAAGGTGACGGCCGCTCGACGTGGCGGGAGGGGCGCGCCCCGTATGCGCCCCGCGAGATTGAGAAATCGGGAGGGAAGCGGTGAGCCTCCCTGCCTGACAACGTCCGCCCCGCGGACAGCCTACGCCGCCCCCCCCCCCCTTTCCGCTCTGCCGCGTGCTGCGGCAGGGCGGTCAGCCGTCGCTCTGCAGAGGCGTCAACCCCAGCGTGCGCGCTCGCGATAGGATCGCACCGCGAGACCGCCCCAATGCCTCCTCGAGTGCTGCGCTGTCGGCGCCGGCCGCGAGCATCGCCCCGAGCTGTGCGTCCTCGTCCGTCGACCACCGCCGATACGCCTGGGCGGGTGGCGGGCGACCCAGCCGACGCGCGCGACCATGGACCGCGCCCTCCGACCGTCCCAGCTCCGCGGCGATGTGGAACGCGGGGTGACCCTCGTCGAGCAGCCGTGCGAGCTCGTGGTCGTCAGCGTCCGTCCAGGGCCGAGGGGCAGGCGATGGCTTCTGCGCCGTCACCGAGAGAGTGACAGCCGTCGGAAGGTTTGAAGGTCTGCGCCTCCCCAGTTGCGCCTCATCGTCGTCATCGGTGCATTCCTCGGTTCACCCCGGGGAGGACCCCGTGGAGAACCGATCATGCACCTCTTCCTCCTCTTCATCGCAACAGGGGCCCCTCGGCGCAGACCGTCTCCGCGTCCTCGCCCTTCGGGCGGCGGGGCTCCGCCCCGCTCCAGGACGCGGAGACAGTGAAGGGTAGGCGTCGCAACTGCTGGTTGCGGCGACAGGCTGGATCTCAGTCGCTCTTGTGCTCAGCGAGCGCGTCGTCAGTGCATGCTGGGTTCTCACTGATGCGGCCGAGCAGCGAGGACATGGTCGCAAGGAGCCTGTGCAGGTCGGGCCGAGGAACGTCCGTCCGCTCGCTCTTCGAGAAGATCGCCACGAGCGCGATCCCCTCGGGGAACACGCCGTAGATGATGCGGTAGCCGTCCCGCTTGCCCTTGTTGGCGTCCCGGTTCCGCACGCGCCGCTTGAAGAGCACGCTGTTGGAGTCGGGGATGGGGTCGTCGCTCGGGCTGGAGCCGTTGGCGTCCAAGTCCGCGAGCGCCTCCCCGATGTCCTTGTCGAAGGATCGGTTCTCCTTCTTGAGTTGTTTGGCGTCACGAGCGGCCCCGGTGCCCGGGATGATACCGCTCCCCACGAGATGCCCCATGACAGGCTACGCCGTCAGGCCCGCGAGCGAAGCCCTGACCTCAGCCACGCGCGGCCCGACCTCGAGCGCGATCTCGTGGTTCTCGATCTGGTTGTCGAGGTCATCGAGCGCGTCCGAGAGTTCGTCCAGCGCGCCGCTGCCTCGCAGTTCGGGCCGGGCCTTGAGTAGCTCGCCGAGGACGCTCTCCGAGACCTGCATCGCGAGCTTGAGCATGCCGACCTGCTGAGGAGCGATGCCTCGGTCACGAGGGATCTCCCGGACGCTTGCCCGGATTTGCGCCGCGAGTGTGGACATCTCGCACGCTGCATCCGACGCCGAGAGCGTCGGCGCCGTGTAGGCGAAGTTCATGAACGTACTGACGAAGGGGAAGATATTAGTAGCAGAGGTATTCATCGTGACCTCCTAGAGGCACCGCTCACCACGTGCGGAGCCAATCACGAACGTGTCGATTCTGACGAAGCGGACACGGGGAGTCCAGCCCGGGACAGCTAAGGCTTCAAGCGTATGGCACCGTTGACGGAGCACCACAGGCCGCTGCACGTGCGCACGATCGGCATGGGGAGCGGTAGGGATAGCCGCCGCTGCGGTCGCAGGGCGGAGGGGCAGCGGGTCCCGCAGGACGCGGGGCGGTGAGCGACGCCTGAACGGCGCAGCCAGGGTGGCGGTCAGTGCGCGGGGAGCCCGAGCCGTCGGGCGAGCGCGAGCACCCGTGGGGCGTACCCGGTGGCGTCGGGTGCTGAGCAACCTCTCCCCCACCGGTACGCCACGAGCGCCCGCAGCCACCCGCCGCACTCAGCGCGACGGCGGGCGAGGGAGCGCGCGGCAATGTCGGCGCTGAGCGCGTCGGAGCGTATGTAGGCGTGGTTGATGCGGACGCCCGCGAGGGAGGCGTAGCGGGGTGCGGTGCCCGCGCGCGACTCCAGCCACGACACTGCGGCCACGATCGGCGCAGGGACGTGGTGAGTGTCGGCAGCGCGCACCAGCGATGCCACCACGTCGAGCCGCAGGAGGTGCGCGCTCGCGGGGAAGGCTAGCGCGAGGAGGGTGAGCAGCGACGCCGCGCTCATACGGCGCCGCTGGCGATCTTCGACGCCGTATCGAAGTGCATCCCATCGCCGCTCTCGCGAGCGAAGTCCGCCATCCCCCAACGCAGATCGCCCACGTCAGTCATCGCAACCGCGACGTGCCGGGGGAGGTCCATCAGGCCGCGAGCGGGGTTGCGCGTCGTGCGCGGGTCGGGCAACGGCTGCCCGATCACCAGCGGCACACGAAGCGCCTGGTAGTCGGTAGCCACCTGCGCGGGGATGTCCGCAGGGTCGATCCACGCGAAGTGGTCGGCCTCGCCCACGTCGAGGGCATCGGTCGAGGGGTAGTACGGCGCGAGGTACTTCACGACCGCATCGCTCACGCGGTGCCATCGGTCCCACACCTCGCCCGTCGATTCGCCGTGCTTGCGCGCGGAGAGGTCCGCCGGCCGACCGTCGAGCGCCATGCACGCGCGGTCACACGCCGCCATGAATGCCTCGCGCACGCCGATGAGCCCAGCCCCCGCCGCCTCCCCGCCGAGGACCACCCCGCGAGCAGTCCGCGTGCGGCAGACGGCGTATCCGTTCGTCGAGTAGTTCAGGTCGATCGCGAGGCCCTTGCCGTGCCATCCCGCGGCCTTGCGGTATCCACCGACGCCTCGGACGCCATGCCACCCCGCGAAGGTCGGCGCTGGGGCACCGCCAGGGAGCGCGAGCATCGTCCGCTGCCACTCCGCATGGAGCGCGGCTTCGACCTTCGCGAGCGCTACCGCCAACGCGGGTGCGACGCGGGTGGAACACCCCAGGAAGCGCACGCTCACGAGCGACGACTCGACGGCCGCGATGGCCTCGGGGGTCATAGCGCGACCCCCTCGAGCAGGAGGTCGGCCCGCAGCTCGGCGACCACGCCGCCGCAGTCCCCGGTCGCGGCGATGGAGGCCGCGGCCGAGTCGATGATCGCGTGGGCGAGCGCCGTCGCGTCTGCATCGAGGCCGTACCCCCCGAGGGAGCGCTTCGCCCGCGATGCGGCTACCGCCAGCGGCATCCCGCACGCCACGTCCACGGCCATGCTCGCGCCGTAGCAGGGGGCCTCCCCGCCTGCCCGCGCTTCGGGGACCAGCAGATAGACACCGCAGTAGACGAGCCCACCGACGGCGATCATCCCGACGTGCCCGAGTTCGTGCTCGACGGTCGCGAGGAGGTCCTCGCCGCTGCTTAGGGCTACAGGGGAGAGGTAGATGGCCGACCGCCCGTTGGCGCGCCCCAGGGAGGCGAGTGCAGGGCCGACGACAGGGATGAGTCTGAGTGCATCGGACGCCACGCCGGGGAGGCCGGGGAGCGTGATCGTGACGAGCTGCGCGACGTGGTCGCTGGTGATCCCGGTGCCCTGGAGCGAGTGTCCCGCGGCGACCAGGCCGACGACAGCGACGCGGCGCAGGTCGTCGGGGAGGATGAGCTCAGCGCCCGCGGCGGCGACGCGCTTGCGGGCGACACGAAGAGCGACGTCGAGGGGGATCACAGCCCACCGTCCGTCGCGGGCGCGCAGTGCGCGACTCCACTGTCCGCATCGACCACACAGCCGCCCGCGCAGCCGCGCTGCGACCCGTCGCCCGAGCGAGGGAGTGACGGCCACTCTCGATGGTGTGTGGAGCCGGGGACCAGTGTGGGCGAGCACACCACCGGGACGCCTGCAACGCAGCGCTGCGCAAGGGGCACGCAGTCCGTGGGGTCGCTCACGACGACGGAGGCGCGCAGGGCACCCTCGCGGACGAGGGGGCACCCGGCGGCGAGGGCCGCGATGAGGAGGGCGGAGAGCTTCACGGGGCCTCTGGGGGAGCGAGCGGACCGACGGAGGGCGGCGCTACAGTCGGCAGCGCACGACCCGTCAGGAGCGCGTAGGTCTGCCCGACGAACCGCAGCACATCGGGCGACGCCGCGGCCACGGCCTCGACGGCGTGGCGAGCGCGGGGGTACGGCGCGAGCACCCGCGCCAGCATGGCGTGGGCGAGGCGCAGGAGGCCGGTCACGAGGGAAAGCCAGAGGGCGATCGACAGCGCGTGCGTGTCGAGCCAGTGGACGGCGAGGGTCATGAGAGACTCCTTCGGAGTGGCAAGTAGCGGGAGTGGTCAGTCGCGTGGGGGCGGCGGTGGCGAGGAGGTGCCCGTGAGGCGCCGCGCTCGGCGCTGGAGCCAGGGCTTGAGCAGCTCGGTGACCACCACGATGGTCAGTGACGAGAAGATCCCCATGCCGACGGTCACGAGACGGTCCTGGAGGGCCACGCCGGTGACGCCCGCGAGCAGGCCCACAAAGCTGTGTGCGAAGAGCATGTGCGGAGAGGTGTGGTCGTGGGTCATAGGGTGACCTTTGTCGCGAGGACCGTGAGAGCGGTCGCAAGCCCACGAGCGGGAAGCGTCTGCACGATGCGCGGGTCGAAGCGGCGCGCCTGGATCATGATCACCGCCGCGCCTGTGCTCGCGCTCTCAGGGATTTCATAGGTCGGCGTTGCCGGAAGTGTCGCGAGCGCGAGGATGTCGGCATTCGAGAGCAGCGACCCCCACACGGCGAGGTCGAGGGCCTTCCCGGTCAGTGGAGCGGCTCCATCTGCTCGCGCTCCAAAACCGATGGAGTCGGACGCGCTAGGAGCGACGTAGTTGGCAGTCATGGCCACGTCAGCGACGGCGCTACCGTCGTAGCTGAATCGCCACTTGTGCCCGCTTCCATTGACGGGCGCGATGGCTACTGAGTGGAGCCCCGCGGCACCCGACATCAGGTTGACGCTGGCGAGGAGCACGGTCGCCGCTTCGCCCGTCCACGCGACTAAGTCGGTGTTCGCGCCGTTTGCGACCAGTAGTACGTGAATGCCTCTTTGCTCGTCAGCTCTGTCGCCGAAACTCACTACCTCGATAAATGACCCCGGCGTAATCCCGTCCCACTGGTACAGACACGCAAGAGTAGTGACTCCGATCGCATACGCACTGAGGTCGATGCTATCGACGTATGCGCGACCGACTAGCCCAGCTCGCCCCGCTCCGAGACCCGTGGGGAGTCGTTGCGCCCAGCCCGACGCCGCGACGCCACTGCTCACTGCGAGGCCAGTGGAGACCTGTTCTGTCAGATCGTCGATGCAGATGAAGGAGGTTCCCGCGGCGACGCTCGCGGGGGCAGGGCGCTCCCAGGAGTGCCCGAGGGTTGCTGGTGCGCTGGAGCCACCGCCGCCGCCCCCCGATGGCGTCGCGGGCTCGTACTGCCCCGAGCTCGCCACGTAGGTGAGCACCTGGCCGTCGGTCGGCGCAGTGATGCTGATCTTCTTCCCGCGGAGCCACCCGGCGTTGCCGAGCGCGAGCGGGGCGGTGTCGGGGGTCCACGCACCCGGCGTCACGTCGACCGCGGGAGCGCCCTGGAGGCACCCTTCGCGCGACGTGAGCAGCCAACCGTGGGCGCCGTACACAACGTCGCGCAGTTGGGTGATGGTGGTGCCCGCGGGGATCGGGAGCGGCGTCCACGTCACGAGGTCCGAGCTGCTCCACGCGTGAGGTGCGAAGAGCGCCGAAGCGACCCACGTGCCGTCGTAGTAGGCGAGCCCGGTGATGCCGGACATCGCCGCGGGCACGGCAACCGGCGTCCACGTGAGCCCGTCGTCTTCGCTGAAGTGCAGGTCGACGTCGGTCGTGCCGTCCTTGTGGACCGCAATCACCGCATCGGCGGTCGACGTCGCGCCCAGCGCCACGCGCCATAACGTGCCCGCGCTCAGGCCCGTGACGGTCGCAACGACGGTCCACGTGCCGGACGCCGTGAGCGCGCGGGAGACGCAGAGGTCGCCCGCGTCGCTGCTGAAGTCGAGGAACGCCGTGCCCGTCCAGCAGCACGCGCGGCCCTCCTGGCGGGTGCCGGGAGGCGAGGCGTGGGTGGTCCACGACGCGTACGACCCATTCGCGCGGTACTCGATGCCGGTAGACGTCGAGCAGATCGCTCCGACCGATGGGCCCTCCGCGAAGCCCACGGGGTACGCGGCCGCATCGTCGAGCGCGACCTCGGCCCACGTCCCACCGCTGTTGCGGAGTGGGTTCGTGGCGGTGTTCGCGACGGTGTCAGGGCTTGTGTAGTAGGTCTTGCCGGCGGCATCGGTCCACAGCCAGAACGCCTCTGTGGCAATCGGCGGGAGGTACACGCCGCGCGGGTCGCCCGGAGTCCCTCCGATGTTGCGCCGCGTGATCCAGTCGATGCCCGTCCGCGACACCGCGGCGAACGGGCCCGTGACGTCCTTGCCGACGAGCACGTAGCGATACCGGGCCTCGATGTCGTCCTCGGTCGTGGAGTCGTAGGCGATGCGCGCCACGTCCGTCGACGGGTTGGGGAGCGTGCGACGCGTCCAGTCCGAGACGGACGGCCCCGCGAGCCAACTGGTCCACGACCCGTACAGGTTGAAGAGCCAGTTGAGGTACTGCGCCGGGGGGCGCTGGGCCGTGGTCCACCCCGCCGCGGCCTCGGCGATGGGCGGCTCCACCAGAGCACCACTCGCTGCGTCGTAGCCCCACCGCGGAATCCTCGTCGGTCGACGTGCCATTACTCGATCACTCCCACCAGCTGTCCGCCCACCAGGCCCGCGGCGTCGGAGAAGCCCCGCCCCGCGTCCGTCGTCGTCTCGTCGGTGTCGCTGAGCGCGAACGTGTCCCCGCTCGGGACCTCCATCGTCAGCAGCCGCACCCCGCCCGCGACCGCGCGACGCACGACCGCGTGCACCATCGCTGCGGGGTGCGCGATGTGGTTCACCGGCTCGACGACGAGCGAGGCCGGGAAGTACTCGCGCAGGTCGAACGCGCCAACCTGTTGTTTGATCGCGTAGAGCACCGCGCGGACCTCGTCGCCCGTGCCGCTCGAGCGGATCGCCAGCGCCGCCCCACGGATCATCGAGTGGTAGAGCCCGCCGCCTGGGTCCGCGACGCCCAGGAGGCGTCCGTACTGCGCGAGCTGGTCGTCCGTCGCCGTGGCGATCGTCAGAACAACCACGCTCCAGAGGGCGTTCTCAACCGCCTGCACTTCCGCGAGCCACGCCCCGAGGATGGCGCGCACTGTGGGCTTGTCCCGCCAGCGCTGCGTCAGCAACGCGAGGCCACCCGCGACGTGGTCGGTGATCGGCGCGAGCGCGGCGACGTGGTCGGGCTCGCTCATCCGAGCGCCACCAGCACCCGGTCCGTGGAGAGCTTTGCGAGCTCGCGCCGCCCGATCGTGAGGTTAGTGGTCCCGGTGGTCACGTCGCTGCGACCGAGGCGCACGCTGGGGACATCGACCACGCCAGGGAGCCGGAAGATCGTCGAGCGGAGGGCCTCGATCCGAACCACCTCACCGATATGCAGGAGATCGCCGACGGCTGCGAGCGCAGGGCCCACGACGGCCAGGAGAGCGTCCGCCGTCGGGTACACCGACGGGTCGCGCTCGATGGTTGCCGAGATGTAGACGAGGGCATCGGCGGGCCGGGAGAAGCTAATGGCGCGAGCGACTCCGCCCGCATCGGTGACCGTGGCCGCAGTCGAGCCCCAGGTCTGGATGCCCGCAGCCTTCGCCGCCCAGAGCGCGTCGGCGACGGCCTGCGTGGTCCCGCCGACCACGAGCACATCGAGGCTGTGCGGCGGGCGGCCGTCGGGGTCCGTGGCGTCGGTGTCGTTCTGGAAGACGCGCACCTGCGTCACGCCCGCGACGCGGGAGAGCGCGAGCCACACGGCGTCCAGTGGCGAGGAGCCCCCGGCGCGGATGATCGCGTCGCGCCGTCGGCGCAGCTGCGGGTCCGTCTCGACGGCCGCGCCAGGGAGCGCGTCAGCGGCGTTGGAGACGCCCACCCAGCCGGTGGTGGGGGTGGCGATGACGGAGAGGGTCTCGGCGCTGGCGCGCTGCACACCTGCCGACTCGGCGCGCGCGGCGACGTCCACGGTGGCCTGCGAGCCGCTGCTGTTCACGGCCGCGGCAGTGGTGACCCAGCGATTGGTTGGCTGGCCCGCGACGCTGGCGACCGCGCCCGCAGCGAGGGTGACGCCCGCGCCGAGAGTGACCCGCAGCGTGGTCGTGCCGTAGGTGGCGCCGAGGCGCTCGAGGCCGGTGATCTCGGCGAGGCCTTCGAGGGTAGCGAAGGAGGCACCGCCCGGGACGCGTGCGGCGTAGAGGATGCTCGCCAGTTCCCAGAGCTCACGGAGCTTTGCAGCGAAGATCCCGTTGATCTGCCCGAGGGGTTGCTCGGGGGAGACATCGAGGTCGCTGCCGAGCGCGGCCTTCTGCGCCGTCTCGACGTCCGCGAGGATCTCCGCGGCGGTCTTCGTCTCGAAGCCGGTGCTGGTGAGCCCGGCCATCAGACGCCCACCTGGTAGCCGCCGCGGTCGATGATCTCGCCGGTGACGGTGCGGACGCGGAAGTCGACGACGGCGCGGCGGTCGGCGCTCGCGGCGAATGTGAACGCCTCGATGGACGCGACGCCCGGACACGAGGCGATGGCGCGGCGCAGGGCGGCCTCGGCGAGAGGCGCGGCGCCCTTCACCCCGAGGAAGCTGAGGAACGGCACGCCCACGGACGTGTCCGCGAACCAGTCGCCCGCCCAGAGCGAGAGTCGTCCGTCGAGGCGCTGGGCGATGGCGGCGGCGCCCTCGACGAGCGTGAGGCGACCGCTCGCGAGCGCGAGGTCACCGGAGGTTGCATCGAGCGCGAGGGATCGCACGTCGCCAGCGTGCGGGGCGGCGGGAGGCGGAGGCTAGATGCGAGGGGGGCGGATCTGGCGGGGGCGGTGGGAGCGCGATGGACTGGCTACGGCTCGATCAGCAGCGCCTTGAACCCGGCCTGCTGGAAGTGGCTGTCGCACGACAGGGCGCGCGTGATGCCAAGGTCCTGCATGATCAGAAAGCTCGTGCAGTCGGTGAGGCCCCAGTCCTTGTCTGCACGGGCAGTACGCAGGGCCATGGCGCGATCGTAGAGCGCTCGGTCCACGCCCACGGTCGTGACTAGCGGATCCGACTCGAACCCACGCAGCACTGGCTGGAGCTTTCTCCACTCGTGCGGCTTGCAAAAGCCATCGACCAACTCCGTGATGATCGCGGTGCTGGTGACGAGCGGAGTGCGGGCCTTCGCGAGTTGGACGTACCACCGCACTGCTGTCCCGTGGTGAGCATCTCGCGAGTCAAGCAGGGCGATCGTGTAGCCGCTGTCGACGAAGACCGAATCAGCCATGCCTTCGGGCTACTCGCAGCATCTGTGGGTCCCTGCGAAAGCGGAAGTGTTCGTCGTCCGAGTGCGGCGCTGCCGGGTCGGACGGAAGCAGCTTGGACATTTCGATCGCGAGCGAGAACGCGTCCATCGTGCCGTCGTCCCGGCGAGCTCGCGCCTCAGCGCCAGCGATCTGCTCGTCGGTCAGCCCAGCGATCTGCTCGTCGCTCTCCGGCGCATCGGGCGGTACCGGCTCGAAGCTGACGCCCTCACGCGCGGCGTATCCGGTGCCGACCATCAGGTCGATCATCAGAAGGAAGCTGTGCAGCAGGTCGATGGTCCGATCGACCGTAGCGTGCAGGCGCTGGCCCAGTGCCGGGAAGTAACGAGCGGCATCGCGCTGGATTGGACGCCACATCTTGCCGCGAAGCTGGGTGAGTAGCAGGTCCGCGAGCGGCGCCAGATCCCTCAGGCGATCCTCGGAGACCAGCAGGCCCTCGTCGCCATACAGCTTCTCCGGCACGAGCCCCCCAACCGCTTCCGCGGTGGCGTCGAGACTGGATACCACCCCCCGAATGGAAGCCTGAAGCTCCCGCATCCGCGGATGACGAGGCGCGGGAGGTGGGGGCCTCAGGGTACTCAATGCTCTTGCGACCTCGGCGATGTTGACGTTCGGGGCGTTCATCTGAAGGACTCCCGACGGAAGGTAGCCCACTGCTGCGCCGGGACCAAACCAGGGCGCGATGGCCACCCCGCCTGCGAAGCGCCCGCGCACGGTCACCCTACGCGCCTGATCACACCGCCTTCGCCTTCGTCGCCCGCATCTCTGCCACCGTCCACCCGCCGAGCGCCGTCTTCAGCGCAGCGCCGCCATCATTCGGCACGGGAGTCCATGCCGTGAAGATCGCCTTCAGCGCATCGAAGTTGCCCTTCACCAGCCCCGCCAGCGCGACGAAGTCGCCCGCAGCGCCTCCGATGTGCACGGTGCCATCAACGTCGATCTGCGCCACCACGGTCGCGCCCTGGGTGATCTTCACGGACCCGTCGCCGTAGATCGAGAGGCGGGTGCCTGCATCGAGGTCCGAGCCGAGGGTGAGGCAGGCCGTTGCGGCGGTCGGCGCCACGGCTGGCGGCGCGTGTCGCAGTGCCTTGGGGTTCACCTCCATCCCGAGGAGCGCGACGGCGTGCGCAAGGTGCTGGCGGCGCGTGTCGCCGACGTCTCGCACCTCTCCATTGCCCGTCATCCAGTCCTCGGGCGTCAGGGTGTTCACCAAGATCTGCACGGCGTCGCCGGGCTGTACGCTCATCGCGAGGAACCACGAGCCCATCCGAGGGAAGAGCACCCTTACGTGCGGGATCACCGGAAAGTCCTCGCGCAGCTGCTGCCCGCTCCCGCCGGGGTCGGCGTAGGGGTTGCGCACGCCGACGACCACGTCCGCCCGCTGCGTCGCCGGGTCGTAGCTCTGGATGGTGCCCGGGAGCGCCACGAACGTGTCCTCTGCGTGGTGCTCGATCTGGCTCAGGATCACGTCGAGGTTGGTGGGGAAAGGCATCCGCTCGCCGCTCATGGGATCTCCGCTCGCGCACCCGCCACCGTCGCACCCGTGAGGGCCGCGCGCGGGCGGGTGCAGGTCATCGTGCAGTACCAGTCGGTGCCATCGGTCTTGCCGGACACCTCCGCCTCGGTGATGCGCCACACGCCAGACACGACGGCGCTGTCCACCACGACGGACTGCCCAGGCACCAGGCCGGGCTGGATCAACGCCTTCACCGTGATGGTGCGGCGGTCTACGATCTCTGGGGAGTCGATCATCCCGGTGGTCGGCGAGAGGAGGATGGCCGTGCGTCCGAGCGACCCGCCGAGCGGGATCAGCTGGAGGCAGTCATCCTGGATCGACCACGAGAGCTGGGCCGTCTCGCAGAGTCGGGTGAGCTCGTCGCCCGCGGTGCCGCGGATCACCGTGCCTCCATCGAAGCCACTCGCGCCGCTCGCGAACCGTGCTCCGCGCAGCGCTTCCACGGCGTTCCCGATGCCGACGCCCATGGACTCGGCGAGGTGCCGCGCCACGTCCGCCAGCGCCGTGCCCGAGGCGAACGCACGCGACACCCGCGCCGTGCGCCGGGCGTGCTCGCCGTCCCCGGCGGTGATCTTCACGACGAAATCGACACCATCGCGAGCGACGACGGCCTTGCGCAGGTCGCCGGTGAAAAGGCGGGAGCTGTTCCCGTCGCCGACGTAGCCCACGTCGAGGGACACGAACGTCCGCCGCCGAGGCAGCGCCGCGAGCTCGTGCCGATGCTCCTGGTTGAGGTTGAACACCTCCATCTCCAGGGTGCCCGCGCGCATGGCGAGGGTGCGCTTGACCTTGAAGGAGATGTCGAGTTCGCCATTGCGCCCAGCGCTGGAGTCGGCGACGACGAGCGACCCGACCTGCGCGCGCCACGCCCGGCGGAACTGCTCGCTCATGTGAGGTCCGCTGCGGTGAAGTAGACGAGCATGAAGCGCGAGCCGAGATCGTTGAACCCCGGGTCGAGGTCTTCCGCGCCCGTCATGTCGATGACGACGATCTCTCCGGCCGGCCGACGCGTATCGACCATGCCCCGGAGCAGCGAGCCGCCCGTCACGAGCACCGCGCCCGAGCGGATCGCCACGCCCTGTACGTCGGCGAGCGTGAACCGCCAGTGCCCGTCGCGCTGGAACCAGTCGAAGGTGAGTTGGTAGACCACGCCGTCGAGCGCGGTCTGCTGCGTCCACGAGGCGGTGCCGCCCGGGGCGCAAGGGATGAACGTCGGCATCAGGTCGCTCCGTTCCGTTGGATGCGCTCGAGCCGCGCGCGCTGCTGCTCTCGGCTCACCGGGCTATTGCCGTCGGCGAGTCGCGCGGCGGCGCTGCGGTCATCGACCGCCACGGGTCCCCGCTGGGCGCGCACCTGGACGCGCCGCACCTCGGGTACCGCCGCGCGTGCCGTGCCGACGATGCGGAGCTGCTTGAAGTCGAGGGTGAGCTTCAACGCGTTGCCGCTGTCGGCGTCCTCATCAACCTTGAAGCGGGTGACGATGAGGTTCTCCAGCTGCTCCAGGGCGGTCGTGAGCGTCACGGCGAAGCGCCCCGTCACCAGCGCCACGAGGAGGTCGTTGCAGTCGCGCTTGCGGTCAAAGGGACCGCTCCAGCGCTGGAGCGCCAGGCGCACGGTCTCCCCGGCCACGCGCATCTCGACGTTGCCCGTGGCGCGCTGCAGGCCGCGCATCTGCGTCGTCGGTACCCGCACCGGGCTGTTGGAGATGATTCCCTCGAGGGAGAACGTCCCGTTGGTGGTCTTCACGTGGTCGCTGATCGGCGACCCGTTCTCGACCGGGTGCTCGGTCACCTCGGCGGCGCGCTCGTAGGTGATGAGCGTCGCCACGTCGAGGTCGAGCCCGACGGTGTCGCCCGCCCCGTCGGTCCATTGCAGGAAGGTCACTGGCCGTCTCCGTCCTCGGCGGCGTGGTCGCCGTCGTTCTGCGCGCCATTGATCGCCGCGAGCTCGCGCCGCACGACCCGCCCCACGGCTTCGGCGTCCGTGGCGTCGTGGATCACGATGGCGCCCGGAGCGACCGTGGTGGTGCGGGTGATGGTGGTACTGCGATGCCCCGCGACCGAGGGCACTGCGACCGATCGCGAGGCAGGCACAGTCACCGCCCCAGCGGCCCCCGCAGCGGCGGCGACGGTGGCTCCCGCGCCCGGTGTGGCCGACCGGGACGCGGTGGCTCCTGGGCGTCCTGTGCGCCCCGCAGGGGTGTTCGCGCGGCCGTCGGTGCGCGGGGCGGACAGGGTGCCGATGGAGGGCACCTCACCAATGCCCGTCCACTCCGCGACCTTGGCGATGGCGCGGGAGATGGCCTCGACGACGGCCTCCCACTCCTCGCGCAGTTCGTGGGCGTACTGCGAGGAAGTGCCCACCCCGAGCATCGAGTCGATGAGCCGACCGATGGCGCTGTCGCCTCCCTGCACGAGTGTCCACAGGTCATCGAACACCAGCGCGAGCAATGCCACCTCGGCGGCCACCGCGAGGAACGGCGCCAGCACGGGCGCAAACGCGATGATGAGTTGTGCGGCCACCGCGGCCCCGACGACGCCGAGGGCGATCATCCCGACCTCGACGAGGTGCGTGCCGCGCGTCAGTCGTGCCCACCACCCGCCGAGTTCGGCGGCCTTCGTCGTGAGCCACGTGAGCACCGGCAGGAGCCCCGTCGCCAGCACGCTTCGCAGGGAGTCCCCCGCGCGGCCCATGCGCTCCTGGGCCATCGTGTACTGCCGCGCCGCTTCCGTGGCCTCGGGCGTCACGCCGCCGCCGAGCTGCTCCATCTCGTCGCGCAGTGCGCGGAGGCCTCCCGGCCCCGAGTGCAGCACGTCGAGCATCTGCCGGCCGCTCTCTCCGAACAGCTGCGTAGCAAGGCGCGCCCGATGGATCGGCGACGGAACCCGCTCGAACGCGAGCGCCAGGTCGTCCATCACGTCGCCGGTCGCGCGGACCTGCCCGCCACTGTCGCGGAGGTTAACCCCGAGGCGTCGCAGCGTCCCGCCGACCCCTCCGCCGCCCATGTGCATCGACGCCGACCGGAGCGACTCTCCGAGCGTCGCGACGCCCGCGGCCATGCGCTCGGCACCGACGCCCGACTGCGCCCCCGCATGCTGGAACTCCTGCAGCTCGCTCGAGGTGACGCGGGACTCCCGCGCCGTCTCCCGGAGGGCCTCGCTGTTGGCGCTGAAGGCGTTGGCGAAGTCGAACGCCATCGAGACGCCCTTGAGCACCGCGGCGAGCGGCCCGAGCTTCGCGATGGCCGCGCCAAGGTCCGAGACGCTGAGCTTCCCGTCTTTGGCCTTCTGGGCGAGATCTTCCAGCGACCCCTTCGCGTGCTCGATCGGGGCGACCGATTCGATCCCTTTGCCCCCGTCGCCCTTGGCCTTCGCGGCCGTCGCTTCCGCGGCATCGGCGCTCGCCGTCGCCGCCGCCGCGCTGGCTGCCGCCTCCACTTCCGCGGCTTTCGCTTCGGCCACACGGACCTGCGCGGCTGCGGTCTCGGCCTTCGCGGCGGCGAGGTCCGCCTTCGCGGCTTCCTTTGCGGTGCCGTCCGCCGGTGCCGCTCGCACCGCCGCGGTGGCCTTCGTCTCCTTGGCCTTCGCCGCGGCCAGTGCGGCCTGCGCCTGCACCGTCGCCGCGACCTTCGCGCTCTTGGTGGCCTTGGCGTCGGCGGCGATCCTCTTCTTCGAGGCGTCGTCGGATGCGCCGGAGAGCTTCTTGACGCTCTTGATGGTGTCGAGGACCGCCGCGTCCGCCGCGTCGAGCGCCGACACGTCGGCGTCGAAGAAGATCTCCGCGAACATCGTTCGCAGTGCTTCACTCATGAGTCACCTCTTCTCCGCGGCGGCTGCCGCCATCGCATCATCGAAGGCATCCAGGACCGCGTTCGCGTCGCACACGTCGGCGAGCGTCCATCGGTCCAGGATCACGTCGAGCGTGTCGCGCATCCGCTCGTGGGTCGCGACGCGCCACACCGGCCAGCACAGGTGGCCGGGGATCGAAAGCGTTATGCCGCCGGGAGCGCGGCGGCCTTGGCCAGGGCGTCGGCGGCGGCCTTGGCCGCGATTGCCTTCACCCACGGGACCAAAGGGCCGTAGGTCACCTCGATGGCGACCTTCAGCCAGTCGAAGAGGTCCGGGAGCTTCCCTCGGAAGTGCTCGTCGAACTGCGCCCCGCCGAGCGAGAGCAGCTTGCCCGGCGCGATCTCTACGCGGCTCACCTCGGCGAAGGATTCGCAGAGAAAGAGCAGCACGCCCTCGTCGAGTTCGCCCGAGAGGACCGAGGCCGCCCCGAGGAGCGCGCCCATCTTGTCGGCGGCGTCCTCGAGCGCGGCGACATCCCCGAACCCCGGCCCCGCCATCTTGAGCACCCGGGTCATCACCTGGAGGCTCTTGCGGGTCGTCAACGGCTGCACCCGGTAGACGAGGCCGCCGATCACCCGCGACTCCTCGGTCAGGTCGAGCGCGCCCATCAGGCGATCACCGTGCCCTCGCTCGAGCGCTCCAGCTTCGCCAGGCCCAGCACCCAGGCGCGCTTGCCGACCTCAGCGCCGTAGGCGTTGGGCGGAGCGGCCTGGACCCACGCTTGCGCGGATCGCTCGACGATGGCGTTGTTGAGATCGACGACCTCGAAGACGCCGAAGCTCACCCCGAGCGCGCGCTGCCGCTCGTAGAGGGCGGTGAGCACCCGGTGCGTGTCCGAGGTGCTCATGCAGTTGATGGTCGCTTTGCCCGACTGGTCGGCGGTCTGCGACACGGTCACGGAGCCGTCGGCGCCGACGTGGGTGGTGGTCTGCTCCTTGGTGTACTCGGTCGAGACGAAGTCGCCCTCGTCGCGGCCGTGGTCGAGCGACCGGCCGCCGAAGGAGGCCTTGATGAGCTGCGGGTCGTGGATGCGTGCTCCGGGCATGGGACTCTCCTTCAGGCCGTGGCGGTGCCGGTGACGGCGATGGTGTGGATGGCGCCCGCGAGCTGCGCCGCGAAGGTGACGCTCGGCAGGTGACGCGCCGAGCGGTTGGCGCTCGACACGGCCGAGGCGCGGGGCGCCGAGACGGTGGGCTTGGGGTCGGCGGCGAAGAGCTTCACATCGACGCCCGCGGACAGCACCCCGAAGATGGCCGCGGCCACGAGGCGGATGCCCTCGTCGGTGAACGGCACCTTGGCGTTGGCGGTCTGGAGCGCGAAGAGGGCCTCCTGCATCCGAGCGCGCGTCCAGTCGAGGCCGCGCACCACATCGACGAACTCTCCGAGGGCGACCACGCCTGGGAAGGTGACGGCGACGCCGTTCTTCACCTCGTAGACGTTGCCGTGCTTGGCGAGAATCGCGGCGCGAGCCGTCGTCGAGAGCGGGAGCACCGCAACCCCGGCGATCGTCTTGAACGCCCAGGTGTCCGACCCGGGGTCCGCCGGGAGGCGGTTGCCGAGGAGGCCCGCGGCGAGCCAGCCGTTGGCCGTACCGATCGCCGGGTAGAACCACCCGGTGGTGTAGCCGAGCGAGTACGACTTCAGGTTGTAGAGGAGGTCGTCCGTCGAGGCCGGGTCGCCACCGCCCGTGTCCGCGCACTGCACGACGAGCAGGCGGCGGTTGGCCTCGGCCCAGGGGGCAGCGGCGAAGACCTCGTGGCCGCTCTGCGAGTCGAGGGCGAGGCCGTAGAAGTCGGGGTCGATCGCCAGGAGTTCGTTGAGGTCGGTGGCGAGGCCGGGGTCTGTGGTGTGGTCGCGCAACCCGAGGTTCTCGGTGACGAGCTCGTAGCTGTGCAAGATGCCCTCGACCGCGGAGGTGCAGACGATGTGCGTGCCGCCGGTGGCCACGGCCGTCACGGGCGTCCCGGCCAGGGCGTTGATTGCCGCGGCGAGCCCGGTGCAGACCTCAGCGACGGTGGGGGTCGCGTCGGAGGTAAACGTCGCCGTGAGGCCGTCGATCTTCGCGGTGTACGTCTCCGCGGCCGAGCTCGACACGGGCGTCGCCGGAGTCAGGTGGATGATCTGCGTGGGCAGTCGGGTGCGCTGGCCGATCTTCACGGACACCGGCCGGGGGTTCTGCGCAAAGACCGCGGCCGCCATCTGGTAGGCCGGGTCGGTGGTGAGGAAGCCCGCCGCCGCGAGTTCGGCGAGCGACGCATACGACCGCACGCGGCTGCCGGACGTCCACGGCACCTTGGCGACGGCGAGGAGCGCCGTGCCGAAGCCCGCGCGGGTCTGCGTGTCCGTGGTGGCGGTGATGTTGATGCTGAAGAAGTCGTCGAGTGATGCGCTCACAGCGTGCCTCCCGGGGCGATGGATGCGGCGACGGCCGAGCCGTCAAGGTGCGTGGCGGCGGCGGTCGTCTCGACCGTCGCGATGTAGCTGGTGGCGCCCGCGGAGTCGGTCTCGCGCGCGACGGCGTTGAGGCGGACGTCCATCGTGCGGCGCGACACCCAGCGGCCATCGACGGGGTAGTCGGTGGTCTGGATGGGCTCAGCGGATGCGAGCGCGAGCTCGACGGCTTCGAGCTGCGCGAGCGTGGACGGGAAGCGGAGGCGGGTGCGGGCGCGGTCCATCAGGGCCGCGGCGTTGAGGCCGGGCGCCTGCTGGAACACCTCGAGGTCGAGTTGCAGCACCGCGAGCCGGTTGCCGGTGACCGTCGGGGTCATCTCCAGCAGCGGGTCGGCGTTGGCCGCGTAGGCGTAGTCGGTCGCATCGACGCCGGCGGACCCGTGGCTCACCCAGGAGAGCAGGACGAGGGCGCCGTTGTGGCGCACGCGCGGGGCGTTCTGCCACTGGCAGCAGGTGCGCTCGACGCCGGTGAGAGCCGCGGCCCAGTCGAGGAGCGCGGGCTCGATCGTGGCGAGGTTCACGCGCCCTCCACGACGTAGGTGATGGAGCTTTTCAGCTGCCCGGTATCGACGAGCGGGACCGATGACCCCTTGCGGGCGATGGTCTCCGGCTTGAGCTCGGGCGCGATGCCCTCGCTGATCGTCTTCTGCATCCAGGCGGCGACCTTCGCGCCGAGGAGCGCGAGGGCCTGATCGGGGGTGATCTTCCCATCGAGCACCTGCCCGACGAGCACCTCCTGGAGCCTGGCGATGTCGGCCTGGCGGGCGTCCATCGTCGCGCGAATGAACGAGCGCTGGGGGATCGGCCCCGCGCCGAACTCGTGGATGGCGGCGATCTCGAGCAGCGTTGCGGCCCCGTCGCCGCTGTCGTGCTCCGTCTTCGGGGCGTCGGCGAGGATGCCCACGCGCACGCGGCGCCCGCCGGAGAGCGCCCTGGCACGCGCGAGAAACTCGGCCGCGCCGTGGTCGCGGGAGGTGACCTTACCGCTCACAGGCGGACTCCCAGGGCCCAGAACCCGCCCGCCTTCTTGGCGGCGAGCGCGTCGTGTTCCTGGCCGTAGGTGGTGGTGCCGTTGGGCGAGTCCTTGGCGGCCTTCGGGTCGAGGCGCGCCTGCTGGCCGAACGAGGTGACGCTGAGCTTGTGCGCGGCGAGGAGCCCGACCGCGTGGTCGTAGCTCGCGCCGAACACCCGCGCGTCGCACTCGGCGTCGGCCTCGGCCAGCACCGCATCGACGAGCGAGTCCGCGGTCGGAGCGAACTCCGTCCAACGGGCCTTGAACGTCGGCGCGGTGTAGCCCATCGAGGTCAGCCCTCCGCGGTCGCGGCGGACTTCTTCCTGCTGACCGGGGCGGTGGCCACCTCGAGGTCTGCGCGCGACAGCGCGAGCTCGGCCTCGAGGGCGGCGATGCGAACGCCGCGGCGCTCGATCTCCTCGACCATCGCCTGGGCCTCGGCGACCGTGGGACCGCGGGGGTCCTCGGCGACCGACGCCTCGCCCTCGACGAGCACCAGGTGTCCCGCCGCGAGCAGCGCACGCACCCCGGGGTTGCTTCCGTCGAAGTCGGTGACCTCGCCGGGATTCACGCCGTCGATGGTGGCCGTGTGCTGGTTGCGGCAGCGCATCTCAGCACCCGTCCATGTACCGGGCCGAGCCCGGGTAGCGGAAGATGACGCCGCCGGTGCGGGCGTCGCAGTTGATGACGAACGAGAGGTTGCGCGCCTCGGGGGCCGACTGGTTGAACTCCAGCGGCATGAGCGCGCTCACCTTCCCCGGGTCGCGGGTGTAGGCGAGGCAGCGCGTGGCGAGCGCGGCGCCCGCGGTCTCCAGCGGGTACCACTGCTCGACGTTCTTGATGCCGAGGGACTTCTTGAGGAAGTACTCCAGGGCGCTCGTCTCGGTGTTCGAGAGGCGGACGGTGTCGGCGTACGCGTAGAGCGACGGCGGCATCAGGAGCGTGTCGGGCATCTCGATGCCCTTGCTCTCCGAGATGATCGTGCGCTCCAGCTTGAAGAGGTCGGCCACGACCTGGTCGGCCGTCGCGCTCCCGGAGACCCAGGCGCCCGTCACCGGCGTGACCAGCGAGACGTACGGGTTGTTGAGCGCCCCGAAGACGTTCTTGGTTGACTCGCCGGTGGCGATAGTCGTGTCGTGCTTGCGGGCGAGCACCTCGCGAGCGGCCATGGCGCGCTCGACATCGAGGCCGAGGCCCGTCATGCGGCTCGCGCGGAGGTCCTGCAGCGAGTAGCCGTAGGCGTTGCCGATGCCGAAGAGCGGGGACTTCACCTCGAAGCCCTGCACATCGACGCGGTTGAGGTCGTCGCTGTAGTTCGCGATGACGGACGCCTCTCCGGCGTAGTCCATCACCCGGTAGGTGTACTGCTCGGCGCCCGGGTCGATGTCCATCTTCACGGGGAAGAGGAGCGTGCCCTTCAGCTGTGGGTACAGCTTTCGGTAGAGTTGGGCGTCGATGTCCTCGAGCTGACGCGCGAACATCGCGGTCTCATTGGCGTCCCAGCGGTGCTGGGTGTCGCGACGGACGATCTCGGCGACCGCCCCCAGGTACATGTCGAATCGGTAGGATCGCTTCATGGTCGTGGGCCTCAGCGCGGGAGGTTGAAGTCGACGACGGCGATGCCGCTCGACGTGGTGGACTTGAACTGCGCGCCCCGCAGCCGGGTGCAGGTGACGCCGTCCTGGGTGCTGCGCACGGCGCCCGCGACCTGGCTGCCGCTCACGGTGATGCGGACCCACACCGGATCGCCCGGGTTGCCGCCCTCGGAGAGCATCCGCACGCGGCCCTGACGGAGCACGCCGACGGAGCTGTAGATCGCGCGGGCCCCGGGCTCCTTCGCGGCGTCGTAGAGGGCGACGCCCGCGACGTGGCGGGTCAGGTCCCCGAAGAGGGTGCCCGTGCCCGAGGTGAACGTCCCGCCCGCGCCGGTCTGCGCTGGGATCGTGATGGACACCACGGACGCGAACAGCTTGGTGCCGGTGACGGTCGCGTTGCCGTTGTTCGGGATCGCGAGGGTTTCGGTCTGCACCTCACCATCGGCGTCGAGCCCGGTGACAGTGGCGTTGGTCGCGTCCCAATCGGCGTGACTGGAGAGCACCAGGGTGACGTTGCGCGGGGGCACCATCTCGGTGACGCCGACCGCGCCGTTGAGGCTCGTGCCGGAGAGCACCTGGATGCCCGTGGTGGAGGCCCCGGCGGTCGCCAGGATGGCGGTCGGGCTCGCGGCGGGAGCGGTCGGCGGGGCGACGCCATCACCGGTGTCGCTGCGCAGCAGGACGATGCCCGCGACGATCTCGGCCGAGGCGATGCCCGAGACGATGGAGTGGGGGCCCGCGTCGGCGAGCTGCCCCGCGTAGCCGGTGCCGGGGGCGGCGCCGTAGGAGGTCTGGACGTTGTCGCTCATGATCAGGTGCCCTTCGCCGTCGCGCTCTTGCCGAGCGGCTGCTGCCAGCGGGTGGAGGTCTGCGTGCGGCTGGTGGCCGCGGGGTCTTCGTCGCCGTCGTGGCGACCGTCGGTGCCAGCCGCGGCGATGTGCGCGCGGGCGAGGCCATCGTTGCGCTGCGTCGCGCCCGCGATGCACGCGGTGAACATCCCGACAACGGCGTCGCCGGAGAGGCCGTCGAGCTTCACGCTCGGCAGCACCTTGGCGATGACCTGGCGGCGGATCGCATCGACGCTGCCGGAGAGCTTCGCGTCCGAGCCGAGCACCTTGCGGGCGTCCTCGTGGAGGGCGATGCGCTTGGACACCAGGGCATCGGCGACGGCCTCGGGGACGTTGTCCTCGGTGACGTCGGGCTTGCCCGTGGCGGACTCGGCGGCTTCGGACGCCGCGGCCTTGGCCTCGTAGGAGGCGAGCTTCTGCAGGGCGTCCATCAGCGCGGCCTTGATCGCGCCGAGCTCGCCGTCGGACTGCATCTGCGACTGATCGACGGCGCCCTGCGCCGCGGCGACCTCTTCGTCGGCGTCGAGATTGAACTCGCGACCGCGCACCTTGAGCTTCTTCATGGTCTCTCCCGCGGCGCGATCACGCACCGACACTTGAACCGCCGCACCGTCGAGGCGCAGCGCAACTTCGGACCCGGCACGTCCCCACCCCACGGGCCCGAGGCCCACGTGGTTGTAGCGGATGTCCCGCTGGCGCTGGTCGTACCGCTCGCCCAGGTACTCCCCGGCGCCCGACTCGATCGTGCAGGTGTACCCACACGAGAGTTCGCGGCGCTCCTTCGCTTCGATGAGCGCGACCTCGGCGGCGTCGTTTACCGTGACGGTGCCCGCGACGAGGGCCCCGTCGGCGCGCACGTCGTCGTGCACGTGGCCGACCGAGAGCGCCTTGAAGTTCTCGGCCGTGACGGGCTGCGCCGGATGGAGGTCCACCACGGGGGCAGCGCGCAGGGTCGCGAGCGAGTCCGCGGCGAAGACGTCGTCCGGGTGGCGCAGCTCGCCCCACTCGCGACCGCTGGTGTCCTTGTAGCGGAACACCCCGGTTCGCGTGAGCGCGGCATCGACGCGCAGGCCACCCTGAGGGGTGCGCTGCGGGCCGACGAGGGCTCCGGCGAAGTCGGTGCGGGGTACGCGGGTCACGCCCCTACGGTGCGGGGGGCGAGGCGCGGGACGCTAGATGCGAGGGGGGCGGATCTGGCGGGGGCGGGTCAGAAGGAGGCGGCCATCTGTGGCGCGCTCCTCCCGTGCTCGGCGTCGATCGACGCGAGTCGCATCTGAAGATCGCGGTCGTCGTCTTGCAACCGACACAGCGACATTGCCAGGCCCCTGGCGTCGCACTCCGAAGCGCGAGCGCGCCTGTAAAGCGCGGCTGCGCCCGACGGGTCGTTCCGATCCAGTGCCGCGAGGCCGCGGATCATCTGCCGTTCGGTCATGGGCTGATCCTCGATCATGGCTTCTTGAACTCCTGGTGGAATCGGTCCCGGATCCAACGTCGGTGCCAATCGAAGCGCGAGACGCTAGATGCGAGGGGGGCGGCTCTGGCGGGGGCGGGTCAGGCGGCGCGGGAGGGCGCGGCGGCCTCGCTACTCACCAGGCCCGCGAGCGTGGCGATGGCACTGTCGATGGTGGTCCCGGCCAACCGGTAGTGGTTCGACAGGCCCACTTCGTCATCACCAACCTCGTCGACTCCGAAAGAACCGCCGTCCCGGGGGTTGAACACCATCACGAAAAACCGCCCCCCCATGCGGACGTCGACCATCAGGGCGTTCGAGGGAAACCTCGTCAGATCGACGATGGCGGCCGGGTAACGAACCCGAAGCGCTCGTTCCAACATCTCTGCCAGGTCCGGACTGGGTTCGATTGAGGTGCTCATCGTCGCTCGTATTCTACGTTGCCCGTTCGACGATTCACAATGCGGACAGCTCCGTTGGGCGCGATCTCAATCGTGTGTGCTCTGGACTTCGCAGTGATCGAGCCATCTGGTGATCGAGTCACATGGTCATCCAGCGGCGGGTACATCCGCCCGTCGGGCATGGATGGCGGTGGTGCCGGGTCCGCTTTGGGGATGCCGCTATGTAGGTCCTCGATGTCATCAAGCGCGCTTCGTACGTGCGCGAGAGCCTCATCTGCACTGGTTGGCCTGGGCAGGTCCGCGAGTCGCTGGTAGTAGACTTGAAGGCGCTCGAATCGCTGCAGCGGCTTTCGTCGGTCGTCTCGGTCGTCATCGCCCCCACTCGACGGAGGGCCGCCAGGGGGAGGCTTTGGCGGCTGCTTCCCGCCGCCACCACCCGGCCGACGAGCGACGGTCTCTTCCTCGCCAGCCGTCGCAGTCGCAGGTGCGGGCCTCCGCGGGGGCGGCGGCAGTGTGTCCGGCTTCGCCGAGGCAACCGTCGGTAGCGGGAGTCCTGCGGGCTCCGGTGTGCGCAGGCGTTCCCCAGTCGGACGCGGGATCGCCCGTCCCGGCATCTCCCGCGCGGCCACCGTCTGCGGCCCATCGCTGCCCTCGTCGGGCGGCGCTCGGCGCTCCCGCGGCGCCGTAAGCTCGCGCCGCATTCGCTCTTCATCGACCGCCCGCGGAGCCTGCCGTGCGCCCCGCCCAGCCGCCGCCTTCGGGCTCCACGCCACCGGCGACGCCGTCCCGTGGGCGTACTGCTGCCCCGGTGCGAACTCCTCGTCGAACCCCTCGATCACCGGCTCCATCGTGCAGCGGCACTGGTAGTCGTTACCCGGGTTGGCGGTGCGGCCGCGCTTGCGGTCCACCACCGGCGGCTGGTCATAGCGGTGCTTGGTCCCGTCGAGCGCGCGGTGGCTCTCGCGCACCCGCTCGTCCTCGGAGGTGCGCCAGATGTACTGCGTCACCCCGGCTTCCTGGTGGCGCTTCTCGGTCACCTCGCCGTTGAGCTTCAACACCTGGTCACGGGCCACCAACGCCGCGTGTCGGTCGGTGATCCCCGTCTGCTCCTGGAGCTTCGCGGCGATCTCTTCGACGCGCGTGCCGACCCCGGCCTCGTGCAGCACCCGGCGCACGCGGCTCACCTTGTCCTCGGCCATCGTCGTGATGAGCGCCGTGTTGCGCGCGCGGAAGTCCCGAAACACCCGAAAGAAGTCTGGGTTGGCTGCCGGGAGCTCGATGCCCAGCGCCGCCCGCACCTGCCGCTGAAACTGCTCCCGCGAGAACGCCGCCACCTGCCCGGCGATGCCGTCGAGGGCCGCCACCAGCTGCTTGCGCTGGAGGATCTTCGCCACCAGCCGGCGGAGGCGTGCGGCGATGGAGGCTGGGTCGATCCGCGGCGCGGCGTCCCCGTCGGCGGCATCGGTGCGCGCGGGCACCACGCCCATCCCGGCAAGCTCGGCGTGGATGGCCTCGTCGAGCTCGCGGGAGATGCCGTGCAGCAACGCCGTGTGCTGCACGATGGCCCCGCGGGGCGGCGGCGCGAGGGGCAGCGCGCGCGGGCGGTGGCGACGGCGTGAGACCGCCAGCACCCGCCGCCGGTGAACGAGCTGCTCCAGCGTGATCACGTCGTGGGCTCGGCCGGGTCACCCTCGTGGCCCTGCGCGGCGTCCTGGTCGGCGGCGATGGTGGCGCGGCGCACCTCGAGGTCCACCGTCGTCTCCATCGTCCAGCCCTCGGGGCGGAACCGGCTCGCGGCCACCTCCTCGGGCGTGAGCACCCCGGCGGTGATGTACGCCGTGTCCGTCGAGCCCACGGTCTGCCGCAGGGTGGCCTCCTCGAGCGGCGTCATCTGCCAGAGGGGCGCGTACTCCACCGAGAGCTTCGGCGGCACCTTGCCCCCGGTGGGCCCGTCGTGCGCGAGGCAGAGCAGCCGGAGCAGCCGGAGGTGCCGCGGGCGCAGGGTGGCCGTCTGCTGGCTCTTGATCCGGTCGTAGAACCACCGCACGTCGCTGTCGCCGGTGGCGCTCAGACCCGCGGGCGACTGCCCCATCAGGATCGTGACCGGGATCTCGGCTGCGCCGCTCAGCAGCAACAGGAACTTGTCGAGCACCGCCGCGAGGCCAGCGAGGGCGCCCACCTCGGTGCGCTCGAAGCTCTCGCCGTCCGAGTCGACCATGATGGCGCGCGCGACCGAGCGGCCGAGGTCCATCATCTCCAGGCGGGTCTTGAGGATGTCCTGCTTGTCCGCCGCCAGCATCGCGTAAAGGTTCTTGATCTTGAACACGCCCTGCGACGCGTCCTGGAGCAGCGATCCGGTGGCGCCCCAGGCCCCGTTGAACTGGCCCAGCACGTCGTAGAGCCGCTGCAGCTCGGACTCTCCCCAGCCGCGCAGGACGATGCGCCGGCGGCGGGTGGTGAGCGCGCCCTCGAAGCGCACGAGCCGCGAGGTGTGCACCGGGATGTTCTCGGTGACGCCCCCGGTGGAGACGCGGATCAACTGGTACGTCTCGGGCTCGCCAAAGTTGCCGCGGGTCGGGTCGGTGAACCACGTCAGCGGCACGAGCTCGCGCCGGTCGAGCACCACCAGGAAGAGGATCGAGCGGACGTTCGCCTCATCGAGCGGCTCACGTGGGTCGCGGCCGTCATCCGCCCCGACGAAGATGGCGCCGCCGCCGAAGACGCGTGCCCAGGTCCAGGCCGCGGCGAGGCGGTCGGAGACCCTCCAGGCGTCGGCGTAGGCCGTGATGTGGCTCTCCTCCTCGGCGTCGCCGGTCTTCACCGCGCACCCCTGACGCATGGCCTCCTCGGGCACGACGCGACAGATGCGGTTGGCGAATGGGTCGCCGATGAAGAGCGCTTCGAGGGACTCATCGGCGAGGCGCGCGCCCGCCTGGAAGCCGAGGCCCTTGGAGCGGTCGGTGCCCACGCCGGTCATCAGGTTGACCCAGCCGTCGGCGCGCTCGAAAGCGCGCTCGATTCCCTGCTTGACCTTGTCGGTGATGCTCATCGGGAGCCTTTCTTGAACGCGGCCATGGCCGCTTCGAGCAGCGCCCCGCCCTGGAGCGCGACGTGGTTGAGGTACTGCGTCGTCGCATCGACCTGGTCGTCGTGGGCGGCCGCTGGGAAGGTGGTGAGTTCGTGCACGTACTCCGCGACCCACGGGGCGCCGCGGCGGCCGTCGTCGTAGCGGGCGAGCACGGGGTCAGGCAGGTAGACGTTGCCGCTCGCGAAGAGGGGCTCGACGGAGTGCGCGCGGGCCACCTTGCCGTTGGCGCCGGGGTTCACTTCCACCAGACCGGCCATCTCGCGCTCGGCCCGCAGCGTCGCGAGGATGGCGGGGCCGTTGGCCTTGTCCTCGATGAGCTTGAGCAGCGCCCTGGGGTAGCGCGTGACCATTGCCTTGAGCTGGCGGACGGTCTCCACGAAGTCCCACCGGCCACGGGCCTGATCGACGAGGTAATGGTCGGCGCCCTTCGAGCCCCAGCACTGGATCACGACGTAATCGGAGCCCGACCCGTCCTTGAAGGTCGCATCGACGGAGAGGCCCCAGGTGCACCCGGCGGGGAGCTCGACCCAACGGCGGGTGAGCCACTCGCCACGGAAGATCGCGCCCTCGGCGGGGGCGGGCCGTTGCTGGAGCTGCGCTGCCGTCGCGCGAGGGCCCAGGCGGGTCTCCAGCGTCGCGAGGGCCGCGGCGGGGTAGCGCTCGGGCACGAGGAGCTGCCCCTCTTCGGTGCGCCAGTCCCGGGCCCAGCGAAGTGGGTGCTTGGACTCGAAGCGCATCGGGAGGCAGAGCACCGTGGCGCCCTCGCGCACCATCTCGGCGGTGAGGTCGCGGTCGTGGAGGCGCTGCATCACCAGGATGCGCCGCGGCCGCTGCGGGTTGCGGAAGCGCGTCGGCATGGTCTCGCGGTGCCACGCGAGGGTGCGCTCGAGCTCCGCGGTCGAGGCCACGCCGTGCGGGTCGTGCGGGTCGTCGATGAGGTGGCCGTCCCCGTGGTGGCCCGTCACCGAGCCGCCGACGGTGGTGGTGTACCGCGAGCCCCCGGCGGTGTTGAAGAAGTACCCAACGCTCTTGGAGTCGGCGCCGCCCGAAGGGATGCCGAGCTCGGGCCAGCGCGCGGCCCACCAGTCGGAGGCGACGAGCTCGCGGTGACGGCGCGCGTCCCGGTGCGCGACGTCGATGGCGTAGGAGGCCGCGATCCAGCGCCACGAGGGGTGATGGATCCAGGTGTACGCGGCGAAGAGGGTGGAGACGATCAGGCTCTTCGAGCAGCCCGGCGGCTCATTGATCACCAGGTCGGTGATCTCGTCGCGCAGGACGGCTTCGAGGTGCTCGCACACGGCGTCCAGGTGGCGCCCCCACACGAGGGCGGAGGGCTCGACCTGGGGCCACGCGCGGCGCACGAACTCGGCGAAGCCCTTGCGGGCGACGAGCTCGCGGTCGAGGGCGGCGGCGCTGGGGAGGCCTCTCACGGCCGATTGATCTTCGAGGTGAGGGCGGCGAGCTGTTCGAGCTCTTCGGTGGAGAGCTTCGAGAGGTCCGTCGGCGGAGCGGCGCTCTCCAGGCGCTCGGTGCGCGGGAGGCCGATGCGGTCGGCGATCTCCTTGGCCGCGAGCAAGCGCACGCGCGGGTCGGCGTGGTCGAGGGCGTCGATGAACGCCTGGGCGACGTCGATGGTGGCCTCCAGCATCAGCCCACGGGCCGTGGCGAGGTGTCCCGCATGGGCGTCCTCGCGGGCCTTGCAGGCGGCGGCGATGCGGGCTTGCATCTCGGGGTCGTTGCGCACGGTGCGCACGGTGAGGCGCGCGCAGGTGAGTTCGCGAGCGATGTGCGCAACGGACTGCCCGGCTTCGAGGCGACGGGTGATTTCCGCGGTGCGCTCGGTGGCGCCGAGGGTGCGAGGCGGCGGGGGTGGATTGGGAGGGGTCATGGGCGGGCCTCCTGTGCAGCGAGCTCGCCGAGGTAGAGCCGGGCCTTATCCCGCTGGGCGGGCGTCATCCGGTCAATGAGCCAGAGGAGCGGATCTGCCGGGGGCGGGCGCCGTCCGGGCGGGGGCCCTGGGGGCGCGGCGACGGCCACGGCGGGGAGAGCAACGCCGCAGTCCGCGAACTTTCGCACGCACGCGAGGCAGCACCGACGGCGGCGCCGCCGGGAGCCCGACCGCCCGCAGACCACGCAGGGCACGCGCGCCACCACCTGCGACGGCCGCTCCGGCTCGTCGGACACGTCGTTCGGCTGCTCGGCCTGATCTTTGTTCATCAGCGTCACTCGCTCGCCCCTTCCAGCGCGCGCTTCACCGCGGCGCCCGCCTCGTCCACCGACCGCACCACGCACGCGAACCCACCCGCCGACCGCACCAGCGCGCGGAACTGCGCCTGGAGCGCCTCCCGCGCGGGCTTCGTCCGAGCGCCTGGGGCCTTCAGCTCGAGCGCGAAGAACCTCCCGCGCACGATCCCGATGAGGTCCGAGCCGCCGGGGCCGCCGACTCCATAGGCCACGTGATCGGGCCGCTCCTGGTGCTCGTTCCAGAACTCCGCCATGCCGATGTTGTTGCGCCACGCCACGATGCCAGCGCCCGAGAGCAGCAACCTTACCTGAGTCTGTAACTTCGACTCCTTCACGCCACCCTCCGCTCGCGCATCCTCGACGGCCAGAACCCGAACTTCTGCTTGAACATCACGGGCACCGCGGTGGCCTTCCACGCGCGCTCCCTCGCCAGCGTCGACAGCCGATCGAACTCCGCCTGCATCTCCTCGCGGCTCGCCGTCGACGTGATGAACGTCACCGCCGCAGGCTTCACCTCGCGCACCGGCTGCGGCGGCGGCACGTGGCCGTTGGGGCACGCGCGCGGGTGCTTCGACGCCTCGTAGACCGCCCCGCACTCCGGGCACTGGCGCACGGTCTCGCTCGCGCTCTTCGGCGGCGCGCGCAGCCCGTCGAGCGTCCACTCTCGGTCGCTGTCGGGCATCCCGTGCTGGTGCACCGCGCCGCAGAGGTCGATGAGCAGGCACCGCTTCGATGGGTCCGCGCCGAAGCGCCGCCCTCGCCCCAGGATCTGGAGCAGCGTGCCGGGTGAGTCGCAGCCGCGCGCCAGGAGGATGACCTCGGCGCGGGCGCAGTCCCAGCCCTCGGTGAGCACGGCGACGTTCGAGAGCGCGTCGAGGCGCCCCTCGGCGAAGTCCTCGAGGATCGCGTCGCGTCGCTTCGTGGGCGTCGAGCCGTCCAGGTGCGCCGCGGACACTCCCTGCTCGGTGAGCGCCGCCACGAGGGCGCGGCTCTCGGCGATCGTCGCGCAGAACGCCACCGTCGGCCGGCCGACCGCGTGCCGCTGGTGGGCCTCGAAGGGAGCCATGGAGAGCTGCGACTGGCGGCGGGCGGGGCCGACCACGTCGCAGGGGGCGAGCACCCCGAGGGCGACGAGTTCGGCAATGGTCGAGCCCACGACGAGCTCATCGAAGGCATCGCGGAGGCCCTGGCCGTCGGAGCGCACCGGAGTGGCGGTGAGTCCCAGCAGGTACGCACTCGGGAGCCTCGCGGTGATGGCGGCCCAGGTCTCCGCCACGACGTGATGGGCCTCGTCCACGATGACCAGGTCCGCGACGAGATCCACGTCCCGCGCCGTCACCGTCCCTACGCAGGCCACCTGCACCGGGGCCTCGGTCGGATCGATCCCGGCCATGATGACCCCGCAGACGATGCGCGCGGCCCGAAGGCGACGGGCCGTGTCGAGGGCGATCTCCCGGCGGTGCGTCACGAACAGCACCCGGCGTCCGCGGGCCACGGACAGGGCGATCAACGCCGCGGCGGTGTGCGTCTTCCCCGCGCCCGTGGGCAGCACGAGCAGCACCCGACGCACCCGGCCGAAGGCGTCGCGCACGGCCTCGACGGCGCGCAGCTGGTAGCCGCGGAGGCTCATCGGTCGCCTCGGGCGCACCGCAGCGCGGCGGTCGGTGTGCGGTCGGCGCCCGTCGCCGGGTCACGCCAGCGCTGGGGGCACTCACTGGCGATCGTCCACCCCGCGGCGATGAGCTCGGCTTCCTCCTCGGCGGACAGCAGCACCGTGCGGGTGACCACGCGCGCGACGTCGGCGACCATCACAGGTCACCCCGGCGCGCGGCGTAGACCACCGCCACGAGGCACTCCCCTGCGCGGCGGCACATCGTCGCGGCGAGGTGAGCGACCGCAGCCGTCGGCGCAGGCCCGGCGATCACGGCGGCCTCGGCGCGGTCCAGCACCACCCGCAGCGACGCGAGGGAGGCGAGCACAGCGGGGCGGCTCACAGGGCACCGCCAGGGCGCCCAGGAGCCTCAGGAGAGGCGGCGAGGGGGACGAGGCGAGCGATGCAGCCGGGGAGCGCGGCGGGGCAGGGAACGCCGAGGCACAGGGAGGGCCCCGAGTGTTCCGACCTCGCGCCGATGTTCCGACCTACGGGGGAGAGGTCGGAACACTCCAGCCACCTACAAACCAAGCATTGTTCCGACCGTTCCGACTGTTCCGACCTATTCCAAGAACTCAGCGAGGCAGCAGCGGTGAGGCAGCGGGAGAGGCCCTGTGCCCTCACGTGCGTGCGCGCGAAAGGTCGGAACGGTCGGAACATCCCGGTGTTTCCAGCCGAAACAGGTCGGAACACAGGTCGGAACAAGGTCGGAACACCATCAGAAGGTCGGAACATCGTCGACCTCCATCTCGCTCGAGGGGGCGGCCTCGACGTCCTCCGGCGCGCCGACGAGGGTCCACGCGTGCACCAGCTTGAGGGGGTTGCCCTCCGGGTCGCGGTACAGGCCGGCGACGTGGCGCGGCACTCGCTGGCGCTGGTTGACGTACCCCAGGGCCACCATCACCCGGCCGAGGCGCATGGCGACGGTGCGGTCCATGTCACGCGGTTCGAGCCCGAGCGCCTTGCGGAGCACCACCTGCGAGGTGAGCAGCCGCTGCCCGGTTTCGATCTGGTGCCCTGGCCAGCGGTCTTCGAGCCAGCTCTCCACGACCTCTTCCCAGGCGTCGCGGGAGCGGTACTGCTCGGCAGCGAGCTCGCGGGCCCGGTCTTCCTCGGGGAGCAGGTAATGGATCTCCCCCGAGCGGTACGCAGCCACGGCCTCAGCCCAAAGCTGGTCCCGAAGCGAGGCGACCAGGTCGGCGTCGATCGTCTCCCTCACCCGCACGACCCAGAAGCGCCGGCTGCCGGTGGGGTCGGTCAAGAACTCGCCCTCGTTGGTGCTGCCGACGATCACGCACGACCGCGGGTAGGTGGCCGTCGTCCGTCCATAGGGCGGGCGGAAGGTGTCCGCGCGGCGGGAGACGAATGCCTTCACCTCGCCCGCGTGGCGCTGGCTGGTGACGCGGTCGATCTCACCCCACTCGGTGATCCAGTTGATGTGGATCTGGCCGTAGGCGTCCTTGTCCCCGATGCGGATCTCGGTGTCCCCGAACCACGACCCGGCGAGGGCGCGGAAGAAGCTGCTCTTCTTGCGGCCCTGCTCACCGACGAGCACCAGCGCGGTGTCGACCTGGCACCCGGGGTCGAGCGCACGGGCCACGGCGCCGATGAACCACCGGCGCACCATCGTGGTGACCAGCGGGTCGGCCTCAGCGTGGAGCAGCTCGGTGGCGACGAGGTCGAGGCGCGGGACGCCGTCCCACACGAGGCCCCCGAGGTAGATCTGCACCGGGTGGTACGACTGCTCCTCGGCGAGGGCGCGCACCGCCTGCATCACGCTGGCCTCGGAGGGCGAGAATCCGCCCCAGGGGGAGTCCTCGATCTGCTCCCGGAACGTCCCGATGCGCCCCTCGGGGAGGTGCCCGCCCTCGAACTCGATCCCCTGGGTCATCAGGTTGAGCCGGAAGCGACCCGCGTACGCCGGGGCTGAGCGGAAGATCTTCATGGTGTTGCCGAAGGTGTTGGCCGTGCGCCGACCTGACCGGACCAGCGTCGACTCCCAGGCTGCGAGCTCGCGCGTGCCGCCCGCGGTGGGGCGCACGGTGGTAGCCAGCTTCGCCGCGACGAGGGGGTCGCGCGCGGCGTCCGCCAGCCACCCGGGGAGCTCGGCCAGCGCGCAGGCGGACGGGTGCCCATCGCGTGCCCAGACCGCCCAGACGTCCCGGTACCCGCTGCGGGGCGGGAGCGCCTGAGTGCCGCTCGCGATGACGGACACGCCGCCGGCCGCTCCGTGGAGGTTCTCGGCCGAGGGCATCCGCAGCGTGGGTGCGCGGAAGAGGCGGACCCTGCGACGCTCACCCCCTGCCGGGCGATGGTCGACCGCCGGGGTTGTGGGGAGGTCGCCGTGGGCGCCGCAGATCCGGGCGAGGGCCAGTTCGCCGTCGGGGCCCACGGTGACGACCGCGACCACGTCGGGGCCGAGCAGCGCGATGAGGCCGCCGTCCTCGGTGCCGATCGACTCCAGCGGCCAGCCCTTGGCGATCAGCGTGGCGCGCACCAGCTCGTCGTCCATCCCGGCGAAGGCATCCTTCGCGGCGCGCATCGGCGTCACCTTGGCGTTCACGCAGCACGTCCCTTCAGCAGCGGGGCGACGTTCGCTTCGGCGTGCGCGGCGTCGTCCAACTGGCGCTCGAGCAGCGCGCGGTAGATCGACACCAGCGTCAGGACGTCGCCCATCGCCCGGTGAGCCTTGCCGCCGTCCACGCGGAAAAGGTCGCGGAGGTCCTGGAGCTTGTGGCTGCGGTCGGGCAGCACCTGCTTGGCGAGGGCGCGGCTGTCTTCCCAGGCCCACGAGGGCGCCGGGTACCGCGTGCGGTCGCACTCAGCCGCGATCATCCCGCGGTCGAAGGGGGCGTTATGCGCGATGACGAGGGCGCCGTTGGGGACGCGGGCGGCGACCCGAGGCCACACGTCCACGAAGTGCGGCTTGCCGCGGACCATCGCGGTGGTGATCCCGTTGACCTTCGTCGCATGGGACGGCATCGAGCACGTGGGGTCGATCAGCTGCGACGCCTGCCAGAGCACCGTCCAGGTGCGGCGATCGACGGCCGCGATGGCGATCTCCACCACGCGATCGACCGTGCGCGACAGCCCGGTGGTCTCGGTGTCGAGGAAGTAGATTGTGTCGGGCGCCTGCGTCGGGAGCCTCTGCTCGGCGGTCGCGAGCGGCACCGATGGGTGATGCGCCCAGACGTTCTTGGAGAGGCTCACGAGCGGCTCCTCTCGCGTCGCGCGATCCGCAGCGCCGGGAGCCAGCCCATCGCGCGCTGGCCGTCGTCGTACTCGCCGCTCAGCGTGAGCGACCACCCGCCGTCGGTGAGCTCGAGGTGCTCGCTTTTGGTGGCCGCGCGCGTCGGGTCCTGTGCCTTGCGGCCTCTCACGATGCGCTCCTGGGGCGGCCCGCCGACATCGGGCCCGCCAGCATCCGAGCGGCGACGCCATCAGCCCCACCACCGCGGCTGACGAGACAGTGGGCGTTGTGCCGATGGCGCTTGCAGAAGTACGCGAGGGCGGGGGACGTCCTCGCCCCCACCGCCGCTGCGGTATCAGCGCAGCCGGGGACGATGCAACCCGCGGGCGCCTCCGGCTCGGACTCCTCGGGCAGCAGCCCGGTCAGCCAGTCGGCGACGGCCTCTTTGGCCACGGTGCCGCGGTGCAGGGCCTGCTGCGCGCGATTGCGGCAGCGGTGGCAGAAAGGGACCAGGGCAGCGAGGGTCAGGACGCAGGGACGGATGATCCCGGTGGCGGCCCTGCAGCCCCTCGCCGGGCACACACCCGACGAGACGGGGAGGCGCTGCCACGGCCAGTGCTTCGGATCGCCCGTGCAGTCCTTCTCCCTCGGCCTGTAGGGCGATCGCACCTGATCGAGGTCGGCATGAGTCATCGGGCCACCCCCGCGACCACGCGCAGCCGATGCTGTATCGCCTCGCACAGGCCGAACTTCGCGAGGATCGCGAGCAGGTCATCGCCGTCGATCTTGCCGTCGGCCCCGCGCCGCGAGATCTCCGCGGACAGTTCCGCCGCTGCAACGTTCAGCGCAGCGGCCTGCGCCTCGGTCGTTGCGGCCGTCAGTGGCGTGCGGTGCGCCTCGTTGCTCGCAAGCTTCGACGCAGCGAAGGGCCGCGCGACGGACAGCGGGAGCTGCACGACGCGGTGCGCGCTGATCGGCTTGACGCCGTGGCGCATGGCGCGGACGTAGCTCTCGTCGCAACCTAGCGAAGCGCCGATGTCAGCGTTGCTCAGGCCCGACGCGAAACACGCATCATCGAGGGCGCGGGCGGTGTCACGACGCGCCACGTCCTCCGGCAGGTAGGTCCGAAGTTCTCGCGTCACTCGGCCTTCCCCCTGCCGCTGGCCACCGCGATACTCCGGTCATGCGACTCGCACGAAGCGCTCTTGAGCTCGTTGCGCTGGTCGGCGCTCATCGCGCACCCCGTGCGTCGCGCACGCCGTGGTCGCAGGCGGCGCAGGCGTACACGAACAGCAGCGCGATGGTGACGATGTCCGCCACCCGCAGTAGCAGCGGGGCGGCAACCGCGCGCTCGGCGGTGAGCGTGAGGAGGAGGGCGAGAGCTAGGGCGAGGACAGCACGCATCACGCCACCTCGCGCGCGGCTGCGGGCTTCCGGCGCGGCTTGTGGTCGCCGGGCTCGTCCAGGCCAACAGCGATGGCGGCGCCAATGCAGACGCCCTCTTCGATCGCGGAGGGGAGCGCCCGGGTCCACTCCTCCAGCCTCTTGGCCGTCGGGACCGACAGGGCGGCGCCGCTCTTCGCGTCGCAGATGGTCGAGTAGGAGATGCCCGTCGCAAGCTGCGCGGCGGTCATGTGTCCGCTGTCGAGGCCGAGGGCGAAGAACTGCCCGGGGGACAGGAGTTTGATGTCCATGGCTTGCACACTAGTCGCTGGGCTCTAGTCTTTGCAAGCCAAAGGAGCGCTTTCCCGATGCAGACCCACTCCCACCGCTACGGTGTGCCGCGCTTTCGCTGTGGCTTAGGCTCTAGCGCGATGACTACAAAAGCGAAGGTCGTGGCGCCCATGGCCCTCACCGCCCCGACGGTCGGGCAACGGCTCATCGCAGCGCTCGTCCCGCAGCACTTCCCGACGCTGACCGCGCTGCAGATGGCGAGCGGTGTGGCGTACTCGACGCTGAGCAACTGGAAGAACGGCTCGAAGGCCCCCGACCTCGAAAGCGTCGAGGCAATGGCGCGGCTGGTGAAGCGCGATCCGCTGGAGCTCCTGGGGAATCGTGAGGGTGGGTCAACGACCGCGCTGCACCATCACAGGGACTTTGACAAGGCCCTCGCCGCCGCGGAGCAGCGCTTCCCCGGGCGCCTCCCGCGGCTGGCGTACCAGCACGCGGGGACCACCAGCGCGGCGCAGTGGCCAGAGACGATCGACGCCGTTTTCCTCTTCGACCTCGCCAGCTTCTGGTGGAAGCACGCGAGCAACGCGGAGGCGATGGATGCCGAAGAGGCCAGCGTCCGCGCTGAGATGGCGGCGGTCGACGCGAAGCGAAAGCGCTGACATACCCTGTCCGCGTCAGGCTTCTGACGTTGCCCCGCGCCGACCCCCGGGCACAGTCTCCGGGGAGTGAGATACCCCCTCGACAGATTCGTCACGGCGATCCTTGATGGCCGGTACGGCGACGTCCAGCAGGGGGCGCCGCTGCGGTCGCCAGACACACTGCGGTCCTACGCGAAACGCGCTCTCTCGGACGCAGCTCGCCCACCGTTCAGCGACCCGCGGCACATCGCAATGGCCATCGGATCGCGGCTGCTCCCGCGCGCACCACAGGGCCTCTGTGGCGAGGGGACGACCGCGGGGGTGATCGCCTACGACTGGAGCGCGGAGCCGAAGCTGCGCGGGCTCCTGGTGGCTCATGGCCTCGCGCACCGCATCCTCCGGCGCCAGCCCGAGGAGACGAACGAGGCCGACGCCTGGTGGCTCACGATCCACCTGCTCTTCCCCCCGTGCGACGTGCAGCCGCTGACGATGTGCGGGGTGATGGATGCGGCGTGGGCGCCGGAGTGGTGCGTGCTCGTGGTGATGGCAGAGCTTTACGGCTGCTTTCCCGATGCTTCCGTACAATCGTTCGGGCTATAGCCTAGAAGCTTGACGCCGTAGAGCCTAGCGGCTACATCTCAGATCACCGCAGCGGATCAACCCCCCGCCGCGGCCCGAGGCCAGATGTTCAACACCGCCCGCACCTACGCCACCGACAGCGACCGCGACGACGCGGACCTGATCGAGCACTTCCTCACCCTCGACTCGCGCCTCGCGGCCATC